>JBBDPF010000010.1:0-124308 GCA_040876545.1 Balneolaceae bacterium | reverse complement strand
GAATAAGCAGAAATGCTATATTTATTGAACCCCTGAAACGTTTAGGACACTATTGTTTCTATATCTCAACTGCTCCCATTTTGATGTGCTTTCTCCTTTATATATGATATAAATATAATCTCCATCCACATCCAGGTCTCTTGTCCCCTCAACATAACTTCCCATATTCGGTAATGAAAATACCGGGTTCTCAGAATCAAATTCCGGAAATGAGTTCTCATCAGGTTTGTCATTAATAAACTCTATTCCATCGGCGTCCAATGCAAGAATAACTGATGAATGCTCAAAAGCTACATAAAGAAAACCATCATAATTCATGAAATACATTGCCTGCATTAAAATAAAATTTCTTAATCCATTGAGCTGAGGATAATCATCAAATGAGATCGTCCAGATGGGTTCGTTGCTTGTGGTTTCGTTATCAAGAAGTTTCCATGCTTTGAACACATTTTCCTGATCATTCTCCACCGTTACCAACGTGGAATCATTAATTAATCCGGCTTGAATGATACCTGATTGAAGTGCCCCGCCTTCCAAATCACTTATATAATTCAGTGAATCATCGTATATAGTTAGCATTGCTTGTCCCCTGTCCCAAAGCAATATATTACCATTCGAAAATGTTGTTATCCTTTTATAGAACGTATCATTAACCTCTCCAGGACCCTGACCACTTGACAAATTGTTTGTCAATCTAAACGAATCTTCTTTTAAAGAAACCTGATTTATTGGCTGTTGTGTATTTCGAGTATCGTAAATAAGAAGATCATCATCACTTATTTTAAAAACACTAAAGGGGTTGTAAAATTCATTAAACACTGCTTCTTTTTCCCAACTATAAGCCTGTCCTAAAACTGAAATTGGAATAAGAAATAGGCAAATAAGTATGTTGAATTTCATACATTTAAATTACATTCAAGATAGCCAATACTTGATTTATGGTTTCACATAAATAGAATTTATTTCAAGCAAAATCAAAGCGAATGCAAACCTCTCTGATTAATCATTCTTTAGATAATCAAATCTTAACCATCACCCTAAACCGTCCCGAGAAGTACAACAGCTTTACAGAACCGATGGCGCTTGAACTTCAAGAGGCGTTCAAAGAAGCTGAATCGGATGATGTTCGATGTGTGATTTTAAAAGCCAATGGAAAAGCTTTTTGTGCAGGGCAGGATTTGCCGGAAGTTGTAGAGCGTGCAAAAGATGAGAATTATACGTTAGCTGATACCGTTCAAACAACATACAATCCAATTATAAGGGCTATTCGAAATCTGGAAAAACCCGTAGTCTGCGCAGTTCAGGGAACAGCAGCCGGTGCCGGAGCAAATCTTGCTTTTGCCTGTGATATTGTTATCGCTTCACACGAAGCCACGTTTGTACAGGCATTCAGTAAAATTGGGTTGATACCCGACAGTGGTGGAACCTTCTTTCTTCCCCGATTGGTAGGCCTGGCACAAACCAATGCCATGTATTTGTTAGATGAAAAAATAACCGCTGATAGAGCTGTCGAAATGGGACTCATTTATAAAGCCGTGACCCATGTCAATCTGGAGAGCGAAACAGTGGAAATTGCTCAAAAGCTTGCCAAATTGCCCACTAACGGATTTGGACTCTATAAAAAAGCTTTGAACCACTCGTTCGAAAACAGCCTGGATGAACAGCTAAATCTTGAAGCAGAACTACAAAGTGAAGCCGGTAAAACCGAAGATTACCAAGAAGGAGTGGCTGCATTTTTAGAGAAGAGAAAACCGGAATATAAAGGGGAGTAGTGTTGTTGAAATCACTTTTGCATAAACGACATGACAGCATTCCCTGCGTATTTCCGGGTTTCTGTCAGCGTCGTTCACAACCCAAATATAACCATTTTTATAAAAAAGTCCCGACAACATTCCCGGTGTTTTTTCGGGTTCTGTCAACATCGGTTTTAAAAAAAGACCCGTCAGGTTTTTTAAAAACCTAACGGGTCTATGAATTGATTTGAAATCCATAACACTCTCAACGCTGTAAGATCCGGTGGGTGCTCAGCCAACAATAGACATCCCATATTTCATGCTTGCCTTAGTACTAATCGGGAATTACTACAAACCTATCAAGTTCTGTACCTTTAATGCTTCTCTTTAATCTTTTATCAAATGTATAGAGAACTACCCGTTCACGAAATGCCAAAGCCACAAAAAGTGCATCATAAAAGGTGATGGGATATTGAGTGGAAAGCTCGAATGCCAGATTTTCTAACTCTTTATAGAGTTCAAAATACAAGCTCATTCTATCAACATCACCTCTTCTATCTCTTCCAGCGTTTGCAGTTAAAAATCCTGCTCTTACTTTCTTTGTGATATTTGATAAGAATTCAATTTTAAGATAATCTGGCGCGTAAAAAAATCTTTCCTTTTGCAAAAGCTTGACCGCGATATCTGAATTCGGTTCTCTAAAAAACCATTTTGTAACTACCGAAGTATCAACAACATTCATCGTTGTCTGTCTTTACTGATTTCCTCACTGCTATCCGGAAATTCTTTACCTGACGCTTTGTATTTCCTCTGTAATTCTTGAACCATTTCAATCGCCCTGTCCTGTTTTACTCCGGAATACATTTCCAGCATTTCCTTTAACTCCTCCTGTAATGAGCGATTATTATTTTTTGCCTGATCTTTCAACCGATCAAGGGTTTCTTTCTCAATATTTCGTATAAGTATATTCGGCATAACATTATAGTGTTAAATCAAACATGAAATGTCGGATTCAACCTGTCAGCACCCACTGGATCTGACAGCGTTGATTATTTGACGCTGATCCCGAGGTATCGGGACTGTCAGGTCATTATCTGACAAATGAGAATTGACATGACAATAGTGTGTTAATTGTGATATCATAATGATATCAATTAATTTTCAATTTATCAATACATGGGTTTTGCCTTTTGATTGCTTATTTTTGATCCGCAAACAATTGAATTAAAAATCAACAGATGAGTTTGGATAAAAACAGTAGGGTAGGAATTGTTGGAGCTGGAACGATGGGCAGCGGAATTGCGCAAATTGCATCAACATTTGGGCATGAGGTTTTTCTTTTTGATGCATTTCCTGATCAATTAAAAAAATCTGAAGAAGGTCTCGTCAAGATTCTGAATCGTCAAGTAGAAAAAGAGAGGATGAGTCAGGATGAGGTTGATGGCATTTTGTCTCGCATTCATTTTGTGGATCACCTTACTGATTTTAAAAAGTGTGGAATAGTTTTAGAAGCCATTATTGAAGATCTGCAAATCAAACAAGATCAGTTTGCTCGTCTTGAAGCTATTGTACCCAAAGATTGCATTCTTGCAACCAACACATCCTCCCTTTCCATCGCTGCCATTTCATCAAGTCTTGACAATCCGGAGCGGCTTCTGGGAATCCATTTCTTCAACCCTGCACCACTCATGAAATTGGTTGAAATTATTCCGGGAATTTCCACAGATCAAACCGTGCAGGAGGAAGCCCGTGAACTCATTGACAGCTGGAAAAAAACCACAGTTCTGGCATCCGACACTCCCGGGTTTATTGTGAACCGTGTTGCAAGGCCTTTTTATGGTGAAGCCCTTCGGATTTATGAGGAAGGAATTGCTGATGCTGCAACAATAGATTGGGCGGTGAAAGAGATTGGAGGTTTTCGAATGGGACCCTTTGAGCTAATGGATCTGATCGGTCATGATGTTAATTACAAAGTGACGGAAACCGTATTTAAGGAATTTTATTACGACCCACGGTTCAAACCATCTTTTGCACAAAAACGATTGGTTGAAGCGGGACGTTTGGGCAGAAAATCCGGAATTGGTTTCTATGAATATGGAAAAGACGCTGAAAATTCGGAACCGAAAAAGGACAAACAACTTGGCGAAAAAATCTTCCATCGAATTCTCGCAATGTTGATTAACGAAGCTTGCGATGCCGTATTTATGAATGTGGCCACCATCGAAGATGTAGACCTTGCCATGACAAATGGTGTAAACTATCCAAAAGGATTGTTAAAATGGGCTGATGAACTAAATCCGTCTGTAGTTTTAGACTGGATGAGTGCCCTTCAGGTAGAATATCGAGAGGATCGATATCGGCCAAATCCATTGCTAAAACGAAAAGTCCGAAATGATCAAAAATTCTATGGATAAACCAGATCAACCTGATCCATCAAAAATAGTTCATCATCTTCTAAAAAATGACCCTTTTAGTCAGTGGATGGGGATTGAAATCGTAGACGTAAAAGAGGGATTTTGCAAAGTCAGTTGCTCCGTTCGGAATGAGATGTTGAACGGGTTTAATGTAACCCATGGTGGCATTCTGTTTTCTTTGGCTGATACTGCCCTCGCCTTTTCTGCAGCAACATACGGAAGAGTTGCGTTGGCACTGGATAATTCCATTTCATTTACTAAAACAAGTTCTGTGGGAAATCAGTTAATTGCCACATCAAAATGCATCAACTTAACTCATAAAACAGGTGTTTTCGAATGCAGAATCACAAATTCTTCTGATAAGTTATTGGCCATTATGATAGCTACTGTTTACAGAACAAGTGAGGATATTAATCTGTGATTTTTTTTACTCGTAGATATTTGATGAAACGAGTAACTTTTCTAATTCTACTTCGTACTGCCACAGTAACTAAACAAAGGTTATGGGTTTAAAAAACGAGACAAAATCATTTTACCGAGAGTATGTTTCCGGAATGAGCTCCCAGCAGCTTGGTAAGGAGTTACATGCAGATTCCGACAGGCTTAAAAAACTGTATAAAGATGCAATCAGGGAGCAAAACCCTAAAGTTTCGGAAGATGAAATTCCGGCTTTTCAAAAGTTTTTAAGTGTACTTGGTGCATTAACAAAGCGTCTTAATCCTGTACGTCGTCTCGTTTTTGGAATTTCTCTGGTGCTTTTTATTTCCTATTATTTCTTCTCATTTATTGGATTAGCGGGAGTATTCTATCACCCCATTCTTTTACCGGTTTCGTTTGTAGCCATGCTGGTGATCTTAATGATTGAGCTACTCGAAAAATCGGATGTACAACAAGAGTTAAACTTTGCACGGGATATTCAGCTTAGTCTTTTGCCCGCATCAAGCATAAAACGAGATTCGATTGAATCCTACTCATTTGCCGCTACAGCCCAGGAAGTTGGAGGTGACTACGTTGATGTGATCAATACCGATAAAGGCACTTACGTGATCATTGCAGACGTTTCAGGGAAAGGAATGAGCGCTGCTTTGTATATGGTTAGGATTCAGGCATTGGTGCACCTGTTGATAAACAAGTTACATCCATCACCCAAAGAGCTTTTCCTTGAGCTCAATGAGTACATCAAATCAAACAAATCGGATAAGACATTTGTGACTGCTTGTGCCGCTTTTTTCCCCATTGGTGAAAATCATTTTTCGTTTGCCCGTGCAGGACACAATCAACCTATATTTTATAGCCGGAAAATGGATTCTACCTTTCAGCTTAAAACGGATGGATTTGCGTTGGGGATGACTTCTACAAAAATCTTAAAAAAGAAAATGGTAGAGAAGAAATTTCAGTTTGAAAAAGGGGACAGTATTCTCTTTTACACGGATGGGTTAACAGAAGCTCGGAATGATAAAGGAGAAGAGTACGGTATCGATCGGCTTGATGGGCTTTTATCAATTTATGGGTCTCTTCACTCTAAAACGATTTCTCAAAAAATTCAGTCGTCCATTGAATCGTTTATGGGAGATGAAAAACCGTTGGATGATATTACCTTTACCACGGTTCATAAAATTGAACCGATCCGAAAAGTAGCGGGATCAGAATAGAAGTAGAACACGGAAAATTCCTCACAAAGACGAACTTTGTGAGGAAAGTTTCTGCTTTAACCGGCAAGTTTTTCGCCTTCTTCAACGATCCGCTTAACGGTAATTCCAAGATGTTCGTAAACCTGTTCGAACGGAGCAGATTCGCCAAATCGATCCACACCGATAGTAACCCCTTCGCTTCCAACCCATTTATGCCATCCAAACGTAGCGGCCGCCTCAACAGAAATTCGATTCCTCACATCAACCGGAAGGACTTCATCTCTGTATGACTGATCTTGTTTTTCAAATAACTCCCAACATGGTAAACTTACTACGCGGGTAGCGATATTTTTCTTCTCCAATTGTTCAGCAGCGTTTATTGTGAGTCCGATTTCTGATCCGGTTGCCATTAATATCAATGATGGTTTGTCTGTTGATGCTTCTTTTAGGATATATCCACCCTTTTCAGTTCCTGATGCTTTTCCATAAACTGATCGATCAAGTGTAGGTAGACTTTGTCGGGTTAATACTAAAAGGGATGGACCTTCTGCATTTTCAATGGCAGCTTTCCAACTGTAGGCTGTTTCATTAGCATCTGCGGGACGGAATACAGCAACATTGGGAGTGGCACGAATGGCTGCTAAATGTTCAATGGGCTGATGTGTGGGCCCGTCTTCACCCAAACCAATACTATCGTGAGTAAACACAAAGATGGAAGGAATTTTGGATAAAGCCGCAATTCGGATAGATGGTTTGTTGTAATCAGAAAACACCAGGAATGTACCTCCAAAAGGGATCACTCCACCATGAAGTGCCATTCCATTTAATGCGGCTCCCATAGCGTGTTCCCGAACACCATAATGGACATTTCGCCCTTTATAATTTCCTTTCTGGAATACTCCTTTGCCACTCATTTCAGTATTGTTACTTCCGGTAAGATCTGCAGAACCGCCAACCAGATTAAAAATATGATCAGCCAGTTCATTTAAAACTGCACCGGACGCTTTTCTACTTGCCATTCCTTTTGCATCAGCGGCAAACTCGGGGAGAATTTCATCCCAGTTTTCAGGCATTTTACGGCTAACAAAGGTTTTAAATCCTACCCCATCAACCGGATGAACTTTCTCAAAATCTGCTAATAAGGTCTCCCACTCTTCTTCAAGTTTATTTCCTTTTTGAACAGCTTTTCTAAACTCATTTTTAACATCATCAGGGATAAAGAAAGGTTCGGGGTGGTTCCAACCAAGCTTCTCTTTCGTAAGTTTAATTTCTTCTTCACCAAGCGGAGCGCCATGCGAATCAGCTGTTCCCTCTTTATTTGGGCTGCCAAAACCAATTGTAGTTATACATTCGATCAATGAAGGTGTATTCGTTTTTTGAGCTTTTAAAATAGCTTCTTCAATTTGTTTATGATTGTGTCCATCAACTCGTTGTACATCCCATCCATACGCTTCAAAACGTTTTCGAGTATCATCCGTAAAAGAAAGATCAGTGGATCCATCAATAGAGATTTGGTTTGAATCATACAAATATATGAGCTTATCTAACTTTAGATGTCCTGCAAGAGATGCTGATTCGTGGGAAATACCTTCCATCAAATCACCGTCACTAACAATTCCGTACATGTAGTGATCAACAAGATTAAAATCGTCTTTATTGAACGTTTCAGCCATAAATAACTCAGCCATGGCCATTCCAACTCCTGTACCAAACCCTTGACCTAAGGGTCCGGTTGTAGTTTCAACTCCCGGTGTCATTCCAAATTCGGGGTGTCCCGGAGTGATACTGCCTAACTGTCTGAAATTTTTGATTTCATCAAGCGATACGTCGTACCCTGTAAGGTGTAGTAAGGAATAAAGCAGCATCGATCCGTGTCCGGCACTTAATATAAATCGATCACGATCGAACCATCTTGGGTTTTCAGGATTGTGCTTTAAAAATTTCGTCCATAGAACATACGCCGCATCGGCCATACCCATGGGCATACCGGGATGACCTGAATTTGCTGCCTGTACGGCATCCATAGAGAGAGTTCGGATAGTGTTTACACATTGTTGATCCAGCTTGGAAGCGTTGCTCATAGCCTTAAAGAGGTTTTTTGTGGTCAGTTAAATGAATGAGAGAAGATAGATAAGATGTACCCTTTAGAAAAATAAAAGACAAAAAAAAAGCCGCGTAATTTACGCGGCTTTTGTAAATTCGATATAATGTTTATCGACGTCCGTTTGCTGTGTAGCCTTCGCACTCCAACTCAAACTCGAGTTCGTGAGATGCCGGATCAGAAAAATCACCATAATCGGCATTTTCAAAAGCACTACAAGCGTTCGTTGTATCACCCTCTCCTTTGTGTGCCATTCCCAGCTCAAAGTATATTTTTGCTTGTTCAACAACACCACCTGATTCGAACTCAAGGGCCTGATTTGCATGCTCTATAGCTTGTGCCCAATTTCCTTGCAGGTTGTTAACTTCAGCAAGTCTATAATAAGCATCGGCTGATTGAGGATCATACTGTTCCACTCGTTCAAGTAATTCTATGGCTCTACTGTAATCATCATTTTCTTTTAGAGTATTTGCTCTATAAATCAACTCTTCAGCAGCACCTTCTCGAGCATTATTCAGAGTGCGATTGTCGCCTGCTTGTTCAGCGAGTTCGATGGCTGTATCAAAAAATTCTAAAGCACCGTCAATATCTTCAGGGTTTTGTTTTTTATATACAACCCCTTTTTGATAGTGAGCCGTTGGATAGTTAGGATTTAGTTCCAATGCTGCATCTAAACTAACCATTGCACCTTCAAAATCATCTTGTCGGTATTCAACAACTGATCGTATATAATAAAGTTGTGGAATTGCCCGTGTGGCTTGTTCTACAACTTGATCATTGCCAAATTCTTCACCAGCTTCAAGAGAAGCTTCAAAATCCTCTATAGCCTGATTTGCATTTGCTAAATTTCTTTCAGATTGAAAAGCGCTATAAGATGAAGAAGCACGGCTTGAATAAGCACGAGGAATTCTTTCCTCTATGTTTTGTATGATTTCTTCATCTTCGATTTCTTTAGCTAATTCAAGAGCTTCGCGATATATCTCTATCGCATCAGTAAATTGTCTTGCACTGGCTAATTCTTGGGCTTCATTATACTTTGTAATTGCTTGGGTTCTGGTATCATCTTGGGCATGAGATAGTTGAGTTATCCCAAATGCCAAAACAACTGCAAAGAAGAAAGACAAAAGTTGGCTATAAGACTTCATGATTTAAGGGGTTATTTATGATTGCTAAAATTAAACGATGCTAAACTAACAAAAATTTTCTTTTAGATTCCACATTACACAGTAATTATTTAATCAAACTCTATTTATACCTAAAAGTTCCTAAAATGAAAAGTTGGGACTTGGCCTTTTCTTCTTATAAAAGTTGCAAACATATTCCACCGCTTCCTCATAATTATCAGTTAACATAAACAAATCGGTATCTTCTTCTGATACAAAACCATCCGCAACTAATTTTTTCTCAATCCATGTGGCAAGACCATCCCAATAATCCTTCCCTATTAAAACAATAGGAATACGTTCAATCTTATTTGTTTGTATTAATGTAAGGGCTTCAAAAAGTTCGTCTAACGTGCCAAAACCTCCGGGAAACACAATAAAACCTTGTGCATACTTTACAAACATCACTTTTCTAACAAAGAAATAACGAAAATTAATTTCGTATTTGGGATGAACATAATTATTTAATCCCTGTTCGTGAGGTAAATCAATTCCCAAACCCACTGATTTCCCACCGGCTTCTTTGGCTCCTTTGTTTGCAGCCTCCATAATTCCGGGACCTCCTCCCGTAATTACACCAAACCCATTTTCAGATACCATTTTAGCTGTTTTAACAGCCATTTTGTAATACTTATTATTTCTTTTTAATCGGGCAGAACCAAAAATAGAAACACACGGCCCAACAAGCATCATCTTGTCATAGCCATCTACAAATTCGCCCATAATTTTAAAAACACTCCATAAATCATCATTCCCTTTTCTGTCAAAATGATCAGCGGGCATATCCCTTTTTTCAAAAAATTCCGGTGCAGACATATTATTTTTTTGAGTTAAATGAAAACGATAAAGAAATACCGGGTGATGAATCAGCCATAATTGTTGGGCGAAGGGTACTGTTCATCGAAAGATCATCCGACACATCAAAACTCCTCATATGTGCAAAAACATAAGCGTCTACAGCGTTTAAGCCATAAGCCAGTGCCATTACTACAAACATCATGTCTCGTTGATTACGTAAGGAGTTCCGGATGCTTTGCAGCTCATTATCACTAATTAACTCTAATCTTTCCGGAGTGGGACCAAATCTAAAATCTGAATCTGCGCCTCTTTCTGCATTATAATATGCAGCCCTATAATCTGTATAATCCTGATGTAACGTATATGCATAAAACCCGATTCCGGCAAACATTCCATATACAATCGGTACTTTCCAAACCTGACGATTAACGATCTGTCCCCAGCCTGGAATCATAAGAGATTTAAAAAGAACTGAACGGGGTGTGGGAAACTCTTCCCTATCTACTTCTTGATCTTGTTGAATTATATTTGTGCTCCCGTAATATCGGTTCTCAAGCAGGGAATAATCCTTCTCAATAACATTTGTCTGTGCAAAGCTTGTGCTTTGAATAAGAACTATCAGAAATACAAAGCTAATCCGTTTCATCAAAAAGTTGAAGTAATCGTTCGAGGTCATCATTCGAGTAATATTCTATACGAATTTCTCCCCCTTTTCTTTTCTGCTTGATGTTAACTTTCGTACTAAAATTATTTCGCAACCGCTTTTCAATTTCATCAATGAAAGGTGTTGATGTATCTTTTTTCTTCTTTGATGATGACGACTCATTCTTCTTGTCCAATTTTTTAACAAACTCTTCCGTCTGGCGAACTGATAATGACTTCTTTACAATATTATCAAGAGCTTTTTTCTGATCTTTTTGATCCTTTATGTTGATGAGTGACCGTGCATGACCCATAGAAATTTTTTCATCCCTCAGCGCTGCCTGTATAAAATCCGGCAGCTGCAGGAGTCTCATCATATTCGTAACCGTGGTTCGGTTTTTACCTACCCTTTCAGCCACTTCTCCCTGTGTATATTCGCACTCTTCCATCAATCGTTTATAGCCAAACGCAATTTCCAAAGGATTGAGCTCTTCACGCTGTATGTTTTCAATCAATGCGAAAGCAATCAACTGTTCATCATTAACTTCACGGATATAAGAGGGAATTTCTTCCATTCCGGCAAGTTTGGATGCACGGAGCCTGCGCTCGCCACTAATCAGCTCAAATCGTTTTTGTCCTAAATATCGAACGGTAATAGGCTGAATAATTCCATGTTTTTTTATGGAATCTGCCAGCTCTTCGAGGGCTTCTTCTTTAAAATCTTTTCTGGGCTGATGGGGATTTGCCCGGATATGATCAACCGGTATATCCAAAACAACATTTACCTTATCCACCGGTTCAATCGGCACTGCGGTTTTTACTTTCCCGGGAGATTTTTTCCCATCAGAATCATCCTCATAATCCGGAAAAAATGCTCCTAAACCTCTTCCCAATACTTTTTTTGTCATACAAAGCTTATTTGGCTAAAACCTGGCTGTCTTTAAACATCTTTTTATTTCGTTGGATAATCTCGCGGGCCAGGGCTAAATAGTTTTTGGCTCCAACACTGGTTGCATCATATAAAATAGCAGGTTTCCCAAAACTGGGTGCTTCTGCAAGCCGGATATTTCTGGCTATTACCGATGAGAAAACCCGTTCATCAAAATATCTTTTCACTTCTTCCGCAACCTGATTGGAAAGCCTGGTTCGAGTATCATACATCGTTAATAACACACCTTCTATCTCTAATTCAGGATTCAGGTGCTGACGTACAATTTTAATGGTATTTAAAAGCTGTCCTAATCCTTCAAGTGCAAAATATTCGCACTGAACGGGAATTAATACAGAATCAGAAGAGGTAAGAGAGTTGATAGTCAATAATCCAAGGGAAGGAGGGCAGTCAATAATTATAAAATCGTATTTATCCTTTACCTGTTCAACAGCTTTCCACAGTATTCGTTCTCTTTCGTTACGATCTACCATCTCAATTTCTGCACCTACTAAATTGATATGGGCAGGAACTAATTCCAAGTATGGAAGTTCCGTTTCGCGAATTGCATCTTTCATTTCAATGCCGCCGATCATCACTTCATAAATAGAACTGGTAACCGTTTTCGGTTCAATTCCCAGTCCACTTGTGGTATTACTTTGAGGATCTATATCAATAACAAGAGTCGGATGCTCTATTGCAGCCAAACTTGCAGCTAAATTAATAGCTGTAGTTGTTTTTCCAACTCCGCCTTTTTGATTAGCGATAGATATTACTTTACCCATTTATTAGGAGGCATTTATTTAAGTTTGCTAAGTATAGAATATAAGCCTCAAGGTTCCCCTTACCAAAACAAGTTATTCACATTCCATTGTGGACATCACAATCTTTAGAAGTGTAAACCTATCATTAACAAAAAGTTAATAGAACAATCTGCTTAATTACCCGAACCTGTTAGATGCAAATTTCTGTGAAAATATTGCTTTACAGAAGGATTATTTACCGGCTGTAATTTTTGATAGCTACTTTGCAGATCTGAATTATCCATGGTAAAGCCTGTATTTTCAGAACCTCCGGTAAAGTGGATTATCTGATTATTATCAACCCAAGGTTGAACCCTGTTATTTGATTTGGTAACGGTTGATTGTTGTAAAGGAGAACTTTGGATTCCAGCGCTATTAAATTGATCCGGAACGTCATCAGATTCACCCATAAACAGCATGCTACCTGATAAACTAATAACTAAAACTACCGCCGCGAGAGAAAGCTTTTTGTTCCGATCTCTTCTTTTTAAAAGAGCATTGTATTCTCCCGATTTTTCATAAATAGAATGGGACAGCTTTTTTGGGGGATGGAACAGTGGAAGAGCACTGAGTCTTTTTTCCATTCTCCGTATCGATTCAACTTCAATCAACAAATCGGAATCCTCAACTATCCTACGTTCAAACTCGATCCTTTCAGATGGATCCATCTCATTTAGCACATACTTAATACTGTCTGTATCTCTATTACTCATACACTACTTCGTTCTTTATCATGTTTTTCATCAAACATTTTACGAAGATTAATTAATGCATACCTCATTCGTCCAAGTGCTGTATTAATTGAAACATCCGTCAAATCAGCAATCTCCTTAAAAGGCATTTCATAATAATGGCGCAACATCACAACAGTTCGTTGTTCTTCAGGCAGGTTGGAAATATGCTCAAGAAGTTCAGAAGTTGATTCGTCTATTTCGAGCTTTTCCTGCTGCCCTATGGCGTCATCATCCGGTAATCTGTCGTAAAAGTCTGTTTTGGATTCTTTATCGTACGAGCTGTTAACGTCGACAAATCGTTTTTGTTTTCTGATATAATCAATTGTTGCATTATGTGCAATTCGCATGACCCAGGCAATCCATTTTCCCTGCTCATTATATGTATCATCCATTTTAGTAATAACCTTGGTAAACGTCTCCTGAAAAATATCATTGGTTACTTCCCGATTATGAACCATACTAAAAATGTATGAATACACTTTTGCCTGATGACGATTCATCAATTCCTTAAATGCAAGCTGGTCATCATCTTTACGGTACAGGTGTACCAATTCCCTGTCCTGCATTTTATCGTAGTTACTTGGAATATGTTTTGATTTGTTCAGTCTCATAATTCTATTTAATTGAGATTGTTATACATCTCTATTTACGTAAACAATTGGCAAACGGATTACATTCATTTAAAATCAATGAATGGTGTTAATAATACAATTGATTTCTGTTGATTAACCATCGTCTTTTAAAAAAATAATAATTTCAACTATATGGTTTTATAACATAATGATGCTATACGTTAAATACTTTAATGGTGAAAGTAATCAAATATAGTTTTACTTACAGATGGACCAACCACAGCTTTCAACTCTTCAGTATCTAATTGTTTAATTCTCTTAATAGACCCGAATTCTTTCAGTAGTTTTTGTGCCGTTTTACTTCCTACTCCTTTAATCTCAGTAAGTTCCGTTTTTAACGTTCTCTTCGATCTTTTTTTCCGATGATAATTGATCGCAAATCTGTGGGCTTCATCCCGTGCTCTTTGCAAAAGCTTGAGTGCAGAGGATGTTTTTGGTATCATCACCGGATCTGCCTTGCCCGGCAAAAACACTTCCTCCAGCCGTTTTGCAATTCCGGCAATTTCGCACTCTCCTTCAAACCCAATTTCTCGTAACCCTTCAAGCGCTGCGTTTAATTGACCACGTCCTCCGTCCACTAAAATTAAATCAGGGATCTGTAGTTTTTCTTTTTTCACGCGCGAATACCGTCTCATTACAATCTCTTTCATCGAGGCAAAATCATCAGCACCGGTTACCGTTCGTATTTTAAACCGCTTGTATTCACTTTTTCGCGGTTGACTATCCACAAAACTTACCATAGATGCTACCGGATCCGTTCCCTGAGTGTTGGAGTTATCAAAACATTCAATTCTTCGGGGCAACCGCTGCAACCGCAAATACTCTTTGAGATCTTTTACGGATTGCGGAATTCGATCTTTCTGTTGCTTTTCCTTTTCAAGCCGCCGTTCTCCCAAATTATATTTCGCATTGGAAATAGCCATATCTATCATCTGCTTTTTCTCGCCGATTTTAGGCATATGTATCGGTACTTTTTTATGATGCTGTTCCCACAAATATTCACTCAACGGATCAGGATTTTCCAACTCATCACTCACATAAACCTCATCAGGAATGGCACCGGCGAATTGTCCGGTATAATAATCTTCGGCAAAAGACTGGATCATTTCCGCTCTTGTAGACCCTGCTATATTTTTTAAAAACCGATGAAATTTACCGATCAGTTTTCCTTCCCTAATCTTAAACAAAACCCCACACGCTTCCCCGATTTCGTCATCCACTTCAATGGCAAAAATATCCCGGTTGATCTCTTTATTGGCTACAATCTTCATTTTTTGATTGTACTTAATCAGCGACTCCATGCTATCGCGAAGCTTTGCTGCTTCTTCAAAAGCCAGGGCGTCTGAGGCAATCTGCATCTCTTCTTTTATCTCGCGAATTAAATCTTCTGTTTTACCGGAAAGCAATCGCTCCACTTTTTCAATTTTTTCTTTGTAAAGTTCCGGATTCCAATCACCCGAACAATTTTGCAGATAATCATCAAAACAAGAGTGCCATTTCGGGGCACCCCGCGATTTGTCAATATTCTTTGGTGAAACTGCGCACGTGCACAGATTAAACGTTTTTCTGATGGTTTCGAGCATTCGGCGCATGTGACCTACATGATCATACGGACCAAAATATTTACTCCCGTCCCGGATCACCGTTCGGGTAGGATAAACCCGTGGCCTCCCTCCCTGAGTAATACAGATGTACGGATAAGACTTATCATCCCGGTACATAATATTGTAGCGGGGTTGATGTTTTTTGATGAGGTTATTTTCCAGAATCAGTGCTTCTGCTTCAGAATCCGTTACGATTACTTCCACATCTTCAATCTTGGAAACCATCACGCGAATTCGTCCGTCGTGATTACGGGAATCCTGAAAATACGAGCGTACCCTGTTTCGCAGACGCTTTGCCTTTCCAACATAAAGGTGGTTGCCGCCGCTATCTTTAAACTGATAGACTCCCGGCTGCTGCGGTAGACGATCCACTTTTTCTTTTACTGATTCAGACATGATTTACGATTTTCTTTTACTGAAAATATGAAACAGCCAAGTCGCGGAAAACATTTATATTAACTGACGATAATAAACACATTGAAATTCAACTAAATTATGCAATCGACAGGAACCCGTCCTGACATCCCCATTATTTACGAAGACAATCACATTTTAGCCGTTTCCAAACCTCAGGGTTTGCTCTCGCAGGAAGATCATACAGAGCAGCCTGATCTACTCAACCTTTGCAAATCGTACATTAAGTTGCGGTACGGAAAGCCTGGGAATGTATTCTTGGGGCTTCTCCATCGGCTCGATAAACCCGTGAGCGGTGTGATGGTATTTGCCAAAACATCGAAATCAGCATCGAGGATCAGTGAGCAAATTCGATCGCGTAAAGTTAAAAAATCGTACCTCGCCGTGTTGAAAGGCAATCCGCCAAAAAATGGTGTGCTTGAGCATCATCTACTTAAAGATTCAAAAACCAATACCGTAAAAGTAGTTCCCAATGCTCAAAAGAAAAGTAAATTGGCTTCTTTGTCATTTAAAACCCTTGATCAAAAAGGAGATTTAGCGTTGGTAGACATCAACCTGAAAACAGGTAGAGCGCATCAAATTCGGGTACAGTTTGCCGAAATCGGAGCGCCGGTTTGGGGTGATAAAAAATATGGAAAACCTGAAAAAGGGTCCATAGCCTTGCATGCATATCGATTTGAGTTGGTTCACCCAACTACAAAAAATGAATTGAGTTTTGAAGCTCCCCTGCCCGAAAGTTATCCGTGGAATCAGTTTAACGTGTAAAAACCCAATCTGACTTCAGTTATACAATTTGCGGATCCTTATTTATTACTTCAGACTTCCATGCAGATTGAGTATTTTCTAAGGCTTTTTTACCAATCACTTCCGCACGGTCATGATCATCCATTAACTCATGGGCTAACGTCATTGGTGCTAATTTGCTAATTTCTGTAATCAATGAAGTGCAGTGGATTAAATGATTTTGGGCCAGCGCCGCCAGCTTTTGATTATCATCCACAAGTGCATGTGTGTGAAGCAGTGTATAACCAATGGCAATCATAGAGAGAGCCGTATAATCATCTCTCATCATTTTAGATAAAACATCATTTCGATCGCCCTCAATCAAACCGGAAAAAGATCCTGATATCGACATAAATTTACTTTTCAATTCCTCCTTTAAAGTACCGTCTTTTTCCACATACCGTTCAAGCACCTGAACATGATTAGAAACGATTTTATCTATTTCATGCAGTAAATCAATGGCTTTTTCATCTCTAACTTTATCAGATGATTTCTGCCTTTTTACTGAATTCATGAAGTGTTTTTCAAGTGAATATAGATCTGAGGTATATTTTTTAAGGGAGGCCTTCTCTTCATTACTCATAATTTTGATGAATTAGATTCTCGTTGATTTGTTTAAATAACGAAACTAAACTCTTTCTAAGTTTACAAAATTTGAGAAGAATTTTTACAGAATTCGCCGGGTAGATAAGTAGCGAGATGCCCAATAATCTTGTTCGATATTTGAGATCATCACGCCAGAAGAAACCGACGCGTGAACAAAATTACCGTCTTCCATTGCAATACCAACATGAAGCAATTGTCTCCCGGTTTTGAAGAAAACCAGATCCCCCGGTCGAATATAATTTCTGCGAACGCTCTGCCCTTCCTGAAGCTGTTGTCTGGTATTTCGCGGCAATTGTAGACCAAAATAATCCTGAAACACGACTTGCGTAAATGCTGAACAATCGATGCCACCCACACCGGATCCGCCAAGAATATAGGGCGTTCCTTCCCACTCAAGATGTGCTTCTATTAACTGATCAACTACTGTATTTTTTGATGTCTCACTAACCGATGATTGTTCGATAGGTTGAGCGCTGCGTTCTACTACTCCACAGGATGAAATCAAAAAAGAAAGAATAAGGAGTAGCCAAATTCTGTTGTGAGCGGAATATCTCATGAAAATATGCGAAGTTGCAGATGATGTTTGTATCTTGGAAAGTATAAAAATAAAGATGATATGATGCGATTATTAGTCAATATAGATCATGTAGCAACATTACGGAATGCCCGGGGTGAAGGATATCCCGATCCCATAGAAGCCGCGAAAGTCTGCGAAGATGCCGGAGCCGCCGGAATTGTGTTTCACCTGCGCGGTGACAGAAGACACATTCGGGATGAGGACGTACAGCGTTTGAAGAAATCTGTGTCCGGAATGTTGGATTTCGAGATGGCGGCTTCTGATGAGATGATAGAAATCAGTCTTGAAACAGACCCCGATTTGATCACATTAGTTCCTGAAGGACGAGAAGAGCTCACCACTGAGGGCGGACTCAATATGGAAAAAGTGTTTGATGATTTTGAAAACCGGGTATTTCCTGCGTATAAAGATTCGGGAACAAAAATCTCTCTTTTTGTAGATCCCAATCCCAAAGATATTGAGTTATCCGGCAATCTTGGTGCTGATGCCATTGAACTGCACACAGGAACATTTGCAAATACGACTAACAAGGAAGATCAGATGCATGAATTGAAACGTTTGGCAAACGCAGCGGAACTTGCTAAAAGTTATGGAATGACGGTAAATGCAGGACACGGGTTAAATCTCGATAACCTTCCAATCTTGATTGAAAACGTCCCCTATTTGGAAGATATCAGTATTGGTCACGCACTGATTTCTAAATCTGTTTTTTGGGGATTAGAGCGAACGGTTAAAGAATATTTGAAGATTTTAAACTCATAAATACAACGTCTATTTTGACTGAAAAACCTCACAAATCGGGATATGTAGCAATTATTGGCAAACCCAATGCCGGAAAATCTACCTTGATGAATTACATTCTTGGCAGCAAAATTTCCATCGCAACACATAAGCCACAAACCACACGTCATCAGGTGGTAGGTATTTTTTCGAATGATGATACTCAGGTCGTTTTTTTGGACACACCGGGAGTGATTTCTCCAAAGTATGAGCTCCAAAAAGCGATGATGAAAACGGTAGAACGTGCCAGAAAAGATGCAGATTTAATTCTGTTCATTTTTGATCCTTTGGACAAACACCCTACCGATGAAGTCATCGAGATGCTGAAATCGATTAACAAACCGATATACTTGTTGGTGAATAAAATCGACATATACGATCGGGAGAAAGCCCAGGCAAAAGTTGCGGACCTGGAAAAGAAATTGAAGCTAACATCCATCCACTATGTTTCTGCACTTCAGGGAGAAGGGATTGATGAACTGATTGAATCAATCCGTTCCCAATTAATGCCGGGACCCCCATATTATCCAAAAGAAGATTTGAGTGAGCATCCGGTCCGATTTTTTGTGTCTGAACTGATCCGGGAACAGGTATTTTTGCAGTTTCAAGAGGAGATCCCCTACTCCTGCACTGTTGAAGTGATCGCTTACGAGGAAGATGTCGATATTGATCGAATCAGTGCCGAAATTATCGTGAATCGAAAATCACAGAAAGGAATGTTGATCGGAAAAGGAGGATCGGCTATTAAGAATTTGGGAATTAAATCGCGCGAATCTATTGAAGAATTTATCAGCAAAAAAGTGTTTCTCGAACTTCATGTTAAAGTACGAGAAAAGTGGCGTGAAAAAGAGAACTGGGTTAGAAATTTGGGTTATTAAAAAATGAAACATAGCCTGCTCTGTCTCTTACTCTTTGCTTTATCCTTTTCAAATATACAGGCTCAGTCTGAAGATGATTCAGGGATGAGAATTGTACTGATGGCGGATCTCAATGAGAGTTATGGATCCACTCACTATGGTGAATATGTAGACAGTGCCATAGTTTGGGTAGAAAAGTGGCAGCCCGATTTCATCCTGTTTGCAGGAGATATGATTGCAGGTCAAAGCCTGGCACTTTCTGAAGAGGAAATCCGTGCGATGTGGGCCGGGTTTGATGAAACCATTGGTCAGCCACTCCGCGAAATGGAAATCCCATTTGCCTTTACACTTGGCAATCACGACGGTTCAGGAAGTGGAAATTTTGATCATGAGCGGGAACTTGCCAAAGAGTACTGGAGTCCACACAAGCCCGTACTTAACTATGTGAGTAATGAACATTTTCCTTTCTACTATAGCTTTGAATTTGAAGATCTTTTTGTGATCAGTTGGGACGCCTCCTACTACAAGATCACAGAAGCGGAGATTGGTTGGATAGAGCAGCAGCTATCGCAAAAAGTGGCTAAAAAAGCATCCAAACGGATTATGCTCGGACATTTACCACTCTATGCCGTAGCAGAAGGACGAAACCGTGAAGGGGGAATTTTAAAAGATGCAGATGAACTTTTTGATATAATGAAGAGAAATAATGTTGATTATTACTTCAGCGGACACCATCACGCCTGGTACGCTGCCGAAAAAAATGGCTTGAAAATGATTCACTCAGGAGCACAGGGCAGCGGTCCTCGTCCGCTCATTGGCTCGGACTTGCCGCCACGCAGAACTATTACACTGCTGGAACGAAAAATAGGATCTTCAACTTTCAATATCACAACTTTTGATATGGAGAATAACATGAAAGTAATTTCACCCGAAGAACTTCCATCTGTGATAGAGGGAATCAATGGACGAATTGAGCGGTATAATTATCAGGAGTAGATTAGCAACCACTCCCCTGATTTTTTCTGAAGCAGAAGAAGGCTCACAATTCGGATGCTACATCTACATCTTTTAGTCGTCTTACTCCGTGGTAATATCACAAAAATAAGCCAATTTTATTTTTTTTAAATTTTTAATTGCATCCTACATCAAAAATCATATAACTTAGAGCTATGTTAAACAAACCAAAAAATATTATTACTTGTTCTATCTGCATGATGTGTATGTGTTGTACTACATAACTGCGGAGGGACTATTTGTTTGACAAACATTTTTAAGCCCTCTGGAAACAGCAGGGCTTTTTTTTTGTTCAGTTTTCTGAACAGCGTTCTTTAACATAATTGAACTCTTATCCAGAAAGGTGGAGGGACAGGCCCTGCGAAACCTTAGCAACCGCTCTGAGAAATTGGAGGTTAGGTGCTAAATCCTGCCCGCTTCGAAATTTAATTCGAGGTTGGGAAAGATGAGACGATCAGGCATTTTTTTGTACAAAAGCCTCTTCTGAAAATCTTTCCCATAGGATTTTTAGAAGAGGCTTTTTTTGTTTGCGTCCCCTCTCGAGAGGGGACAGATTCACGAGCGTTCAGCGAGTGGATCAGGGGTGTGTCCATACTGCTCGGATGCAGGAACACACCCCTCGACCAACTGAACCGCGCTTTGCGCTTTCATTTGGCCTTTTCCCCTCTCAAGAGGGGATGGATTTATCTCCCTTTGAGGGAGACAGAATTTTCCGGCTGTTCCCGTCCCGAATACTCGGGAAGAGGGGTGTTCACAGGGCGTTGATCTAAATTGAAGATAGATTTGAGATCAACGGCCTTACAAACATCTCCCGGAGCAAACACTGAACGTGTTTCATCCCCCTTCAAAGGGAGACTGGTACTTATAATTTTTTAAATCAATTAAAACACTTTGCGAAATACATTTAACAGCTGGTACGAAAAGAAAATGAGGGCTACTGAGGAGCTATCCGAAGAGACCGATAAAATTGAAGACTGGCTTGAAAACATCAAAACCATTGCCATTGTGGGAATTTCACGAAACAAACATAAAGACAGTTACTTCGTAGGCCGCTACTTAAAAAAAGCAGGCTATACAATCATTCCGGTTAATCCGGGAGCGGATGAAATACTTGGGGAAAAAGCGTATCCCGATTTAAAATCCATACCACAAAAAGTAGATGCTGTTGATGTTTTTATCCGTCCTGAATTTGTTTCGGAAGTGGTGGATCAAGCGCTGGAAATCAATCCAAAAGTAATCTGGCTTCAGTTGGGCACCGGTGAACATCCTAAAGAAATTGAAAAAACAAAAAATGCGGGGGTATTAATGGTTCAAAATCGATGTATGAAGGTCGATCATCAGTTTTTGGTTCGACCCAAAGAATGAGTGATCGGCCGATCTTCCGCCGGCGGGCGGAGAGACAAAATCATCGTTTAAGATGATTTTTGTGAGGGGTGTTCAGGAGCGTTGATCTGGCTCGAATATAGTTCCAAACCACGTAGCCTAACTAACACACCCCTAAATCCCCTCTCAAGAGGGGACTTTTATTAACAGATTTTAAAAATAACATCCACATAACTACACAATCATGAGCACAAACGGACAAGATAAAAACTACAAATTTGAAACTCTTCAGCTTCATGCAGGTCAGGAAGCAGACCCTACAACGGGCTCGAGAGCGGTACCGATTTATCAAACAACATCATATCAATTTGATGATACAGAGCATGCCGCCACACTATTTGCTCTTAAGGAATTCGGAAATATCTATACAAGGATCATGAATCCTACCACGGATGTTTTTGAGAAAAGAGTTGCTGCCCTTGAAGGAGGCGCTGCTGCTGTGGCAACTGCATCAGGTCAGTCGGCTCAGTTTTTAGCATTTACCAATCTTGCACAGGCCGGTGACAATATTGTTTCCACTCCAAATCTTTATGGCGGAACGTACAATCAATTGAAAGTTACATTGCCTCGACTGGGTATAAAAACCACGTTTGTAGAGGAAGATACGCCCGAAGCATTTGAAGCTGCCATTGATGACAATACCAAAGCCATTTACCTGGAAAGCATTGGAAATCCTCGTGGCAATGTGCCTGATTTTGAAGGTATTTCAGCCGTAGCCAAAAAGCACGGTATAGCATTAGTAGTTGATAACACTTTTGGAGCTGCAGGAGCCATTGCCCGACCCATTGACCATGGTGCAAACGTGGTTGTTCAATCTGCCACAAAATGGATTGGCGGTCATGGAACAAGCGTAGGTGGCGTGATTGTGGATGCCGGTAATTTTGACTGGGGAAACGGACGATATCCGATGTTTACAGAGCCTTCTCCATCCTACCACGGACTTAATTTCTGGGAAGTATTTGGTGAAAACGGTCCCTTTGGAAACATCGCGTTTGCCATTCGGGCACGGGTTGAAGGACTTCGTGATGTAGGCCCTGCCCTATCTCCTTTCAACAGTTTCCTTCTTCTTCAGGGACTTGAAACACTTTCACTCAGAGCCGAACGCCATGCAGAAAATGCCATCAAATTGGCAAAATGGCTTCAAACAAGTGTTCATGTTTCATGGGTAAACTACACCGGATTACCGGACCATCCGTTCCACGAAAATGGGAAGAAATATCTACGGGATGGACGCTTCGGAGCGGTTCTCACTTTCGGTGTAAAAGGCGGCTACGATTCTGCACTTGAATTTATTGAAGGTGTGGAACTGGCAAGTCACCTTGCCAATGTTGGGGATGCCAAAACACTGGTCATTCATCCGGCATCAACCACACACCAGCAGCTGACCGAAAAAGAGCAGGCATCCGGCGGAGTAAAGGAAGATCTGATCCGTGTATCGGTAGGAATTGAACACATCGATGACATCATCGGTGATTTTGAGCAGGCTTTTGAGAAGATAAAAGTGACGGCTTGATAAATCTTCCGCCAGCAGGCGGAGGGGTGTTGACGGAGCGTTGAATTAATTTGAATTTAGATTCAAACTACTCATCCGCTGGAACACACCCCCTCGACCAAACTGAACAGTGCTTCGCACTTTCGGTTGGACTTTTCCCCTCTCAAGAGGGGATGAAAATATCTCCCCTTGAGGAGAGATATGAATCATCGTTAAGATGATTCATTGAGGGGTGTTCAGGAACGTTGATAATGCCTTAAAGTTGAGTTCGGGCCACTTAACGTCACGTAACATCCCCCCGGAATAAATGGGGACTTTTTAATTAATAAAAAACCCGGCTTCCGAAAATCGGAACCGGGTCATCATTCAAACAATCGGCAGAAACTTTTGCAGAGGTCTGCCGACGTGAACTAAAACAAAGATACTAATGAGTAACTTAAAATTCGCATACTGGGTACCAAATGTTAGTGGAGGTCTTGTAGTATCAACACTTCCGCAAAAAACGGACTGGACATTCGAAGCCAATAAACGCTATGCACAAATAGCAGAGCAGGTTGGGTTCGAATATGCCCTTTTACAAACACGATTTATTGCAAGCTATGGCGCTGACAATCAGCTTGAAGCTGCTGCACTCGGTTCGGCACTGGCGGCTGTAACTGAGAAAATTAACCTGATTTCAGCGGTTCACCCCGGACTCTGGCATCCGGCTGTATATGCAAAAATTCTATCCACAATTGATAATGTAAGCAATGGTCGCGTTGCGGTGAATGTGGTTAGCGGTTGGTTTAAAGGTGAGTTTACCGCTTTTGGTGAACACTGGCTTGAGCATGATGAACGATACAGACGATCAGAGGAATTCATCGAAGTTCTTCGTCAGCTTTGGACTGAAGATAAAGCCAATTATCGCGGAGATTTCTATCAAATAAGTGACGCCCCGCACAAGCCAAAACCTGAAAGTAATGGCATTCCTGTGTTTCAGGGAGGAAACTCAAAAGCCGCTCGTAAAATGGCTGCAAGGGTTTCTGATTGGTATTTCATGAACGGAAACACCAACTCGGGAATTAAAGAGCAGATTGATGATGTAAAACAGCTCGCCAAAAAAGAAGGTCGTGAAGTGAAGTTTGCCCTGAACGGTTTTGTAATTGTTCGGGATACTGAACAGGAAGCAATCGATCAACTGGAAGAAATAGTGGGCGAAGCCAATGAAGACGCCGTCAATGATTTTCGGAATGCGGTTCAGCAAGCAGGTGCATCATCGAAAGAAGGCGAAGGAATGTGGGCTGATTCATCCTTCGAAGATTTAGTACAATATAACGATGGTTTTAAAACCGGACTCATTGGAACTGCCGAACAGGTAGCTGATCGGATTATCGAACTAAAACAGTTGGGCGTAGATCTTATTCTCACAGGATTTCTCCATTACGATGAGGAGCTCGAAAAGTTCGGCAAAGAGGTCATTCCACTGGTTCGCAAAAAAGAGGAAAAATTAAAACAGAAAGGGGTAGCCGCATGAAGATTATTGGAATCTCAGGCAGTTTAAGTAAACATTCAAAAACAGAACTAACCGTACAGAAATCGCTGGACTTGATCAGTGAACAAGATCCAACGATTCAAACAGAATTGATTGCGCTTTCTGCATACGACTTGGTGTTTTGTGATGGACGAAATCCCGACAGTTATGAAGCAGATACCCGCACGGTGATCGACAAGATCATCGCTGCGGATGCCCTTATTATTGGATCTCCGATTTACAGGGGAACTTTTAGCGGGGCTTTCAAAAATTTGTTTGATTTAATCCCCAACGATTCCATCCGCGGAAAAGCCGTTGGCATTATTGCTACCGGTGGATCCGATCACCATTTCCTGGCTATCGAGCATCAGTTCAAGCCATTAATCGGCTACTTCAACGCCTACTCCATTCCCGGGGGTGTTTATGCGAAGAATGGTCATTTCACAAACGGCGAATTAACCGACAGCAATGTCCTGCAAAGGCTGGAAGATCTTGCAAAGGAAACAGTTCGGCTTTCTACGCTCCTTAACAATACTTATAAAGGCCCGGCAGAACCCGATATCAAACGAGAATCACTACAGGAATCATAAATAGTATGAATCAAGGAATCACAAAAACCACGCTTAAAACTGATTTTATTACAGAGTCAGGTTTTCGTTTTCAAAACCCGGAAGTTGCTTATAAAACCTGGGGAACCCTGAATGAAAAACGGGATAATGTTGTCCTGATCTGCCATGCGTTAACCGGACATGCAGCCGCTGATGAGTGGTTTACAGGACTTTTTGGGGAGGGTAATCTTTGTGATTCTGATAAGTATTTCACCATCTGCATTAATGTGCCCGGAAGTTGCTACGGAAGCCTGGGACCGTTTTCCATCAACCCGGAAACCGAAGAGCCTTACCGCAATTCGTTTCCCCTTTTTACCATTCGTGATATTGTACGATTTCAGCAGCAACTGCTCAATCAGCTTTCTATCAACGGAATTGAGTTAGTCATTGGTGGATCAATGGGTGGTATGCAAGCGCTGGAATTTTCCATTATGGATAAGCGAATCCGGTCTGCTGTGCTTATTGCAATGGGTAAAGCGCACAGTCCCTGGGCGATTGGCATAAGTCATGCGCAGCGCCAGGCAATTTATACCGATCCAAAATGGAATAACGGGAATTATGAAAAAGATGATGGACCAAAAAATGGGCTGGCCACGGCCCGAATGATGGCGATGATTACCTACCGGACTCCTAAGGATTATTGGTCTAAGTTTAACCGAAATCGGCAGGGAGAAACAGATCAATTTCAGGTGGAATCGTACCTGAATTATCAGGGTCAAAAACTTGCCGGGCGGTTTGATGCCCACACCTACGTGGCTTTAACCAAATCCATGGATTCTCATGATATAACCCGCGGCAGGGGAACCGCAGAGGAAGTACTTAATCGTGTGGAAATCCCGGTTCAATTGGTAGGTATTCGGTCTGATTTACTCTATCCCCCATCAGAGCAAAAAGAACTTTCTCAACTTTTCCCCAACGGACGATATCACGAAATCGATTCTCCGTATGGGCACGACGCCTTCTTAATTGAGTTTCAACAGCTCAACAATATCATCAAACCATTTACTGAAATACAATCTATTTTAAACTATTGACCATGACAAGAATTTCAACGTTGAAGAGAATCAAGCCGGAACCACAGGCATTATCAAAGAAAACAAATGTGTTTATTGCAGGAATTGGGGCCGTAGGTGGAACACTTTTACAGCAAACGCTGAAACTGCCCTCCTCCTATTCAGTGAACGTGACTGGGATCTGTAATTCCAAACATGTGGTATGGAATGAGAATGCCGATGATAAACTTTCACCCACAGATTTACAGTTCGGTGAGGAAAAAAACTGGGAGCAAATCATAAACAAGCTTCAGCCGGGAAAAGATGAGAAAACCATTTTTGTAGATGCAACCGGTGATCGAGAAGTGGCTGAGCTGTATTTAAAGCTTTTTGCAAAAGGTATTCATGTAGTAACGCCAAGCAAGCTGGCCAATACACGAAAACAGGTTTACTTTAATCTGCTTGAAAAAACGGCCCGAAAAAATCAGGTACAGTTTTTATATGAAACAAATGTTGGCGCCGGACTTCCTATTATCCAAACGCTGCAAAACCTGATCAATACCGGAGATGAAATTGTGGAAATCGAAGGTGTGCTTTCCGGTACGATGACCTACCTCTTTTCACAACTCGATGCGGGACATTCCTTTAGTGAATCAGTCATTCAGGCTCGTCAGCTGGGATATGCTGAACCCGATCCGCGGGATGATCTTTCCGGTGAAGACGTTGCCCGAAAAATGATGATCCTTGCGCGAATTTGCGGATATGATGTAGAACGCGAAGAACTGGATGTGGAACCCATCACTCCAAAAGCATTACAAAATGTAGACTCTACAACTTTCCTCGAAAACCTTCCCGATTTTGATGCAGAATGGAAAGAACGATTGGATCGACTAAATAAGGAAGGAAAAACATTGCGGTATATTGGTTCCTTAAATAAAGATGGAATTCAGGTGGGATTAAAAGAGGTGAAACTAAATTCCCCATTTGGAAGCCTAACCGGCACAAATAATATCATACAGATAAAAACGAACCGATATTTTGATCAACCATTAATCATTCAGGGACCGGGTGCCGGAAAAGAAGTTACGGCGGCAGGAGTACTGGCTGATGTATTGAAAATTGTTTCTTCGTGATGCTATTATTCAATTTTACCTGTGATATTTTTAAAACCTTTTAATTCTTCTTTAACAAGGGTTGGATCAGATAGATCATCGAGATTAATAATTTCGCCGGCGTTATCTATATCTATTCCCACAATTTTTCCGTCACTGTCAAAGTCTATAATAACATCCTTTAATACTTCTTTACTGGAAACACTCTCTTTATTAGAAAGGTCTATGTATACTGAATCAGTTTCTGAGTAATAGTTAATAGTCATAATTCAAACCTCCTGTCGGGAAACGCATTGTGAATTGTTGTTTTATTTTTGAAAGTAGTAACTCGTAAATAATGTCCATCCAGCTCCGAAATTCTTTTCCAGAAATGAAATCGGTTATTATCCTGCTTTTCTGTTTTCTCGGGGTTTTCTATTACTCGAATACACCATTCTTTTTCCAGGCAGGGTCTTTTGCGTAGTATTTGATCTTCAAAATATTTCGTGTAGGTATAATTTTTCATACCACCTCTCCTCTTATTTAAATTCTTCTAAGCATATAACTTTCGGAATGAATAAATATTGACCCACAATTCTCACAATGCACCTAATTCTTTCTTCCAAGAACTCTACCACCCTCTCCTACTCTCTTAGCGAGCTTTATAAATAAAAACTCTCATTATCGAATAATAACCCATTTACTTTTTTAAACTCATAAAATGCCTTAATTGAATATTAAGATCCATTGTGAAGATTTTGATCACAATAAATCCAACTCAATCATAAAGTTCTCCACTAATTAAAAAACCTCCTTATTTAAAAGAGGTTTTTTATATAAAACGAAGGATTCGATTAATGAATAATTTAAAGATCTATGGTAAATGCGGTAGCAGCCGGACTGACTAGGTTTTCAAACCGATTTGTGTCGGGCGTAAGCATTACAACAATCGACACTTTACCGCCCCCTGAACCTATAGCTTTACGGCCAATATCCGCAGCCATCTGTTCGGCTTCCATTGAAGAAGAAATTAATGTATCACCGGGAATTAGTGTATCCCCCGGAATTAATGTATCTCCCGGAATTAATGTATCACCGGGAATAAATAAACCACCGGGAAATGCACTCTGTATAGCGCGGGTAAGTTCACTGGGATTTACAGCTCTGCCAAGTGGCATCATACTTGAAACAACATTCGCAGTAATTTTGCTTTCACCTACAATGGTTCCTCTTTCATCAACAACAAAAATAGAAAGAATAGACTTGAGAGGGTTTGCAGCTTTCACACCAACTCTTGTATTTTCTGACATCCATTTTGCAATATCATCAATTGTAATCCCTTTTTCTGCCCCTGCTCTTTGCAAGGTAGTGTAACTCGATTCATTCACCTGCATTTCAAAGTTTATCTCTCCAGACTGAGCATACGCACTGCTCAATCCAATGCCACTTATTAATAGTATCATTACTATAATTAATCTCATTTTCTTCATGATTTATGATTTTTTTATTTATGATTAAGTTCCTTGATTCAGAGATTTTTCTATTTCTATTTATAAAGAAAGACCATAATGGCCCTCTATTGTAATAGCGCATTTACTTTTGAATAACTGTCATTCTTTTTTTCTCACAAGTGACATTAATTCTCTCTTTTAAAAATTCTACCACCCTCTCCCACTCTCAATACATGACATCTATTTTTCATTAAAAAATGCCCCAAATCTATGAATATGGGCTATTTATGCTATAAAAGAGGATTTACTTCTATTATTCATTCTATCTGTAAAACATTTTTCTTGACATATTACACCCCAAAGAGGTACATTGTGGTGAGAAGTGGGAGATAGTGGGGAATTAATTAGCAAGTTCCTATAAACACTGTCAAATGACGTTTTAGCAATCAACAACACAAAAGGACCCATCCGTGCCAAGCTTCAAAGGGGAATACGAACATAGTGTAGATAATAAAGGCCGAGTGGCCTTCCCTGCCAAGTTGCGTAAAGCTTTACAGCCCGATGCACAGGATCGGTTTACCCTGCTTCGGGGATTAGAGCCCTGCCTTTATCTCTATCCTGACAATGAATGGGAATTAGTTGAAGAGAAACTATCAAAAATAAACAGCTTTACAAGAGAAGGAAGGACTGTTAAACGAAATTTCCTGCGATTTGCTGAAGATCTCTCACTCGATAAGCAAAACCGTATTCCGCTTCCCTCCCACTTAATGGAATATGCAGGTATTAATGGAACAGCCATATTTATAGGTAGTGGTGAACGGATAGAAGTCTGGTCACCCGAAAAACTGGAAGAAGTGGATTCAAACCTCAGTTTCGAATCGTACCAGGATCTTTTTGAAGAAGTGATGGGTGATGATAATGGAAAGGAGGATTGATATGACTACCTACCACGAACATATTCCGGTTTTACTTAAAGAATCTGTCGATTATCTCATCACAAATCCCGACGGAATTTATATAGATACAACTCTTGGCGGAGGCGGACACAGCAAAGAAATTTTAAATCGTCTGTCTGATAAAGGTCAACTTTTTGGGGTCGATCAGGATTCAGAAGCTCATGAAGCAGCTGCAAAATATATTGGTGATGATGATCGGTTCACTCCCATTCGCGGAAATTTTGGTTATCTGAAAACGCTTATCGATCCGGAGTTTCATGGAAAAATTAGCGGGATTCTATTTGATTTGGGTGTATCCACACATCAAATAAAAGAAGCGGAACGAGGATTTAGTTTTCAGCATGATGGTCCGCTGGATATGCGAATGAGTAATTTAACCGGCGTTTCTGCCTACCAAGTTGTGAATGATTACACGTACGAAAAACTTCGTGATGTGATTTTTCACTACGGCGAAGAACGTGGCAGTAAAGAAATTGCAAAAGCCATTATTGAAAACCGTCCGGTGGAATCAACCGGAGAACTCCGCTCCATTATAGAAGGAGTGGTTTTCGGCCAGCACACGGTAAAATCGTTAGCACGGGTATTCCAGGGAATTCGAATTGAAGTAAACAGAGAACTAAGCGTGTTGAGGTCCTCACTGGAAGAAGCACTCGAACTTTTGAAAGAGGAAGGACGAATAGTAGCCATCTCTTACCACTCGCTTGAAGACAGAATTGTAAAGAACTTTTTTAAAAGCGGGAATTTCGATGGAAAGATCGAAAAGGATTTTTACGGCAACCCGTTGACTTCAATTCAGCCTGTCGAAAAGAATATTATCAGACCGTCTGAAGAAGAGATCAAAACAAATCCGGCTGCCCGAAGTGCAAAAATGCGTATTGCTGAAAAAATAAGCGGGGGTAATAGCTGATGTACATGAAAACCCCACTTAAGCAGAAAAAAACAAAACAGAACCGTCGGGTTATTTCCGGTGGAAAACCAGCGGAACGTAAAAAGAAATTATCTGACATTTTTATTACTGACGGTGCTGCCACAAGTCACGGCAGGCCCTTTGCAAAAAAGCAAAAATCAAAACTTCCGGCGTTTACACCCTGGAAAGTTATTCTTGCAAGTATCGTGATTGGTATTTGTGGGCTTATATATATAGGTCATGTATTTAGCACGCAACAAGCGTTAATGGAAGTACAGCAGCTTGAAAATGAGTTCAATAAAACTCAGCGGCTGTATAACGAAAAGCGTTTGGAATACGACCGCATGGTTGGGCCCAAGCAAATTTATCAGCAAGCACGAGAACGTGGGTTTGTAAATGCCGGGCCTGCAGATCAGATAATCTACCTAAAACGCTGATATGAAAGAACGCACTTCCATAATGGCAAGAATGTTTATCCTGATGGGACTGATTTTATTGGTCCCTTTTGCAATTCTTGTGCAAATTTTTCGGGTTAATGTTGTTGAAGGTGATGGATTGCGGGAACTTTGGAGCTCTCAGGCAATCGATTATATTTCCATTCCTGCCCAGCGTGGCGAAATTTATGATGTAAATGGCTCTCTTCTCGCTACCAATTCGGTGGTTTACAAAATAGCAGTTGATCCCCACTTTCCTGGCATCACACGCGATAACCTGCAAACTATTGGCACTGTATTAAGTCAGCATACCCAAAGATCTCCAAGTCATTACGCAAACAAAATTACCAATGCTCCCTCCCACTCCAGATACATCGTTTTAGAAAGAAGTATTTCCGTGCAGGCGTACGAAGACATTCGGGAACTGGGAATTCGTGGAGTGATTTTGGAAGAAGATTATCAAAGAAGTTACAATTTTGAGTCGCTTTCAGCTCACGTGTTGGGTTATGTGAACCATAACATTGAAGGAATGACCGGGTTAGAGGCTCAATACAATAATAAATTAAAAGGAAATGCCGGTGAACAACAGGTTCGTCGCGATCGGGCAAATCGGATTTTTTCTTACGTGGGGGCTCCACGTAAAACTCCACAACAGGGATTATCACTTCATACTACCCTAAACTCATACATTCAGGCAATTACTGAAGAGGAACTGGAAGAGGGAGTTAAACGTAACAATGCCAAACAAGGAACTGCAATTGTGATGGATCCCCGAACAGGTGCCATCAAAGCAATGGCAAACTACCCGACTTATAACCCAAATCAACCTGCATCTATTGATAGCGAAAATCGTCGAAATTTCGCTGTTTCTGATATGATGGAGCCCGGTTCTACGTTTAAATTGGTAACCGCCATTGCAGCTTTAGAGCAAGGAGTTGTTGATTTTGATGAGATTTTTGAAACGCCTGAATCGGGGATGTTGCAGATTCATGGACAATGGATGCGTGATCACGATCCCCTGGGAGATCTCGATTTCAGAGAGGTTATTGCCAAATCATCCAACATTGGTACATCAGAAATTGCCATGCGCATAGACCCCAATTCTTACTATCAGTATGCCCGTAATATGGGTTTTGGTACTGAAACCAACATTGATCTTCCAAATGAAACAGGCGGAAAATTGCAGCGACCTTACGAATGGAGTGGCGTAACCCTCCCATGGATGTCTATTGGCTACGAAGTGCAAACTACTGCCCTTCAAGTTTTGCAAGCCTATGGTGCTTTTGCAAATGGCGGTTTGATGATGAAACCGTACCTGGTTAGTCATCTTACCGATCAGTTTGGTAATAAAGTTGAGGAATACAATCCAAGAAGTGTCCGACAAATTGCCAGAAAAGAAACCATTGAAAAACTATTACCTGTATTTAAATCCGTTGTAACAGATTCCGGTACAGCGGGTTGGGCAGCAGTTGACGGGTTAGAAATTGCCGGTAAAACAGGAACGGCTCAAAAATTGGTTAATGGCCGTTATTCCACGTCCTATCGGGCATCTTTTGCAGGGTTCTTTCCCGCTGATGATCCTAAATATGTAATGCTGATTCTGCTTGACGAACCCAAAACCAGTTTTTATGGTGGTTACACAGCAGGCGCGGTATTTAAAGAAATTGCCACACGAATTGCAGGTCTGGACAGTGAGGTAAAACGTAGTGTACCGTTAGATAGAATTGCCGAAATGGAACATAAAGTTGTGCCTAAACTAACAGGCCTAACTGCGAGTAATGCCGACCAGCTTTTGTCGATGCAAAATACCTCGTATAAAACTACCGGATCAGGAACTCATATCGTAAATCAAACGCCTGAATCCGGCGAAGAAATCATCAACAATACATCAATTACTCTTGTTTTAGGTGATCTAAATATCAGCGAAGCACGGGATGGATATGTGGAAATTCCTGATTTACGGGATATGAATATGAGACAAGCAGCATCATTACTTAGAAACAAAGGTCTCAATATCGATATGGAAGGTTCAGGTACAATCTACAATCAATTTCCTCTTGCCGGAGAAGTTATGAGGGAAGGACGAACTGTAACCGTTCGGGGAAGAGCCCGTTCTATGCAACAGATTTCTCAAATTTCACATAAGGTGAATAGATGAAAACATTTGAAGATCTCATAGCATTTTGTAAACCAATCTCCGTTACGGGAACTGCACCGAACGGATTGGGTAAGCTATGTCAGGATTCCAGAAAAGTTGAAGCCGGAGATCTGTTTATTGCCGTAAAAGGCTATACCGTGGATGGTCACAATTTTATTGACAAGGCAATTGAGAATGGTGCATCTGTTATCATTTCCGAAAAACCGGTAGAATTACGATCCGGGATTTCTGTGGTTGTTGTTAAAAATACCCGAGTTCTTTTGGGGCCCCTTGCGCAAACAATGGTCGGTTATCCAGCAAAAAAACTGACCGTAATTGGAATAACCGGAACGAATGGTAAAACAACCGTTGCTACTCTTATCTGGCAGGCGTTAACCAATCTTGGCGAAAAAGTATCTCTTTTAGGAACGGTGGAAAAACGAATTAACGAAAAAAGTGTAGAAAGCCGTTTAACAACCTCCGATCCTATCGAGCTGGCAGAGGATATGAAAGAAATGGTTGAGGCCGGAAGCAGATATGTAGTGATGGAAGTTTCTTCTCACGCCTTGCATCAGCACAGAGTAGAAGGAATTCCTTTTTATGTGGCGGTATTTACAAATTTAAGTCTTGATCATCTGGATTATCATCAATCCATGGATGAGTATGCAGAAGCAAAGAAGTTACTGTTTGATTCTCTTGAAACATTTGACTGGGCAATTACCAATCTTGACGACCCTAAAGGTGAATGGATAATCTCTGATACAGAAGCCAGAATTCTTAATTTTTCTTTTGATGGCAAAGGGAATATATCAGCCGAAATTCTAAAAGAAGACGAAACAGGTACAACCCTGCTTGTTGAAGGAACAGAATTACATACACCTCTCATCGGCCGTTTTAATGCCTACAATATAGTTGAAGCACTTTTAGCATGCACTGTTTTAGGCATAGATGGCAAACATTGTGCAGAAGCACTCGAAAAATGTATCGGCGCACCGGGTAGAATGGAAAGGGTTAATAACCCCGAAAAACTGGATCATCAACCACTCGTTTTGGTTGATTACGCTCATACACCCGATGCCCTCGAAAATGTATCTAAAACATTATTCGACCTAAAAAAACCTGAACAAAATTTGATCATCCTTTTTGGATGTGGCGGTGATCGTGATAAAACCAAACGGTCCGAAATGGCAAAAATCGCTGAAAAGTATGGCGATTATGTTATGGTAACATCCGATAATCCACGGACAGAAGATCCCGAATCCATTATCAAAGATATTCATATGGGATTTTCCGATCTCACTAAGGTTTCATCGATAACTTCTCGTGAGGATGCTATCAAAAAAGTAATTAATGATGCCGATTCTAACTCCATTGTTCTCATTGCGGGAAAAGGTCATGAAACGTACCAGGAAGTGAATGGAAAACGACATCATTTTGATGACCGGGAAATTGCCCGAAAAGCTCTTGATTCCCGCAACGGCCATCCCAAAAATAGTGAGGTAGCTTAATGTTATACGCTCTTTTAGATTGGCTTGACGAACTTTTCAACATTCCGGGACTGGGTGCATTCGATTTCATAACAACCCGTACGGCTTTTGCAGCAGCTACTGCACTGATTATCAGTTTGTTAATTGGACAGAGTATTATCAAATGGCTCAAAAAAATGCAGTTACAAGAAACTATTCGGGATGATATTGGCCTCGATAGTCATTTAAGTAAAGCAAAAACACCTACCATGGGTGGGGTTATCATTATTCTTGCAACAGTTATACCGGCCCTGTTATTTATGGATATGACTAATATTTATACCTGGATGATTGTATTTGTCATGGTTATTCTGGGTTCTGTTGGTTTTATCGATGATTACATCAAAGTTGTTAAAAAAGATAAATCCGGACTTCAAGGTTGGTTTAAAGTTGCCGGGCAGGTCACGGTAGGACTTTTTATAGGATCCCTCCTCTATTGGTGGCCGGATTTTCAGGATTTTAATACGCTTTCTACCGTCCCCTTTCTAAAAGATGTAACTATCGACTATGCCTTTTTTAGCGAAACGTTTGGGTGGATTGTCTACATCCCTGTTGTCATTTTTGTAATTACGGCCGTGAGCAATGCTGCTAATTTAACGGATGGTTTGGATGGACTTGCAGCGGGAACATCAGCTATTGCAGGAATCATTCTCGGGATTTTTGCTTATGTATCAGGACGGGTTGATTTCTCCAGCTTTCTCGACATTATGTACATCCCCGGTTCCGGTGAACTCACTATTTTTGCAGCCTCTCTTGTGGGCGCCTGTCTGGGCTTTTTATGGCATAATTCGCACCCGGCATCAGTATTTATGGGAGATACAGGCTCTCTTGCCATTGGCGGGGCATTGGGGGCATTGGCACTCATGATTCACAAAGAGCTACTTCTGCCCATTATTTGCGGGATCTTTTTTGTAGAAACTCTCTCCGTCATTATTCAAACCACCTGGTTTAAATATACAAAACGTAAATACGGCGAAGGCCGGCGTGTATTTTTGATGACGCCGATACACCACCATTTTGAGAAAAAAGGATGGCCCGAATCTAAAATTGTAGTGCGATTCTGGATCATTGCCATTTTGATTGGAATCATCAGTCTTTTAACGCTAAAAATCAGATGATCAATCTAAACAACAAACATATCGTTGTTGCAGGAGCGGCCCGTAGCGGAATTGCTGTTGCCTTGTTGATCAAAAACCGGGGAGGTAGTGTATTTGTTTCCGATTCTGGATCCATCAAACCGGATCTGGCAAAGCGGCTTGATGATCATTCCATTCTATACGAGGAAAATAAACACTCCAAAAAAGCAGAAGATGGAGACTTTTTAGTTTTGAGCCCCGGAATTCCAACCACATCAGCCATTGCTCAGTCTTATCTGAATGCTGGAAAATCGGTCTACTCAGAAATTGAGATTGCAAGCTGGTTTAATAAAAGCCCAATTGTGGCAATTACCGGAAGTAATGGCAAAACAACCGTAGTGAACTGGATGGCCAACACATGGAAAAAAGCTGACAGAAATTTTGTATTAGCAGGAAATGTAGGAACGGCATTTTCTGAGGTGGTTGATCAAACCGACATAAACAGGGAAGCACTTTTAGAAATTAGCAGTTTTCAGCTGGACCACATCGATACGTTCCGGCCGCATGTAAGCGCGATTTTAAATATTACACCTGATCATTTAGATCGCTATAACAACGATTTTGAGAAGTATGCCCAGTCAAAACTGAAGATCACATCCAATCAAACCAAAGAAGACTGGTTTATTTACAACGCGGATGATCCGTTGTTAACTGAGCATGCAAAATCCATTTCTGAAAAGAAAAATGCCCCAAAACTACTCGCTTTTTCCACCGAAAACGAGGTTGAGCAAGGTGTATTTATTCGTAATAACGAACTGATTTTTAAAATCAATCACAAAGAAGAGATCCTTATGCAAATTGGCGAAATAGGACTACCGGGAAAGCATAATCTTAAAAATGGGATGGCGACTGCTTTGGCAGCACGGGCATCAGAAATTAAAAAGAAGAGCCTTCGCGAAAGTTTACAACAGTTCGAAGGAGTCTCTCACCGGCTCGAAACCGTTCGGGTTCTCAACGGCGTTCGTTATATCAACGACAGCAAAGCTACGAATATCAATGCAGTGTGGTATGCGCTGGATAGTTTTGAAATGCCAATTGTTCTCATTTTAGGTGGTCGTGATAAAGGAAATGACTATCTGGAGCTCGAAAGTCAGATTCGTGAAAAAGTTCACACCGTGGTTTCTATAGGTGAGGCAAAGCAAAATATCAAAAAGCAGCTCGAAGGAGTTGTACCTCATTTGATTGAGGCAGACACGTTAAAACACGCTGTAAAAGCGGCACGAAATCAGGCAAAACGAGGTGAAATTGTACTCCTGAGCCCGGCGTGTTCATCCTTCGATATGTTCGAAAATTACGAAGATCGCGGAAATCAGTTTAAACAAGCAGTAATCGAACTATAACAAATTGATCTATACATCCTCAAATAACGACATCAATTCCATCTTGGGCACATCTCCCAATGAAGTGGAAACCAAAGGACGGAAAAGCGACCGAGTACTTCTTGTATCGGTTATTTTTCTGATGATGTTCGGTTCTTTGGCCGTCTATTCCTCTATCGCATATTTTGCGCAAGGACATGGCACCAGTGCGGGATCGTTGGTGACTGGTCATATTTTCAAATTGGGAATTGCCTTTTTTGTGATGTTGATCGTTTCCAAAATTGACTATGCCCATTTGGCGAAATTCAGCCGTTTTGCCGTGTTGATCAGCTGGCTATTGTTGATCGCAGTGATGGTTTACGGAGATATGGTATTCGGCGCGAAACGCTCTCTTTCCATCGGAGGATTTTCTTTTCAACCCTCTTCTTTTGCCGCGGTTGCTTTAATAGTGCACCTGTCAGTCCTGATCAGCGAAAAACAGGACTATATCAAAGACTTTAAGCGTTCCTTTATACCCGTCATGATCTGGGTTTCGATGACCTGTTTACTCATTGCACTGGAAGATTTTAGTAGTGCGGCACTTTTAATGGGAATATCACTATTTCTCATGTTTGTGGGGCGAATGAGCGTTTTACAACTATCAGCAATTATACTCATTGGCCTGCTTGGCGGAACGGCTTTGGTTATGAGTACTGAACAAAGACAGAGCCGGGTTGTTCAGTATGTAAATCAGATTACGGATATCAACAATACGAATTTTGAATCTGCTGCCGGTTATCAGGCTCAACAGGCACATATCGCGGTTGCACAGGGGCAACTGTTTGGCGTTGGAATTGGAAAAAGTACCCAACGTGATTTTTTACCGGCACCTTACAATGATTTTATTTTTGCGATCATCGCTGAAGAATATGGGATGATGGGTTCATTTGCCGTCATTCTGGTGTTTGTGTTGATCCTGTTTAGGGGATTCGCCTTCATCGCCCGAAATGCAAAAGATTTACTTGGAACCCTTTTGGCAGTTGGGGCTACGTTGATGATCACCCTCTATGGATTTGTAAATGCCGCCGTTGCCGTTGGATTATTCCCGGTTACCGGTCTCCCAATGCCATTTATCAGCTATGGCGGAACCAGCATGCTTTTTGCCGGAGTTATGATTGGCCTGCTAATGAATATTTCGAAGAACAACCGTAATTCTAAACAGTTTTATATCGGGTAATGAGTACCGCAAAAAACATATCAACCAAAAGTAGTACTACAAAAGATCCTATGCGGGTTCTGTTGGCTGCGGGTGGTACGGGTGGACACGTCTACCCTGCGATTTCTATTGCGGATGCTATTTTAAAAACGGAGCCAGATGCGGAGATTCTTTTTGTAGGCACCCGCGATAGAATGGAGTGGAAAACCGTTCCAAAAGCAGGGTATGAAATTAAAAGCGTATGGATTAGCGGTTTTCACCGACGATTGACACCACAGAATTTACTGTTTCCAATTAAGTTAGCAACCAGTCTCATTCAAAGCTACAGCATCTTACGGCAGTTTAAGCCTGATATTATTGTAGCCTGTGGCGGGTTCGCAGCCGGACCCATTGGTTGGGTTGCCCAGAAAACGGGGATTCCGATAGTACTTCAGGAGCAGAACAGTTATCCCGGCGTGACCAACCGTCTGCTCGCTAAAAAAGCAGATAAAATTTTTACGGCTTTTGAAGCGGCAGAAGAATTTTTTCCGGCCAAAAAAATCACCCTTACCGGAAATCCCGTAAGAAGTGAGCTGGAATTAACAAATAAAGCCGATGCTGCTAAGGCATTTGATTTCGATGGTGGAAAACCGGTTTTATTAATTCTTGGTGGAAGTGGTGGAGCAAGAGCAATCAATCAAGTCATCAAAAAGAATATTGACAGACTCCACGATGAGCTGGGTGTTCAAATTATATGGCAGTGTGGTCAGCGGTATTATGATGATCTCTCGGATTTCATCAAGCCCAAAAATTATAAAAATCTTCGGTTGATGGAATTTATCGATGATATGTCGACTGCTTATAGCGCAGCTGATTTGGTTTTAACCCGTGCGGGAGCCAGCACCTGCAGTGAGTTGATGATGATTGGAAAACCTGCCGTGTTGGTACCATCACCCAATGTTGCGGGAGATCATCAAACCAAAAATGCCGAGGCAATGGCAAAAAATGATGCCTCCGTCCTACTTCCTGAATCTGAACTTGATAAAAGTATGGTCAACTTATTGAGTGATCTGCTGTTCGATCAGGAGAAATTATTCGCCATGGGCAGGCTTACGAAAGCTCTGGCAAAACCGGATGCCGCAGCTACTATTGCAAAAGAAATTTTTAAAATCGCGAAAAACAGATAAATGAGTAAAGGAATTCAAACACAACCGGTATTTGGCAGAACCAAACATATCCACATGGTGGGTATCGGTGGAATTGGTATGAGTGGAATAGCCGAGATTTTGCTGCTTCGCGGATACAAAGTAACCGGATCAGATAATAGTGCCAGCGAAACCACCCAACGGCTTGAAGAACTCGGTGCCGTTATTTATAAAGGTCATGATGCATCAAATATAGAAGGAGCTGATGTGGTGGTTTACACAAGTGCTGTGAAGGCGGAAGAAAATGTTGAGACCCGTGAATCACTCAATAGAATGATTCCTACAATTAAGCGATCGGAAATGCTTGCCGAACTAATGCGCATGAAATATGGCATTGGAATAGCCGGAACGCATGGGAAAACCACGACCACAACGATGACCGGTCATGTGGTTCAGGATGGGAATTTCGATCCCACAATTATTGTGGGCGGACGGGTTCACAGTTTTGATAAGACCAATGCCGTTGTTGGAAAAGGCGATATTATCATTGTTGAAGCGGATGAGTATGACAGAACATTTCTGCGACTCTCCCCTTCTATGGCGGTGATTACAAATATAGAAGCGGAGCATCTGGATATCTACGAAGATCTGGATGATGTGAAAGAGGCCTTTATCGAATTTGCCAATAAAGTGCCTTTTTATGGAGTGGTGATTGTCTGTCTGGATGATGAGAATGTGCGAAGCATTTTACCGCGGATAGAACGCCGGACATTAAGCTACGGCTTCACACCGCAGGCTCAAATTCGTGCCGTAAATATTGAACAAAATGGATTCAAAAGTATTTTCACCGTAATGAATGGAGAAGAAATTCTGGGTGAAGTTTCGCTGAATGCACCGGGAGAGCACAACATCAAAAATGCACTGGCATCTATTGCTGTAGGTATTGAACTGAATATGAGTTTCGAACAAATTCAATCCGGCATGGATCGCTTTAAAGGAGTGTTCAGACGCTTCCAACCAAAACTGGATACAAAAGAACTACTGGTTATTGATGATTATGCCCATCACCCCACGGAAGTTCAGGCGAGTATTAAAGGAGCCAAACGTGGATGGGAGGATCGCAGAATTGTGGCTGTTTTCCAGCCCCATCTCTATTCACGTACGCAGGATATGTACAAAGAATTTGGTCTATCCTTTTTCGATGCCGAGGTATTAATTGTAACCGATGTTTATCCATCACGGGAAAAACCAATCGAAGGCGTAACCGGGAAACTGATTTCCGACACGGCCAAAAAGTATGGGCACAGAGATGTGCACTATCTGGAGGATAAAAATGAACTTCCTTCAAAATTAAAAGAAATAGTACAGCCCGGTGATATAGTCATCACCATGGGCGCCGGTGATATTTATAAGTACGGCGAAGACTTTGTAGAACTAAGAAAAAAGAAATAGAACTGTATTGAGCAAAACCCGATCACATACCGATAAGAAAAACATGAAAACAGCGAGCTGGTTTGCAGCGGCTATTTTCCTGCTCGGCCTGGCCGTATTGGGTGGATTGTATATGGAACAAAACACAACCATCACGGCCATAGAATTTCAAGGAAATCATTTTTCTACCGAAGATGAGTTGACAGGAGCATTTAAATCCCCCATCGGGATGCTGGCAGACAGCGTGGATTTCCGTTCACTTACCGATCCGCTAAAAACATTGCCTTATGTAGAGGATGTTTCTATGGAGATGGGTTTTCGCGGTCAACTAACCATGAATATTCGGGAGCGGCAACCGATTGGGTTGATAATTGACGGTGACAAAAGTGTTTATATCGATAAGGATGGCATCAGATTACCCGATCGCCTTCAGAAATCTGTGGATGTGCCTCTGGTTTATGGTTTTGCCGCAGAGCCGATTGCAGACACATTAAGCAGTGATAATTTTATACAAGTACGTGACTTTCTGGTATCAGCAAAACAGAATTCATTCGGATGGTTAACCATTAGCGAGGTTGCCTGGAATGATCGTGAAGGAGTAGTAGCGCTCAGTCATGAAAACGGAGTGAAGCTTATTTTTGGGCACGATAATTTTGAGAACAAGTTCTCTCATTGGGAGGCATTCTATGCCGAAGTCGTTTCCAGAAAAGGTATCAACTCATTTAGAACAGTAGATCTGCGATTCCGCGATCAGATAGTTGCAGAGGAAATTTAATTTTGAATAACGATTTAGCAATCAAACAACAAGAACAGGTGGTTATATGACAAATGAAAATGAACGCATCGTAGTAGGTCTTGATATTGGCACAACCAAAATTTGTGCAGTTGTGGCATCCATCAACGATCAGGATCGGATTCATATACTCGGGGTCGGTAAGGCGAAAAGTGACGGGCTCAACAGGGGCGTTGTCGTTAACATCGATAAAACAGTAAACGCCATAAAAACTGCCGTTGAACAAGCTCAATTGGCTTCAGGGATTGAAGTAAACTCTGTGAACGTGGGAATTGCAGGAGATCATATCCGTAGTATCCGCAGTAAGGGGGTGATCACTATCAACAACAAAGACAAAGAAATTACAATAAAAGATGTGGAGCGTCTTTTGGAAGACTGCCAACGCATCATGCTTCCCCCCGATCAGCAGATTATTCATGTAATTCCACAGGAGTTTGTGGTGGATGGCCAGGATGGCATCAGCGATCCCGTTGGAATGAGCGGAATGAGAATGGAAGCCGAAGTACACATTATTACAGGATTGGTTTCCGCCGCAAAAAATCTATACCGGTGTGTTGAACGCGCCGGATTTGAGGTTGCAGATATTATTCTGGAACCGTTGGCAAGTTCATACGCCGTACTCGATGATGAAGAGAAAGAAGCAGGCGTTGTGCTTGTAGACATCGGCGGTGGAACAACAGATTTAGCTGTATTTCAGGACAACACCATTCGTCACACAGCCGTCATCGCCATTGCGGGCAAAAAGGTAACTGATGATATACGTGTGGGACTGAGTGTGCTGGACGATCAGGCCGAAAAGCTGAAACACCAATATGGTGAAAGCTTTGTGGATATGATTGAAGATGATGAATCCATCACCATTCCCGGAATTGCCGGACGTCCGCCAAAAGAGATTACCAAAAGTATTCTGGCAAAGATTATACAGGCCAGAATGGAAGAAATTATGGAAATCATTGCCATCGAAATTAAACGAAGTGGTTATGCAGATTCGCTTAGCGCAGGAATCGTAATCACCGGTGGTGGCGCACTTATCAAAAATGTATGTCCGCTTGCAAACGAGGTTTTAGGCATGGATGCCAAAATTGGCCGTCCACTGGGTCTAGCCGGCGGTTTAACAGAAGAAGTTGATAGTCCAATTTATGCCACAAGTGTAGGATTGGTTCTCCACGCACTGAAGACAGGCGACAGAAACGAACCCATTACAGGATCTTATAAGGATAAAACCGTGGATCAGGTGATGAGTAAACTTACAGACCGGATGAAAAACTGGTTTAAGGAACTTTAGCATAGGAACCGAAAACCCGGACAAAGAAAGACCCGGGTATTCAACAAGAACAAGCAATCTACAGTTAGCAATTTAAAAAAGGTAACATCATGAAAAACGTAACATCACGCTTTAGCTTTGACGAAAAAGGTCAGGATAACGCAAAAATAAAAGTAATAGGAGTTGGCGGCGGCGGCGGTAATGCCATCAACAACATGATTCGAAAAGGACTGGACAGTGTGGAGTATATTGCTCTTAACACCGATGCCCAAGCGCTTAAAAACAATCAGGCAGATTTGGCAATTCAGGTTGGAGCCAATCTTACCAGCGGGCTGGGTGCAGGTGCACGACCCGAAATTGGCCGTGAAGCGGTTGAAGAAAACAGGCACGATTTAGACGAGGCCGTCGATTCTGCTGATATGATTTTTATCACAGCAGGAATGGGTGGAGGAACCGGTACAGGAGGTGCCCCTGTAGTAGCCGGAATTGCAAAACGGAAAGGAATTCTTACCGTTGGTGTGGTTACTACTCCTTTCCAGTGTGAAGGAAAAGTTCGTATGAAATACGCACTTGAAGGAATCACAGAACTAAAGAAAAACTGTGATACTGTAATCGTTATTCCAAACGAACGGTTACTCGATATTTCGGATGAAAATACATCCCTGATCGATGCCTTCGAAATGGCGAACGAAGTATTGTACAATGCAACTCGTGGAATATCAGACCTCATTTTAATGCCCGGTTTGATTAACCTTGACTTTGCTGACGTGCGAACAACCATGATCGAGGGTGGAGCCGCTATTATGGGTTCTGCTACCGCAAGTGGCCCCGACAGAGCTGAGATTGCAGCACGCGAGGCAATCAACTCTCCCCTGCTTGATGGGGTAAGTATTCGTGGAGCACGAAATGTGCTTGTAAACATTTCGGCCGGGGGAAACCTTGGAATGCGGGAAACCAATACGGCTACAAGTATCATCCAGCAGGAAGCCGGAGAAGATGCCGAAATTATAATGGGTACAGTGTTAGACGAATCCTTCGACGACGAGATTTGTGTAACCGTAATTGCCACAGGATTTGATTTGAGTGATGACCGGAATCAGGCCAAAATTGCGCCAAACTCTTCAAAAGAGCCGGTATCTAAAGCAAAGACAAATAGCCTTCCCAAAGCCAGCGACATTAGCCGTTCACACAACAGTGTAGACGGACCGTTTTACAAAGGCGAAGGAAATCTGAAAAATCTGGATTCTCCTGCAATTCACCGCAGAGATCTAAAATATATCCGATCAAACAGCGATAAAGAAGCCAATGATGAGCTGCCGACAGAACATCAGGCAAAACGTGAAGCAAGTGCCAATACCCTGCTGAACGAACGCGAAGAGAGAATTGACAAACGCGATACAGATCAGCCTGCATTCCTGAGAAAAATCATGGATTAATGCACTGTTCTTAGCTGTTAGATTGCCCTTTAAAAACATAGGTGGGTATGCTATGCCCACGCTATAGATTGCTAAATCAAAAGGAGTTCCTTTGATCGGGAGCTCCTTTTCTTTTTATTTTTGCCCTCTACATTCCCCCCTTTTTGCCCCAGAATAATGAAAGTTTCGAGCACAGAAAATGTTGGAAAGTAAAAATCATTATATCAGGGAAAGTAAGATTTAAACTTTAGCTTTCGAGACCGCCATAGAAGTTTTTTAAAGTCTTTATTGTTTAATCCTGTCTCGTCGGTGTTTATATGAAGGTCCTGAATATTCTTTTCATACGAGCTTATCTGTAGATGATCCAAAAACAACCTAATTTGTCTTGCATTTAGTGCCCTTCTATTTTGTTCAAGAATTTCTATAATTCGCGGCCATTGATCCATTTCAGTGGAAAGGTCAATCCCCAATCCTATAGCATTTTCCCGCACTTCTTCATCAAGACAGATTTTAATTCGCTCCTCCAAAGATTCGGGTAATGGGTCGTGACGTAAAAGCTTGGGGCCTAATCCATCCTCAGTGGCTCTGGGAAAAAAGCTTTTCCACATTTGATCATTCATTGTATGATGAAAATAAACCACGCAATTCTCCGTATCTCGGCGAAGTTGCGTCATCTCTTTCATTAATTCTATCTGCTGATTTGGTTCAACAATATACATCTGTCTGCTCTGTTAATGATTTTTTATGTAGGTCAATATATAGTAGACCTAAAGTCTTAGTTTGTTCCTGTATTATAGATGGCTTTAGAAGGGAAAAGTGACAAATTTTTTAGAGAATTAAAGAATACTCCAAACCATCACTATGGCTACAATACAAACAAGAATTGAAAATCCTATTTGCAGGTGAGATTGTTTGATGTAGGTTCCAATCCGGACCCCAAAGAACCCTCCTAAAAACGCCCCTAAAATTAAGGGTAAGCCAGTCCCAAAATCAACAAACCCCTGAGTATAATTTGTGACTCCGGCGGGCGATCCGGATAGAAAAGCAAACTGCATCCATCCCGAAAGCGAGATCATCACAATTGCTAACGATGAAGTGCTAACTGCTTTAACCAAGGGTATTCTGTACCACAAATTTAATGCAGGAACGATCACCGTCCCCCCACCAATACCGGCCATTGCCGCAACTGCACCGCCTACGCTTCCTGTAAATATTGATTCTTTAACGCCAATTCGTTTTTTAGAAAGAGTAAACTTTTTTGAAGATGTTCCCCTTCTATAGAAAGAATAGGCAACGGTCAATAGTATACTTACAAAAAACAGGGTGAATATCAGCTCGGTGTAAAATTCTGATGTGACAATTAACTTACCGACATAGACTCCTGCAGCACCAAATAATCCTACCGTAATCCCCTCTCGAATATAACTATTGTGCTCATTCATTTGTTGAAATGTACTGCTTAGCGCAGCTGTAAACGTACAGAACAAAGATGTTCCTACCGTCCACGAAACCGTACTTTCGAGTCCCATTGAACTAAATAACATAAATAGAATAGGAGTAAAAAATATCCCCCCTCCAATCCCAAATATTCCGGCCATTATTCCGGTGAATAATCCAAGGGCTAATAAAGCTAAAAAAATCAATCGCTACACCTCTATATTTCCTGTTAGATAAGTGGTTGCTGACCCTCCTATTTTTACCCGATCGCCCTCGTCTTTGCAAAGAAGCTCTCCTCCCCTTTTTGAAACCTGATATGCCGAAAGCTCTGATTTACCCAAACGCTTAGCCCAAAATGGAGTCAATACCGTATGGGCTGATCCGGTTACCGGATCTTCGGGAACTCCTACTGCAGGAGCAAAAAACCTGGATACAAAATCATGTTTCTCTCCCGGTGCTGTAACAATAACGCCCCTGACTTCCATTTTTTTTAAGATCAATAAATCAGGCCGAAGCGATCGAACAGCCTGTTCGCTGTCGAGTAATACCAAGAGGTCTATATTCACACCCGTATAAATGGGAATTGTTCCGATTGCTTCCGGCAACAATTTCGGAATTGAGATTGGTTTGGGCGGTTGAGAGGGAAAATCAAGCCAATATTTTTGATCTTTTTTCTCCACAAAAAGATCTCCGCTATTTGATTTAAATCGAATCTGACTTCCATCAAATCCAAGATGATTATACAAAACATGTGCCGTTGCCAATGTTGCATGGCCACATAAGTCCACCTCCGTTTCCGGTGTAAACCATCGTATATGGTACGTTCCCGGTTCAATTTCTACAAAAAATGCTGTTTCCGATAAGTTATTTTCAATGGCAATATTTTGCATCATCTCAGCATCAAGCCAGGACTTCAAAGGAATAATCGATGCAGGATTTCCCGAAAATACACGATCTGTAAATGCATCAACCTGAAAAATCTTCATACTATTTCTTAATTAAATGAATTCTATTTGAGTAGAGGAATGTAAGGATTCAAATATTGGTAATACACTTCTCTACGAATTGAATGAAAGAATCACGACCTTTCCACAATGAAATCAACTATGATATATCATCCCGAATCGCTGTTGGAGAAGATCGGTTTCAATCTGGTACGACAGGAAACCCTGAAGCAGGCATTTACCATCTATGGAAAAGAGGTGATTGAACATCACAAAGCAACTGCTGATCCAAAAGAGCTGGATCACGTTCTTGATCTGGCTAAAGAATGGACAGATATTCTGCAAATTGAGGATACTCACCCACTTTCGATGGTTGAAGATATCCGTCCTTTGTTACGAGAAACTAAAGTTGAAGGAAGCACCCTTCCACTTCAATATTTCCCAACCATACTTGAAAATGCACGTCTTGCCAGATTAATCATCCAGTATTTCAAGCGAACTGAAAAAGGTTATGAAACCATCCAGGGATATGTAAACAAAATCATGAAATTGCAATCGCTCGAAAAGGAGATTGATCGTGTGGTTACAGAAAACGGTACGTTGCGTGATGACGCCAGTCAGGAGTTGAAATCCATTCGCGGAAAAATAAATCGTAAAAAGGGAAAGCTCAGAAGTACCATCAACAGCATTATGAAAAGTGCCCGGCGTGATGGAATGACCTCCGACGAAGGACCCACCATTCGAAACGGACGGATGGTAATTCCGGTTCAAGCCGAATTTAAACGCAAAGTTGATGGATTTATTCACGACGTTTCCGCCACCGGACAAACCATTTATGTTGAACCGGTTCAGGCGCTGCAAATCAATAACGATATTAGGGAACTTGAAGCCGAAGAAAAACGGGAAATTGACCGGATTATCCGTGAACTGACCACCATTGTTCGAAATCACGCCGAACCCCTCCGCAAAAACTGCGAAATTATTGGGATTTTGGATGCACTTCATTGCAGAGTAAAACTTGGGCTGGATTTCGGTGGGACCATTCCTCAGTATTCTGATGAAGGAATTCTGGATCTTATCAGCGCAAAGAATCCAAACCTGATTTTAAAAACACAGACAGAAAATGAGTCAGAAGAGGTAGTCCCACTCAACCTTTCATTAGATAGAAAAGAGTTGGCTCTCGTCATAACCGGTCCCAATGCCGGGGGAAAATCCGTAGCGATGAAAACCGTTGGACTTCTCTGCCTGATGTTGCAGTCCGGTTATCCCATCCCCGTCCAGGACGATTCTACCCTGCCCATACTTTCCGGATTATTTGTTGATGTGGGGGATGATCAGTCCATCGAAAATGATTTAAGTACCTTTTCATCCCGACTCCAGTGGATGAAACAAACCCTTGATAAAATCAAACCGGGCGCGCTTGTTTTGATTGATGAAGCCGGTACCGGAACCGATCCCGAAGAAGGCGGAGCACTTTTCCAATCATTTATAGAACGGCTGATTGAAGTAGATGCGCGGGTGATTGTAACCACTCACCACGGATCACTGAAAGTATTTGCCCACGAGCATCCCAGTGTTGTAAATGGCGCTATGGAATTCGATCAAAAAAACCTTTCCCCAACCTATCGGTTTAGAAAAGGAGTTCCGGGTAGCAGTTATGCCTTTGAAATTGCCGATCGCATGGACATTCCATTAGTTGTGATGGATCGCGCAAGAAAGCTTTTAGGAGAACAGCGTGATAAAATGGGAGAACTTCTGCTAAATCTGGAGAAGAAAATTCAGGATGCAGAATCTATGGAGAGAGAGCTTTCAACTCTAAAAACGAAAGCGGCTGAAGAGGAGAAAAAGCTTCGAAATAAAAATGAAGATATTGATCGTAAAACAAAGAAAACCTTGGCGAACGCTTATCGCGAAGCTGAAAAAATCATGCAAACGGCTAATCAGCGGATTGAAGCGGCTGTTGAAAAAATTTCGAGTGCCGGAGAAGATGACCGTGAAATTATTCGTGAAGCGAGACGGGAAATTCTTGAAACCAAAAAGTCTCTTCATCATGGAAAAGCGGATCTCGATATTAAAATGGAGCCGGCATCAAAATCAGAAAAACCTAAGGTTGGAGATTTTGTGACCGTCGGTGATGGTGGAACATCAGGCGAGGTGGTTGATGTTTCCGGAAAACAGGTTACCATTTTAGTAAATGGCATGAAGATCAAATCAAAACTGAACAAAATTCAGCTTGCAGAACCGCCAAAAAATAAAAAGAAAAAGTCGATAAATCGTACATATGGTGGGTCCGAAAATCTGGATATGACCGTAAAACCAAAATTGGATATTCGCGGCTATCGGGGCGATGATGCCATGAAAGAGCTAATGCATTATCTCGATAAAGCTGTTGCGCGTGGACTTCAACAGGTAGAAATTATTCACGGAAAAGGTGAGGGAATTCTAAAAAAACTGGTTCACGAACATCTTGAAACCAGATCTGAAGTAAAAAACTTCGACATCGCCCCTTGGGAACACGGCGGACCAGGTTGTACTTTGGTGGAATTGAAGTAAAACGGAATCCTTCAAGTATCCGAATCTGCACTATTTCATTGGTTAAACATGGTATTTCTATTGGAAGTTGCGCTAAATTTTGGCTCGAATCAGGATAAAGGGATAGTACATGGTTGATGGGTTGAATAGAAATACCATGTATGGGTACGGATTTTAAGCCAGGTGAGACATAGTATTTCTATTGGAAGATGAGCTAAGTTTTGGTTTGAATCAGGATAAAGGGATAGTACATGGTTGATGGGTTGAACAGAAATACCATGTCAAGTGGCAGATGAACCGCCACTCTTCAAGGTGTAAACACGCTTGAAGGAGGCTCAATACCTATCACAAGAACTTCTCTTCTATCAATTCTCCAATCGAATACCAGTTTCCATCTGCTTCATAATTCGGTTCTATTCCTAAATCAATCAGACTTTTTGTTACACCGGGACTTCCGGAAATAATTTTTTTGGTTTGTAAATCAATATCAGGAAAAGCTGTTTTTATTCTGGTTACGGATGACCGATTATGAAATAGCACTGCTGAGATATCAAGGTTTTGAACCTCTTTTCGAAATGTCTCAAGCCGTGTTGAATCGAGTGATTTTTCTTTACAAACAGAAAACTCAACCACGTCCATTTCCAGTTCTTGTAACAGTCCCGGCATTTCCTCAGTTTTTTGATCCGAACACGGATAAAGGCTTTTTCCCTCCCTTGAAATTCGAAGCATAAATTCCAGTAGATCAATAGGTTTCGCCTTTTCGCGAGGCATGATTGCAGGAATAGAATGTTCTTCAAGAAACTCAGCCGTTGGTTTATCAAGTGCAAGGTGAACCGCATTTTTAAACGGTTCCAAATCGTTGTTTTTATTCATCCAATTAACAAAGAATTGAGCGTTTCTTACATTTCCATAGATGACGAATGAAAACTCATCCTTGTTATCAAGCACTAATGTACTCTCTTCTTTTTCTACATTAGCCGTAAACTCCTCAAGCGGAAGATGAACGAAAATATCGTTCTTTTTTTCGAAGTCGTGGAACATGGGAGCACATAATGTGGTAGATGCCGTAATCAATACGGATTCTTTTCTCATAAAAAAATCTGTTGTTGGTTTATATTGTGTCTTATTTGAAAATATGCTTTTAAAAAGCATACCCAAGTCCGGCATAAATTCGGTAATCTTCATTGGAAAATCCAAGTTCGCCACGGACAATCAGATCAGGACTTAGCACAGACATGGTTGCACCAAATCCCCAAGTATTTTTTAGATTTCCGAAAAGAGCTGAAGAATCAAAATCTGAAAAAACTCTTCCGGTATCGGTAAAAAGATGTCCGCCAATTCTTATATCATCTTCGTAAAATGAAAACAACCAGCGTCTGGCTTCAATCATATGCAACACGGAGCTGTCTCCCCGAAATCGATCCTGAGCATAACCGCGCAACCCTCTTTGGTTACCAATTATTGGAAGTTCCCAAAATGGCACATCACCCATACTGTGCTTGACTTCCAGCCGCTGAGCAATGATTACATCCCAAAACACAGGTGTATAAATTCGAAAATCTGCAAAATAATCTGTAAATGAATAATCACTTCCTGTCAGGTTTCCGGACGTATTAAAACCTATTTCAAACCGCCCTCCCTGAGATGGTGAGAACTCACTATCCCTACTATCAGCCACAAAACCGAAACCAATTTTGTTAACCCATCCCCCATCAAAACCAATCGGTCGGTCGTTTACAAATCGGGTATCATTTCCTCGTTCTGATGTAACTGTGTATGATCCTTTAAATCTTACAAGCCCATCCAAATTCCCATATTCTGAATATTCAAGCAGTTGTTTACGGGCACTAAAAGACAATAATCCAAAGTTTCTGACTAAATAATAAAGACCCTCTTCATACTCATCTTTCGAAAATGAAGTATCATTGCCCAACCCAAAGAATGTGCTTCTTGGATTGCGTTCGTACTCAATAATAGTATGATTTCGAATATCTTTACCCAACAATTGTAACCGTTCGTGGTCGAGTGCCGCAACCCATCTTCCTTTAGTTGAACCATTTATATCTAACTTAGTATTAGAAAAAAAAGGATTTCGATCATTTCGATAATCAATTCGCTGAAGAAGTATTCCCCCAATCAACCCGGAATCGGATGTATAAGCGAAAACCGGAACAAAAGAATAATTTACATCAGAATCTGATTCTTCATTAACAAGCTGAGAAAATCCGGTATTGGGAAGAAATATTAATGTTGATAGAAGAAGAATGGATAATAGACTTTTCATGCAAATAACTCTTCACTTTCAAGAAGTTCGATTGTTTTTACGGCGTGCCGAAGATGTGGAATTACAATGCTCCCACCCACAACCAGAGCTACATTTAAAGCATCAATAATCTCTTCTTTGCTTGATCCGGTTTCTGCGCACTTCTCAAGATGGTAATCAATACAGTCATTACAACGCAATACAGTGGATGCAACAAGACCAAGCAATTCTTTTGTTTGTGCTGGAAGAGCCCCATCTTTATATGTATTAGTATCAAGATTAAAGAATCGTTTTATTCCAAGATGATCCAAATTCAACACTTTCTCATTCATCACTTTCCGATCATCTCTGAATTTCTTTAACGGATTTTCTTTTGATCCCATAATCTTATTGTTTTATCCTTTTTCTTTATTAAACTTGTCTTCAACTCTTAAAGATAACAATTTCATCTCGTGTTTAGCAGGCGCTCTTCAAATAAACATCAATTGGTTGCCATGGGCGATAGTATGGCCCAGGGTTTTAAAAATGGCGGTGTATACCGTACTGATTTAAGTTTCCCGGCAATTCTTGCACGCAGTTTCAATCCCCCTGTCGAATTCGAAACTCCGGTATTTACCGCACAAACCGGTATACCCATAAATATGGAAATGCTGGTTCGTGGCCTACAGGATGAGTTTGGAGATGAAATTACATGGAATGAATATCTCAATGCCGGGGCTCACATTTACAGAACCCTTCGGCGAATCAAAAATTACTGGGAAGGCCATAAAATACCCCTTCAGGTTGAGCGTGATCAGCCATACCATAATCAAGGTATTTGGGGTTTTTCTAATAGTGATGCATGGATGATTCATGAAGAATTTTGCAGAAATTTCATCAAAAATAATCCTCCCAGTTATTCCGTGTTCAGTATTTTGCCTGATCATGCCATGTACACCACGGCCAGACTGGTATTAAATCCTGAATTAACCCCGACATTTGAACATCATTCAATGATCGATAATGTGAAGTGGCTTCATCAAAATGGAGGAGTGGAAAACTTAATTTCAAGTTTGGGGCATAACAATATTGTAGGGGCCGTCACCAATTTAAAAATTGCTTACTCTGAAAAACACGATTTAAATACAACCCATAGTAACAGAACCTGTACCGTTTTTCGTCCGGAGCATTTTAAAATAGAGACCGAAAATTTATATCGTAAAATTGCTGAGATAGACATCCCAAGAGTCTTCGTCTCTACCATTCCTTATGTAACCATTCCGCCGGCAATTCGGGGCGTGAATAACGACAAATCGAAACCAAGAAAAGGATATTTCGATTATTACTCCCGCTTTTGGATTTGGGATGAGGATTTCAATCCTGATAAACATCCACACCTGACCAAAGAGGATGCCATTACGTTGGATCAGCATGTGGATCAATACAATGTTATTATTCGGGAAGCAGCAGAAAAATATGGGTTTCATGTAGTACCCATCGCAAAGCATGTTCAGGATACAGCACGCAGACGTTTAGGAGCCGATAATGTACGGGCATTTCCACCTGCCTTTATCAAAGCTCTTCGTGCTAATGAAAAGACTGCGTACCTCGTTGATGAGTTTGGCCGAACCAGATTATCAACGGATTACATTCGTCTGCACGAAGACACCTTAAAACTGGATCGAGGTGGCATTTTTAGTTTAGATGGATTACATCCCTCCACCATTGGATACGGGTTAATTGCCAATATTTACAAGATGAGTATGGAAAATGCCGGAGTTCGATTTGGTGGATCCATTGACTGGGATCATATCATTCAAAGCGAAACATTGGTTTCTGATCCGCCAATTCTATTGAACGATTTACGTTTTTTACTTCGGTTTCTCTCGCTCGGCAACGGAGAACGATTTACTACTTTGGGAAGAAATATTCTGCAACAAATACTCGAGATGTTCTCCTCTCAGCCAAAAATGGATTAACTCAAATCATCCGCCAGCTTCAATCCGTTTTTGATGCAGTCGGGCACAGAAATTCCATTCCTAAAATTCCCCGCTAAATGGAGTCCGGGATTTCTTTTTTCTATTTGATCAAATACATCAAGCACCTGATCGTAACCGGGCTCGTACTGAGGTATAGATTTCGGCCAAAAAATGTGTTCTTTAAACACAGGTTCTCCATGTAAACCTATTAGTTGTTTTAGTTCTGACGTCACCATTTTCAGCAATTTTTCACTGTCCAAATCAGCAAGTTCCGGTTGACGTCCTCCTCCAATAAACACGGTAAGTAAATGATGATCTGCAGGTGCCCGGTTCTTGAAAATTGTGGATGGAACCAATGCTCCTAAAATATTTCTGTTCTCTTTTTCGGGAATCAAAAATCCAAATCCATCAAGAGGGTGATCAATGTCTTCATTTTTAAATCCCAGCGTCATTACAGACAGTGGCGGATAGTTCACTGATTTTATGGTTTCTTCTTCCAGTTCGGTAATTGGTAAAATCGTGGAGTTCCATTTGTATAAAGGAGCCGTAAAAATCACTTTCTTATAAGGGCCATAAGTACCCATTTGGCTATTAATGTACCATCCATCCTCTTTTTTATTAACAGAGCTTACATCATGATTAAAGTAGCAATGATCCAGCTGCTTTATAATTTCAGAAGGAATTTGCTGCAACCCTCTTTCAAGTGAAATTAAAGATCGACTAATCTTTTCTTCATTAGTTTTTTTAAAAAGATATCTTTTTATAGCACTTAAATAAATCGACCCGGTTTCATTTTCTAATTCATGAAGAATTGGAAATGCATGCTTAAAGGAAAGATTTTCAGGTTTTCCTGCATACACACCTGCCACAAATGGATTTACTGCATAATCAAGAATTTCCCTTCCAAATCGCCTGTTTACAAACTCACTAAGCGAAGGTTGATTATCATTCGATTCACCGGCGAACGGTTCTAATAATAGTCTCCATTTCGCTTTCGATGAAAATAATGGCGTTTTGATAAACTCTAAAATCGACATTGGAACTGGAACTAAAGCGCCATTTTTAACAATAAATCGTTTTGACGCTTCGGGGTTGGCCGTTACAATTTTATCTTTTAAGCCAAGCTCCCATAAAAAATCCTGTACTGCTTTGTCTTTCAGCAAAAGTGTGTTGGGTCCAAATTCATATAACCAATCTTCTTGTTGGTGCGATTTAATTGCGCCACCGGGCTCTCCCTTTCGTTCAAACAAATCAACAGCTTTACCAGTCTTTTTTAGGCGAAATGCAGCGGTGAGTCCTGTTATCCCTGCCCCAATAATTGCTATTCCTTTGCTATTCATATTTTTAAGAGATGCTTGAGATCAATTGAAAGAACTGAGTCGCCATTCTAAATAAAAAACATAAAATCTCAATAATTAAGTTTAAGAGGGCTTTGAAAAACAGGGATTTTGTTCAAGGTCAAGGCCAGAAGAAGGTTGGAACCACAGCATATCCTCATATTCGAGGATTTCAACCGACTGATAACGCAGACATTGGGCAAAAGACCGATTTTGCAAAGCCCTCTTTAAAGATACAATGATTTTTCACCCAACCAATAAGAGGATTTATACTTATAAGTTAAAGGTCTTTTCTATTTCCAGTCTTTTTACAAGTACTTTTTATTATCCAAACTGAGTTATTACCTTTTACTCCATTTAAAAATCATCGAAGTTTATGAAAATAAGTGTATTAGGATGTGGATGGCTTGGTTTTCCACTTGCTCAACAACTTTTGCGGTTAAATCATACTGTAAAAGGATCTTCTACAACCAAGAGTAAGTTATCTATTTTAAGTCAGGCGGAAATTGAATCCTATCAAATTATTTTACCTGATGATCTGGACAACAATGAGTTAGACTCTTTTTGGGATTCAGATGTTCTCTTCTTAAATATTCCTCCCTCAAGAAAGAATAATGATGTAATGGATCATTATCCGAACCTCATCAAACAGATAAAAACAAAAGTTGAAGAATCATCCATTAAATGGGTTGTTTTTGCAAGCTCTACGTCTGTTTACAGTAATGAAAATGGTTTGATTGAAGAACAGGATGCGCTATTTGGTGAGACAAGCAGAGATTCGGGAGAAGCTATTCTACGGGCTGAATACATTTTAATGGAAAATGCATCCTTTCATGCCACAGTAGTGCGGTTTGGTGGTTTATACGGCTATAACAGGCATCCCGTTCGATATCTTGCTGGGAAGAAAAATTTAAAAGAAGCCACAAAACCTGTAAATCTTATTCACCAGGATGATTGCGTCAAAATTATAACGTCCATTATTGAGCAGGATAAAAAAGATGAAATATATAATGCGGTTTCGGACGGGCACCCACCACGAAGAACTTTCTACAGATCAGCGGCCAAACATTTCGAATTGGAACCTCCTGAGTTTATTGAGGGACAATCATCGAATGGTGAGCGGATCATATCAAATAAAAAAATAAAGAAAGAACTGAATTACCGTTTTATCTATCCAAACCCTTTAGATCATACAGCATAATGCGTTACCGGTTAAAAAGAAAAATGAGTAATACTTTTCAGATTTGGCAAATAACACACCCCTTAATCCCCTCTCAAGAGGGGAGACCTATTGTTTCCTCCTCGGTGGAGGTGCAGAAGTAGGCTAATATTTGCTAAAATCATGCTCAATATCATTTAAACCTAACCGGTAAACGCATTGAGTAGGAAATTACTAATTGGGAGAAAAAACGTAAATATCTTTTGCTACGTTGTGGCCGATCGTTGCAGATCGATTTTCAATTTTCACTTCAATGGGGCCATCAAAAGGTTCCCTATCTATAATTGATATTTTCACGCCGGGAAGAAGCCCGTTTTTCTCGAGATACCTAAGTAGTTCGGGATCCTGGTTTTTCACTCTTTTTATGATGTAGGGAGTGTTGTGGGTTACCTCGGAAAGTGGATACAAAACCAGTTCGGGCATCTCTCCTTCTTTTGTAGGAATTGGATCTCCATGAGGATCAAACTTTGGATTATTAAGAAGCTCGGAGATTTTATCCTCAAACTGTTCGGATATGTGGTGCTCCAGTTTTTCGGCTTCATCATGCACTTGATCCCAGGAATATCCAAGCATTTCGGCAAGATATAGTTCAAGTAAACGGTGGTGACGGATGATTTCAAGAGCTATTTTTTTACCCGGTTCGGTGAGATTTACACCATAGTACGATTCGTACGAAACCAGCCCCAGATTTGAAAGTCGCTTCACCATATTTGTTACAGAAGCATTTGCAACCTGCATCTCATCGGCAAGTTTTGAGGTGCTTACACCCTTTCCCTTGGTAGCTGTTTCAAGCTTATAGATCGCTTTTAAATAGTCTTCAACAGATTGACTCCTACTCATTAAATCAGGGAAAATGTTCAGCGTTTAATTAACGAGATTGACTAAATTCTTGGAATGAAGTTGAAAGATAGGCATCTGTTCCAACAAAATTAAGAAGTTTATAAAAGGTTTCAGCAGGAACCAATCCAGGTTGTTTTCCCAGTATTTCTCCTTCACTATTCATAAAAAATGATGTTGGCAAACTGTCACTGTTTAGCGACTGTGCAAATTCTATTTCAGACATTTCATTACCCAAATAATCCACCGAATTCTCCGACTCAATGTTGATCATTACCAGATAAAAATTATCATCAATGGCCGCAATTACAGCCTCATCCGTGTAGGTATTTTTGTGCATTTTTTCGCAGTACGGGCACCATTCCGCGTACACATTAATCAATATTTTTTTATTGTTTGATTGGGCAAGCTCTAAGGCTTCATCCAATTCATAAACATCAACATCATCAACCTGGGCAAAAAGAGAACCGGCAAATAGTAGAAAAGTCGATACGGTGAGTAATAGTTTTAATTTCATGGCTAAATGTAAGAAGATTGGGCCGAAAAAGTTATTTCATTTTTATAACCAAAACGGTCATATCATCATGCTGGTCTGCACCATCACCAAATTTCACTAAATCGTCTGTCAATTTTTGCAAGATTTTTTCTGCGGGGAGGTTTTTGTTCTGCTTGATGAGTTTGTGCAAGCGATCATCACCATAATATTTATTTAATCGATTGGTAGCCTCTACTACTCCGTCTGTAAATAAAACTAAAATATCATCCGATTGAAATTTGATGGTTGATTCACAAATATTCTTTCGGAATACATCTTCCGAGGCCATTCCAAGTCCAATTCCATCCGGCCGATATTCATTGAGTGTATTTTCCTTTGAATTGAAATACAGCAATGGATTATGTCCTGCCCGCGAAAAGCGGAACTCTTTATTTTCAATATCAATCAGCCCAAAAATTAAGGAGATGAATGTTCCTTTCCGGGCATTTTTTCTAAACAGTGAATTAAATTTCGATAAAATTTCAATCGTTGAAGTGTAATCTGTGCAAAGTGCATGAAGTACTCCTTTTGTGAATGTCATGTAAAATGCAGCTTCAATTCCTTTCCCACTTACATCACCAATGGTCACTGCAAGACGTCCATCATTTAGCTCAATAAAATCGTAGTAATCGCCACCGGTTTCGTATGCCGGATTACAAACGGCTGCAATATCAAGCCCTTCAATATCAGGAGTTTGATCCGGCAGGAACGACTGTTGTACTTTCCGCGCAATTTGAAGTTCTTGCTTAACCCGTTCATCTTTGGCCAGATCGGTAATATAATCAGGTACAAACTTTGGCAGTTCACGAATAGACTTCCCTTTTCGGATAGCCTGTACAGCAAAGACCAGTGCAGAAAAGATTAAAATAATTGTAATGTAAAAAATCGACGCGTCAGGAGAATTGGGCATCACCCATCCTTTTACAGAGAGTAGTTGTAATCCTAAAAATGTCATCGCAATAAAAGCCGTTAGATAATCTTCTTTTACATAGATCCAGCCAACAGAAAAACCCACTGCCCCAACAGCAATCAATTCTGTGGAAAAAGAGCCTGTTCTAATGGGTAAAGGACCGAACAGGACAAATGCAACAGCTGTAAAAATACCAATGAGCAGACCACTTTTTGTATGAGAACTAAGCTTTCCTACTAACGTGAGCAAAATACCCTGAGTAACAATAAAAAAGATTAAAAAAGCGGTTATCAGAGCTTCAATAAATGGAAGAAAAGAACTATTTGAACGGAACGTTTCACTCACCGCCACATAACTTTCGGGCAGTAAATAAATGGATAGAGCATAAATTGCTGTTAATATGCAGGAGTACGCAACTGCCCTGATAAGCACCAACCCAACCGGACGATTATACAAATGGCCTACCCGAATGAGATCAAAAGTTCGAAGTTTAGAAGGCCAGTGCTCGCGGGTAATGGAATCTCCTACTGCGGTAACTGCAAAGTAAATGAGCGAAATAAATGCGGCTGCAATTCCGGTTTGAAAAAGCTGAATAAAAAAGTCTCTGCTTTGTAAAGGTTCAAATGAATAGAAAACACCATGAGTCCACTCCAGTAAAATCATAGCAGGAAATGCAAAACCTGCCAAAACAGCAAATAACACAGCTAATTTTGTATCAATCAATCGAAGACGTATGCGGATAAAAAGCAAAAACATCACCCATACGATAAAAACCACATAAGCAACCCCTTGAACTCCTTGTTGAATATCAGCAAAAGCTTCTTCAGCGGAACGAACATCGGGATCTTCGTATTTCATGGAAAACAGTGAACCCGTTGGAAGCACCTCCACTATAACATTTATAGACCTGTCAATTTCAGGTACTTCTGTTTCATAGATAATTTGTGCGATATCTACTCTGTTTATAGAAATCAGATTCACATCAGCAATCTCAAACTGATCTGCTTTCCATCCTGATGATGCAAGATGATGCCCACCGAATTGAAGCGCGATATTTCTTCCAAGGTAATTACCTCCCTCTGGATCAAAATTATTCTGAACATCAGTATTCGGCTCAGGATCAAATTGAAACTTAATCCGTTTTAAAATAGCGGTATCAGCTCTAATATCGCTTAAATGAGGTTGAATGGATGGAATAACCCTCTCAAGAAGACCAGATTCAACTAATCGCGAGGGAAAAACATTGGAAGGATTTTCTAACCCTATAAACTCTCCCTTTTCCGAAAGGGTAACATTTAGCTGGTCGGTTGTTTCTGTGATACCGGAAAGTCGTCCAATGTAATCTTCGATAGAAATTTCCCGTTGAGCTACCCAGTTAAAAACCGGATACGTTGCTCTAACTGAATCTGTGTAAATCTCCCGAAGGTGCCCCCTTTTTTGAAGAGAATCGAGCATTACAGATTGGACTCTAAAATCAGTAATAGAATTCCCAGTAGGCTGATAACCTAAATTTGTGAGAATAGAAGATGATCGCTGTTCTAACTGCACTTGTTCCAAACTGTTATCAGCAACCGTAAGTGGATGTATCTCGGAAAAAATCCAATAACTAAATAGCGCAGTCAAAAGACCAAGCGCTACCAATATTATATCCCTTTTTGCAGTATCGCTTCCGAGCATTGTTTATTTTTTCTGAATGTTTTTCAGTACAATTATCTTATATAATTATAAAATAAAAGAGAATTACCAACGAATTATATTATTCAGTTTACAGCGAAATATAAATGAATAAGTTTCAATTATTTCATCATTTTTCGTTAATCGCCAATAAATAAATCCTTGCCATGTGTCTTATCGTCTTTAGTTTTAAACAACACAACAAATATCCTTTTATTTTAGCCGCAAATCGTGATGAACTTTATGATCGTCCATCAAGCCCCGCGCGATTTTGGAAACAACATCCCCACCTACTTGCCGGAAAAGATGAAAAACTTGGCGGCACCTGGCTCGGCGTAACAAAACAGGGAAAGTTCGCTGCACTTACGAACTATCGGGATTTAAACAACATAAAAAAATCAGCTCCAAGCCGTGGAAATATCGTGAAGGATTTTTTAGCAGATAATCAAGATCCTCTTGGTTATTTAGAAGGTTTAAAACAATCTGCTAATGCCTTTAACGGATTTAACCTCTTAACCGGATCACCGGATCAATTGTATCACTACTCGAATGAAACGGATGATATCACCGAAATTAAACCGGGAATTCACGGGATAAGCAATGCCGTTTTAAATACACCCTGGCCAAAAGTGGAGACAGCTAAATCTGTATTCGAAGAGGTCGTTAATGGTGAGAATATTGATCAGAACCGGATTTTTAAGATGTTAAAAAACTCTGAACCCTATCCTGAAAATCAGCTTCCAAAAACCGGTTTATCCAAAGAAATGGAAAAAAGGGTCTCCCCTATCTTTATCAAATCAAAGGATTATGGAACCCGATGCTCAACACTTCTAAAAATCAGGGATGATGGAGTGGTGACTTTTATCGAAAAAACGTATACCCCAATTGCCGGAACTGTAACAAGTGAGACTCGATTTAATTTTAAGATTAAATCTTAAAGATTTTTCAACCGTTCGCGCGCTCGTTTTTTGTAATCACCGTCTGCTTCTTGTTTTAAAGCTACGTTATAATAAGACCTTGCCGCCTCCTTGTCGTTTGATCTTTCTGCAGCCAAACCGGCATAATAATTAGATAACGAATAAAAAATTCGTCTCTCTCTGTTTGGTAAATTATTTCCGTAAGCAATACTTTTTTCAAAATCATCAGATGCTTCATCTACTCTTCCCGCTCTAAAATGCGCGCGTCCACTCCAATAGTAAAGCTCCTCTTTAAGAATCTCTTCTCCATGTAAGGAACCCTCTGACCAGTGTTCAATTGCATCATTTGTCTCCAATCTTACTGCATCCATTCTTTCTTGATTAAACAGTGTGCGAACGATCAGCCTTCTGTAGTAGCTGTTATTTGGATATTGTTCTACCAACAACTCAAAATAGCTGAGTGCTTTATCAGAATTCTCTTCATAATTGAGCAGAATGTTTCCCATAAAGTAAGTCGCTTCTGGTCTTGAAAAAACACCCTCTACGGATGCATTTCCAATCAATTCCAATCCCTTTTGCCGATCACCATCTGGTAAAAACCAGGAAATAGCACGAACTGCCGGATATTTATCCGGTACATATGCAGAATAGTACAGCTTCATTCCCTCAACAAACTCATTATCTTTTAAATCCGGCCGGACCTCCATAATGCGTTCGTAAGCGACATACGATTTTCGCCCAACCCGCATTGCCTGAACCCACTCCTCACGGTTCGATAAATGCCGGGCAATATATCCATTGGCCAAAGCCCTAATCATCAACCCATCAGGGTGACCCGGCTCCTTGCTCAACAATCTCCCGGCTTGATAGTCACTCCGTTGCATCGCTTCCATTAGTTGATCATCATAGGAATGGTCATTCAGATCCTCCAGCACATCCCACCACAATTCCATAGCCGACCACATTGTCCAAATGGGATGATCGGGATATTGATCCATCCACGGCTCTAAAATTTCGTACGATGCTTCTGCATTTCTATTGTAGAGTGAATCAATTGCAGACACTGCATCTTCCTTAAAAGCTTCATCGTCAATCAACACCACGGATTGACTATACGTTAAAGAAGGTATTAAACAGCAAAAAAAGAGTAAGAGCGTTCCAAAGAGAAATTTCTGCTGCATGTAGAGATACGTTTATTTTAAATATTCCAGGAACCATCCCTCCGTAAAATCCAACGCTTCAGAAAATTCAGTCGGGAAATCTTCTTCTTCAAACGGATGAGAAACTTCAAACGTATGACCGGCATTATCAATCAAACGAATTTCTTTATGGTCTGATGGACAATTTCGATACAGTTTTTCAGTCTCACTGTGGGGCACTGCTACATCTTTTTTACCGGCAACAAACATCGATGCGATATGTAATTCCTTTACGCGATTAATTGCCATCAAACGAGTGGCATTTTCTTGTGCGTCGGTATACACATCAATATCGAGCTTCATAACCTGACCGGTTCGTGAGTTCTTAATCTCCGTAAATCCTTTTTTGTTCCAGTCGGCAATCATTTCTTTGCTCCATCTAGCATTATAATCAGCAACAGCCGACCAAGTAACCAAACATTGAATCTCAGGATACTCAGCGGCAGCGGATACGGCAGTATGTCCACCACGAGAATGTCCCACAATTCCCATCTGGTCTGTATCTAAAATCACCTTATCGTTTTTGATCTCTTTGTTTTTCAGGGCTTCAATCAAAGAACCGATATCATCCAAATCACCGGAAAGTGTCTGCTTGGCAAACAATTCGGGCTGATCAAAATCCATCATATTTTCGCCAACTCCATTCTTGGAGTGATTAAATGCAAGCACAGCAAAACCGGCTCGTGCCAACTCCTCGCAAGCATCGGGAAAAGCGCCCCAATCTTTGAAGCCTTTAAAACCATGAACAAAAAGTATCACCGATAACACGGTTCCGTGGCTTGTAACCGGTATGTAGAGATCGTAATAAATGGGAAGATCTTCCCGGGATTGAACGGACCCCGAATGTTTAGCAATGCTGCTATAACTCATGAATCCTCTTTATTGAAATCGAGCGTATCAAGTTTTACGAGACGTCTTAAATTATTGATCTCATTCTGTTGCAAATATCTCCATCTACCAATTGTGAGATCTTTTTCACTCAGTCCGGCATATTTAATCCGTTTAAGCCTTACAACATCGGCACCAATATGATCAACCATTCGGCGAATCAGGTGATTTCTGCCCTCAAATACCGAAATGATGATTTTATCTTCGTGCAATGGGTCGCGTTTTACTGAATGTGGTTTGATGAATCCATCTTCCAAATCCACGCCTTCCCGTAAATTTTCTACTTCTTCATCCGTTAGAATGCGGTTAGGAGTTACCAAATACGTTTTTTTTACTTGAAAACTTGGGTGCATCAATCGATGAGCCAAATCTCCGTCGTTGGTCAAGATCAAAAGCCCTTGGGTACTTCTATCTAAACGACCTGCAGGATATACACGATATCCGGTAGCCGTTTCAATCGTATCCATTACCGTGCTGCGGTCTTTTTCATCATCCGTAGTGGTGATGGTTCCTGATTTTTTATTTAACAAAATGTACACAAAAGGCTCCAATGATAGCTCCTGATCATCTACAGCCACTTTATCAGCTTTCTTAACTTTCGATCCCAGCTCCGTCACAACTTTGCCATTTACCTTTACTCTTCCGGCACTGATATAGTTATCAGCTTCGCGGCGAGAGCAGAGTCCTGCGTGAGCAATAAATTTATTAATCCGCATTTCCTCTTTTACATGCGGTTCCTGACTTGCCGTTTTCGGATTCGTCAATGATCCCTTAGATCGAAATGATTTTCTTTTTCCCTTTTTTGAGGATGGACGATCATCTCTCTTAGCAAAAGGCTCAGCAGATCGTGACGGTTTTGGTCGCGTGGTTTTAGCCCCGCTACGTTCCGTTCGGGAAGTAGATCGTTCTGATCTACCACCACCTCTTTCAGATCTTGAAGAACTACTACGCTCCGTTCTTCCGCTGCTTCTTTTTTCTCCACTACTTTTTCGTTGATCACGGCCTCCTGATTTTTTTACCCGGCTTGATGATCCTCCTCTACCCTTCGACTTTGATGATCGCGAATCACCGGAATCATCATCGCGCTTATCATCATCTGACTTCAAAAGCGGCTTCGGATTAAATCTTCTTTTATTATCTGACATAAAAATAGGTATCTATATTATTAAAATGATTGTACTTCGAATTCTCTTAGGTCGAACCAATCTGAGTGACCAAAATCTGTATTGATGATGATTCCCCCGATCAAGGCGACTTTCTTATTTTTAAAATGTGAAGATGTTTGTTCGAGTAACGTTTTTACCCGGTTATCTATTTGTGAAAACATGTGATCCGTTGCAACAATCAAAGGCTCATCTTCATTAACGATCGCTGATCGGCTTTCTTCAAGCTCCTCTGCAATTTTCCATTGTTGATAATCCAGCTCCTGATCCAATTCTGATTTTTTCTCGGATTTAAATGCGTCTAACGTTGCCATTAAAGCACCACAACAAGTCGTTTCAAGAGCCTGTCCATCGCGAACAACCATTCCCGTTTGACCCGTATCTGAAATGCCGATATGTGGACCATACTCAATAATAGCAAATCCATCGTCAGGAATATGACCCGCAAAGGCTTTAAAACCGGTCAATCCTGTAAATGGAAACCCGGCAAGCCCGCCAAGTGTAAATGGATTCTGATTTCCAATGTGCGTTCGAAAATTAGTAGCCGAGCGAACAATTTCATCACTACAAACGGATGTTCCTAAAATGGTTTTACTGCTATCGAACTGATGGTCATTATTGAGCTTTTCCATGCATTGAGATGTCATCACATCTCCTTTTTCTGCATTGGGATATATTTTTTTTATGGTCGAAATCAAAACGTAAACTATTTACTGTGAATGGTTAAAATTACTAAGGTTTAAAAATACCGGATTAAGCGGTTAAATCTAAATCACCTCTGCTTGATTTAAAATCATAAAATCTTTCGAAAACTTATCTCAAAAAATTAATGGAGTTTCAATCATAAAATAGTAGAGCAAATTTTCATGAACCATATTTCTCTTCAGGATCAAAAGAGCGTTCATCAATCACAAATTTTAATGATTTTTTATTTTCCACGGCTCTGTAAAAACACGAACGGTATCCTTGATGGCAGGTTCCCTCTCCCTCAACATCCACTTTTATCTGAATAACATCCTGATCGCAATCAACAAGAATCTCTCGAACATTTTGTATCAATCCCGATGATTCTCCCTTTACCCAAATTTTATCTCTGCTACGGGAAAAATACGTTGCTTTTCGGGTTTCGATTGTCATCAACAACGCTTCTTCATTCATCCAGGCAAACATCAGCACTTCTTTCGATTCTGCGTCAACCGTGATGCATGGAATCAGTCCATCCTCATTAAACTTGGGTGCCAGTTCTGTTCCCAGTTCAATCTGTTTTTTGTTGATGCGTTTTGAAAATATTTGCTCACTCATCCAATTTCTCATTTTTTGTTTGATCCCGTTTGGGTACAGGATCGTAACCCGATGTTCCCCACGGATGACATTTCGAAATCCGCTTTAATCCCATCCAAACTCCTTTTAACGCTCCCCATTCCTGTATAGCTTCAATCATATATGTAGAACAAGTGGGTGAATGCAGGCAATTCGATCCCAACCATGGAGAAATTGTCAGCTGATAAATTCGCACAACCTTTATCAAAATCCACTGCAACGCCTTTTGCAAGCTATGAATGATCGACTTCGAATGTGGTTTTTCCGCTTTTGTCATCTTTAAGGGTGATACCCATTTTTTGCAAATCATCACGAATTCTATCGGATGTCTCAAAATCTTTATTTGATCGAGCTTCAGCGCGCATTTTTATCAGTAGTTCAACCAACTCGTCTGTTTTACCACTATCCGCACTACTTTCAGATTTCAACCCTAAAATGTCATTTACAAATACATTAAATATGTTCTTCATCTTATCAAACTGATTGGATGAAATCGCATCCTTATCAATCTGACCATTATGCAACGCGTTGATTTTGTTCACAATCTCAAACAACGTTGCTAAAACTTGCGCTGTATTAAAATCGTCACTCATCCTTTCGTAACAACGATCGCAAAGATCAGCAATTTCCTTATTAAGCTTTCCGGGTGATGTATTCCCTGACAGATCCATTTTCTCTAAAAGATCAAATGCCGTCATCAAGCGGTTGTATCCTTTTTCAGCGGCTTCAAGAGCTTCATTCGAAAAATCAATCTTACTGCGATAGTGAGACTGAAGCATCAGAAATCGAACGACCATTGGGCTAAACGATCTCTCCAAAAAGTCATGATCACCGGCAAATAACTGATCAAGCGTAATAAAATTTCCGGCGGATTTGCTCATTTTAGCGCCTTCGATGGTCACCATATTATTATGGACCCAATACTTGGCAGGATCGGTCCCATGTGCTCCTCTGCACTGTGCAATTTCTGCTTCGTGATGTGGAAACTGGAGGTCCAGTCCGCCTCCATGGATATCAAATCTATCACCTAAATACTTTGTGCTCATAGTGGTACACTCGATGTGCCAACCCGGAAATCCTTCTCCCCAGGGAGAGTCCCATCTCATGATATGTTCAGGTGAAGCTTTTTTCCAAAGCGCAAAATCGTGTAGACTTTTTTTCTCGTCCATCCCTTCTGTATCACGACTGCCGGATTGTAAATCTTCAAGAACTTTACCCGATAGCTCACCGTACGTATTATTCTTACGATACGCTTCCAAATCAAAATAAACATTGCCGTTTATTTCATAGGCTAAGCCATTTTCCAGAATTTTTTCAACCAATTTAATCTGCTCAATTATATGACCGGATGCCGTTGGCTCAATACTGGGTCGTTTACAATTCAATGCGTCCAAACCTTTGTGATACTGAATGGTATAATGCTGAACCACTTCCATAGGTTCAAGCTGGTTTAACCTCGCTTTCTTGGCAATTTTATCTTCGCCTGAATCTTCTTCCTCGTTTTCGAGATGCCCCACATCGGTTATATTCCGTACGTAACGCACTTTATAACCTTTGTGCAGCATGTATCGGTACATCACATCAAAGGTGATTCCCGCGCGCGCGTGACCCAAATGTGGATCGCCATAAACCGTAGGTCCACACACATAAAATCCAACAAAAGGAGGATTTAGGGGTTCAAAAAGTTCTTTTTTCCGGGATAGCGAATTGTAGAGTTGAATAGGATATTGATCCTTTTCGGACATAGTTATAATCAATTGACGGTGAGTTACATCTCCGTTTCGGCATTGATGTAATCAATGAAACGTTGCTGTGTAATTTCCTCTTTAAATTTTCCACGGTAATCAGTGGTAACAGTACTGCTTGCTCGATCCTGAATACCCCGGGTAGAAACACATAAATGCTTCGACTCGATAAATACGGCCACATCATCTGATTCAAGTGCGTGTTTTAACTCTTCTGCAATTTGTAAAGTTAAACGCTCCTGAACTTGAGGACGACGTGAATAATAATCCACAATACGATTTATTTTTGATAAGCCGATCACATCTCCGCTGCTAATATATCCGATATGAGCTTTCCCTATAAAAGGAAGAAAATGATGTTCACAGAAAGAAGTTACGTTAATATTTTTTACCACAACCAAATCACCATATTCATACTTATTGCCGAATTTTCGGGCAACAGGTTTGTTGGCAGGATTTAACCCTTCAAAAATTTCCTTCACATACATTTTTGCTACACGATAAGGGGTTCCCTTCAAGCTTTCATCGGTCATATCCAAGCCCAATGTGTGCATAATATGATGAAAATGTTCCTCAATCTGTTCAATTTTTTCGTCATCAGAGAGCTTAAAAGCATCATCCCTGAGCGGTGTATTGATAGATGTGGGTATATGATCTTCGCCGATTTCTTCTGCTTCGGAGTGATTTACTTCCAGATCATCCAATACGCTTTTTTCTTTACTCATGTACTTCTTTACAGTTAAAAATGACTTTATTTACAAGAAGATAAAATTACGGCTTCCAAATGCAATTTCATAATTCATGGCTTCATCGTTTAGTGGACTTAACCCCCAACTCATACCATTTGTTTTCGCTTTCTAAAGTTGTTGATGATTCCTCCATCAAGTAACGCAGCAAGCTGACGATCACTTAACGTATGTTTAGCCTTTATTTCAAAACCTTTCGTAATATTTTTTACAATGATTCCGGAGTGATTTTTCACCTGTTCACGAATATTTTCGACCTTTATAATATCACCCTGATCAATTTTTGCGTGATCATCCGGGTTTTCATATTCCAAAGGAGCAATCCCAAAATTGATCAAGTTTTGCCAACCGATTCGCGCATAGCTCTTCGCCAGTACTGCTTTCTGCCCTAAATATCGGGGTGCAATTGCGGCATGTTCTCGACTTGAACCCTGAGCATAATTTTCACCCGCAATCACAACATGACCGCCATCCTTCTCTTTCGTTTCCATCGCCCTGTCATAAAACGTCTCGTCAATCACACTAAACGAAAACTTACTGATTTCGGGAATATTGCTGCGAAATGGCAGAACATCTGCGCCGGCTCGTAAAATTTCGTCGGTAGAAACATTATCACCCATCTTTAAAAGCACCGGCACTTCAAAATCCATCAACTCTTCAAAATCAGGAAGAGTAGAAATATTGGGTCCTTTTACTAAGTCCTTTTTCTTTCCGTTTGATGAAGGTGGAATCAGCATATCTCTGTTAATAATTACTTCATCCGGCTCCTTGTATTTCGGATACGTCATATCATAGAGTTTTTCAAGATCCCGTGGATCAGTAATTTTGCCTGTTAAAGCAGAAGCTGCAGCGGTTTCAGGACTGCAAAGAAACACAGAATCTTCTTTTGTACCGGATCGATCGGGGAAGTTTCTGGGCACTGTTCTCAAACTATTTCTGCCTGATGCGGGTGCCTGTCCCATTCCAATGCATCCGTTACACCCAGCTTGATGAATTCTTGCACCCGATTGTACCAAGTGCAGCATCACTCCTGATTTTACCATATTCTCGATGATTTGTCTCGATGTTGGATTCACATCAAAACTAACTTCATTGCTAACCCGTCGATTTTTAACAATTTCTGCAGTCATCCAAAAATCCCGAAAACTTGGGTTTGCCGATGAACCGATATAGGATTGATAAATTTCTTTGCCGGCAACATCAGATACCGGAACAGCGTTACCCGGACTACTTGGCAACGCGATCATGGGCACAAGATCATCCAACACAATCTCTTCATGCTGATCGTATGTCGCTCCTTCATCAGCTACTAATTCTGTAAAGTCACTTTCCCGGTCTTGTTCAATCAAAAATCGTTTTACCTCATCATCAGCCGGAAAAACAGTAGTAGTCGCGCCCATTTCTGTGCCCATATTGGCAATGACGTGCCGGTCCATCGTTGATAATTCTTTCAACCCGAGACCATAATATTCAATCACAAATCCGCGAGCACCTTTCACATCATATCTGCGAAGCATTTCCAGAACCACATCCTTGGCACTTACCCAATCAGGTAGTTTTCCTGTAAGTTTTACGCCTAATACTTTTGGCATTTTTAAGAACATAGGTTCACCGGCAATGGCGAATGCCACATCTAACCCACCTGCTCCAAGCGCAAACATTCCCATACAACCTGAGGCCGGAGTGTGGCTATCCGATCCTGCTAAGGTTTTTCCGGGCTTAGCAAAATGCTCTGTGTGAACAGGATGGCTTACTCCATTTCCGGGTTTACTGTACCATATGCCAAATTGTGCTGCGGCTGATTTCAAGAACAGATGATCATCCGGATTTTTAAAATCGGTCTGCAGCAAGTTATGATCTACATATTGACAAGAAACCTCTGTTTTTGCCTTGTCTAATTTCATCGCCTCAAGTTCGAGCATCACCAATGTACCCGTAGCATCCTGTGTTAAGGTTTGATCGATTTTAATTCCTATTTCTTCTCCGGGTTTTAATTCACCTTCTACCAGATGGGATTCAATCAACTTTTGAGTAACATTTAATGGTTTAGACATGACCTTGGCTTTAAATTATTCTTAACTACATGCTATATAAAGATTTATCAGTACGAAATCGTTCGTTAGTAAAGAAACAAGCAACAGTTTACGCTTATTTTATCCTCACAGTTTATTAACTGCTTTATACATATCATTATTAGGTTTTTTCGGCATTTTTTTCGTTTATTTAGCTATACCTAAACACCAAACCTATGAAATACAGCGAGTTAATTGATCAATTGGCAGACGCAGTTGATTTGCCTAAGAATAAGACTAAGAGTCTGTTAGAGGAAACTACGTCTATTCTGTCTGATGAATTAAGCAGCGGAAAAGGTGTTTCGATACCTAATTTGGGTACCTTGACGGTTAAAGTGAATGATATAAAAAAGGTGTACAGCCCACATCATAAAAAATATATGATGGTTCCTCCCAAACGAGTCGTCGAATTTTCGCCATCTACAAATTTAAAAGATAAACTTAAGTTTGTGAGGTCGGAAGATGAGTGAAAAAATCACGTTTAAGCAACTAATTGAACACATTTCAAGTCAATCTGAGCAGAGTCAAAATTCAACTAACAGTTTCCTTCATGAGCTTGTTCAAATTATAGAATCTGGTTTACAGGATAGCGGATCTGTAAGCATTTCAGAGTTTGGAAAATTTGAGCTGAGATGGATGAACGAACGTGCCGGACGAAATCCACAAACAGGTGAAAAAATTACGATTCCGGGACAAAACAAAGTGGTTTTTAAGCCTTACAAAGCTCTTCGGGAAAATGTGAACAGGCCGTATGCAAATATGAAATCTCGAATTCTTGAAGAGGAGAATTCAGACGTTAAAGAAGATTCCAGCAAACCGCCTGTAGTAAATACCGGTACCCCGAAATCATCACAAGAAGACAATAATCTTATAGTTGAACGCAGTAAGCCGGCTCAGAAAAGTAAACCGGCACCGAAGCCCACTCAAAAGAAAAATATCACCAAATCGAATCCATTTGAGACCGTTCGGGCTCAAAAAGATGATGTAGAACTCATTGAGAGCGTACAGGATTCCGGCGATTTCAAATGGTCTTATGCCGCGGCCTCTTTTATCGTGATGATTGCTATTCTTGCAATTATCTTTTTTATGATGCGGCCTGATACTACTACCCAAACGGCATCAGATACTTCATCTGAAAATACTATTTCACAAACCGATTTAACTGCTCAAATTGGCACACTTGAACCTGCAGAATCTATAACTGAAACGGCTTCTGCTTCATCAGGAGAGGAAAGTGTTGAATTTATGGACTATCAGGTAGCGCCCGGAGAATCATTGTGGTCTATTGCAGAAGATGTTTACGGTGATCCTTACCTCTGGCCACTTATTTTTTCAGCAAATAACAATGATATTAGCAACCCAAACGTTTTGACAAGTGGCATAAATATAGAAGTGCCGGAATTGTCTGATTCGGATAATTTATCACAGCCTCAGTTAGATCAACTTGCTGAAGGATACCTGTCGGTTTATGAGTGGACACAATCTAATAACCCGGAACAGGCTAAATACTTTTTATGGGCTGTAGGGAATTTCTCACCTGACATCCTTGCCCAGGCATCAAATCGTGTTAATTCAAACGATTTGGCATTTGCCGAGAATCGATAAACCCCATCAACATTTTAAACAGGAGTAATTATGATTCGCCATATTGTAATGTGGAAACTAAAAGAAAAAGCTGCCGGTGCAACCAAAGAAAAGAATGCCGAAAAGCTTAAGTTAATATTGGAAGGATTGCGCACAACAATCAGTGAGATTAAGTCAGTAGAAGTTGGAATTCAAACCAATAATGAGGGAAAAGACGGATTGGATGTAGTACTCATTTGTGACTTTGAGACAGAGCTTGATTTTCAAATGTATAGCCGAAATCCCAACCACCAAAAAGCAGTTAATTTTATAAACTCAGTAGCTGATAAACGTTATTTCGTGGATTACAAAGTCGATATCTAAAATAGATTTGATAGGCTTGTTACTCACTTTATCAAACTAAAAAAGCCACTAAAAAGTGGCTTTTTTTATAGTCAAAATTCCGGTTGAATGGGATTAGCTTCCGCTCTGCTCGCTTACACAATCACCCGCACAAACAGAAACTCCCGGAAGCCCAAGAACGTCTGCTCTGGGTATTACAGCGTCAAATTCGCTTTCGATCACCCTAATAAATTCATTCGCCAAAATTCCGGTACCTCTTGCATTCGGATGAATTCCATCGGATGAGAATACTCCATTGGGGCTAAAGTCCGGCTGTAAGAAAGTGCCATCAACTTGAATACCCGGCTGACTGCCATCGAGCCCAAAGATCTCAGTAAAAGCACTTTCGGGACCATTAGTATCAAAAAGTGCAATACGGGTCTCGTTTGCATTTGATTGTTGTACAACCCCGTCTATAATTGCATTATAAGTAGCTCGTGCTGTTTCCAATTCAACTATATTTTCAGCAGTCAGCGTATACTCCGGTGAAAGTGGTACAACTACCCCAATAAGAGACTGTGGGTTATCTGGATCAGCAGGAGTGCCCAATACCTGACCTGCCGTTAATAGAACCAATTCCGAACCAATTCCCGGAATACCTGCTTCCATAGGACGAGATTGAACATAAGGCTGAAGTGCTGCTCTTTGGTCAGCATTGATTGCACCTGCCCCTTGTAGCTGATCGAATTTAGGGCCTAAATCTTCCAGGTTAGGATCAACAATCAAAATAGGATTATTCCCCGATTCGTAACTGATCTTGCGTCTCTCAGCATCTTCTGCATCATGGCCCAAAAATGCAACAATTGCATCTAATGCATCATTAACACTGCTTAAACCTTGATTTAAACCCGCTATTTCAGCCGGATTATCTAATTCAACCGCATTATATGGAACAGCTCTAAAATACGGTACTGCAATAAGTGTTGGAATATTTGCAACAACACCTTTTGCCTGGGTATTTTCCATCAATGTGTTTACTACTGTTCCAAATCTTTCTTGAAAATCAGCCTGACTTGTTAAAATAGCAGAGTTAGTTGCACCGGAAAGTGCATATCCAAGAAGATCGTTACTGCCTATCCAAAGGGTGAAAAATGTTGGTTCGGTTGAAATGGCATCGCCCAAAATGGTTGAAGAACCCGGTGAAGATGCAAATCGTGCATAAAACGGGTTAAATGCAGCCGTTTCAGGAGTTCCTGTATCAGGTGTTAAAAGCTGACCCACCTGAATTCCAGGAACTCCAAAATTATTGAGTGATGCAGCATCACCCTCGTACGGTTGGATTGGATCACCGTTTAGTGTTGGTGATGGCCCGGGAATATTGGTATCCAGTTTAAATCGACCCAATATTGGAGCTTCGCCTGTATTTGCAGTGGTGTTAAATCCATTAGTAGAATTAATATCCGGCTGATTGAATGTTGCAGGAGCACCCGTAAATTCGAATTGTGCCGATAGCTGAGCAGCTAAAGAAAATCGCTGCGAATTATCGTATAGAGCCCCATCCATGAAGCCGGCTGTCAGTGAATTGCCAATCGCAACATAGTTCGTAAAATCGGCATTACCCTGCGAAGCCTCTACTTCTGTATCAGGAATTGGATTTCGTTCAGATTCACTGGAAACAAGTGAATCATAGGTATCATCACACCCTACCAGTAAAAAAGCAGAAATAAGGAGTCCTAAAGAGATATTTTTAAATAATTTCATAGTAGTCTTTTTTATCAGTTAAGGAGTGAGTCGAATGTTAGTGATACATAGTAAACCGCGCCAATGGTTGGATTACCGATTGATGTTTCATATCGATTATTGAACACGTTGCTGCCACCCACTTTCAGGATTGAGTTATACGAAGGTAATCGATAGCTAAATTGAGCATCAAAAGTACCAAATGCCGGTATCACACCTTCACCAAAGGTAGATTCCCAGAGATATGCATCCTGCCATCTGTAAACCAGATTAAACCCAAGTTGATCTGTTACCCGTCTGTTTGAAAGCTTTAGGTTATATCTCCATTTCGGAGTATTGTAACTGGCTCGGAATCCTTGATCTATAAGATCCTGTTGGGAGATCAGTTCATTGTAGGAAACATTTCCACCTAATGTATACCCTCTGTTGAGGCTATAATCAGCACCGATTGCAAAACCTTGCGACTTTACAGTACCATCGGCATTAATATTTGTACCGTAGTATTGAGTGGGAACTGTTTGATTGATGATCTCATCTTGACCACTTTCGCTATCAGCATCAAAATTTTCGGGTTCTTGCCGTAAACCATCTGGAATTCCCTGGATGTATTCAATCTCAGCGATGAAATCATCATACAGACTGTAGTAGTAATAGGCATCCAGGAATAAACGATTTCCAATTAAGGATTTGTAACCAACTTCAAACGTACTGACCTTTTCAGTTCTGAAGGGTTCAAATTCTACTGGAACAAGCATGGATCTCGCTTCTTCAGCAGATGCACCGGTTGATAAAGCTTCGCGCGCGCCCTCAACACCATCAGAAAAATACACGGTGTTCGATTCAAGTAGATAGCGATCTCGAAGAACATCATTGTTACCCACCAACCTTCTTGCAACAACATCCAAATCAATTAGCTGATTCTGAGTTGATGGAATTCTAAATCCTCGCTGAAATGAGGCTCTAATATTATTGTTATTAGCAACATTATAGACCATTGATAAACGTGGAGAGAACTGTCCCTCAAAGTTTTCGTGTTTGTCATACCGAAGAGATCCTTGAAAATCCAGTTGATCATCAAGCAAAGATTTCGATAACTGAACGTAGGAACCAAATTCGTCCAGGGCAAACTCATCACCATTATCTTGTAATGCAAAAAGAGTGCCTTCAGATTCGAGTGCATAGCGACGAACGTTTGCGCCTGCAATAATTTCAACCGTGTTCGGATCAATTATTTCTGAGAAGTTATACATCGTTTCTCCATGCCATAAACTGGTTCTGTCCATGAACATTGCCCCTCCTTCCGAGATGGGAATATCTCTTAGCTCATTAAAAAGCTGATTGAATTCATCAGAGCCGGGTTGTGGTTGTGCCTCAATACCTGCCACTCTTGCATTTTCGTGCGATTCTTCAACCGTAGCTCCCTGTGTTCGGGAATTAGCAAACGTTTGAAAATATGCAGGGATAAATGTCTCTGCATTTATTAACGATGCGACTGTGTTTGCTGCGTACGTGTCACCTGAGTTTTCCTGAGTTGTATATGCCCGGAGAAAAAAGTTTGGATTGTTCAGTTCAACCTTTCCTGTCCAGATGGTAAAATCATCTAATATAAAACGGTCGTTAGCTGTGTAAACTGTGCTACCTGCACCCCAGTTAACCTGACCTAATAATTCATATCGGTCAGTTAACCGATAGTGAAGTGCACCACCCAGTTTTAAACTTTCAGTGGTATTATCAATAAATGAACCTTCCGTAAACCCATTGGGGGTAAACGCGCCGGCTTCGCCATCAGGAAGTAATGTTCGAATAGCTGCAATTTGTGCTCCCTGTGCCCCACCACCGGCAATGACTCCATCAGCAATATTTCCTATCGTTAATAAAGGCTGACCATAAACATTTAACCCATCATAAACCCGGTTGTCACCTCGTGAGGTTTCACCTCTTTCAATGGAACCAAAAGTAGCCGGACCTTTATCACGATAATCACTCGCCACAAAGTCGTTCGCTCTCAAATAAGAGAAATTTGCTTTATAGGCGAGTCGGTCATTTACAGTATCCGCAAAACGTACGCTATAATCTTGGTAGAGAGACATATCATCATCGGTCTCATCAACGTGATTAACACCCGTTTTTACACTGGCTGATAGGCCCTGATATTCAAATGGACTCTTACTATTCATCAGTAGAATACCGTTAATCGCATTCGGTCCATAAAGAGCAGATGCCACTCCCGGAATAAGTTCTGCACTTTCTAAATCCAGCTCAGAAATACCTACAATATTTCCAACGGGAAAATTTAACCCCGGTGCCTGATTATCAATCCCATCAATGAGCTGAACAAACCGGAGGTTACCGTTTGAAGAAAACCCACGCATGTTTACAGACTTAAACGTCATACTTTGAGAACTGAAATCAACTCCTTTCAGGTTCGAAATTGCATCATAAAAAGAAGGTGCTGCGGTTTGCTGAATGGAAATTACATCCATTTTTTCGATACTAATTGGAGCATCCAAAATACTTTCTTCAACCCTTGAAGCAGATACTACTACATCAGATCCTAAAATCCGCTGTTCCTCAATTTCAATTCTTAAATCTGTAACGGAGTTTTCCGTTATTTCCACTTCTTGTGAAACATATCCTACGATAGAAATAACAAGTGTTATGGGTGGAGCCTCATTTACGCGCAACGAAAACTCTCCACTGTTGTTGGTTGCAACTCCTGCAACGCGCCCTCTTACTGATACATTAACACCGGCGAGAGTTGAGCCTGTTTCTGCATCAACAACAACGCCCGAAACATTTACCTGGTTTTCATTATTGGATTGACGAGCTTCTAAAGAACTTAAATTAAAAGTGAGAATAAGAAATGCGAACAAACACACCTTACTCATTTTCCCCTTATTTATTCTAATCATAGTATGCCTTTGAATTAGTAGATTATTTTATCATTTACTGATTTGGATTCTAAAAATAAACTCTATTGAGCTGTTGTGAACGTTGGTGTTTTATCACACCGAAAGTGTAGCCTTAAATAACGCTCGATTTATATGAGATGCAAGCGCTTCCAAATAAATTTTTACAAAGCATTTTTTTCATGAACTTAAGCATCATATACTAAATGAGCCTATTTAAGAGTTACTCGTTAAGATCTTTAATAAAACATGAACACAATAAAAATCTATTCACTATGATAGTACGAACTCTCTTTACTCTAATACTCGCTCTAATTTCTCTTCAACTTTTTGCGCAATCACATTCTGACAACAGCCCCAAAATTAGTATCTCATCTTCAGCAGAGGTTTATGTACCGGTTGATTTGGTAAATTTCAGTATTAATATCAGTATCAGTGAAATAGAAGCCGATAAAGCCTTTCAGATCCACAAAGAGCGAGAGGCCTATTTGGCACGGTTACTTACAGATATGGATATAGACGAAGAAAACATCAGCTATCAACCTATAGCCATTCGGCCTAACAGGCAGCGCGATGAAGAGATTCACACAATTACGAACCAAAGAATAGATGTGGAATTGTCTGATTTGAGTCAGCTCAACGAAATGCAGCGTCTTCTCATTAATAACAAGTTTGATAACTTTTCAGGATCATTTTCATCCACAAAAATTGCTGAAGCTGAAGAATTAGCACTCGAAAAAGCAGTAGAAAAAGCGCGTCATGATGCAGAGATACTTGCAAAAGCATCCGGTAAATCTCTTGGTTCGGTAAAGTCTATCGATTATGCGTCGGATGTTGGTTTTAAAACAACGATGAATGCGGAGATGGTTCGAAGTAGTTATGATTCACCATCCATGTCCGATTTTGCACAAACCATTCCCGTAGAAAAACGTATCAACATTGTATTTGAGCTTCTGGAATGAACTACCTCGGGGCAGAGCCCACGAAGTATCAACTTTTAAATCCATATTATTGGTGAGTCTCCCCCTTTGAAGAGGGAAGTGTAAGAGCGATAGCGATTACACTGGGGGATGACTTTAAGGTTTATGATCTTGAATTTACATTCAAACCAATATCAAAGTCCTCGGTCATCTTGAAGGGGGACTTTAGTCTTATTACGATCTACTTAAAGTATAGACTCTAATACATCCCATACATTTTCCGCGATAATTTCGTGACCATCTGCTGTGGGATGTATTCCGTCCGCTTGATTCAACTCCGGATCTCCGGCCACATCTTCAAGTACAAAGGGCATAAATACAACATCGTTTTCATCTGCAAGTTCGTAAAAAATGTCCCGAAATTGCGCAGCGTAGGTTTCACCCAAATTTGGAGGGGCCTGCATTCCGGCCAAAACGATTTTAGTAGCCGGATATTTGGTGTTCACCTTATCAATAATTTGCTGCAAATTATCTTTTGTATTGTTGGGATCTACCCCTCGCAATCCGTCATTGCCGCCCAACTCCAAAAAAAAGATATCGGGCTGTTGCTGCAAAACCCAATCAACCCGCCGCACTCCACCGGCAGAGGTTTCTCCACTTTGACCTGCATTGATAACTCTGTATTTTAAATCTTGTGAATCAATTTTTTGCTGTATAAGTGCCGGAAAAGCTTGCTCAGTGTCCAGGCCATAACCGGCAGTAATACTATCACCAAAAAACAGAATTCGACTATTCTCCTGAGCCTGAAGATTGTTAAACAACATCAAACTTACGGTGATTAGCGCAACCTTTAGAAGTATTATACGTTTGATTTTCATATCTGAATTAAATGCTTTGTGCGGAATGGTTTATCTATACTGTTTTGTTAGTGAAGCTGTTCTATTAAATAAATCGTTCAAATGAGTAAACAAATTTTAGAAATTAACAGTCTCACCAAATCATTTTTCAGTGGTGATAAAATTCTTACTGTGCTTGATAATATCCAATTTTCCATTGAAAAAGGAATATCATGCGCAATTATTGGTCCATCAGGCAGCGGCAAAACAACCCTATTGGGATTATGTGCCGGTCTGGATAAACCCACTTCGGGAACGGTACGTTTAAACGGGAAAAATATTTCAGGCCTCGATGAGTCTAAATTATCCAAAATACGTAACGAGCAAATCGGATTTGTGTTTCAATCTTTTCAACTTATTTCCACACTTACGGCTCTCGAAAATGTAATGGTTCCCTTAGAACTTCGTGGCACTTCTTACAAAGAAGTTGAACAGAAAGCTCTTGAACTATTAGATTCTGTAGGTCTTGGCGATCGTGTAGATCACTATCCAAATCAGCTTTCAGGTGGTGAACAACAGCGAGTGGGTCTGGCGCGGGCATTTATCCATCAACCCGATATCCTTTTTGCTGATGAACCAACAGGAAATCTGGATGGCGAAACCGGAGAGCAAATAGAACAACTGCTTTTTGATTTGAACAAACAGCAGGGAACAACACTGGTAATCGTTTCTCATGATACTGAACTTGCGCAGAAATGTGATCGAATTATCCAGCTAAAAAACGGAACCATTGCGTCCGATACATTCACCAATAATGTATCTAAAAAAGCCATTGGAGCGGAAGCTTAATGAGTCTGATACGTGAATTTTTTTCTCCCTATACCTGGAGACTTGCCTATCGAGATGCCAAACCACAGTGGAAAAGTCTTTTGCTCTACACCTCAGCGGTTATCGCGGGAGTTGCGGCATTAGTTGCCATCCTGTCTTTCCGGAGTGATGTACTGCTCACTGTTGATGATCAATCCCGCGAACTTTTAGGCGCAGATATCGAATTTCGATCCAATCAGGTTTACCCTGATCCGGTTGAAGCGTTTATCGATTCTATTGGAGGAAGTCAAGCGAGCGCTATTGAATTTAACTCGATGGTACAATTTTCTTCGGGAGATTCACGGCTTTCTCAAATCCGTGCTATTGATGGACCTTTTCCCATTTATGGCACGATAGAAACAAATCCCATAGACGCTGCAGAACGCTATCAAACCGATGGAGAAGCGTTGGTAGAACAATCGGTGATGCGGCAATTTGGAATTTCTGTGGGTGATTCCATTCAGGTTGGAACGGTTAAAATTCCTATTGCCGGTGAACTTCGAAATGTACCGGGCGAGTCAGCGGCGTTTTCACTGGTGGGACCAAGAGTGTATGTGCCGCAATCTATTCTTGAAGATTCCGGACTCCTACAGCGTGGCAGCCGGGTTAGCTATAAACGATATTTTCAGGTAGAAAGCGTTGAAAAGGTTGATGAACTGATTGCAGAATTCCGTCCTATTGGTAGAGAGCACAGTGTACGGACAGAAACTATAGAATCGAGGAAAGAAGATTTTGATGAAATTGTAGAGAATTTAAGCAAATTCTTAGGCTTGATTGCCTTCATCGCACTACTTTTGGGTGGACTGGGAGTTGCCAGTGCTGTGTATGTCTACATCAAACGAAAGGCAAAATCCGTTGCCACACTTCGTTGCCTGGGCATGACTCAAGAAAAAATATTGGCAACATTTTCGATACAAATTGCCGGCGTCGGATTTTTAGGATCAGCAGTCGGCGTACTATTGGGCGTTCTTTTTCAATCGTATCTTCCTACTCTGTTCACCGATTTTCTTCCGTTTGAAATTGTTCAGGGAATATCTGTTCAGGCAATTGCTTTAGGACTCCTTGTTGGAGTTTTTATCAGTATCGGGTTTTCACTGCTTCCATTAATGGGAATCAGCACCGTTTCGCCCATGCTTACGTTACGAAATGTGGACTTTTCGCCCATTAAAAATCTGTCCAAAAAATTGAAAGCTGTTACGTTACTCTTATCAAGCCTTATTCTAATTAGTTTGATTGCTTTTGTAACCGAAAGCCTGGTCGCATCTCTGTTTTTTGCTTTAGGCGTGCTTGTATCCGTTGCTCTTTTATGGTTCACAGCTATTTTTCTGATGTCTGCCATCAAAAAATTACGTTTTCCATCTCTTTCATATGTTTGGCGACAGGGAACCGCGAATTTGTTCAGACCCAACAATCAAACCCCAATGCTTTTAACTACGTTGGGAATGGGCATGTTGTTGATTGGAACCCTCTATCTTTCACAAGAGATGTTGCTGGAACGCATCAATCTTCAATCGAGTGAAGAGCTTCCCAATTTGGTTTTGTATGATGTTCAGGTAGATCAAAATGAAGGTGTGAACAATATTATAGAATCCGGCGGTGGCGAAATCATGCAAAACGTACCCATCGTTTCTATGAAGTTGGATAGCTATAAAGGAAGATCCGTTTCCGAAGTGCGAAATGATACCACAGCTGAGGTGCGGGGTTGGGCCTTGAGAAGAGAATATCGGGTTTCTTATCGATCTGAATTGTCCGATTCTGAGGAAATTATTGATGGAGAATGGGTTGGAGAATCGGAAGGAATAGATTCTGTAATACCCATATCTATCGCCACTCAAATTGAAGATGATTTAAACGTGGTAATTGGTGATACACTTGGGTTTGATGTACAGGGTGTTCCCATAACCACGGTGGTTGCGAGCATCAGAGAAGTTGATTTCCAGCGGGCAGAACCAAACTTCTTTGTGCTATTTCCATCCGGTGTACTTGAAGAAGCTCCTCAGTTTTTCGCCACCATTGTGCGAACCGGAGATGATGATGTTGCTTATGCAATTCAGCAAGATATTGTTCAGGAATATCCGAATATTTCAGCGATTGATATCAGTGTGGCACTGCAAAGTGTGCAGGAATTTTTAGACAAAGTTGCCATGGCGATTCAGTTTATGGCTTTGTTTAGCATTTTAACCGGGTTCATTGTTCTTGCAAGCTCTATAGCCATCAGCAGTAAGCAGCGAACTCACGAATCTGTACTACTGCGAACGTTGGGAGCGGTTAAAAAGCAGATTGGAAAAATTCAGACCATCGAGTATGCGTTGCTCGGTTTATTGGCATCGTTAACCGGTTTAATTTTGGCGCTGATTTTAAGCTGGGGATTAGCATACTTCTATTTTGATTTGGCATTTGTGCCCGATTTAACTGCATTACTATTCATTTCAGTTTTAATCATTTTTGCAGCCATTGGAATTGGATGGAGCGGAAGCAGACACATTTTTAAAAAATCACCGATTGAAATATTAAGAGCTCAAACAGATTAATATGACCCTCAACCAAAAAGTGTGGCTCATTTCATCTGTACTAGTGTTAAGCCAAATATGAATGTCGGTCGAAACCTTGTGAGCACCTACTGGATCTGACATATGAGCGTTGGGTTTTGTGAGAAAATTGCCTTATGACACCTTCTTTTAAAGTTAATGACGCTGACAGAAACCGGAAAAACGCCGGTATGCTGTCAGGTCTCACCTACCTCTTTAGTCTTGATAAGACACTAGTTATAGCCTGTTTAATCGCGGCTCTTTTGATTTATCTCTATACCGGTCAGATCGTTATTGCAATTTTTATTGTCCCTCCTCTTATTCATTATATTTTAAAAAAGAGAATGGGTAATAATGATGGGTATTAATCTTTTTAAAAACACCAATTTTTGTCCGACGGAGCGGAGTTAAGTTCCAGTAAAAAGCTACGAATCTTATTGAGATAACTGATCTATTCTATATATATCCATTTTAGATCAGTTGATTTTATATTAGAACCTTCTAATATAAAATAGTACATTTCCCGAAATAAACGTTTCGGGTGCTTTATGTCTGATAATAATGGAAAAGCTCTATCCAATAACGGGTGGACGCCTTTTACAATAGATCATTTGCTCACTAAACATGGCTTAGGTGAGGGCAAAACACTTCTACTGCTAACAATCTGGATTGGATTGATTGCTGCGAGTATCATTTCGGTTTTATACATGATTCCCGACAGCTGGGTGTCAGGGAATTTAAACAGAAGTGCTATTTACAACTATTTTATGTTGTATCCGCCACTGATTATCGGCACACTCCTTCTATTCTGGTTGGGGTTCGAGTGGGGATTTATCCCTGTTTTTCTTGCCACTTTTGTGATCGCTTTTGCAGCAGAAATGCCATTCTATTGGGCAATCTTGTTTGGACTCGCATTTGTACTGGGCCTGGGCATTTATTCGCTCTCCTACTACTGTGTCCCTATAGATAAATCGCTTCGAAGTCTCAAAAGTATTGCCTTTTTTGTTGCGGTTTCCTGCGTTGCAGCTATCGCCAGTTCACTGGGATCTTTTATCTGGAGCTTCGCCAACGATATGTCCGTTTCACAATCTATGGTACTATGGAGAGGTTGGTGGACGGGGGTACTGCTTCAATCTATCTTTATTATTGCGCCCATTCTTTTTCTAATTACACCCATCATTGAAAAAGGGAAAAAGAAATGGTTCCATCCTCCTGAGCATATTAAAGTAACTCTGGAATGGATTTATGGAGCAATTTTAAGCGTGGCTGTAGTTTTAGGACTTTTTATTGTTGGAGCAAATTATCTGGGTATTCAAATTGTAAATGATCTTGTTTCTGCACTTACTCGTTCTTCGTCTGTTCAAATACTTCAGGCCACTGAATCTTTCCAAATTATTACCTGGATTTCCATTGGACTGGTTCTTTCACTCGGTTTAGGCGGTGTTTACTTAGTAGGATCATGGAACAAAAGCCTATTAGAAGAAGTGAAGGTAAAAACCACAAAATTGAAAAAAAGTGAAATTAAGCTAAAAAAATCTCTTGAAGAAAAAGATATCCTGCTTGATAATATTCACAGCCGCATGAGAAGTAATTTGAATATCATATTGGCGCTTTTGGAAGTTCAGGTCAAAAATGGTGTCAATAAGGATACTGATGTATTGTTAAGGGAATCTCATTCAAGGCTGGAATCTCTTGCATTAGTACACGAAACCATGCACCAATCAAAGTCCACACAATCTTTAAACATGAAGCTTTATGCGGTGAAATTGAGCAACAGGCTTCATCGGGCACATAAGTATAAAAAACAGGAAATAGATGTCAGTATTCTTGCAGATGATGTGTATATAGATCTTGATAGAGCTATGCCGTTTGCAATGATTTTAAACGAGCTTATCGTAAATGCGTACACCCATGCTTTCGAAGAGATGATGAAGGGGCTTATCCAGGTTTCTATTTCGAAAGAGGATGATTTTTATATAATTAAGGTTAAAGATAATGGAAAAGGCTTACCTAAAAATCTTGAGCAATACGAGAAACAACACTTGGGGCTTAGGCTGATTAAAGTACTTATCAACCAAATGGATGGAGAGTTCGAAGTGGTTGATACCGTGAAAAGTACATTTAAGTTTACAATACCTATACAAAAACCCTCTAAAGGAAATACGTTAGAACCTGAGTTCGATTAATAGAAAAACACATAAAAAGTCTCCCCTAACAAGGGCCCCGAAAGCATTCGGGGGAGGGGTGTTCACTGTATTTTGCGATATTCTGATGAACATCCCCCTGTTTCCCCTTTTTTTAAGTCTCTTTTGATGCCGACACTTCGGTGGGGGACTTCTAATTAAATAATTTATTAATCGAACTCAGGTTTAGAGCAAACTGCTAACATAGAAGAAACTTATATTTGAAGCCTAAATCTATTCCAATTTTTCGAAAATTTTTCTGTTTTTCCTTCCTTCTATCGAAACTTTGGACTTTCTCTATTCGTACGCCTTCATAAATGGTAACTAAACTTCTCCATTATGAACGAACTACTTGTACGTATAAAACCATTTCTTCTAATAGTTGTTGGATTTCTCCTTTTTGCAGGAGGAATTACGATGAATGCAACAGCACAAAACTCCACCCAGTTCACAACATCCAAAGATATTGATGCGGATATTGTACCACGTCTTTCGGTTAAAGATGCAAAATTAGCTATTTCCAACCGGGATAATTCTGTTGATTTACTCCTCACAAATGAAGCGATTGTTTTTCAGTTTACCGAAGATTATCTGAAGGAAATTGCTGATGATATCGAGGAATCGGACAAAATGCACGACAGCGCATCATTTGTTCAGATTTTTAAAGAAGTAATCAGCCAAAGCGTTTATACACTGCTCGATCGGGCTATTGCTGTTCCGTTAAGTGAAATCAACCAAATTTCGTATGAAAACGGCAAAATTATAATTATTAGTACAGATGATGAAGAGTTGTTTGAAGATCTTGAAATAAATGACAAGCAAATTTTAGAGGATTTTTCAAGACGTGATGCCCAGCGCTTTGTGGCTGAATCAGAAAGGAGGTTGCTTTAAAATAGCATGAATTGTTTGAATGGGGAGGCTTTTTGCAATTTATTATGTTAGATTTATAACAACATAATTATGTTTAAACTTTAGTTTTTCCAAAGTTTAGAATAAACAAAATCAAATCATTATGAGAATTCTCGTCCCCACCGATTTTTCTGAACTAAGCATTAAGGCACTGAAAGTAGCTAACACCTACGCAAAAATGTTCAACGGAAAGGTCTACCCTTTTCACTCCCATGTACCCATCACTGAGCTTGATGAACCCTACGCTTTGGGAATGAGCAGCCAGGTCTATCAAGATTACGAAGAAATCGAATCTTCTATAAAAGAGAAGTTGGATTCCCTTGCCGAAAAACATATTGATCCCGTTCATTTCGGCAAAGCACTCATTGGGACCGGAAACCCCGCACAAAGTATTGTCGTTGAATCTGAAGATTACGACATCATCATCATGAGTACTCATGGGCGAACCGGCTTCACACGATTTCTGCTTGGTTCTGTAGCTGAAAAAGTTTTACGAATGGCAGAAATACCGGTAATGGTTGTAGAAAATGAGTCAGAGATCGACGCTTTTAAAAAGATTCTGGTTACAACAGATTTTTCTGATAATGCCAATGCCGCTTATCCGCACGCCTTAAAAATTGCTCGTAAAACGGGTGGATCCATAATCCTTCTTCACATACTAAGTTTTGAACAGTTTAATGAGGAAGAGTCCGATCTTTCCCTGAAAAAAATACGGGAACAGCGACTTCAGGTTATCGAGAAGGAATACTTTCATGAACTAAATGGAAAAGTTGAAAGCAAGGTGATTGTATCAGATGATTCACCACATGAGGCGATCATCAAGCACGTACATGACAATCCTTATAACCTAATTGTGATGTCTACAGTTGGACGCACGGGGCTTCGTTACCTGATGATGGGAAGTACAACGGCAAATGTAGTTCGTTATGTTAAAACCGCCGTGCTAAGCATTCGTCCCAAAAAAGCATCTACTGCAACCGAAACCGAATAGTCCCCATTACCTGAAATTGATCGATGGTACGAATCGCATCCTCTGATTGAATATCTACCGGCGGTGCACTATCAGGCAGAGTAGAATAATCCAAATCTCCATAGGTATAAACCACGGATTCTTCATCCCATGTAAGATATTGTGCCCCTACTTCGAATGTAGTATTCTGGGAAATTGCAAAACCCGCTCCAGCCGAAAATTGACTTCGATCATCGTTCCCATCTACAAATTTTGAAGGGATATATGCGAAACCACCGCGAAGTGTTAAAGCAGGGTTTATTTGCAATGCAGCTCCTGAACGAAAATTCCATACAGCTGCAAAATTTTCGCTGATAAAATCATTTTCGAACTGCTGATCTTCAAACAGCGTGTCATCCTCAAAATCGATACTGGTATTTGAATAATCAACATAATCACCGGACACAGAAAGCGATAACCGACCAAGATCATCAAGTGCAAAACCAAGCCCTATTCTGGATGGATATTTTACTGAATAGGAGAACTCGCCTTCTGTAGAATCATCAAACATAACACTGTTATCAAATGTGTTGCTAATGGTGGCATCAAACTGTTCATCTACCAAAATTCTTGTAGGCATTGTATAGCTCGCACCAATATTTATTCCCGGCCGCACCGTATAAATAGCTCCTATTCTTCCTCGAAAACCGGTGTATTCACTATTAATTTGGTCGGATAAAATCAGGTTATCAAAATCCGTATCTCCGGCACCGTCTCCACTTGAATCAATAAAATCACTATTGTAATCGTTGAATTCGTCTATTTCCTGAAAAAGCCGATCATATTCATAACTTCCGACCAATAAGCCAATACTGGCTCCAATCATCAGGTTTCTTTGAAATTCAGTGGCAAAAAAAGCTGAATATTCTCCCGCATATCCACTTTCGAAGATTTCACCTTGTTGCTGAATTCCTAAAAAATCACCCGGATTATCAAAACCGGTTCTTAGTATAGATTCATCCCAATCTTCACCCCCAAAATCAGTGGCATAAGTATTGAAGGCAATATCCTGATAAGTATTTCCGGGAACTTTAAACTGATCAGTAATCGTACTGTTTTCGTTTCGTGAATTAAATCCTAATGCCCGATTGTACGATGTATGCTGGTTGTATCCACCGCCAATGACAAATGTACCCTGAGCGGTGGGGAATTTGTACACCAATCCAATATTGGAAAAGTGAAACTGATTGTTATCCAACATTCTTGAATTGCCTAAATAAGCCGCGTTTTCGTTTACAGTATTTAAGGTGATTCCCAACTCGCCAAAACTCTCATCAAAAAGTGCAGCACTTGCAGGATTATCTAAATACGAACCGAATCCGGCCCCAAATGCTGTTCCGGGCATAATTCCGGTTACCGGATTAACAACCCCTTGTTGATCACCAAAATGCACGGCTTGATTTCCAAACGAAAGGGCATCATTTACATTTTGAGCTTTTAACGATGGACTCATCAGCAGTCCCAAAACAACAGCCAAACATATTTTTTTTAAGGTAGACATAGTTTTCCCGTGCATTCGGTTATTAGTTGATTACCTAACGTGAAACTTATTCAGGTGTTATCTGTCTCTTTTGTTAGAGCTTCTGCTTCTCGAATTGGATGCTCGTTCCGATGACGATGATGAAGAACGTTGAACTTTTTTCGCTGATGAAGAACGGTTATTTGATGATCGGTTCACAGTAGATCGGCTATTATTGGATCTACTTGTACTTCGATTTACTTTTGGAGGAGCTGAACGAGTCTGTGGTTTAGCGGTTGATCGTTGAGTGTTAACTCTGCGAGTCTGTGGAAGGGCTCTTGTAGTTGCGGAAGATCTGTTTATAGTTGTTGATGACCGCTCAACAGAAGGCGTTCGGCTTATGCTCGCACTTGAACGCTCGTTATTACTTCGCTGGCGGGAAGTATTACTGCTGCTTGATCTACTATTACTACTTTGTCGTTGAACATTTCCACTCGACCTGTTATTGTTACTGCTTCGGCTGCGTACATTACCACTGGACCGATTATTACTACTGCTCCGGCTGCGTACATTTCCGGATGAACGGTTATTACTTGAACGGTTTGATCGAATATTACTTCGATTGTTACTCCGCGTTGTAGATCTGCTTCTTACAGAACTCGAGTTTCCACGATTTCGAACATTGGTAGAGCGAGATCGAACCCGGGAATTCGTATTTCTATTGATTTGAGTAGAACGAATATTCGATCTTATCGCCGATCGTCGGGTTTGCACACTTTCTGTAGAGCGCACATTACTACGGGTTCTGTTCGTTGCTTGTACCCCACCTGATCGAAACCCTGAACTTCTTACCTGATTAGACCTTACAGCTTTTGACCCTGAGTTATTTATAAATACATACGATGGTCCGTGGTATCCGTAACCGTAATAGGGATAGTGTCCATAAAATCCACCGGGGTATACAGTATAGTGATACGGGCTGTAGCCGTAGTAACTTCCGTAATAGGAATGATCCCATCCCCAGCCAAAACTAAAAGCAAAGCTCGACCGAAATGATTTATACGGATAATATGAATAATAATGTGGAGGATAATAATTGTTAAAACCTGAACCATAGTAATAGTTATTAACTACTTTTGGGGAAGCGTTTTGATGAGAATATGAAAGAGAAGCCCCTTGTTCGTTATACCAGTTCTCGGTTTCATAATCTTTATAGTAGTAAGCCTCTGCATCTTCCCAGCCATCTTCATATCCAATAGTGTAATCCTCTTCGTTCACCTCTTTTGGAGTTTGGCGAACAGTTTGTTGTTCAGCGGCATTTGCACGTTCGGTCCCGTCCCAAGAATATCCGGCAGATTGATTTTGAGCTGATCGATCAACCGTTTCCAATTGTGTGTAACACCCTGTGGTTAAAAGAGCTGCAAGTACAACAAATAGTAGATTATGTAGTGACGATAGTTTCATGATGGCCTCCAGGGCTTTCTTAAACAACTTTCATTTACTTAAATTTATTATAAAACCAACATATAAAATATCACATGACCATGTGATGGCTAAATTTCACCGCGTAATGATTTTGCAATAACTTCAGCTTTAGAATTTACGTGAAGTTTCTTATAAATGTTTCTTATATGTGCACGAACAGTGTCGATTGAAATATCAAAACGGTCTGCTATAAGTTTATAACTCAATCCGTCCACCAAACCGTTCACTATATCTTGTTCGCGAGCCGTTAAATTACTTTCCGGTTTTTTCTTCTTTTCAGCATTACTAAAATGCTGTATAACTTTTCTTGCAATTTGAGGAGACATCGGGGCCCCACCTTCGGCAAGAGTTTCTATAGATTCTTTAATTTCGGGCAAAGAAGTATGTTTCAATAAATATCCTGATGCACCGGCAACCAGCGAATCAAAAATTTTGTGGGAATCATGATATACCGTCAGCATCATAATTTCTATATCTGGATACTCTTTTTTGATGATACCAATCCCCTCAATCCCCGACATTCCCGGCAATTGAATATCCATTAAAAGAACATCCGGCTTATCATATTTCTTTAAGTGATCAAGCATCTCCTCAACCGAATCCAACGCTACTTTACAGCTCATTGAATCCTGCATATCGAGATATCGCTGAATTAAGCTTCTAATTTTTACATTGTCCTCTACTATTCCCACTGTAATCATAATATCCTCATTTAAATTTTACCATTAACCTGAACCATAAATCCCTCTTTGTTTTCTATGGTAACTTCTGCATTTACCCTTTCGGCCCTAAGCTTAATATTACGAAGCCCCTGCCCCGACTTTCTATCCGTTTTAAATGACGTGCCATTATCACGGACCAATAATTCAAATATTTTGCCATTAAAAGTAAAAATAACATTCACTTTGGTGGCATTCGAATGTTTGGCGATGTTGTTTACAGACTCTTTAAAAATTAGGTAGATATTTTCTTTGATATGAACCGGAATTTTTTCATCCATCTTCAAATTCCCAAAATCATAAAAAACCACCGGTTCATCCCCCTGAAAAATTTGGTTGATGTAATCTTGCATTCTATCCGTCATATCGCCTGCTGTATCATTTCTGGCATCAATCGACCAAACAATATCATCCAGGCTCGTTACTATTTTCCGGCTCTGATCTCCCAGCTGTTGAAGTGTATCGCGCAGTTCATCACTAATTTCTCCCGCCCTAAGAAAATCCGTTTGCAGAGCCAGTTCTGTTAAGGATGATCCCACATCGTCATGCAAATCACTGGCAATTTGAACACGCATACGCTCTATATCAATCTGTTTGGTAGCCCGAAAGTACCGATAATAAAATAGAATCAATCCGATCACTGCAATAATAAGTAACGCAATAAACCACCATTGGAGCCAAACAGGCTGTTTTATCACAAACTGAAAACTCGCAGTTTTTTTGCTGCTTATACCATCTGCATTAAATGCCCGAACTTCGAATTCGTATTGATTAGGCGATAGCGATGGAAAACGAACCATTCGTTCCCGTGTGGATTGCCATCCTTGATCCAACCCCTTTAATCTAAATTCGTACAAAATTTGATTAGGGCTGTAGTAACTTAAACCGGTAAAACTAATTTGAACAAAATTTTGATCGTGACTGTATATTTGATTCCCCTCTTCAGATGCAGAAATTCCACTCACCATAATCTCTTCAAATTCAATACCCGGTGGTGTACTATTTTCGCGAATCCGTTCCGGGTAAAAATGACTTAACCCCTCCACAGTCCCCAGCCAAATAGTTCCATCAGTAGTAACCAACGAAGCTCCGGCATTAAGCTCATTGGCAACTAACCCTTGGTTCACATTAAAAAGTTTAAATGAACGAATTCTGCCTACCCGGTTCTCAGCTTCAAAATACTGTTCAGGGTCAAACTCATAAATCCCTCGGTTTGTGCCTACCCAATATCGATTATCGTGATCCTGAATAGTAAAATAGGTGATGATTCCAACCTGATCATCTGAAATCAACGACCTAATGGTTTCTCCTTCCATTTTTGCAATGCCATTAAACGTCGAAAACCACAGATCATCATTATGATCGATATGGACATGAATTACGCCATTGCTTGGAAGCCCATCACCAATTGTATAATGATCAAATGAGACTCCATCATAAGAGGCAACCCCACCATAGGTTGCAAACCACAATGTTCCCTCTTTATCGATTTTAATATCCATTACCGTGTTGTTCAGTAACCCACTTTCGGTATTATACTGCCGATAATTCTCTCCATCAAACCGTATTACCCCATCATTGTACGTGGCAATCCACAAATACCCTTCATCATCTTCTACAATTTTTCGTATTACCCGGAAAGGAAAAATCTCTTCTGATATTTTTTGAACCCTCCCATTTTCATAAACACTGAGTCCATCACGCGTGCCAATCCATAAACGCTGGCGACTATCCTCAAATAGCGTATAAATTTTATTATCAACCAATCCATCAGACTCATCCAAATAGGTAAACGAATTACCGTCAAACCGGGAAACTCCGCCTCCGTACATTCCCACCCAAATATTTCCCTGATGATCTTCAGCAAATGCATTAACCATGTTATTGGTTAAACCTGAATCAACATTATAGTTATTAAAAATCTCCCCGGAAAAGTAATTCAACCCTCCTCCAAGAGTGCCTAACCATACATTTCCTTCACGATCAACCAGTGTTTCATAAACAATAAGTGCCAATAATCCCTGCTCGGAGGTGTAGTTTGTGAATTTATTTCCATCGAAATGGGATGCCCCTGATTCGGTTCCAACCCAAACGGTTCCCTCATCCGTAATTGAAATGGACTGAATGCTTACATCATTAAGACCAACGTTTCTGCCATACTTGTTTAGCTGTCCCTCTACCAAATGAAACAATCCCTCGCTTGAGCCAATCCAAAGGGTACCATCATTCGACACTTGAACATCCCGAATATCAGCCATAGACGATCCCAACATCACCTCGTAAAATGTAAATTCCCGACCTTCCAAACGTGCAATTCCACTGCCGGTCCCTATCCAAATGGTTCCGTCGGGTGTTTGAGCTACTGTTCGTCCCTGAATCCCTTCGTAGCCAAACTGTTCTGTAATATTCAGTAACTCTCGGTTTTGATTAAGCCTCCAAACCCCATTCTCTTCCGTAGAAATCCAAATATTTTGATCACTATCCTGAAAAATAGAGTGGATTATATATTCATTCAATTCTGATAAATAATCGGGAATGCGGATAGAATCTTCCTGCATAATTGCCACGCCTAAATTTGTGCCCAGCCAAAGTGTGTTGTTATCATCTTCTATAATTGCATTAACACGGCTGTCCGGCAAGCCATCGTCTTCGTAATATTTCTTAAAACGCATTCCATCAAACCGGTTTAAACCAAACCCGGTGCCTGCCCAAATATATCCTTTTTCATCCTGAATTAATGAATGGACAACAGACTCACTAAGTCCTTGCTCGATCGAGTACGAACGGAAGGGCAGGGTTTGGGAATAAGACATCTCCCCCAAAGCAAAAACCACCAAAAGCGTTGATAATATTTTTATGCCACGTATCATCTGGGCAATCTAACAAGATGTAAGACAGTAGCCAATCACATAATCATGTCATATGATGTTTTAGTCGGATTTGCTATGCAATCTGATTTTTTCATGTAACCTGAGTTCGATTAATAAAAAAACACATAAAAAAGTCTCCCCTAACAAGGGCCCCGAAAGCTTTCGGGGGAGGGGTGTCACTGGATTTTGCGATATTTTGATGAACATCCCCCTGTTTCCCCCTTTTTTAAGGGGGACTTTCAATAAATAATTTATTAATCGAACTCAGGTATGTAATAAAATCCCCTACATCAGTGTAAGCAACTTCCCTATCCCATCTTCAGGTTTATCATTTCATTGGAATCCTACGATTATGTCGAAATTACTATCGCAGTAAAAAATAACGCTGCAAAAGATTTTTTAACTCAACACACAAATGACATGAAAACACTCGTAACTAAACTCACACTCGTTTTAATGGTACTCTTTTTTGCCGGACAAAGTGCTTTTGCACAGCAAACCCGAGACCTTCAGTATTTTCGCTCACCTGATAAAACAGGAATCAACGTATTTGAAACGTCAAAAGATACTGATGTAGAATTTGATGGACTTCAGGTTCGAATTGGCGGATCTAACACTCTTCAATTTCAGGCACTCACTCAAAGCGGTGATTTTGCAGAATTAGCAGATCTTATTCCAAACGTTAACCTTGCAACGTCCAACCTCGATATAGATGTTCAGCTGGACAGAGGTTTACGAATGCACCTTCGTACGTATCTTTCATCTCGTCATCATAACGAAGCTTATGTGAAAGGTGGATACATGCAGATAGACCGGCTGGACTTTATCCAGGAAGGGTTTATGGAGGATTTAATGGATAAAATCACCATCAAAGTTGGCCATATGGAGAACAATTATGGTGATGCTCACTTTAGAAGATCTGATAGTGGACAAGCCATGTACAATCCTTTTGTTGGGAACTACATAATGGATTCGTTCACAACTGAAGTAGGTGGTGAAGTCTACTTTAAAAATAATGGACTTCTTGCAATGGTTGGTCTTACCAATGGGAAGTTAAATCAAAACACTAAAGATGCCGATGTAAATACTAAAGCGTCTTTTATTGGAAAATTAGGGTATGACAGCCAAATTAATTCCGACCTTCGGGTACGTTTAACTGGTTCTGTTTACACAACAAGTCAATCTGCCAGCATTTATCTCTACACCGCTGACCGTGCAGGTTCTCGTTACTACGATGTATTTGAAGACAACAGAATGAGTGGCCGTGTTGCGCCGGACTTTAGCATCGGCGGAGTCGGTGGCGAAATGACAGCAATCATGATTAACCCATTCATTAAATACCAGGGACTTGAATTCTTCGGTGTGATCGAAAACTCCACAGGCAACGCTTTGATTGGTGAAGACAGCCGAACATACAATCAGTATGCAGGTGAGCTTATTTACAGAATCGGAGCCGAAGAAAACGTCTACGTAGGTGGTCGATACAATGTAGTAAAAGGCGAACAACGGGCAGGAAACGACATCGAAGTTGAAAGAATTAACATGGGTGGCGGCTGGTTCCTAACTGATAATGTGCTTGCTAAAATGGAATATGTAAACCAAACCTACGATGGATACCCTGCCGGTGATCTTCGCGAAGGTGGCAAGTTTAGCGGAGTAATGCTCGAAGCCGTTATTAGCTTTTAAATAAACTTAATCCAAAACAGGCAGAGTACAATTGTACTCTGCTTTTTAATCCAAAAAAGAGAAAATTATGAAACGCCTAACCCTTTTAACACTATTCATATCACTGTTCTTCGCTATAAATTTTTCATTTGCGCAGGATCAGGATATTCAGTTGAACTTACAACCCGACCATGAGATGAAGATCGATGGCGATGCTAATGTGCGCAGTTGGGATGCAGAAGTAAAAACAATAAATGCTGATTTTGTAATGAGAGCTTTTGACATAAATGATCTCTCCAGCCTTACTTCCGATCATTTTAAAACCATGGAACTCACTATACCCGTGAATGATATCGAATCCGATTCCGGCCGATTAACCAGAAACCTTCAAGGATATTTAAAAGGTGATGATCATCCCCAAATTACTTTCACCCTTAACAATATCAATAATGTTGAAGTAAATGGTAATAGTGCAACCATTACAGCCGATGGAACGATTAATGCGGCCGGCGTAGACCATAATACAACGATGACAGTAAACGCCACATTTAATGGTAACAGCGTTACGTTTTCGGGAGAACAAGAGTTGCTAATGACTGACTTTAACATTGATCCTCCAACTGCCGTTATGGGAACCATTCGTGCCCGCGACGAAATCAGAATTCCCTACACACTTACGTTTTCATTATAAACATCAAATAGTTCCACTCCATGCTAAACTTTCGCTTCTATATTGCAATCCTTTCAACATCATTAATGATGTTACTTTCAGGCGGAAGTTTGTATGGTCAACACATGGCCATAAATGACGAACAAAGCCATCTCTGGATCGAGGGAAAATCAAACGTAAACAGCTTTAGTTGTGATGCAAATCAATACGAGTTAAACAGCCAACGTTTAGCTCCCGCACTTGAAACGGAAACTCCCACCACAGAAAATCTACAAGTCGAAATCAGTATTCAGGTCAAAGGGTTCGATTGTGGCAAAAAGCGAATGAACCGTGACTTGCTTGATGCGCTTAAAGCCGATCAGTACGATTCTATCCATTATGAATATCAATCCACCGAAGACGTAGAATATGATGAGGAGTCCGACATTTACAGGATCATCATAAATGGAATATTAACTGTCGCCGGTCAATCTAACAATATCCAATTATCTATGAATGGATACTTGATGGATGAAAACATCAGGGCAAAAGGCAAAACAGAAATTATTATGACAAATTATAATGTTGAACCACCTACAGCTATGTTTGGGTTGGTGCGGGTTAACAACACGTTAACGGTTCACTTCGATCTAACCGCAGCCATTGTAGAATAACCATCATGCAAAAATTCATTCGGGTACTACAAAAAAGGAGACTGCAAACAAGTCCCAACTATTGGGCCTATTCCGTTTCAGGGAATATTATTGAGCTTAAAATTATCCCAACTTTTAAAAAAGAACCTGAAAAATATCGTATTGGGGTCATTCAGGCAGGATCCATTATTCAATATTTTCGCCTTATGTTTATGGATTGCGAAAATCCTCCCCTAATTCAAATTTTCCCCAGTATTATGGAAAATGAATTAATCGCCATCATTCGTTTTTCGTCTTTGAATACCAATCTAAAAAACCCAAGTTTATCTTTACAAAAAAAAACCAAAAAAGATCCATTGCAGATCGATCAATCTCTTTTTAGAATACTGGAGTTACCACAAAGTAGTGAATTGATATTTATAGATATCCCTAAAAATTCTCAGGCATTGTGTATCTTTTCCGAAAATCCTTTTACTTGGTTAACTGTAGGATATCAAGCCGAAATAATACAAGATCAGTTGAAACAAAAAGATGGTTTTGATTCTTTTACATCTTATCTTTTAAAGAACAAACACGAGCAATTGGCTATTTCCTCATTACTTACAGAAAATCTTATCCCCCAAATAGTTCTTTTTATTAATGATTAACTTTGAAAAAAGATTGAAAATAATTTTTTGTTCTACCTCAAAATAGATAAGCTTCATCATTATTTTTACACTTAACTACGAGAATAATACATCGCTTTATGCATAATAAAAAAACGGTTTTGATTGTTGAAGACGATTTAATTCTCAATCTGCTTTATGAAAGCTATATGGAGAAACTCGGCTTTGATACCAAAGGAGAGCTTGTTTATGGAAAAACAGCTGTGGATGTAACCAAAAAGATTAAACCTGATTTAATCTTAATGGATATTGCCCTTGAAGGTGACATGGATGGAATTGAGGCCATGAAAAGAATTCGAGAGTTTTCTGATGTTCCGGTGGTTTATATAACAGGAAATTCCGACCCTGTTCACAGAGAAAGGGCTAAACCCACAAACTATACCGATTACCTCATCAAACCGGTTAATATGGAAGAGCTTAAAAATTCGCTTATAAAAGCCGGTATTATAGAGGAATAAATCTACTTCCTCCGCGTTTTTTCCCTTACGACTATCTTCAATATAAAATTAAGAATATGCTACTTAATACCCGATACACTTGGATTTTAATCGTTCCTTTCCTTCTTCTCTCTTGTACAACAACTGAAACGGTAACCAATGAAACAGATGACAGTCAATCTGTTTCTGACATTGAACGTCCTATTCCCTATCCGGTTGAAGTTCCAAATGCTTTCGAACAAGCGCTTCAAAATAATACCCGGTCATCGGATGGAACTCCAGGGGAAAATTATTGGCAAAATGAAGCTACATATACTCTTAACGCAGAACTGGACCCCGAAACCCATACTTTGTTTGGGCAGTCAAAAATAACGTATCAAAATAATTCCCCTAATGATTTAGAAGTTATTGTGGTCGAACTTGCTCAAAATCTTCATAAAGAGGGAACACCCAAAAAAGAAGAAACAGAAATTACCGGAGGAAAAAAGTTAACAAAAATCTCCCTAAACGGTACAAAACTTGAGGAAACAACCATGCAGGCACGTTGGATGGAGAGTTCTGATGGATATATTCTTGAAGGCACACGGCTTTATATTTTCCCTCAGGAACCCGCTGAGTCCGGCAGCTCTGCAGACCTTGAATTTGAATGGTCTTTCGAAATTCCTCAACAAGGAGCATCAGGCCGAATGGGGCGCAGCCGCGATAACCTTTACATGCTTGCTTATTGGTATCCCCAAGTTGCTGTTTTCGATGATGTCTATGGTTGGATGGATGATTCGTTTGTTGGAAACGCAGAATTTTACCACAATTTTTCGGATTACGACTTAACCGTTACCGCCCCCGAAAATTGGATTGTAATGGGTACCGGTGAATTTCTAAACCCCGAAGAAACGCTAAGCCCTGAAGTTCTTGATCGTTATACCAATGCCGGAGAAAGTGATGATGTTGTTACAATCGTTGATTTTGATGAGGTAGATAATTCTACGGTTACTACTGACGATGGAATGGTAACCTGGCGATTCCAAGCCGAACAAGTTCGGGATGTTGCCTTTAGTGCCACGCGCCAATCGAAGTGGGAAGGTGCCCGCACTTCAGTGGGTGATCTGGATCAAGACGGGGAAACTGACTTTACCCGAATTAATACTTTTTATCGTGATACTGCACCGCTTTGGTCAGAACAAACCGATTACGCACAACACTCCACTACATTTTTATCCGACTATACTGAAATACCTTACCCCTGGCCCCATATGACCTCTGTTGAAGGAGCCGATATTATCGGTGGTGGAATGGAGTTCCCAATGATTACTTTAATTGGAGATTACAATAATGCAGGACCGGAATCTCTTTACGGGGTAACTGCACATGAAATTGCCCACATGTGGATTCCCATGATTGTGAGCACAAACGAACGACGATACACATGGATTGATGAAGGTCATACTTCGTTTCATACCCAACAAGCAAATGTAGATCGATATGGATACGAACAATTTCCCAGAGGCAATCTTTTTGGGCAATATCTGCAAATTGCAGGTACTGACCTTGAAGGTGAAATGATACGCTGGAGTGATTTTCATTATCCGGGCCCGGCTTACGGAGTGGCTTCATACCCAAAACCTGCATCTGTTCTCACCGCTCTACGGGGAGTACTTGGCGAAGATCTATTTAATGAAGCACACACAGAATTCATGGAAAGATGGGAATATAAACATCCTTATCCCTGGGATTTTTTCAACACTGTTGAAGATGTAACCGGTGAAGATCTATCCTGGTTTTGGAGAAGCTGGTATTACGAAACATGGGTTTTAGATCAGTCTATAGCGGATGTTCAGCAGAATGAAGAACAAACGATAATAGAGATTGAAGATATAGGGAATATACCCATGCCTGTTCATTTAGAAATTACTTTTGAGGACGGCTCGACCAGAAACGAAGTATTAAATGTTGATTATTGGCTTGAAGGGCATCGAACAAGAGAGTACTCTATCAACACTTCTTCTGAAATAACAAAAGTAGAAATTGACCCGGAAACACTTTTTCCTGATGCAGACAGGTCTAATAATATTTGGGAGAAATAGCAGGTTATAGTCATTTTAAAATCTGTGTTCTCTTATGTTTTGTAAAAAGCTATGTATGTTTGAGCACAGGTTTTTATCTGACTTAATTTTTTTCGATTATATGTGGTTGATATTATTGTAACACCCTTTTACATATGCCTTTAATTAAAAAATTCAATAATCGTAAAAGCACTCGCTGGATATTTTTTGGCGTTGCATCTATAGCTGTTTTAGCACTTACGGTTATGAATATATATTCTCTGTACGCCCTTCGCGAAAGTACCATTGAGTCTGCAAAAGAGATTAAGAGAGCTCAACTCGAGGAATTTGCAAACAATGTTCAGTATCCTCTTTACCGTCCATTTTGGGGGATGAATAAATTAGATATGAACCATGTTCAGGATTACTGGTACGAAAAAAAACAATTTCCAGAAGCATTTACCGAAGTATTAGATGATGCTCTTTCCAGCTCCCTGTTTAGTTCAATTCATTTTATTCCTTCGGAAGAAGATGGATGCAATGAATCCGGCCTACCTATCTATCAGTATCAGGTGGATACAAAAGTGTTTGCACATACATACGAAATCCCAAACTTTGTTTGTGATGGATTTGGAATCTCTAAATCAAGAATTAGGTCCAGCCTCGAAGATTGGCGTTGGAATTCAATGGTCACTTTCGATTCTCACCGCACCTTAACCCTTGCTCTTATAAGCCTCTCTGATCGCCATATATTAGGTCATCTTAATTTTAAAATCGACCAGGATTATTTGAAAAATGAGCACCTTGCAAAAGAAATGGTAAAAGAATTTGGCGGCGAAAATGATGAGGAAGTGGTTGTATGGTTAAGAGATTGGGTTCAAGACGAAATCCTTGTATCCAGCAACGAAAGTTATACTTACAACCGTGATATGTATCCCATTGACATGCGCCAGCGATTCTCTGAATCATTTGATGATTGGGTACTGCATGCCACATTTTTAGAATCACCTACATTAGCGGCATCAGATATATCATTAAAACGAAACCTAATCGTTTTAGGGTTTGCTGTGTTTGTTTTGTTTGGTGCACTCCTCTTTATTTTCATAAATGCAAAAAGGGAACGTGATCTTGCAGAACGACAAGCCGGCTTTTTAGCAAATATCACACATGAATTAAAAACACCCTTGGCAGTAATGCAGGCCGCCGGCGAGAACATTGCCGATGGCAGGGTAAAAGATGGAGATCGGCTAAAAACATATGGAAATCATATTTTTAAAGAATCCGTGCGCCTTAAAAGAATGATTGAAAAGCTACTTGATGCCGCAAAAGTTGATTCATCTGAGGCTACAGCAGCTCAATCTCCAAATAAGCTGGAAGTTTTAGTTGCTGAATTTTATGAGGCAAACAAAGACTATATACAAGGCAAAGGATTTGAGTTCACCTTCAATCAGGACAAAAATATCCCTATCATTATGGTAGATCCCGATCATATAGAAACCATTTTAAATAATTTGGTTGAAAACGCAATGAAGTACAGCTCAGAGGAAAAATCAATCCAACTATCTGTAAAAGCTCACAATGATTCTGTATCACTCATTTGTACAGACAAAGGTGATGGAATACAGAAAAAGATAATCCGTTTTATTTTTGATAAATTTTACAGGGGCGAAAACTCACTTACCGCCAAAACCAAAGGGCATGGTATTGGGCTTTCGATTGTTAAGAACATGGTTAATTTAAACAATGGTCAAATATCTGTTCAGAGTAAACCCGGTATAGGCTCTACATTTACAGTTACATTTCCTTCATTTCTTAAGAAAAATAACATGAGTACAAATACAAAAAAATCTAAAGCACCTAAGCACATAGGGGAACATGTCCAGTAAAACCAAAAATATTTTAATTGTTGAAGATGAACCCAGCCTTATATTTACACTTCAAGACACATTAGAAAGTGAAGGTTATAATGTTTTTGTGGTTTCTGATGGCGAAAAAGTAATTGAACAGGTAAATGAAATAAAACCTGACTTGATGCTGCTCGATTTAATGCTTCCCGGTAAAAGTGGCTACGAGATTTGTAAAGAAGTCCGTCAGTTAAAATATACGTTCCCAATCATCATGCTCACGGCCAAAGATCAGGAAGTAGATAAGGTTACCGGTTTAAATATTGGTGCTGACGATTATATAACAAAACCCTTTGGTGTAAAAGAGCTTCTTGCGCGAATTCAGGCTCGATTACGACGGGCAAGTAGTTATTCCAAATCAGGACCTCTGGAAGTTCTTAAACTGGGCGATGTAAAAATCGATTTAAAAGATTCCCATGTTGCAAAACCGGACGGTACGATTCACGATCTTTCAACCCGTGAAGTAGAAATGATTCATTATTTGGTTCAAAATGCAAATCAACCCATTTCAAGAGACGAGCTTCTCGAAAAAGTATGGAGATATGAATATAGCACAAACACTCGAACAGTGGACGTTCATGTATCAAAACTTCGTGCAAAAATAGAGATGAATCCTGATGATCCACGGTTTTTGGTAACGCTTCACGGGGTTGGCTATATGCTTAAAATCAATTAAGCATCAGCTATTTGTTTCTACAAACTTCAAAAACCCTTTTATTTGATCTTCTAACAAACCCTGAAGCATTTCTGATTTAAGGCCCGTTTTCACATCAAATGCATCGTTTACATTGCTGATAAACATCCTTTCCGGATAAACAAGGGCTTTTCGATAAACAAAAATCTGTTGTAAATGTTCAATGGGACGTAATGCCCCAAAAGATCCGTCAGCCTCCCCTATAAAACTGACCGGCTTCATTTCGAGTGCTTTTGGAAAGGGTAAATAATCAATAAATAGTTTTAAAATTCCCGGAAAACCTCCGTTGTATTCAGGCACTACAAACAAAAACCCATCTGCATCTAAAAATGCTCTGTTAAATTCTTTCACTGACTCAACATCCTTTCCATACTTCCCTCCCACTACATCTTTCAGTGGAAAATCACGCAACGAAAAGGTTTCAACTTCAGAAAAATCCTTGAACAAAGACTCTGCATATTCTGCAACTTTTAAAGCGTTTGAATTGGGTCGATCTGTAGAAGATAAAATGTGGATTTTACTCATTTAATAAATTTGCAATTGATTTTACTTATTTGATTAAGGATTAACAGAGAGCAACTCATCGTCGTTCTTAAATTCTCAGATATCAGCAGTTTAAAGAAAAAAATTTCAGCGTAAAACAGTACTTCCATATCGTAATTTTAAAAGAAAAACCGTTTCCAGAATAAAAAAGCGCTTTTAATAATTTGATTAAATTTTTTAGCTATAATTAAATATAAACCAATATTAATTGATAGATATATGCAAACAAACTAATTTACATTTGTTAGATATAAATGATTCAATTACAGAATTAATATCAAATGGAATTGCTCGGGTTATGGTAGACGACGAGCAATAGCTCCAATAAGACCCACTCAGAATGGAAATTTTTGAGTGGGCTTTTTTAGACACAAGCTTATGCAAGTTCTATTATTCTTTGTCACCCTTTTTTATCTGCTGAAGTCGATGCCAAAGCTTTCCCTCTCTTCCCTGGTCACCGGGTTCAAACCACGTTTTATCACGAAGCTTAGCAGGTAAATAATCTTGCTGCGTCCAATGATAAGGATGATCATGTGGATATTTATACTCTTCCGAAGCATTTTCTACATCCAAATATCTCGAAGCTAATTTATTCGCCGTTTTATCTCTTAAATGGGAAGGCACTTCGTCAATACCATTTTGTTTGATGTGATTACTAATCTCAAATATGGTTTTGGTGCTATTGCTTTTTGGTGATAACGCCAAAAATATGCAGGCATGAGCCAAAAAATAGAATCCTTCCGGCATTCCTGTTTTGATGAACGCTTCATGGCTGGCATTTACAACGGTTAGGGCGTAAGGATCTGCCATTCCAACATCCTCAGACGCAAAAATAAGCAATCTTCGAAATATGAAATTTGGATCCTCTCCCCCTTCCAGCATTGCGTTCATCCAGTACAACGCAGCATCCGTATCAGAGCCTCGCATAGATTTGATAAAAGCCGAAGCATAATGATAGTGTTCATCCCCGGTACGGTCGTATCGTACCGATCTTTTTTGGATCGATTCCTTTGCGATATCCAGATCAATGTTTACAGAACCATCTTCACTTTTTGGTGTAGACAACGCCGCTACTTCCAACGCATTTAGCGCATTTCGAATATCTCCACCTGCATAATCGGCAAGGTGCATTTTTGCATCATCCGTAATCTTTACATCGATAAAACCAAGTCCGCGCTCAGAATCCTGCAGGGCACGATCGATCATTTGAAGAACATTATCTGTTTGCAATGGATGAAGCTCGAAAAGCTGACACCTCGACAACAACGGGCTCACCAGTGAATAAAATGGATTTTCGGTAGTTGCACCCACCAGAGTAATTATTCCCGATTCAAGATGAGGCAATAGCGCATCCTGCTGTGCTTTGTTCCAACGATGAATTTCATCCACAAACAAAATAGTCTTTCGCCCATTGGCTTTTTTTTGATGCTCTGCCTTAGCCACAACATTCCGCAGTTCCTTAATGCCATCTAATACCGCATTAATCACCTCAAAACGTGCATCAATTTCGCGTGAAATTACATGGGCCAGTGTCGTTTTTCCTGAACTGGGTGGTCCGTAAAAGATCAGAGATCCCATCACACCGCTTTCAATCATTCGGCGGAGCATTTTTCCCTCCCCAACCAGCTGCTCCTGCCCCGTAAACTCCTCTAAAGACTGCGGACGCATTCGGGTTGCAAGAGGTTGGTTGGATTTCGAACCATCCTCATTAACTGATTTTTGATCGTCTTCGTTAAATAGATCCATAGTAAAAGTTATCCGTATAGAAGTTGAAATGCGCGAAACAATTTGATTGTGTAATGATCATAATCACATAGTATTCAGAAAAAATAAATGCAGATATATTGATAATGTTAAATTTTTATGTTTATTGAAGATAGGTTATTAATTAAAAAATGGAGGGAAGTATGATAGCAAAAGATATCTTGCGCAAGAAAGGTAACGAAATTTATTCCGTACCCCCGGATGAGACCGTTTATAATGCAATTTCGAAAATGGCTGATCTGAATATTGGTGCACTGCTGGTTATGGAAAACGATAGATTAATCGGAATTATTTCTGAGCGCGATTATCGGAACAAGGTAATATTAAAAGGCCGTGCCTCAAAAACGACGTTGGTCAAAGAAATAATGGTAGATGAAGTGGTTTGTGTGCAGGCAAATGATAAAGTAAGATTGTGCATGCAGTTAATGTCTGATAACAAATTCCGTCATTTGCCCGTGCTGGATAATGATAAAGTGGTTGGTGTAATGTCTATTGGTGATGTGGTAAAATCAATCATAGACAAACAGAAAGTAGAAATCAGTTCTTTGCGCAAATATATTGCAACAGGTGGTGCCTATCCAAATTGATTTGATAAAATTTCAACTATAATCTCGAGATAACGTTAAAAAGAAGTCCCCTCCTTCGTAAGGAGGGGACACTTCCTTACCAAATTCACTGATATTATTTTGAACTCACGGGTTAAATAGATTTTAAAGCGGCAGGTTATCGTGTTTCTTTTTTGGAACGATATCCACCTTGTTCTGACAAACCTCAAAAGCCCGAATCAGTTTTTCACGTGTTTCACTGGGTAAAATCACGTCATCAATAAACCCACGTGCGGCAGCTTTGTAAGGATGTGCAAACTCTTCGCTGTACTGATCTTCAAGCTCTTTTTGTTTGGCTTCGGGATCATCTGCTGCGGCAATTTCTTTTCTAAAGATAATTTCAACAGCGCCCTTGGTTCCCATCACAGCAATTTCTGATGTAGGCCACGCAACGTTGTAATCCGCTCTGATGTGTTTGGAATTCATCACATCATACGCACCTCCATATGCTTTGCGTGTAATCACCGTCATTTTAGGCACAGTAGCCTCACAAAATGCATAGAGTAGCTTCGCCCCGTGTTTAATGATACCTCCCCACTCCTGATCCGTACCGGGCAAAAATCCGGGCACATCTTCAAATACAACAAGCGGAATGTTGAAGGCATCACAAAAGCGAACAAAGCGAGCTCCTTTTACAGAAGCGTCAATATCCAACACACCGGCCAATGATAATGGCTGATTAGCCACAATCCCCACAGATCGGCCATCGAGTCGTGCAAAACCAACCACAATGTTATCTGCATAATGCTCGTGTACTTCATAAAAGGACCCTTTATCCATCACGCCATCAATTACATCTTTAATATCATACGGCTTGTTTGGATTATCAGGTACTAAATCATCCAGCTTTTCAGCTTTAGCTGCATCCGGCTTTTGTGATGGTTTCCCCGGTGCTTTTTCCTCACAATTTTGAGGGAGGTATTGCATCAACGTTCGAATGCTGTTCAGACAAACGGCATCATTATCTTCAGCAAAATGTGCCACGCCGGATTTGGTTCCGTGAGCAGAAGCACCCCCTAAATCTTCGGATGTCACCTCTTCGTGGGTTACTGTTTTCACAACATTAGGACCGGTAACAAACATGTAACTCGTATCTTTTACCATGTATACGAAATCCGTTAACGCAGGACTATAAACCGCTCCGCCTGCACAAGGGCCCATCACCGCTGATATTTGAGGGATCACACCTGAAGCCATCGAATTTCTCCAAAATACTTCTGCGTAACCACCCAGCGAACTTACACCCTCCTGAATTCTGGCTCCGCCTGAGTCATTTAACCCAATCACCGGAATTCCATTCTTCATTGCGAGGTCCATAATCTTGCAAATCTTCTCCGCATGAGTTTCTGATAGTGAACCACCAAAAATGGTGAAATCCTGACTAAACACATATACAGGTCGTCCATGAATTTTTCCGTATCCGGTAACCACTCCATCACCCAAAAACTGTTGATTTTCGAGTCCAAATGCGGTACTTCGATGTTTAACAAAAGCATCGATTTCCTGAAAACTCGCGTTATCCAATAGAATGTCAATTCGTTCCCTGGCAGTTAGCTTTCCTTTTTCGTGCTGCTTTTCAATTCTCGCCTTTCCACCCCCGCGTTTTATCTGTTTTCGTAGTTCAGCAAGACGTTCAACTTTATTACTATTACTCATTAACTATGGTTTTTTGTTGATTTGAATTCCTTAAAATAGGTATGGAGCCGATCTGTAAAATCCACCGCTGCTTCTTCATACATATCTACCATGTTACGCGAAAATATTTCCTTCTCAATAAATCGGGAGGCATCTTTCCAGTTATCGAAAGATACCAGTTCGTTCAATGATTGTTCGTAGGCATTTTCCGATCCGCCGAATATCTCTTCAACAAATCGAGCTTTATCATCCATTAACCATCCCGACAGTTTTTCAATTTCTTCAGAGTCATCTTTGGTCAAATCAATAATCGGATCATCAATAAACCCATCCTCATCCATTTTATCACTATCCGCTTCACTCTCTTCCTCACCGGATAAAAACGCCTGCCATATAGGAGATTCCTCTTCGTCTGATTCTTCTTCAGACACTATTTTTTCAGGCTCCTTTTCAACTTCCGGAATATCTTTTTCAGATAAAATTAAATCTCCAAATACGGTTGTTTCCTCATCATCTTCATTGCCGTTGTTTCCGCCAAAAACTTCAAAAATAGGTCGTTCATCACCTTGATCATCTTTTTCTTCGGGTTGATGATCTTCAATTTCGGGTTGATCTTCCTGCGTTTCAGGTTGATCCAATTCCGGTTCAGTTTCTTCAATAATTTCTTCCTCCTCACCCTCATCATCAAAAACAAACTTACTGTGAAGAGGCATCTCTTCATCGTTCTTTTCTGTAATTTCTTCCTTGGGGTCGTCTGTTGCAGTTCTGCGATTATGGAAACCCGTAAGTAGTGTATCAGCTTCCTCTTCCTCCTCATCCTGTTGCTCATCAACAGTTGGTGCAACCGGTTCTTCTTGTTGATCATCTTCAATTTTATCCAAGCTGTACAGGTCAAAAGTAAAGTCCGGTTTCTCTGTTTCTTCGTTATTTTCCTCGTTTTCCGCTTTTTTATCAGCAGATGTTTTCTTTTCATCCTCCGGCTTTTTTTCCACGTTCTTCTTACCTGCAGGAACTTCAAAAAATGTGGATTGTTCGTCCTCATACCCTTCCTCTTTTAATAAATCCGGTGCAGATAACTCTTCAATAAACTGGGTTTTATTCAGTGATGAGTTCAACATATCAAGCCGGCGTGCAACACGGTTCATTTTTTTATCTTCAAAAAATAGCCTGAATAGATTTGTATCAACAGAAGGGCCGGCGAGAATGAAAAGTGGTTCAAGAAGTTGGGTCCAGTTGAGCGGATTGTAGTTTTTTGTCAACCGTTCATCAATCCGTTCAATAATGGATTCACATGCTTCCCGCGACAGTTTACTTTTCCCCTTTTTCTCCATATACCTCAAGAGTGTAGTAGGAAAATGCTTATTTATTGTTACAAAACGAGCATTTTTCTCTATCTGATCTTTCTCCAAAACACTTTCGGTTCCAAATATGATGGATGGAATAGCCAATCGTGGCTGCAAAATAATTTCCACTACATCACCCACGGATGTTTCAAATACAGCTTGAGCATGAGCAACCGGCATCCGTACTTCTTCCAAAATCGTATCAATAAATCGCTGCCATGATTTTTGAATTCCCGTCTGCGACATATCTGCCCACTCAGAATATGGAGGAACGATAGAATCGCTTAAGTTTCGTGTCATTTCCAGTTCTACCCTTTGTATCAAAAATTCAGGTATTTTCAGACCCCTGAGATCCTCAGGGGTGAAAAATTCCTGATCTTTAGGAAGTTTATTTACGAACTGTGTTGTAATATCTCGAACAAGTTGTTCCATGGCTGACAAATAATTTTTTTGGAATATATGGCTTCAACACCATTCACGAAAAGAATATCTTAATTTCATTACTACTTCACTTCAATTTTTTTTAATGTTGAGGCTATTTAGTAAGTAAACCCATTATCATTTGTTCCTATTCCTCCACTATGATTGAACTTCGCGTTAGCAACCTAACAAAAATTTATGGCAACCATGATGTATTCACGGATCTTTCATTCGGGTTCAAAACAGGTGTTTTGGGAATATCGGGGTCTAATGGGGCGGGAAAATCAACTCTTCTGCAATGCCTGGCGGGTTTACTAAAACCGACAAATGGACGTGTAGAATGGAGTGATAATGGAACCCTAATCAAGCAAAACGAACTTAAAAATTTACTCGGTTTTGTAGCTCCATATGTTCAACTTTATGAAGAATTAACCGCTCTCGAAAATCTCCACTTCTTAAAAGACCTTCATCCGGATAAAAATACCACCAATCCCGAAACGTTAACTGAAAGGTTTGGTGCTGTTAAATTTCAACATTCCTTCTACGGAGAACTTTCCACCGGTCAGCAGCAGCGCGTAAAACTTGCAGCCGCATGTATTCATCAGCCGCTGATTCTTTGTATGGATGAACCCGGCAGCAATCTCGATAAAAAGGGAACATCATTAATTGATTCTCTGATTGATACGTTTCGAAATGAGAATAAAACCATTATCATCGCTTCTAATCAAACCAGAGAGCTCGATCTCTGCGACAAAATCATTGATCTCGATCACTCCTAATCACTTATTTAATGTATTCAGAAAACGACAAGCAACTTGCCCGGCAACTTTTAGATCATAGCGTAGAAATAAAAGAAGGACAACATATTTTATTGCAATGTATTGGGTTAAATGGCATCGGTTTGATTCGGGCATTGACTGAGGAAGCAAGAAAACGAGGAGCACATCCATTTATAAAAATTGAAGATCCGGAGATCAACCGTTTATTACTTGAGAGTGGGGATGAAGAATTCTGGAAAAATCAGGCCTCGGCTGATCAGCTTCCATTGATGAAAAATATGGATGCCTTTATCGGCATTCGTGGAGCTGAAAATATTTATGAAAATTCAGCCGTATCAAAAAAAGCAAACAAGGCGTATTCCGAGCATTTTTTAGATCCTGTTCATTTTAAAGAGAGGGTTAATAATACCAACTGGGCTGTGCTACGCTACCCCTCCGCTGCTTTTGCCATGAATGCAAAAATGCCCACCGAAAGCTTTCGTGAGTTTTACTATCGCGCATGTCTGTTTGATTATAACCGACTCCATGAAGCGATGAAACCGCTGGAAGATCTTCTTAGAAAAACCAAAACCATTCAACTGAAAGGCGAAGGAACTGATATTCAATTTTCTGTTGAAGGTCAGAACTGGATTCCCTGTTTTGGAAAACGAAATATCCCCGATGGCGAACTTTTCAGCTCCCCGATTTTGGATTCTGTCAACGGACACATCACCTACGCCCCATCGGTTTACCAGGGAAAACCGTTTGAGTTTGTGGAACTGACTGTAGAAAAAGGCGTTGTGGTTGATTTTGATTCCTCCAATAATGATACCCTTGAGGAAATTTTGGATACCGATGAAGGTGCCCGCCGTTTTGGAGAATTCAGCTTTGGTTTAAATCCGATCATCAAATCCCCGATGTACGATATTTTGTTTGACGAGAAAATTTATGGGTCAAACCACCTTACTCTTGGGAATGACTACGAAATTGCACCAAACGGAAATGAAAGTAATATCCACTGGGATTTGGTTTGTATTGGTGCTGATGTTTATTTGGACGGAGAACTCATCAGACAAGGACGGGAATTTGTAAAAGAGGAGTTAAAGGGTTTAAATCCTGAAGAATTGATATAAATTTTATTAATTATTAACAATTGTATTAAATCGCTATAGAGTAGGTTTTGTTGTAATCGACCATCGACCCCCTTCCTTTCTCATAGATATACACAAATGAATCTGCTGAGTCTCGCAGATATTCTGCGTACACCTGCGATTAACTCAGCGATACTCTGCGAGATACGGAACAGATGTCAGTCGGAGTTGTTAGCGTCTCTCATTTTTGTTAATCGTTTTGGACAGTTGTGATTCCGCACCAATAAATTACAAATTTAAATCATTTGTAAATATGACCGAAACTTGATACATAGAAGTTCACCTTTAACATAATCTGACTTCTATGGCTGAATTACTTTCTTCTCTTAACTGGATCGCGGTATTGGTTGCAACGGTGGTCTATTTTATTTTGGGGGCTCTTTGGTACAGTCCGCTCATGTTTGCTAACATCTGGATGAAGCTTCGAAATATCTCAGAAGACGAAATAGACGGGCCAAACCCTGTCATTTTTCTCTACTCGTTTATTCTTCAACTGATTGCCGTTGTCTCTCTCGCCCTATTTATGTCTGCGATGAATGTTGAAGGTACGTTAAACGGAGCAATTATTGGGTTTGGCGCCGGGGCAGGTATTTTGTTCACACTTGCCGGTTCCACCGGTATATTCACCGAACTGAAAATGAAACTCCATTTTCTAGACAGTGGATATCATGTAGTGGGAATGACCTTGGCGGGACTTATACTTGGTTGGTGGTAAGATCTAAAAACCTTGGAGGTTTCTTTCCGAAATTACTCTCATCGTCTAATCAATTCAGCTTTTTTTGAGGAAAACCTCCAAGGTTTCCTTTGTTCAGTGTTGCCGACTCTGGCAGGAGTCCGAAATGCGCGGACACTCTGCCAGGTCGTCACGCTTTTAATCCGCCCACGCATCGGCATCTTCAAACACCAGTGCAAATTCCAGGTGGTCTTTGTCTTTGCTGACGGTGGCTTCATACTCCACATGCTGATCTGTGTCATCCCGCCCAATCAACTGTTTTGCCAGCTGGTTGACAATTTGTGTTTGAATAACACGCTTCAGCGGACGCGCACCATAAACCGGATCATACCCGCGAATGGCCAGCCAATCTTTTACCGTATCGGATACGGATAGCTTTACATTGTTTTTCTCCAACAACCCATCAATTCGTTTCAGCTGAATATCCACAATTTCACGGATGTGTGTTTTATCCAGCGGATGGAATACCACCACATCATCGATCCGGTTTAAAAACTCCGGACGAATGGTTTTTCTCAACTGCTCCATTAATTTATTCTGAAGCTCTGTATAGGTAGATTCATTCATCTCGCCACCACTTTTCTCGATCTCCTCCGAAATAAGATGTGAACCAATGTTACTGGTCATAATCACAATCGTGTTGGTAAAATCTACCGTCACGCCTTTGTTATCTGTCAGGCGTCCATCATCCAAAACCTGAAGCAGAATGTTGAATACATCAGGGTGCGCTTTTTCGATCTCATCAAGCAAAACCACGCTGTATGGCTTTCGGCGAACCGATTCCGTTAGCTGTCCTCCTTCATCGTATCCCACATATCCGGGAGGTGATCCAATTAAACGGCTGACGCTGTGTTTCTCCATATATTCACTCATATCAAGGCGAATCATGGCATCTTCATCGTTGAACAGAAAATCTGCCAATGACCGTGCAAGTTCGGTTTTTCCCACACCGGTTGAGCCAAGGAACATGAACGATCCAATGGGACGCATTTCATCCTGCAATCCAGCACGCGAACGTCTCACAGCATCAGAGACGGCTTCGATAGCCTGATGCTGTCCAATCACCCGTTTATGAAGTTCATCCTCTAATTTGAGCAGTTTCTGCCGCTCGCTCGATAACATTTTCTTCACCGGAATTCCGGTCCATCGGGAAACGATATCTGCAATCTCTTCAGCTTCAACCTGCTCTTTTAATAGCGAACTGTCTTCCTGAATTTCATCCAGTTTCTCTTTTGCTTCCACAAGATCTTTTTCCAGCTGGGTGATCGTTCCGTATCTCAGCTCAGCAACTTTTTCGTAATTCCCTTCCCGCTCTGCCTTATCAGCTTGATTTCTCGCCGTTTCCACAGCCTGTTTCAATTCGCGTGCTTTTTGGATCAAACCACGTTCCAGATCCCACTGGGTTCTCATAGATTTTCGGCGTTCCTCGAGGTCTGCCAGATCTTTCTCATTGGTTTTAAGCTTTCCTTCATCTTTCTCTCTTTTCAAGGCTTCACGTTCAATCTCCAGCTGACGAATTTGCCGCTCAATACTATCCAGCTCTTCCGGCATGGAATCAATTTCCAGCCTCAAACGAGATGCGGCCTCATCAATAAGGTCAATCGCTTTATCGGGGAGAAATCGATCAGAAATATATCGGTGAGAAAGTTCTGCAGCTGCCACGATAGCGGAATCCGTAATTCTTACTCCGTGATGAAGTTCATATCTCTCCTGAAGTCCGCGGAGGATTGAAACGGTATCTTCCACGCTTGGCTCACCCACAAAAACCGTTTGTAAACGCCGCTCGAGGGCTTTGTCTTTTTCAATATACTTTCGGTATTCTGTTAACGTAGTGGCACCGATGGCGTGAAGCTCTCCTCGAGCCAGAGATGGTTTTAAAATATTTGCAGCATCCATCGAACCCTCGGTTGCACCGGCACCCACCAGCGTGTGGATTTCATCAATGAAAAGAATCATCTCCCCATCGGAGTCCATCACCTCTTTCACCACGGCTTTCAGTCGCTCTTCGAACTCTCCACGGAATTTGGTCCCTGCAACGAGCGCTCCCATATCCAATGCAACAACTCGTTTTGTCTTAAGGCCTTCGGGCACATCACCCCGCACAATCCGCAGAGCAAGTCCCTCCGCAATGGCTGTTTTTCCCACACCGGGCTCTCCAATAAGAACAGGGTTGTTTTTGGTCCGGCGTGATAAAATCTGCATTACCCGACGAATTTCCTGATCTCTACCGATCACCGGATCAAGCTTATTTTTTTCTGCCAGCTCGTTTAAATCACGGGCATATTTCTTTAATGCCTGATAGCGACTTTCTGCATTGGGATCGTCCACTTTTTGTGAACCGCGTACATCTTTTAAAACCTGCAGAATTTTATCTTTCGTAACACCGTTCGATTTCAGTAAATCAGACGTTTCGCCTTGGGTCGTGGTTATACCCAGTAAAATATGTTCCGAGCTGATGTATTCATCGTCCAGCTCATCCGCCTCTTTTTGGGCTCTATCGAATAACGCCTTTGTGTTGTTCGATAAATATTGACCTGAAACCGACGCTCCTTTTACAACAGGAAACGATCGGATTTGCTTCTCTAAATTTTCACGTAAAGGGGGAATACCCACACCAATTTTTTTCAACGTAGTTAACACTACATTTTCCGAATCACTGAGCAGCGATTGCAAAATATGCGCCGGTTCTACCGCCTGATGATTGCTGTTTTGGGCTAATTCCAGTGCAGCCTGAACAGCCTCTTGTGCCTTGATTGTAAATTTGTTGAAATTCATAGTCTTTGGATTTGCTTGGTTTTACTATGAATACTCGCCAAAAACGTACCAATTCTAAATTTATGACGGATTTACAGCCAAATAATAATCTTCTCTCTAAATGTGACCGAATGACAACAGAAAACGGCAATAACGTAATTGATGGAACCGAAGTGGCAGTAGTAGCAACTGTACTAAGACGAAAATCCTAAATCATGTCATTGCGGACTCCGATCCGCAATTATTTCGATTTGGGACGTCGTAAAAAAACAGTTCACAAAAAGGCAGAGATCCCATGTCGGGGTCCGTGAAGACGGGTCGTATAGTACCCATAAAAAAACCCGCGAAGCCTAAAAGACCAGCGGGTTATTTTTATAAACATATTTTCCTTGAGTTACCGCATTTAAGCGATATTGGAAATATCATCTTCTTAGTTATTAATTCACAGTATACTTGTCTGCATTCAATTTATCGTTCAAGAATTGAAATGCTTCATCTTTGTCTTTCATTTCTGCAAGTGATGTCAAATCTGAACCAAATCGTTCTTGATCTTTCAGCAATGCAAGAGTTAAAACCGCTCTGTATTTAATGAAATGACTATTTTCTCCTTGTGCAATATCAGACAAGGCTATTTTAACCGCCTGAGAGTCAAAATCATTATAAGTAGCTTTAAATAGGATAATTTGATGAAATGAAGACTCTAAAACTCCATTCACATCAGAGGATAATCCATATACAAAAGCTTTTTCCATATGATTGAATAAAGCCTCTTTCTCTTCGGTTGTTTGTTCAACAGATATTGAATCTGCCTGTATAATATTTGCCTGTGCAAATTCTACACCGGTAAATGTGATTGCGATGATAAGTACTGTTGTAATATTTTTTATAAGTGATTTCATAACTGGGTTTGTTGTGTGAATTCTGAAAGTTTGATTGCTTTCATTGAATCACTTATAAGTTATCACTAAATCATTTTTAAGATCAATGTTTTGGGCACCCTAAAATAGTCTTAAAGCTGTCATGACACTGACAGTAATTCAGAATATCACCCTGAAAGCACTTCCAAAAAAAATCTCTTAACATTAAGTTAACAATTGATTTAGACCACTTTAGAATTATCCCTATAGATTCTACAAAAAACCGCTTACAAATTTTAAAATTTATGGAATCGCTTTTAATTTAAATTCCTATAAAAATAATCTAACTGACAAATAAACATATATATTTTCTTATATAACCACTCTAAAAGCGCTTTTAAATATTGCATGTCAGTAACTATTTTTCCACTATTAATTAAATGAAGAGTTTATTTGTGCGTAAAAAATCAATCTATTATGAAAATCACATCAAAACACACCACTGTTGAACTTGTTATTGGCGACATCACCGATCAGCCCGATATGGATGCAATTGTAAATGCGGCTAATGCAGAGTTGAGAATAGGCGGAGGAGTTGCCGGGGCAATCCATCAAAAAGGAGACCCTGAGCTCACGCAGTTAACACGACCTTTAGCTCCCATTAATCCTGGAGAAGCCGTTATCACCAAAGCGCCGGGACTTTCCAATAAATATGTGATTCACTGTCTTGGGCCGGTTTATGGAAGCGATGAACCCGCGGATGATTTACTGGCAAATTGCTATAAAAATGCGCTCTATCTGGCAGAAAAGTATGAATTGGAAAGTATTGCATTTCCGGCAATCTCCACCGGAGCCTTTGGGTTTCCGATGCCTGAAGCAGCCAAAATTGCTATTGAGTCTATTCTTTTTGAGACAACTGAATTAGACTCTGTCAAACATATTAGAATTGTTTTGTTTGATGAAGAAGCGTTTAAGGTTCACAAAGATTTTCTCTCTGAGGTGGAGGTATGAAATGGGGAACCGCAAAGGGCACAGAGAACACAAAGAGGGATTAATTAAGATGTGTAAATCGAAAGTCATACCGAAGCAGGAGTTTCGGGCTACGTAGTTCGGACGTCCTCGTCCGAATACCAACCGACTCGGATGTGATTTCCAATAGAACTGTGATAAGTTTATAAAATGAAAGCATCGTAGCAAAGCTGCGATATAAGAATGTGGTTGAGATCTTACTCGCTATCATAAATTTCATTCAGTATTCCTGCCAATCGAACACCGGCTTTAACCATTCGGCTTTTTACGATATCTAAATTTTTATAGCGATATTCGTATCCAATTCGGTTGTTGTCCGGCACATCATATACGTCATCACGGTAGGTCATGGATTCGTACGCCCAATCTCTTACCGATGCATTCTGCCACTCAGCAACAGTTTCTGAATCTACTGTATCAATATTAGAAGCCAGTTCGGTGTAACTCATTTGGCGCGACATAATCATATCCGTATCCCAAACCCGGTGTAAATTCGAGTTATCTCCCATCCATTGTACATTTGCTTGATTTCCCCCCAGATCGGCGCCGGTTCCTACGTGTAATGGCTGATGAATATCTCCCACCATATGCATCACCATTTTTAAATGATCGTGCTCTTCCTTTGCAGTTAGTCCACCCTCTTTCAATTCGCTGATCAAATTTTCCAGCGCCCAAATGATATCACCATCCGGATTTTTTTCTGATTCAGAATACGTCATTCCATCCGGAATGGTAACCCAGTGCCAGGTACTTGTATAATCGTAGTCCTCATCAGATCGGATATCATCCATCCAGACTGTAGCATTGGCTATTGTCTCTTTTCCCATTACTCTCTCAATTTCTGCCGCTGTTTTTTCCGTGATGTGATTTTCTGCTACCTGCCCGGTAACATAGTGGCCAACTTGTCCCCACTTTTCAGAATCAGAATTTGTATGAAGTGATGTGGACAGAAAAATAATACTCAATAGAAAAAATTTCATGGGGTGTTTTGTATCCGTTGAAAATTGATGTTGAATATCGAAATATTCTCGTTTTTTTACTAATTAAGGAAATGTTAAATCCTATCCTTTGCTCAATTTAGTTTATCAGTCTTCCGTTTGTGGTCTGAATCAAACGCCACTTTTTCCCAATTCTATTTTGACTCAACAAAACATTCTGCATACCATGAACATGCTATAAAGTCTGTTCACAAATACAATTAAAATAAGCATGTACATAGTTCTTACTTAAATTAAACACCTACACTATGACTATCAAAAGATACACAGTGATTCTACTTCTGCCGTTTTTCATGTTTCAGCCGCTATTAGCGCAAGAGTCGGTAGGGCATTCAGAGCCTGACAATATTCAGCCCCTGCTTGATTACCGCCTTCCGGCTTGGGGCTACAGTAATTTTTACTGGGATTTCTCACTGGATGGAAATTTTTTCAACACCACTCAGGATGATGATATAGAAGATAACTCGCATGATCATCAGGCATCCGGATCCATTTCGCCGGTTTACAATCGGTTTATGGAGTCCGAATCGAGAGATTATAGAATTTTTATTTCGCCCGGCTTAACCTTTAATAACCGTGATCGTGAAACTTTAACTAATACAGAGCAAAGTAGCCATAATTCCGAACTTAATCTTATTGGTTCTGGTAATAATAAGTTCTATTTGGATCAATCTGATTTATTTCTGATTGGATCCTTAACCGGAAATTTTACCCAACATCGTTCACATACAGAATCCCAAACTTCAGACAATCTGAACCTCAACAGAAGTTTTCGAACAACATTCTCCGCAGGTGTAGGTTATGGGCGGCTAAGAAATGTTAATCCCATGTTACGAAGCCTGAGAATGAACGAGCGTTATCAGGCAGTGAATCCCGGACAAACACTCAGTCATTCAGATTTAATGATGGCATCTGAACAGTTCACAAAATCTAACGGCTACCAACAGATTTATGATCGCCCGCAAAAGTATTTTTGGGAGGATATGGACAACATGATTGATGCAGATCTTTCTGCTCTAAACCCGTATGACCTTCTCTATGTTACCGAAACCACATCCGAAACGATTGGATCCAGAAGGGAGGGTTGGGAGGTCAGGGCTGATGTGGGCCTTCGATTCAGAGCAAACTATTTTAGAAATGAAAACCGTGTTGCAGGAAGTGAATCAAGTGATTTGTCAAGTAACACCTTTTTAATTCCATCTGTATCCGGAATATGGTCTAAAAATATAAGCCTCAACACACAATTTTCTTTATCCGCATCCTACCAATACTTTAGAGAAATAACCGGAGATAATAATTTGAGCAATCATTTCATAACTACTTCAGGTAGCTGGCTCTACAATATTTCGGATCGGCTGTTTGTAAATTCTACCTTAACATACAGTCGGACTGATACCGAATTGTCAGAAAATAATCTCTTTGCCGGAAGTACAGGGCTCAATTATTTTATTGAAAACAGGTTATCTCTTTTTTCTGATCTCTCGTATTCCCGCAGCCTGCGAAACGAAAACAATGAAGCTACTGATGCATTTACAACCACCCAACAACGCTTCATATTCAATGCCGGAATCCGGTACTATATGTCACGAGGGCTTTTTTAAATATACACTCCCGAAAACTATACCGCCTGATCTGTGCAGGATTACTGCAATACGCGGGTCAGCGACGCCGCGTTACCGTAGATCAGGTCGCCTGACCTGCGAAGAATGAAATTCAGCACTCGGGTCAGCAACAACGTAACTCAGGTCGCTGACCTGAGTATGAAATTCAGCACGCGGGTCAGCGACGTCGCGTTACCGTAATTCATGTCGCCTGACCTGAGCAGGATTATTTCTACTCGCGGGAGCAATGCCTCGTTGCTGACCTGAAATGAGTAACCTAATTCTTCCGTTCTTCGGCGAGTTTTCTAAAGAGTTCTTTCTCATTGTCAGACAGGTCTTGTGGAAGTTGGATTTCCGTCTTCACAAAATAATCGCCCGGACTTCCATTTTTACCAAATTCAGTAAGTCCCCTGCCCGGAAATTTAAACAGTTTTCCATTTGGGGTTTCTTCAGGAATAGTGAGTTTTACTTTTCCTGTAAGAGTGGGCACAACCAGTTTGCCCCCCAAGAGAGCCGTATACAAATCTACATCTACGGTTTGATAAATATTTTTCCCTCTGCGTTCAAACCCTTCAGGAATATCTACATTTACTTTTAGATAGAGATCTCCCCGCAGCCCGCCCATGTTTGAGCGCTGACCTTTTCCCTTTAATTTTAATCGTTGACCAGACTCCATTCCGGCAGGAATTTTCACTTTCATTTGCTCGCCGTTTAGCCGGACTGTTTTTGTAGAACCTTCAATCACATCTTCAAGCGATACATTGATCACTGCTTCGGTATCTTGTCCCCCGGGGCGTTGCCGCCCGCTTCTATATTGTTGCTGCTGAAAGCCGCCTGCTCCTCCAAATAACGATTCAAAAAAACTGGAAAACGGACTTCCGCTCTGACCTCCGCCATATTGACCCCCAAATGCATCTTCAAAATTAATGTTGGTTCGCTGGCCTCCATATTGTGACCAATCGAAATCGTTGGCACCACCGGCTCCTCCCTGCTGATATCGTTTCCAGTCAGACCCTGCCCGGTCGTAAAGTTTTCGCTTTTTAGGATCTTTTAAAACCTCGTAAGCTTCCCCTACTTCCTTAAATTTTTCTTCTGATTTTGGGTTGTCAGGGTTTTTATCGGGATGATATTTCGCCGCCAGTTTACGGTATTTTTTCTTGATCTCCTCCTGTGTGGCAGATCGTTCAACCCCTAAAATGTTGTAGTAATCTTTGTAGTCCATTCATTTTCACCTCGTCAATATCAGTGCAAATGCTATGCCATAGATGCTTTTTGTGAAGATTTGTCAAAACTCATCCACAATTTTGAAGTTCTCGCTTAATTTCCCTAACTAAAAATTAATTTTGACTACCATAAGTAAAACAAGAGTAGCTACTTAAAAGTATTGATTTGCCTAAACTCACGATTACGTTATTTACTCTTTTACTCCTATCTGCTACCTGTGGTACACAGAGGGTATTATCTCAATCTGCTGCCATACAGGGATTTACTTCAGATCAATCCACCGGGCAAACTCTGGAAGGGGTAAATGTAGTTGTAAACGAACTGGATAATAATCAACCACAAGGGACACCATCAGATAGAAATGGTTTTTACCGGGTTGATGACCTTGAACCCGGAACCTACGAAGTAACGTTTAGTTATGTGGGTTTTGTAACCTTTCGCGATACCCTTTCGCTTTCAACAGACGAACGGAAAACGATAAATGTAGCGCTTGAACCCGATGAAGCTTTTTTAGATGAAGTAACCGTAGAGCCAACGATTGCCCGTGCTTCAAAAAGAGAGGTAGGAGCCCAAAGAATCACCTCTGAAAGTGTACAAAGAGTTCCTACTCCGGCAGGAAGCGGCGATCTTACCAGCTACCTTCAGGCAATGCCCGGAGTGGTCACTTCCGGTGACAGGGGCGGCCAGTTATTTATCAGGGGAGGCACGTCTACCGAAAATATGATTTTGGTTGATGGTTTAATGATTTACCAACCATTCCATATTGTTGGTTTTTTCTCGCCATTTCCTGAAGGGTTGGTTTCTGGGGCAGATTTTTATGCGGGAGGATTCAGTCCCAGATACACTGGACGCCTATCATCCGTGTTGGATATACAAATGAGAGAAGGTAACCGCAACGACACGAAAGGAATGCTTTCCATCAGTCCTTTTTTGGGTGAAGTATTTGCAGAAGGCCCTATCAAAAAAGGAAAATCATCCTGGATTGCATCATACCGTACCTCACTCATCGAGCAAACCAGCCCATGGTTACTTGGGGAAAAACAGCCCTTAACATTCAACAATCAATTTCTAAAAGTAAGCACAGGAGAAAGTAACAGCCGATGTTCGGCAATGGTTATGCGTACGTACGACCGTGGCAGTTTAGATGCAGAAGAACAAAGTTCTATAAAATGGAATAATTTGGTTGCTGGCGGACGCTGCCTCTTTTTGCCCCAACAGCAAAACTATTTGATAAATATGAACATGGGGATCTCCTATTTTTCAAATACTCTGCAAAATGAAAATGAGTCTGAATTCTTTTCTGATATTGCCCGATTACAAACTGATCTGAATATCTCCAGATTTTCCGGTTCTGTTGAGTACAATTACGGGCTGTTTATGAATATGAAACTGATAAACTACTCCCTGAGTGAGTTACTGCAATCTGTGCAGGACGAATCGAATACTTTACTTGGCATGGGTATTTATCTGGAAGCCTCTGTGCCGATTACCCCGCGATTAGAGATTAACCCGGGAGCTTCATTATCTGTTTATCCGGGAATATACCCTGTTAGTTTTGAACCCCGTATTCAAGCAACCTGGGAACCCTTTGGAACAGAACGTGAACAAATAGATGTATCGGTTGGACTTTACCGGCAACCCATTGTAGGAATTAGTGATATGAGAGATGCGGGATCCGTTTTTACAGCCTGGATGCCCTCGCCCGATGGAGCACCACAAAAAGAAGCCCTGCAAGCTCAACTTGGCTGGCAGCAATCATTGGGAAAAGGGTTCAGTTGGTCACTTGAAGGATATTATAAACGGTTACGAAATCTTCCTGTAACAACTTGGAGTCCTGTGGCACAATTTTCAACCAATCTTGTTAGTGCAAAAGGTGACGTTTATGGCGGCGATGTCCGAATAGAGTATAACCGAAATCAATGGTACGGCTTTATAGGATATGGGTATAACTGGATAATGTACGAAACAGAACAGGATCTTTTTAACACTTGGTTTGGTGAACCGGTGCAACGTTATCATCCTTCACACGATCGTCGCCATCAAATAAACTCAATGATCAGCACAGAATTTAGAAATTTTACGGTAAGTGCACGATGGCAAATTGGAAGTGGAATGCCCTTTACAAAACCGATTGGTTTTGATAGCATCGTACAGTTTGAGGAAGAACTGCCCAGCGTTAAAAATATTTATGGTACACCAAGAGTTATCCTCGATAAACCTTTTCAGGGGCGCATGCCCATCAATCACAGGCTTGATATTTCTATGGAAAGAACATTCCAATTTTCAGAAAGTGAAATAAGCTTTCAGGCCGGGGCTATTAATTCGTATAACCAGTCGAACCTTTTTTATTATGATGTTTATACTCAACGGAGCTTAAACCAACTGCCGTTTGCACCTTATCTTTCAATAAAACTTCAAAGGTGATGATTACATCAAAAAAAACAATACTATGCGTACTACTATTTGGTGTTTTACTTCTCTTCTTTTCAAGTTGTAATTCTACATTCGATCCTCTTGAAGAAAATGACCAATACTTCTTTTCTATGTATGGATATCTTGATGCTTCTGCAGATACGCAATGGGTAAGAATTATGCCGTTAAGTGAAACCCTTTACCCCGACTCTGCTTTTTTGGATAGTACCGATGTTAACGTAACCCTGCATTCACTTGAAACGGATGAACTTATTACCATGCAAGATTCTGTTTTTCATTTCGTCAATGATATTTCTGCATGGAATTTTTCAACAACCCATCAGCTACAACCGGATCATACCTATTTATTGTCAGCCACCAACGCGGAAGGAAACAGTAGCCAAACTTCCATTTCAATCCCTGAGGAATTCCCAACTCCGGTTGTTTATCTGGGAATATCAACAACCGGAGAAATAATTAATGCTGTTGTAGAAATACAAGGAGTAGAAAATCTTGCAGATCTGCAATCTATCTATCAAGTATATTTTCTAAATCCGGGAGACGAAGAATGCCCTTCTGAACTTCCAGATAATAATACACGCGTATTTTCTATACCAAACGCTGACAAAGCAAATCGTACCAATAATGGATTTGTAGCAAATTTATCCATAGTAGAAGATGAAAGGTACATACGCAGCCGTATTGGCACATCTACAGCCACTTGTATTTATCCTCAACAGTTTTTCATTGCTTCTGCCAACGAGGAGTGGTTGGATTTTTCTGTGATTGATGACGAAATTATCTCGCTGCCTGAGGGCATTTCTAATATTGAAAATGGTGTAGGGTATATGGTCGGAATTTACAGTAAAACCATTCCGTTTAAAAGCTGCATGGATGGCAACCTTCCCGTTCCTTGTGAAGAGGAATCACGTATCAATTAAAAGGCTTCTGCCGCGACACGACAGAAGCCTTTAACCTCAACCAAAACTAACTGTATTTATAACTCAAAAGCGACATACATATTGTTGCCTTGTCTGTTAATCCTTAGTAAAACTGCGTCCTCACCGGTTTCTGTAAATGCACTTATAGCGCTATAAAATTGATCGGTATTTTCGATACGCTCTCCGGCAACCTGAGTAATTATATCACCCCGTTGCAACCCCTGACGATAAGCATTGCTTGTTTGATTTATCTGCATCACCACAACGCCCTGTACTTCGGATTGCAGGCGCAATTGGTTACGGATATTATCATCCAAATTTTCAACATCAAACCCGAGGTTTTCCCGAAGTTCTTCACGTTCATCGGATTCTACTTCTCCGGCAATTTCTTCGGGATCCATTTCACCAACTTCTACGGTGAGTGTCCGGCGGTCTCCATCTCTAAAAATGTTCACATCAACGTCCGTACCGGGAGGAGTATTGGCTACCATTGCCCTAAACTCATTCCAATCTCTAACCTCTTCGCCATTCCACTCTACAATAACGTCCCCTTCTTCAAAACCGGCCTCGGCGGCGGGACCATCTTCTACAACATCACCCACAACAAACCCTTGGGGTGTGTCCATTCCTAATGCTCGTGCCATGGTTCGGTCAACATCTCCCCCATGAGAAAGCCCTAAAAATCCACGAGTAACTCTTCCATCAGTAATCAACGCATCCATGACGGATTTAACCATATTAATTGGAATGGCAAATCCTATTCCCTGGTTTCCACCACTTCGGCTGGCAATAGCGGTGTTAATTCCTACCAATTCCCCATTCAGATTTACAAGCGCTCCGCCTGAATTTCCCGGGTTAATTGCCGCATCGGTTTGGATATAGTTCTCGAATTGATTGAGTCCTAAATATGATCTTCCACTTGCGCTAACAATTCCCTGCGAAACCGTGTGCGCAAGCTCACTTCTAAGCGGACTTCCTATGGCCAGCACCATATCACCTACTCTCATTCTGTCGCTATCTCCCAATGGAATAGCCTGCAAATTATTTGCATCTATTTTTAATACAGCCACATCACTTGCAGGATCTGTTCCCACAATTTCTGCATCCATCTCTTCACCACCAAATAGTTGAACTCGAATTTCATCTGCATTTTCAATTACGTGATTATTTGTGATGATATACCCATCCTCAGATGAAACAATCACACCTGATCCAAGACCACTGCGTTGAAACTCACGCTCCTGATCAAAACGGGGATCATCAAAAAAGAAGCTAAATGGATGGCGTTGCTGCTGAGTAACCGTTTGTGTAGTGGTTACGGTTACAACGGTTGGGTTGGCACGCTCGGCAATATTAACAATGGCATTATTGAAATCAGCCAGAGTATTAATTGGAATATCCTCTGCATTGTTGGAAGCCGATTGAGAGGTGTCTGATGATTGAACTTCTATTGAATTTGTAATTAAATCTGATGCCGGTTCGGAGTCGTTAGCAGCAAACCGCATTCCGTACACAAATATCAAAATCGAAACAATAGCAATAAGGCTTTTTGTGATCTTATCCATTGGGTAATTTTTTGATTTATAAGTGTTTTTTAAACTCGTAGATAGGGCTATTTATTGTGCATATATAAAATATGCCGAGCTACTTTTTTTAAAGAGCCCGGCATAAATTTTATCATTAAACATCAAAAGCTTTTGCAAGCTTATTTAATCTCAATCTGCTTTTTCACCTTATCTTTGCTCTTCTCGATCTTTATATTTAGGACACCATTTTTATAGGTAGCCTCAATACTTTCTTCATCTACACTTTCGGGTAGCTGAAGTGTTCTGCTAAAAGAGCCATAGTGTCTTTCAACTCTATGAAATTTGGTTTCGTTTTTTCCAGATTCAGACTCGAATGAGCGCTCACCGCTAACCGTTAGCCGGCGATTTTCCAGATTTACATCAATGTTTTCTTTTTCCATTCCAGGAATTTCAACATCAATCATAAACTGTTTTTCATTCTCTGAAATATTGATACTTGGAGCGAAACTACTTTGACGAGTTGCAACAGCATCATTAAAAAACTCATCCATTATATCTGAAAAACGTTTTCCAAAAATATCGGTTTCGGGTTTTGAATATCTCATGAGTGCCATAATAGGTACCTCCATATTTGTTGATTTGTTTAACTATTTCACTATTAGTGTTACAAGCGAAATGCCAACATTAAATGGAGATAAATTTTGTCAGACTACACTGCAGGAGTTACAGTTTTTGAAATGCAAGGTGAATCCCTGTCATTATGCTTTGGCAGAGATTCACAGGGAAACTGTAAAAATGTCTGTTCCAAGGGTTCAGGGTTCAGGGTTCAGGGTTCAGGGTTCAGGGTGTAGGTGCCTAAAATAGGTTGACATAAATATTCACTTATAATCTGAAT
>JBBDPF010000009.1:0-5460 GCA_040876545.1 Balneolaceae bacterium | reverse complement strand
ATTCAGATTATAAGTGAATATTTATGTCAACCTATTTTAGGCACCTACACCTTGATCCTTGATCCCTGAACCTTGCACCTTGAATCACCCAATCCCAAAAAATTCCAGTCTCTTCTTAAAATAAGGCTTAAACACCACGTTCAACTTTTGCAGGTCAGCATGTTCAAGCTCGGGATCTTTTTGGATGATGTCCCATGAATCAGTTTTTGCTTGCTCAAGAAGTAGTCGGTCCTCAACAATATCCCCAAATTTAAAATCGGGGAGGCCGCTCTGTTTGGTGCCGAGGAAGTCGCCGGGTCCGCGCAGTTTCAGGTCGGCCTCTGCTATTTCAAAGCCATCGTTGGTTTCAATCATTTTCTTAAGGCGAAACCGCCCAGACTCACTCAGCTTTTCGCCGGGCAATAAAATACAGTAGCTTTGCCGTGTCCCGCGGCCGATTCTTCCCCGTAGCTGATGAAGCTGAGACAACCCAAAACGCTCTGCGTGTTCAATCACCATTACGCTGGCATTGGCTACATCAACCCCAACCTCAATCACCGTTGTAGAAACTAAAATTTGAAGGCCACCGGCTGAAAATGAATTCATCACACCTTCTTTCTCCTCTGCTTTCATCTGCCCATGAAGCAAGCCAATCCGAAAATCGGGAAAACGTTTCTTCAGTTTTTCAAAACCCATTGTGGCGTCTTTTAAGTCGAGCGCTTCAGATTCTTCAATAAGTGGGTACACGATATAAATCTGACCACCCTCTGCAACAGTTTTTTCTAAAAACTGATACATCGCTTCACGGTCTTTATCGGTTCGAACCGCTGTTTTGATTGGTTTTCGTCCGGCGGGAAGATCCTTGATTACGGAAATATCCAAATCGCTGTAGACGGTCATGGCCAGGGATCGGGGAATGGGCGTTGCAGACATCACCAGAAGGTGAGGATTTGCTCCCTTTTGCAACACTTCATTTCGCTGCTTAACCCCAAAACGATGCTGCTCATCAATCACAGCCAAACCAAGATTATTGAACTGTACGGTTTGCTGGATCACGGCATGTGTTCCAATGACGATATTGCAATTGCCTCCTGAAATATCAGCGAGAATATCATCCCGAAGAGATTTTTTTTGTCCTCCAACTAACAATCGGAATCGAACGCCTAAGGGCTCCAGATATTTTTTAAGAGTAAAGTAGTGTTGCTCGGCAAGAATCTCGGTAGGCGCCATCATGGCTGCCTGAAACCCGGAGTCTACTGCCATCAACATCGCTCCGATAGCTACAATAGTTTTTCCGGCGCCAACATCTCCCTGAATAAGTCGGTTCATTTGAACCGGTTGCTGAATATCTTTTCTGATTTCGCTTAACGAAGATTTTTGTCCCTCGGTAAGTTCAAAAGGTAGCACATCATTGAAAAACGTTTGCGTAAATCTTCCCGGCTTCAACGGGTGACCTTTTGCCCGGGATCGTTGAATGCGTTTCATTTTTGCCATGCTCAATTCAAACAAAAAGAACTCTTCATATTTAAATCGTTCAAGGGCTTCCTTCGGCTGTTTAAGGGAGGTGGGTTGATGTATGTAGTGAAACGCTTTCGATCGTTCGGGAAAATTGTGGGTGGCCAAAACTTTTGGTGGCAGAAATTCTCCCGGTGTGGTGGATGAAAGAATCTGTTTGATCCAACCGGTTATAATTTTATTTGTGATAAACGTCTTAGAAAAATGCTGATTGCTGGGATAAATGGGGAGGAGTGTATCATACTTTTTGATGTCTTCGGGCTTATCCAACACATCAACATCCGGGTGAGCCATACTCATGGATTTTCCATAACGTTTGGTTTTCCCGAACAGAGAAACCAAATCACCTTCGTTAAACTGACTAATAAAATATTTCCACCCTTTAAACCATACGGCTTTCATGGAACCTGTATCATCTTTAACGATTACCTCAAGCCGTCGGTTACGCGCATATCCCTGAACGGTCAAATTTGTTATGGTGCCCACCACGCTTACCGGCTCAGTGGATTCTCGCAATAATTGTATGGGAGTAATGTTTGATTTGTCGAGATATCTTCTTGGGAAAAGATATAGCAAATCAGATACAGAATCTATGCCCGATACTTGTAGAGTTTTAAGGCGTTTTGTGCTTAGTTTATGAAGATCAAGAAGTTTCAAATTGATATATTGTTATATAACAGTTTAATACATTAAATAGATGTTGAAATAATAAGATAGTGGTTTAATGATAGTAGTAAAGGGGAATAGAAATTTTAGGATTTAATTTGGTAAAAAAGTTGGTATCGAAATATAAAAATCACTAACTTAATCAGCTCTTGATTTTACGAACACAAAAAGGTGAATAAGTGCCGACAATAAACCAGTTAATCCGTAAAGGTAGAAAAAGTAAGAAGAGTAAGACAACTGCCCCTGCTCTTCAGAACTGCCCACAAAAACGTGGCGTGTGTGTGCGTGTTTATACCACAACACCGAAGAAACCAAACTCTGCACTTCGAAAAGTTGCAAGAGTTCGCTTAACAAACGGTATGGAAGTTTCGGCTTACATCCCGGGCGAAGGACATAATTTACAAGAACACAGTATTGTATTGATACGTGGAGGTCGGGTAAAAGATCTTCCTGGTGTTCGATATCACATTGTTCGTGGTACGCTGGATACAGCCGGCGTTGACGACCGTAAGCAAGGTCGTAGTCACTACGGTACCAAAAAACCAAAAGGGTAACACGAGATCTCTTAACCTTAGAAATTATGCGCAGAAAAAAGGCGGAAAAAAGAGAAATACAACCAGATCCTATTTTCCATGACAAGCTGGTTACAAGATTTGTAAATAGTCTGATGCGGGACGGCAAGAAAGGTGTCGCAAGAAAGATTTTATATCAGGCTTTTGAAGTTATTGAAGAAAAAACAGGTGAAGCTCCAATTGAAATATTCAGGAGTGCCATGACGAATGTAACACCTGTAGTTGAAGTTAAAAGTAGACGGGTGGGTGGTGCAACATACCAGGTGCCAATCGAAGTTAGCTCAACAAGAGGTACAGCACTTAGTATGAGATGGATTATCAATGCATCTCGTCAGCGTAACGATAAATCAATGTCCCTGCGATTAAGCAGAGAGTTGATGGATGCCGCCAAGAATGAAGGTGGAGCGGTGCGTAAGAAAGATGAAACACACAGAATGGCAGAAGCTAACAAAGCATTTGCACATTTTAGATTCTAAGAAATTTTTAAAAGTCAACTAATACAATGTCTGAAGCAACGACAAAAGTAGATCCAAAAGTTATCGATCAGATGCGCAGAACGCGCAACATCGGTATTATGGCGCACATTGATGCGGGTAAAACAACTGTGACCGAACGTATTCTGTTTTATACAGGTAGAAGTCACCGAATGGGAGAAGTACATGATGGCGCTGCCACTATGGACTGGATGGAGCAGGAGCAGGAAAGAGGAATTACAATTACGTCTGCTGCAACACATTGTATTTGGAAAGATAATCGCATCAACATTATTGATACTCCTGGTCACGTTGATTTTACCGTAGAAGTAGAGCGGTCATTGCGTGTGCTTGATGGCGCTATCGGAGTTTTCTGCTCAGTTGGAGCAGTACAGCCCCAGTCTGAAACAGTATGGCGTCAGGCTAATAAGTATAAAGTGCCTCGCATGGCATTCGTGAATAAGATGGACCGTACCGGTGCAGATTTTTTCAATGTTGTTGAGCAAATGCGCGAAAAATTAAGTGCAAATCCAATTCCAATTCAGATTCCAATTGGAGCTGAAGAGAATTTTAAAGGCGTTGTCGATCTTATCAATATGAATGCAATCGTATGGGATGATGAATCTCTCGGCGCTAAATATGATATAGTTGAAATTCCTGAAGATCTTAAGGAAAAAGCTGACGAGTATCGAAAGCTTATGTTGGAAAACATTGCTGATCATGATGATGCTCTTATGGAGAAGTATCTGATGGAAGAGGAGATTTCTGAAGCCGAAATCAACAATGCTATTCGAATGGCTACCCTTGCAAGAGATATTACTCCTGTACTATGTGGTACTGCTCTTAAGAATAAAGGGGTTCAGATTCTTCTTGATAAAGTAATTGAATATATGCCCAGTCCTCTTGATGTAGAGCCCGTAAATGGTGTGCATCCTGACGATGAAGACAATAAGATGATTCGTAAGCCGGATGTAAACGAGCCGTTTTCTGCTCTTGCATTTAAAATTATGACGGATCCTTATGTAGGGAAACTGACTTTCTTTAGAGTGTATTCAGGTACACTTGAAAAGGGTTCTTATATCTTAAACTCTTCAACGGGTGATAAAGAACGTGTTGGACGTATCCTTGAGATGCACGCCAACGACAAAAAGGATATCGATGTAGTACGAGCCGGTGATATTGCCGCTGCTGTGGGAGTTAAGAAAGTAAATACGGGTGATACATTTTGCGATGTAGATAATCCTATTGTACTTGAACAAATTACATTTCCCGAGCCGGTTATTAAACTTGCTGTAGAACCTAAGTCTAAAGCAGATGCTGAAAAGCTGACAATCGGTTTGGTTAAGCTTGCTGAAGAAGATCCTACTTTTAAAGTCAAAACTGACGATGAAACCGGGCAGACGACAATTGCCGGGATGGGTGAACTTCACCTCGAGATTATTGTTGATCGCCTCCGAAGAGAATTTAAAGTTGAAGCGAATGTAGGTCAGCCACAGGTTTCTTACAGAGAAACAATTACCAAACCAATTACACATCGTGAAGTTTATAAGAAGCAAACGGGTGGACGTGGTAAATTTGCTGATATGGAATTTGAAATCGGTCCCATAGATCATTTTGTTGAATATGAGGACGATGACAAAAAAGTTACGATCAGCGAAGGGTTCAAATTTGTGAATGAAATTGTTGGTGGTAATATTCCTCGGGAATATATCCCTTCTATAGAAAAGGGTTTTCGTGAGGCAATGAAAGGTGGTGTTCAGGCAAGTTACCCGGTACAAAATATTGGGGTTAGATTGTTTGACGGTTCCTATCATGATGTTGATTCTGATGCTTTCAGTTTTGAACTTTGTGCTAAACTGGCATTCAGAACATCAGCAAGAAAAGCATCTCCAAAATTACTTGAACCGGTTATGAAAGTTGAAGTAATCACACCTGAAGAATTTATGGGTGATGTGATCGGAGACCTTAATGGTAGACGTGGAATTATCAGTAAAATGGATAATCAAAAAGATGGTGCCATTGTTAAAGCAAATGTACCGCTTTCAGAAATGTTTGGTTATTCCACAGATCTTCGCTCCCTAACACAGGGTAGAGCATCTTATGCAATGGAATTTTCAGAATATCTGGAAGTACCGGCTGCTAAGGCAACTGAAATAATTGAACAACAAGGGTAAAATAAACTAATTAACGAAGGATTTAATCATGGCAAAAGAGACATTTCAACGTAATAAGCCGCACGTAAACATAGGCACGAT
>JBBDPF010000008.1:0-125964 GCA_040876545.1 Balneolaceae bacterium | reverse complement strand
ATCAGAAGATAAGCTCCTTTTTATTTCCTTCAAGTAACCTAATAGTACGGTCTTGTGAATGGTTATATTTAAACAGGGGCACAAGAGAAAAGCATTACGCTATTCACTCAGACCTTGGAGGTTTTAAAAACCTCCAAGGTCTTTTTTAATATTTGCTCACATCACCGTACCTTTTCAATCAAAAAGCTCAATGAAGCCATCCTACATTTACTTTGATTTAGATAACACTCTGCTCGATCACTCCAGCGCCGAATCAAAAGCTCAACAAGCCACCTACGAACAGTATCCGGAGCTCCAAAAAGTGGAGCTTGATATCTGGCTAAGCAAGTACAAAAAAGTAAACCACAACCTGTGGAATCAATATCAGCAGGGATTGGTGGATCGGCATCAGCTTCAGTTTTCGCGTTTTAATGATACAATGCTGCAACTGGAATTATCAGCAAGCCGGAGCACGGAAATTGGGAATAGCTATATGCAAAACTATCAGAAATACTGGAGTTGGGTTGAGGGTGTAGAAGAGTCGTTTTCAAAAATATCGGGTAGTTTCGAAGTTGGACTGATCACCAATGGATTTAAAGAAACTCAGCTAAAGAAATACAAACATTTATCACTCGATCGCTACAGCGATGTGATGATCGTTTCGGAAGATGTGGGGAAGATGAAGCCCCACCCGATGGTGTTTGATCACGCCACTGAAGCAGCAGGAGTTCCACGCGAAGAGATTTTGTATGTGGGAGATTCCTACTCATCAGATATTGTGGGCGGGAATAATGCCGGATGGAAAACAGCGTGGTATACAGCATTGATTACCAAGAATGGAGAGGAAGATATTGCTGATTTTGAATTTGATAATTTTGATGAACTTCTCACCATTTTGGATTTGTAAACCTGAGTTCGATTGTTAAATATTGAACGCAAAAGTCCCCCTTAAAAAAGGGCTCATTTTTTGAACGCGCAGCGAGAATGAGGGGGATGTTTATCATATTGTGGAAAATCCAAAAGACACCCCTCTAAATCTCTCCGCCGGTTGGCGGGAGACTTTTTTCTTGATAATTGGAAAAGGTTATAAATCGAGCTCTTAAAAATACCCAAACTCTTTTCAAAGAATAGAAGACAAAGAATTCGTATTTTTGAGGCTGAAATAAATTTCATGCACACCATCAATCACTTATGTCTACACAAATAGTTCAGGAACCGGAAGTCACACTCGAACTTGCTCTCGAACACGGGCTTAATGAAGAAGAATTTGAGAAGATTAAAACCTTTCTTGGCCGCACGCCCACGTTTACGGAATTAGGGGTTTACTCGGTGATGTGGAGTGAGCACTGTTCGTACAAAAACTCCATTTTGGAAATTAAAAAGCTTCCGCGATCCGGTCCTCAACTACTTGTTGATGCAGGTGAGGAAAATGCCGGATTGGTAGACATCGGTGATGGATTGGCTTGTGCGTTTAAAGTAGAAAGTCATAATCATCCTTCAGCGATTGAGCCATATCAAGGCGCAGCTACAGGAGTGGGTGGAATTCACAGAGATATTTTTACCATGGGAGCCCGTCCTATTGCATCGCTGAATTCCCTGCGATTTGGATCGATGAATGAGCCGAGAGTTCGCTATCTGCTGGACGGTGTGGTTCGTGGGATTTCAGATTATGGAAATTCATTTGGTGTGCCGGTAGTAGGTGGTGAAATTTATTTTGATGAAGCCTACGAAGGAAATCCCTTGGTGAACGCGATGAGCGTTGGTATTGTGAAGGTTGGCGAGACTGCATCAGCGATTGCCGAGGGCGTGGGGAATCCGGTGATTATTGTGGGATCAAGCACGGGGCGTGATGGTATTCATGGCGCAACATTTGCCTCAGAAGAGATTAGTGAGGAGAGCGAGGCTAAACGGCCAAGTGTACAGGTTGGCGATCCGTTTACGGAGAAACTACTTCTTGAAGCGAGTCTTGAAGCACTGAAAACCGGCGCTGTTGTGGGTATGCAGGATATGGGTGCTGCCGGAATTGCCTGTTCATCATCCGAAATGTCGGCCAAGGGGAAAAGCGGCATGCGAATCGATCTCGATAAAGTGCCGATGCGCGAATCAGGTATGACAGCTTATGAACTGTTGCTCAGTGAAAGCCAAGAGCGCATGTTAATTGTGGCAGAAAAGGGCCGCGAGCAAGAAATTATTGATGTGTATGAAAAATGGGACCAACACGCCATTGTGATTGGAGAAGTGGTTGAAGGAGAAAATGTAACCTATTGGAAGGATGGTGAAGTGAAAGCCGAAATTCCAGCTGATTCTCTGGTGTTGGGCGGTGGTGCTCCGCAGTATGAGCGCGAAGCTGTTCGTCCGACCTATCTCGATGAAGTTCAAAATGCGGATTTGAAGCATTTGAATCATCCCGAAGATCATAACGAAACTTTATTAAAACTTTTGTCTTCACCCAATATTGCATCTAAACGATGGGTACACGAGCAGTACGATACAACGGTGAGAACAAATACGGTGAACGCACCCGGCGCATCTGATTCGGGTGTGATTCGAATTAAAGGCACGAAAAAAGGTCTTGCCATGAAGACCGATTGCAATGGCCGATACGTTTATTTGAACCCCCGTCGCGGCGGACAAATTGCGGTTGTGGAATCTGCACGTAATGTAGTTTGCAGTGGTGCAAAACCGGTAGCCATTACGAACTGCCTGAACTTTGGGAATCCGCATAAACCTGAGGTTTTCTGGACTTTCAAAGAAGCGTTGGGTGGTATGGGTGATGCATGTAAAGTGCTGAACACTCCGGTTACGGGCGGGAATGTGAGTCTTTATAATGAAAATCCAAAAGGAGCTATTTTTCCAACTCCGGTTATTGGAATGCTGGGCATCATCGAGGATGTAGAGAAAGATATCATGACTCCCGGTTTTAAGGAAAAGAATGATATTATTTACTACATCGGCGGAGAGCGTAAGGGAATTGGCGGAACCGAATATTTGCGCCATATCCACGGTTTAACCACCGGAGATGCGCCGTATCTCGACCTTGATCTGGAAGTAAAGTTGCAAAAAGTACTGCTTGAAGCTATTCAAAATCAGAAGGTAAATGCGGCTCATGATGTATCTGATGGCGGAATTATTACAACTCTGGCTGAGATGGCAATGTTTTCAGATATTGGAGCAAATATTTCGTTGAAAGAACTGACCGGTTCAATTTCAGAAGTATTTTATAGCGAAGCTCAATCCGGTGTAGTGGTTACGGTGCCCCGGGAAAATGCCAGAGAGCTCGAGCGATTTTTCGAATCCAAAAAACTTCCATTTCAGGAGTTGGGATCAGTGGGTGGCTCTGAATTTATTGTTGATGAATATATTGAACTTTCAGTAGCTTCGATGCTTGATTCTTACGAGACAGCGATTCCTAAAGCGATGAGTCAGAAATAAATATTTGAGGTTACAAATTGGGATTTCCGGGCAAATTTCCGGTAGTTCTATTAAAAAATTTACCCTTGTTCATTTTGCCTTGATGCAAAACGAACCAAAAGATCGAGGCTGATGATTTGCTCCGGCTGTATCACGGTGACCTCCCTCGACCAACTTAATCAAAGGTATAGCAGTTTATGAGTTGGTAATAGCTTAAAGATCACCGTTACTCTCAGAGAAGATCAGGGCTTTCGGCCGGCATGATTAAGCTAAGCGGTCTCAGTCGCACCGCGATAGCTGTTCGCCTTCACAAATCAGAGGCCGGGGTATATCACATATTTCTGGATGAGAATTCGAGTCTTTTTATACAATCTCCTCCGTGTTCTTTGTGCGCCCTGTGGTTTAATCAATTCATCTCAATGGGAGCGAACGAAATCCTGTTTCCAATCCTTTCATAATCAAACCATTTAAATCAATAAGAAATTAAGAATATGGAAGATCAAGTTGTATTAATTGTTGGCGGATCGGGTGGAATTGGTCAGGCCTGTGCCGATCTTTTTGCAAAAGCCGGCGCCAAAGTTGTACTCGCTGCAAGAAATAAATCAAAAGCTGAACAGAAAGCGAAAGAGATAAACGATCGGGGTGGCGAAGCGTATGTGTTAGAGGTAGATGTAACCGATCTGGCATCTGTTTCAAGCATGGCTCGCGAAGTGGAAGAGGATCTTGGACAAATTGACGTTTTGGTAAATGCTTTTGGTTTAGGACTGATTCAGCCACTTTTAGATGTCAAGCCGGATCATGCAAAAGAAGTATTTGATGTAAATGTGTATGGTACGTTTTTGGTCACCCAGGCGGTTGTTCGCTACATGGCAACTAACAAAAAAGGTCGTGTAATTATGTTTCCCGGAATTCTCGGAAAATCCGTCATGAAAAATGCTTCTGTTTATTCGGCTTCGAAGTATGCTGTTACAGGATTTACCAAAGCATTGGTAGAAGAGCAACGACGAGGAGAGGTGAAATTTTCACTTCTGTATCTCGGCGGTGTGGATACAGAATTTTGGGATAATCCCAATGTGGATATGCGGGTTCAAAAAGATAAGATGCTGACCCCACAAGAAGTGGCAAAAGCGGTCTATTATGCAGCATCCCAGCCCGGGCAGTCAGTTTTAAACGAGATTGTGATTCAGCCCGAGTCGCATCAAATGGTGTAATTTATATTTCCATCAGCCGGATCTGAACTTTCCCCTGCATAGCTAGGGGAAATTTTTTTTATTCTATACAGAAGGGAGTATGATTTGCGGATAGGTATAGTTGTATTGGCAACTGTAGTGTAATTGTAATGGATGATGTTTTTCCACAATATTACCCAACAGTAATTATTTCACTTATGAAGATTAAACAAGTATTTGACTTATGTATTTGTGGTGTGTTGGCATTGCTGATTTTGCAATCGTGCGGCATCAATGATGGTATAATTCTTTCTAAACAAGTGTATATCCTTTCAACAGTTAATGACGTTCCGGTAACAAAAGACAAGGAGGTTGGCATTGTTGGCGGTATGATAACCTTATATAAAAATGAGAACATTGAGCGGAAGATGAATCATCGGATGCAGGATGGATCCGATCAGCAGAATGTCTATGAAGGTACATATGAGATAAATGGAAATGAACTCGCAATTGAATTTAAAGATTCCACAGGGTATAGGTGGTCACCGCCCAAAGGTAAATTAGATGGAGACACACTTATATTTTATAACCCCTGTGTCAACTGTTTTGGCCCCGCGCATGAAGAAGTGTACATACGCCATTAAGTGGTTTAGTCAGCCCTGACAGCATCCACCAGATCTGTCAGCGTCAGATTGAGTTTAATATAGAATCCCGACGCTGTCAGAAACACGGAAATACTCCGTGCATGCTGACAGGTCTTTTTATTCCGCCACGGGGTATTTCGAAAGAGCGGATTTAAAGCTCTTTTTGAGGATATGAACTCCTTCATCCAGCTGATCTTTTTGAATAGTAAGTGGCGGCCTGAACCGGATAGTTTTGGGTCCGCAACCTAAAATCATCAACTTATTTTTCATAGCTTCATTCACAACGGCATCCCGGGAGTGGGTATCCGGTAGATCAATTGCGCAAAAGAGACCTTCACCTCGTGGATTGGACAGATACTCAGATTCTGTTGACCAATCAGCAAGCAGATTTTGCAGATGATCACCGGTATCAGCGGCGTGAGCTACCAAATTATCCTCTTCAATGACTTCCAGAATTCGATCAAACCGAACCATATCCACCAGATTTCCGCCCCATGTAGAATTTATCCGTGATGAGACGTGAAAGCAGTTGGTTTCGATGTCATCAACCCGATTTGTTGCAAGAATTCCGCACACTTGTGCTTTTTTACCAAAAGCTAAAATATCCGGCACAACATAATGTTCGTGAGCCCAAAACTTTCCGGTTAATCCAACGCCGGTTTGTACTTCATCATAAATCAACAACGCATCAAATTCATCAGCCAGATCTCGTAGTCCCTGGTGGAATTCCATTCGGAAATGGTTGTCGCCGCCTTCGCCCTGAATCGGCTCAAGCAGTATACAGGCAATATCATCTTTATGGGTTTCAAAATATTGACGAGCCTGTGCAAGCGCTACTTTTTCCTGGTGTTCAGCATCAGCAATATTCTCCTTATTTAAAGGAAACTGCACAGCCGGATTATGAATCCGCGGCCAGTCGAACTTCGGGAAATACTTTACTTTTTTGGGATCGGTATTTGTTAGCGACATTGTGTAGCCGCTTCTGCCGTGAAAAGCTTTATCAAGATGAAGAACCTTATGGCCTTTTTCCTTTCGATATCCTTTTTCAAAATTCTTTTGAACCTTCCAGTCAAACGCGACTTTCAGCGCATTCTCTACCGCCAGCGCACCGCCTGATACAAAAAAGGCGTAGGGCATATAATCAGGAATCCCCACTCTGGAAAATGTTTCCACAAAATGGGCCATCTCTTCGGTATACACATCGGAGTTGGAAGGTTTGTTGATTGCCGCTCTGCCAAGTGTTTGAACAAAGTCCGGATCAGCGGCTAAACGATCGTGATTCATCCCCAAAGGGTTGGACGCAAAAAAGGTAAAGAAATCGAGATAATCAGTTCCGGAAACAGAATCGTGTAGATAAGCCCCTTTGCTTTTTTCAAGATCCAGTACCATATCGTAGCCATCGGCTAATAGGTGTTTTTGGAGAACATCTCTGACGTTTTTAGGTTTAATAAGTGTTTGCATGGTAGTTTGTTACAGGTTTATTTTTATCGCTCCTTAAAGGAAGAATGAGGTTTTACTTTTCAAAATCAAGGATGGTTTTTCGGATGATTGAAATACAGTTTGCGAGCTGATCTTCGGTCATCACCAATGGCGGTGCAAAACGAATAATATTTCCATGAGTGGGCTTTGCCAACAAACCATTGTCCTTGAGAGCAACACAGATATTCCAGGCTGTTTTGCTATCCGGTGAATCGTTGATGACGATGGCGTTTAACAATCCAAGTCCTCGCGCTGACAGAACCAAGTTACTTTCTTTCGCAAGGGTTTCCATCTCCTGACGAAATATCTTTCCAAGCTTTCGGGCATTTTGTGCCAGCTTTTCGATACGGACAACTTCCAGGGCAGCCAAAGCTACTTTTGCCGCAATGGGATTTCCGCCAAATGTAGATCCATGCTGTCCCGGTTTGATGACGTCCATAATCTCATTATCAGCCAGAACCGCAGATACAGGATAAACTCCGCCTGATAAAGCTTTACCTAAAATTAAAATATCCGGCTTCACATAGGTTTCCGGCTGACGCTCGCAATGTCCCTGACAGGTACAATCACCACAAACGGCAAGCAGACTTCCTGTTCGTGCAATTCCAGTCTGAATTTCATCAGCAATAAAAAGTGCGTCATACTTTTTGCAAAGGGCGCGGGCTTTACTCAGGTAATCTGAGTCGGGAACCATCACGCCGGCTTCACCCTGGATGGGTTCAACCAAAAATCCGGCAATGTTTTCTTCTTTTAATGCTTTTTCAAGCTGTGCCAAATTGTTGTATCCAACTTTTACAAATCCGGGGGTGTAAGGACCAAAGTTTTTTTGTGCATCGGCATCATTCGAGAAGGAGATAATGGTGGTGGTTCTGCCATGAAAGTTATTGCTGCAGACAATAATCTTTGCTTCATTTTCAGGGGTTCCCTTTTTCTCGTAAGCCCATTTTCGACACAACTTAATAGCTGTTTCCACACCTTCAGCACCGGTATTCATCGGCAGTACCTTATCAAAATTAAAGTACTCTGTTATATACTTTTCAAACTCGCCCAATACATTATTATAAAATGCGCGCGAGGTGAGAGTCAGCGTTTCGGCCTGATTTTTTAGGGCGTCAATAATTTTCGGATGGCAGTGCCCTTGATTAACAGCAGAGTAAGCAGACAGAAAATCAAAATATCGATTCCCTTCAGGGTCCCACACGTATACACCATCACCTTTTGCCAATACAACAGGCAGGGGATGATAATTGTGAGCGCCATATTTATCTTCGAGCGTAATCGCGTCTTTTGTAGAGATCATAAAGTGTTTAGTAAAATAGAGGATAGGGAATAAAGATTCCTTCAAGATAGTAAAATGATGCTCAACGGTCGATTGAAAATCAAAAAATTAAGATAATTATTACTTGACTTGAGACGTTAAAGAATTGTATCTTTAGAATCTGTTTGAAGGACGATTTATTTACTCCTTCAGCACGAAGAAATTTATTGATTTTACACATCGCGGGGTGGAGCAGCTGGTAGCTCGTCGGGCTCATAACCCGAAGGTCGTAGGTTCGAATCCTACCCCCGCCACAATGGAAGAAAAGCCCAATTGCTCACGCAGTTGGGCTTTTTTTGTTTAGATTTAGAAATTATTTATTTACTGAAAGTAGCTTGTCGGGCTCTTATCCGCCGGCTGGCGGACGTAGGTTTGAACCCTACCCCACAAGTAGGAAGAGTTTTAACTACTCGAGAGTTGAAATTTTTTAGTGTAAAAATCAATCAAGATGAAAAAAGCTCACACCGTTTACGTTCTTCATTCCGAAAAGTATGATAAAATTTATATCGGGCGTACCACAAATCTGAAGGCAAGATTTAAGTCTCACAATGAATTGGGCACAAAAGGCTGGACAGTTAACTTTCGGCCATGGAAGATTGTGCACACAGAAGGGTTTGCAACGAAAAGTGAAGCTTCAAAACGAGAAAAACAACTGAAATCAGCGGCGGCAAGAAGGTGGATTTGGAAAGAATTGATAGGAGAGTAGCTCGTCGGGCTCATATCCGCCGGCTGGCGGACGTAGGTTCTCCCGAAATTCGAGACACCGCCACAAGGATAAGCCCAATTGCTCACGCAGTTGGGCTTTTTTTTGTTTTTTAAATGTCCCGTCCTGTACGAAGAAGACACGCGATGTCTCAAAAGACATCGCGTGTCTGTTTACCTCCCTCCGAAAAGTACGACAAGATTTATATTGGCTGCACTTCAAATCTTGCCAAGAGATTTAAGTCTCACAATGAATTGGGTACAAAAGGCTGGACAGTTAACTTTCGGCCATGGAAGATTGTGCATACCGAAGGGTTTGCAACGAGGAGTGAAGCTTCAAAACGAGAAAAACAACTAAAATCAGCGGCGGGGAGGCGGTGGATTTGGAAAGAATTAATTGGTGAGTAGCTCGTTGGGCTCTTATCCGCCGGCTGGCGGACGTAGGTTCTTCCGAAATTCGGAACCCCGCCACAAGGATAAGCCCAATTGCTCACGCAGTTGGGCTTTTTTTGTTTCTAAAGTTTCCAGGTTCGAAGAAGACACGCGATGTCTCAAAAGACATCGCGTGTCTGTAAAATTTCCCAATACCATATAAGGTTGTTTTAGCTTTTGTAAACCCTTAAAAGTTAAGAAATTCCGAATTTTTTGCACCTCTCAAAAAATTAAACTACTCTTTTCGTAGAGGTAAGTTCAAATAACTACATCATCAAGCCCTTTGTGCAAAAATGAAATACTCTATAATTATATCTTTTTCCATATTGGTACTATCTGCATGGGTGCAGATAGAGAGGACTAATACTATTGATGATACTTTTACAGACAGGCTCTCTTTAGAAAAAGATGAAGTTTTTGGTGCTACCCCGGATGTAATTGTTGGGGTAATAGCAGCATTTGCGGTAGACCATCAAAATAGAGTGTTTATTGCAGATCGTAACCAAACTAAGGTGCATGTATTTAACTTTCATGGCAGCTATTTAAAATCATTGGGCAGAGAGGGGCAAGGTCCGGGAGAGTTTGCTGCTGTGTCTCCTACTACTTCCATGCAGATTCAGGATAACCTTTTATATATCACAAATTTTGCAAACTCTTGGAATTTTTTCCCTGACAGAGCAGAAGTATTCTCACTGGGCGATTTATCATTTTCACATAGCATTGATTTATTGGCAGAGAATATAGAAGAATTTAGTGATCAGCTGAAAGAATACTATCCTATTCGTTTATATCCTTTGGAGGATGAAAAAATACTGGTGAAGTATCGGCGGATGCCAAGCGACTATAAAGAAGAGAAAAGTGACATAAAATATGTTGTTCAGGATCATAGTGGAATAATTCAGGGTGATGAGGTATTTACACAACAAGACCGTATTCAGCTCGTCTATTTTGTTAGAAATGCTGAAATTCCCTACAATGCAATTTCCTCATTTCCTTTCTTTAAACGATCCCTGTTTGCCTTATCTACAGAAGGCCATTTCGTTTCGGCGCAGACAGATGAATTTGAGATTCATTTTTATAATTTAAATGGATCGCTCATTCGGTCATTTAATCATTCCTTCGAAAAACAATCCCTTTCGAGAAGAGAACGTATTAAAAGCTATGAGAATGGAAGATCAAGTTTAGGTGATGGTGTTGCCGCTGATATGATCAGGGAAGCAGACAACCTACCCGAAACCTGGCCGGCGCTGAACGATTTATTGGTGGATGATGAAAACCGCCTATGGGTATCCACCATTGTGGAAGATTTTGAGATTTACGAGTGGTGGGTGTTAGAAGAAACAGGAGAAGTAATCGCAAAATTCGAGTGGCCGCGAGATAAACCGATCGGGGAAATCCAGAATGGGTACGCATACACCCTGGAGAAAGAAGAAGAGACAGGATTGCAATCCGTGGTGCGGTATTTAATCAAGATGGATTAAAAAAGCTCAAAAATTAGAATCCCCAAAGTTTTTTGCACCTCTCGAATATTTAAACTACTCTCTTCGTAGAGAAGGCTCAAGTAACTACATCATCAACTGTACCAAGGTACGATCAAATAAATTTCATTCATCATGAGTAAAATCTTTTATAAAGAGCGAAGCGATAGAAAATATTACTTTGTAGTACTACTTCTTCTTATAGTAAATGGCTGCGGAATAAATAAGAATGATACTACCGCACCGGATTATGTACTTGAAATGGAAAATGTTACGATTTTTTCTGAGGATGATGTTGCAAATGCAGATACCATCAGACTCATAAAGGAACAGGAATTCGGCAATACAGAAGATGTTTATATTAACAATATCAGTGAGTTTACCACGGATGAAGCGGGAAGGGTTTTTATTGCGGATGTTGATCCCCGGTCAACAGCCATTCATGTGTATTCCCCTGACGGAAGTTATATCACAAGACTTGGCAGAGAGGGAAGAGGGCCGGGAGAATTCAATAGTCTATGCTGTTTAAAAATACGTTCGAACAGGTTGTATGTAATTGATAAAGCATTAGCTCGGCTTACCGTTTATTCAACGGATTCATGGGATTTACTGGAAACACGTAGCATGGATTTGGACAATGTGGAAAATGCCGGACAACTAAAAGAAAAAAGATTATGGAATTACTATTTTTTAGATGATGAAACACGATTTCTCGCTTTCATAAACCCACAAAAAAATTTCGAAGAAGCTCCGGGAAGTATTCACTATTTCACCGCAGATACAACTTTTCAGGAGTTGGGAGAAGAAGTTCTTGAGCAGGATCAGATTCTTGAGGTCTGGGGAGACTGGAACGGCCAGCGACTGATGAAATATTACCCATTTTACAGTAAGCCGTTGGTAGCAGTAACACCAACCGGAAGAATTTTCTTTGCCGATTCGGATCAATTTTTAATCCGTGAGCTGAATAAGGAAGGAGATAAGGTGGGAGGATTTTATTATCCATTTCAGCGAGTTCCCGTAGACCGAAATGAAGTGTTTGGAGAAATTCCTGAAATGGAAAAAAGCATAGCTGAAAATGTGGAATTACCGGAATTCTGGCCGGTGATACAAACAATGTGGTCTGATGATAATGGACGGTTATGGATCTCCACATTTACAGAAAATGAAGATGAACTTGAATGGTGGGTTGTTGAGCCTGATGGAAAATTAATTGGGAAATTTCTTTTTCCGGGAGATCGGAATGCCTATCCACTTATTAATGGGGGAACGTTTAAACACATCCGAGGAGATTATTTTTACGCCCGTGAAGAGGATGAAAAGACAGGCTTGCAAACCGTGGTACGGTATAAGATTGAAATGGAATAAAATCGTTTTTATATGAGATTATCATTAACCATACTACTATCCTTGTTTCTTGTTCACTGTTCGGAAGATTCCGAATCAGAACACATACAAATCCTCGATGAAATCCCACAACACATTCAGGAAGTTGAGAACCTCTCCGTTTTTCCTGGAGATTCCGAGCCGGTCTATACGAAACAGCTTGTACCGGAGCAGTCTTTTGGCGGGTCTGGCAAGCCCTATTGGAAAGTTATAACCACTTGTGCTGTAGATGACAATGACCGGGTAATTATCAGGGGACAGAATAACGATATGAAAACCGAGCTTCATGTCTTTAATCCTGACGGGACGTACCACAGCCAAATCGGCCGATTGGGCAGGGGACCCGGTGAATACGAATTTATATCACCAAACTTTCAAATCAATAGAGGCAGGGTTTTTATGCATGACGTAACAACCGAGCGTCTTAGTATGTTTACCACCGATGGTTACTTGTTTGAAGGAACCACCGTACTTCAGGATTGGAACGTCAGAGACCTTGAGGCGGTCCGGAACATGGAATTGAGCGATTTCCGTGCCCGGAGTGACGGCAATCTGTTGGCCATATTCAGTGCTCACCCCACCGGCTCTGGCAGAACCTCGAATACAAAATTTATGCTGGTTGATATGGAGGGAAATGTGTTGAACCCAGAGCCACTGATAGAGTTGACATCCGGATATTATATTGTAAGTGAGAATCGGGGCAATTCAATGTTCCCATTGCGCATGCAGGTGCCATTTATGGGGCATTCGTTATATGCTCTGTCTGATGATGATGCGATATATACGGCCCAGACCGAAGATTTTCTGATCAAGAAATATGATGCGGAGGGTACCTACCAATCCGCATTTTATTACCCTGTAATGGGTCCTCCATTTGATTTAGATTCCGTTCAAGGGGAGGCAGGTTCCCAATACGCCATTAGAAATGCGTTGGAAGTGGCTGATGCAGAGATTCCGGAAACGGCCCCTGTTTTGCGCAATATGAGAGTCGATGACGAAAATAGAATTTGGGTGAGCGTTGCAGTAGACAGAGAGACAAGCGAGTGGTGGGTGCTCGGAGAGTCAGGAGAGTTACTTGCAAAGGCTGTCCTTCCCGATAATGAAGCGATCTGCGATATTAAAAATGGATACCTGTACACTACATTTTTTGATTCCCCGGGCAACGATGATCCGGAGAACTGGGAAAACAAAGTTATCAAATATAGCATTAGCCTGATAGAGCAATAACTTCATAAAGGCCTGTTTCGATATGATTAAGTTTCCCTATTATCGCTCAGCTTGGACACAGGATTTTTTGATCAAAAAATACAATACTGATGGTGTCTTTCAATCTGCATTTTACTATCCAATAACAGGAGTACCGTTTGATCTTAATGACTATACAGAGAAGTATAGATATAACGTTCGGGATATAAAGAATGCATTTTCAAATAATGATAATGAAATACCGAAAACGGTCCCCATAGTGGACGACATGATAGTAGATGATAAAAACAGGATCTGGGTGTCGATACCCATGGATCCCCAGCGAGAAATGCTTGAATGGTGGATTCTTAATGAAACAGGGAGCTGATTGCTAAGCTGCGGCGCCCCAGTGATCTGAAGATATTTGATATCAAAGACGGATATCTATATGCCAAAGAGATCGATGAAGAAACGGATGCTGAGCATGTGGTGAAGTACCGAATTGAACTGGCGGAAAGAAAATGAGCACATATTACTTTCTGGAATAATCAAATATTATGATGTGTTGAAACGGATTTTATAAGCAAAAATATTTCCTCATGACAGAATTAGATCGCAAGCTTCAAAAAAACTGGAAGCAGAAGAACAAAAAATTAAGAAGAAAGAAATTCGTGAGAAGCATGAAAATAAATACGTAGTTGCTGCCATCCTGTTTTTTGGCACACTTATACCTTTATATCTTTTGTTGTTTGCAGCGATGTTTATTTTCTCACGCTTTTTTGGATCTGCGGTAAGTATGCTTGGTGTAGGTTATGCATGGATGTTACCCCTATTTCACGGGGCCATTTGGATTGCGGCAGTGATAAGCGTTTACAGAAAGAGATCCGTTCTTGATGATTTTTTTGAAAGATTTTGATCGAACAATATCTCTCAGACCCTTTCAAAAATTATAATCCACCGAAGTTTTTTGCACCTTTCAAAAATTTAAACTACTCTTTTCGTAAAGAGGTTCGTCAGTTACGTTCAAAAATAGTAACAACTTCCGGTCATTTCGACGAGAGACAAAACCCATTCATGATGAGATATTTTACACATGCAGGATTTTTAAGCTGGCTACTTTTTTTAATTCTAATCGGCTGTAGTTCCAATCCCACTGAGATGTCGGATGTTGAAATCGTGGAGCTTGAAGAGTACAAAACCATCGTTTCTTTTGAGGAGAATATACTATCAACCCCAACGGTACTGAAGTTTGATGGGGATTCATCCCTGTTTGTGTACGACATTGCGGAGTCGAAAGTGATTGAATTGGATACGGAGGGAAATCAGATAAATGAATTTGGAAGACAAGGACAGGAGCCGGGTGAGTTTGGCTTCATCAATAACATCTATTTTATTGAAAATGAATTATACCTTATTGATACGGGTCGTTTTTGAACGGACATGAGCTACCGGCCACGTATAGGCTAAAGGATCTGGTTCCATTGATTCCGGGATTGACAGATTTGTTAAAAAATTTAGTAATTGTAAAAGAAGCAAATAATCAGAATAGCATACGAATGTTTGAGCGATCAAATAAGGGTTTATTTATAGCCGTACCCTGCTGGAAGGCGAAACGGATTTTAACAAAACCAAAAGGTGAAAACAATGAAGGACTTAATTAAAGCAGGCCGGGTATTTAGATCAGAGAAACTAAATTTAAGTTGTTCAAAATTTTTTAGAATTTCACATTTGGCAAAACTCCAACCTAATATGTTAATATTTTTTATTTCTATTTCGATGGCATTCACATTGGCCAGTGACTATTTGTTTGCACAAAATACTTCCAGTTTATCAGATGAAGAACAAATACTGCCAGATGCTTGGATGTGTTCTGGGTTTTTAAAAAAAATCAGGTTTGTAAAAGATCAGGTGTATGGCGATACAGAGGAGGTATTTTTGGGCAGGATAGGGGATGTTGATGTGGATTCTGAAAACCGGGTATATATTGCAGATATGGGTAATGTATCCATTCAGGTTTATAACCCCGATGGCAGCAGCTATTCCGCATCTATCGGACAACATGGACGGGGGCCCGGAGAATTTCAAAATGTTACTCACTACACTAAACTAAGAGTAAAATCAAATAAGATATTTATAACCGGTACGGATTGGATATTTTCTGATAAAGTGCAGGTTTTTTCTTTGAATGATTACTCATTATCTGACGAGATTTTGTTCAGAGAATCAGAAAAAAAGGCGTTTGATCCAGATTTGGAGAATTACTTTCCGAAGAATGTATATCCATTAGAAAATGAACGTCTGTTGGTCAGTTATGAGCATATTCGTTCTTCAGAATATATTAAGAGAGATGAAAATAAAATATTGTACTATCTGCATGACCAAACTGGTTCAATAATCACAGGACCGGTACTGGAGCAAAAAGACCGCACCAATCTTTATCAGGTATATGAAGGAAATAAATACAACTACTATGCATTCCCCTTTTTTGGAAAATCACTATTAAGTGTATCAAAAGATGGGCTGCTTTACACTGCATTTTCTGATGAATTTTCAAATTGAAGTACGAACTCCGGATGGAGAAATCCTTCGCACTATAGAACATCCCTTTCAGAATATTCCAATAACAAGAAGAGAACTTATACTTAAATATGAAGACATTGATATGAGTCGTCTGGACTTCAATGAAGGTGATGATATAGCCTTGCAAATGATCCGGGAGGCCGACAACCTTCCTGAAACCTGGCCTGCTATGGATGATATGTTGATTGATGACGAAAATCGCCTGTGGGTATCTACGATTGTAGACGATTTTGATATTTATGAATGGTGGGTTCTGGAAGAGACGGGAGGGCTTATTACTAAATTTGAATGGCCGCGGAACGAGCCGATTGAGGTGGTAAATAATAGCTATATGTATACACGTCAGACCGATGAAGAGACTGATCTGCAAGAGGTGGTTCGGTATTCATTTGAAATGGAATAGTTTGTTTGTTAGAATTCTTTCCCCCTAAAATAATAGGGGTAGAGGAGTCATAATACTTTTATAGGTTAAAAATAGGGTTTTCTAACAAAATCGTACCCTGCCATTACGGTAAAAACGATTAAGACAAAAACAACATAACTATGTTAAATTCAAAACAATTACTTGGTCGAGAACAAATGAAATTAATAATAGCTGGTTCTTCGACAACCTGTGAAGAGTTTGTAGCAAAAACAGGTTGTTATCCAACTATTGGTGGTAGTACTTGCGCCGGCAAAGATGGTAAAACATACACTGCTGCAAGCAGTTCCGGTAGTTGTGGATAAATTTTAATCAGCTACTCTGGATTGATATTAAAATCCAGAGTAGCTCTATATCATAACATGAATAATATTAATAAATATTACCTATCAGGCATTTTTCTTTTTTTATTTTTAACTGGTTGTGTAGAGTCCCGAAATGGGGTAGATATACCGGAGCATATTCAAAACCTCGATGGGTTGACAGTATACGACCGCGGTGAAGAGCCGGTAACTGAGATTGACTTTCAAAAAGAACAGGTATTCGGGGATTTAGATGATGTTCATATCGGAAATTTGTGGGCGTTTGATGTAGATAAATCCGGCAGGGTGTATATAGCGGATGTGCAAGAGATGGATATAAAGGTGTACGACTCTGAAGGAAAGTTTCTCTCGACGTTGGGGCGTGAGGGCAGCGGCCCGGGAGAGTTCAGAGAGCTTTCCAATATTCAAATCATGGACAACCTTTTGTTTGTCTTTGATAGAAATCAACAGCGGATTTTAAAGTATGATACGGAGAGCCGGCAATTTGTAAATGATATTGGAATTGCCGGGAATCGGAGTGAGTATGAAGAGGTGCAAGACGCCCATTTAAATAATATTTTTATAAGGGATAATTTTTCTTTCCTGATGGAGTTTTCAAAATCCCGTATGCCGGAAAATGCGAACACCTGGGATCACTTTCCGGGATCGAGAATGTATTATCTGCTTGATACAGATGGCAATATCAGCTCCGTTAAACTTTTAGAAACCAAATCAACTTACCAGGTTTTGGTACCAATGGCGGGGAGGTCAATCGGTACCCCAGTCGATTTTTTTGGCAATACGTTAATACAGCTTTCCGGAGAAAATAAAATCCTGATTGCATGGTCTGAGGAGTTTTTGGTGAAAAAGTATTCGTCTTCAGGAGAATATATGAGCGCATTTTATCGTCCTCTTGAACGGGAAGAATTTACACCGGAACATTCTTTTGAAGGGGCCGATGAAGACTTTATTGAAGAGGCTGCACGGTCGATAGATTTTCCCAAAACCTGGCCGGCACTGAACGATCTACTAGTGGATGATGAAAACCGATTATGGGTTTCCACCATTGTGGAAGATTTTGATGTGTATGAATGGTGGGTTCTTAAAAGTTCAGGAGAAGTGATCGCCAAATTCGAGTGGCCGCGAGATAAACCGATTCGGAAAGTTAAAAATGGCTACGCGTACACACTGGAGACAGAAGAAGAGACAGGCTTGCAAACCGTGGTGCGGTATTCAATCGAGATGGATTAAAAAGCTCAAAAATTATAATTCCCAAATATTTTTGCTCCTCTCGATAATTTATACTACTCTTTTCGTAGAGAATCGCTCAAATATCTACATCATCACTGAACCAAGGTACGATCAAATAAATTTCATTAATCATGAGTAAAACCTTTTATAAAGAGCTAAGAGATGGGAAATATATCTTTGTAGTACTACTACTTCTTATAGTAAATGGCTGCGGAATAAATAAGAATGATACTACCGCACCGGATTATGTACTTGAAATGGAACATGTTACGATTTTTTCTGAGGATGATATTGCAAATGCAGATTCCTTAAGGCTAATTCCCGAACAGATTTTCAAGGATACGGACGAACATCCGATTGCAACGTACGGATCGGTGGTTGTAGACGGGTTTGGCAGGGTGTTTATCGGAGATCGTACTCAGTATTCCATTCACGTTTTTGATCATGATGGCGGCTACCTTGGTCGATTTGGGGGAGAAGGCAGCGGCCCGGGTGAGTTCCAGTGGCTTGGACGTATGAATATTCAAAATAACCGGCTCTATGTGTATGATCCAAATGGACGTAAAATCAATATCTTTAATTTGGGTACCGATTCCCGGAACCTTCCCGAATATGAATCAGCGATTGTTATTGGCAGTGACAGCTGGGACGACTTTCCCGAACCGGGTTTTGTAAATCCGGGTTTCCATTCAGTCGGAAAAGATAACTCCATACTTTTATTTTCTGGTACATCACCATTTGTGTACCGTGATCATCCTGACTCAATTGGGGTGAAAAGGTACTATCGCTGGAACGGAGATCATGATGAACAGCCGGAAGTTGTTTTTGAAATCGATGAACCAAGACATATTGTTACTGAATGGTTTCTTATTCCACCTCCGTTTGCAACAAGCGGCATCATGGCCACATCGGAAGACGATCTAATCTATTCGGCATACACTGATGATTTCTTGATTCAAAAGCACAATGCACTGGGAGAGTATCAATCTGCATTCTACTATCCGTTCGAAAAGCGGGCGCTGTCCAGAGAAGAGGCAGTAAAAAGCGTGGATGATCATGAGCAGCTACAGGACGCGGTTCAGTCTATGCCTATCCCCGACACCTGGCCGGCTGTTAGAGAGATGTTTGTCGACAACGCAGAACGGCTTTGGATTTTGGTATACGCAAAAAATGACGAAATAAATAAATGGTATGTGCTGGAAGAATCGGGTGGATTATTGGCGCGATTCGAGCTGCCCGGTGGAACATCCATCGCCAAAGTAAATGATATGTCTTTGTATACCCGCGAGACTGATGAAGAAACCGGCTTGCAGCAAGTGGTTCGGTATAGTATTGAGATGGATTAAAACCGTTTTATAAGTAAACATGAAAAAAAATATCCCCGCTATCTCTCATAAAAATTGGGGTGTGATCTTTTGCCTCGGATGCCTGCTGTTCGGATGTAAAGCTGAGAGTGATGTTAAAAAAACGGCTTTTACAGAGTATATCGTCAAAAATACCCAGGTTTTTTTGAGCGCTGAAGAAACACCCCTTCTTGGCAGACCCACTGCAATTAAAGCTGTTTCCGATGGTCTATTCATTGTTGATGTGGGACATTATCAGGTAACAAAAGTAGATAAAGAGGGAAATCAATTATTATCATTCGGAGATCATGGCCGGGGCCCGGCAGAATTTCAGACAATTACAGGATTTTGGCCATTTAAAAATGAATACCTGATGTATGACTACAACAGTTTTAAATTCCTGACCTTTGATAAAAGTGGCAAACTGATTGATGAAGAGGTTTTAAATGAGAACCCGGTAAATCCCGGTTCAGAATTCAGTATTCCGATTACACTTGATGCACTATCATCAGATAAACTTCTTATCCCGAGCGGCGGGCGTAACGGTTCTCTTTTTGCCATAGCTGATCGAAATAGCGGTGATGTATCATACTTTGGTAAAGCTGTTGGAGAATCTGTACAAGAATACAACAATCCGGAGGTCATGCAAGCATATTCCAGGGGAGAAATCCCGGATATCTTGTTAAATATGGTGATGCTCAGCAGCAGTTCTAATGGAATCTATTCGTTTCAGCAGACAACAGGTGTACTTGAAAAATATACACATGCCGGAGAACAAGCCTGGGAAATGGAACTGAATATATCGGAACAGAGAAATCTTTTCGACCAAATTGCCGAGCATAATAAAGAGGGTGGATCAGATAATGGGCGAAGAATGTTTATATACGCCAGGGCAATTGATGCCCTTGAAGAGGGAGTTGCCCTCCTCTTGAATATGCCGGAAGACAACCCTGTAACTGTAGCGTGGATTCCTGAAGACGGTAGTAGAATAGACCTAATTAAAATTGAGGGCTTAAATATGGATGTTCAAGGTTTTATGGAAGGCTTTACGGTCTCACCCGGTGATCAACGTGCCTATTATTTGGAGCGAAGCATTGGAACCATATATGAAATTGATTGGCCTTTATGAAGTGGGTACTAAATCGAAAGGAGTAATTTGAAGATAATTTTATGCCAAAATTAGATCGCAAGCTTCAAAAAAAACTGGAAGCAGAAGAACAAAAAATTAAGAAGAAAGAAATTCGTGAGAAGCATGAAAATAAATACGTAGTTGCTGCCATCCTGTTTTTTGGCACACTTATTCCTTTATATCTTTTGTTGTTTGCTGCAACGTATATTTTCAGCGGCTATTTCGGCTCTGCAGTAAATATGCTTGGGGGAAGTATAGCATGGATATTACCATTAATTCACGGAGCCATTTGGGTGGCTGCAGTGATAAGCGTTTACAGAAAGAGATCTGTTCTTGATGATTTTCTTGAAAGATTTTGATAGGGTGATTTTTTTATCTGAATCATTAATAATTAAAAACGATTGTATATGCATGAATTCTTGCTACATCAGGTGAAATACTTTCGGGGTAAAGCCATTATTCTAACATTACTTTTAATGGGGTGCGTTAGCTGTACTTTTCAGGATGAAGAGAGTATACCCGAAAATCTGAAAGACCTTCAAAATCTAATTGTTATTCAAAAAAACAGTTCGCCTGAGTCATCTATCACATTCAATCGTGATGTAGTTATAGATGACAAGAATGCTACAGCTTCTTGGTACACTGATACCAGTGGCGGATTTGCATTTGCAAGTTCCGATTTTTTCGCAGGGCTTGAGGTTGATGATACCGGTAAAATATTCGTCGGGGATAACTACGAAAAAGTGATCCATGTTTTTGATTCTACGGGAAAATATCTGCAAAGATTAGGCGGTGAGGGCCGCGGGCCGGGTGAATTTGAGGGTATTTTTGATATTAAAATACACTCCGATCGACTCTTCGCATTCGATTATTTTCAATTTCGTTCTACTTTTTTTTCTCTTGATTCCCACGATGTAATCGAAGTCCGGAATGTATATACTAATCGGACGCCTGATCGTGAAGAATTAAGGGGATGGCCTTCTCAGCCTGTTTCCCTGATTTCAGATGATTTATTAATAGTGGGTTATATGAATGAGATGAGAAATGCCAACTATGGGACGGAAAATTATAATTTAGATCAAGAGAGAACTGTCAGGTACTACGTTGTGGATCGAGAGGGAAAAATTAGATCCGAAATGATAGATGAATTGAAAGATATGGAAAATATAACAGCCGATGTTGATGGCAACCACCTATTCAACCTAAGTCCTGTTCCGTTTTTGCAACAGCCTATTATATCCATTTCCGATGAAGGCTATATTTATACAGCCAACAGTGAAGATCCATTAATTAAAATACATGAATCCAATGGGGATTATATCAAGGCCTTTTACATTCCAATGGAAAAGAAGACAATGGACCGGGATGAGATTATAGACCTGTTTGCTGAAGATGATGAAGAAAATACAAATTTATTGCTACATGCAGAGTTCCCCGAAAAATGGCCTGCATTAAGTGATATAGTAACTGATGATGAAAACCGACTCTGGGTATCTACGATTCCTGAAGCTGAGGATTCGATACATAAATGGTGGGTACTGCAGGATACCGGAGAGCTCATTGCAACATTCAAATGGCCAAATAACAGATCTATAGAAAAAATTAAAAATGGTTACATATACACACGCCAAACCGACGAAGAGACCGGTCAGCAAACAGTGGTGCTATATGAAATCGAAATGAATTAACCACCCCAAAAATTATAATCCTCCGAAGTTTTTTGCACCTCTCAAAAATTTAAACTACTCTTTTCGTAAAGAGGTTCGTCAGTTACGTTCAAAAATAGTAACAACTTCCGGTCATTTCGACGAGAGACAAAACCCATTCATGATGAGATATTTTACACATGCAGGATTTTTAAGCTGGCTACTTTTTTTAATTCTAATCGGCTGTAGTTCCAATCCCACTGAGATGTCGGATGTTGAAATCGTGGAGCTTGAAGAGTACAAAACCATCGTTTCTTTTGAGGAGAATATACTATCAACCCCAACGGTACTGAAGTTTGATGGGGATTCATCCCTGTTTGTGTACGACATTGCGGAGTCGAAAGTGATTGAATTGGATACGGAGGGAAATCAGATAAATGAATTTGGAAGACAAGGACAGGGACCGGGTGAGTTTGGCTTCATCAATAACATCTATCTTATTGAAGATGAGTTATACCTTATTGATACGGGTCGTTTTTTAATCCACCGATATGATCGAAATGGGACGCATATATCTTCGTTCGATTATGTTGAAGCGGGGTATATGAACGATACTCCCCCTCCTCCATTTCAAATTCGTGTCATGGCTCAGGACTTGACCCATCAGCCACATGTAACTCAGAATAAGGATTTACTGCTATCCCCATTTTTAGTAGGTGAGGCTGATGACGTTATATTTGATCAGGTAAACTGGGATGGAGAGGTGCTTTCTACGATGGGATCGGTTCCTGAGGGCAGTTCATTTACTATGAGCGCTGAATACAGTAACTCTATCTCAAAAAGAGAAGTGCCGGCGCTGGAAAAACCCAATGCCTTTCCCGTGAACGATCTATCGAATCCGGATGAGATGTTTATGATCTACAGCGCAATTCCGAAAATCGCAAAATATAACTTCGGCGGAGAGAGGCTATGGGAAAGGGACATTACAGGCCTTGCTGAAGTTGATTCCGTTTCCAGTAACATTTTTGATGTGATAGAAGGTTTAACACCGGGAAGTAGAATGATGTTTAATAAATACATGGCCGGTACAAGTACGTCAAATGGGGATCTGTATTTGGCCATTAATTCTAATCCCATGACGAATAGTTCGCTTTGGATTCATCAATTTAATTCCTCCGGTGAACTAACCAAGAGGTACAAAATAGAATCGGAATTAAATATCCCGCCGATCTTTGATGTAGACCCTGATAACCGACAGATATTCGTGGTAACTGAAGAGGCAGAGGTTCGGGTGTATGACTTTTGAGATGTATGGAAAAACTAAGGTGATGAACCCCATCACTCCCGATAACTCAAATCCACTTCAAAATGCATAAGGCATTTATTGTGGTGGCCTACATTTTCCTCCGTATCAATATTGGGGGTATCAAGGTTTGATACATCACAGCTTACATCTTCATCTAAATACTCACTGATTGTTTTTGAGATTAGAGTTTCCAGCTGAACTTTAGATAAGGTCTTCAATTGATTGCTCATAGGAGTTTGTGTGATGTTTTTATTCTTTCGGTCTGTATTATTACGAATCAAACAGGATTATATGATACCTGAGTTCTATTAATAAAAAACACATAAAAAAATCTTCCGTCGGCCCCGAAAGCTTTCGGGGGAGGGTATTCATTGAATTTTGCGATATTCTGATGAACATCCCCCTGTTTCCCCCTTTTTTAAGGGGGACTTCCAATGCATTCAGCCTGTCGAATTCGGGTAGAAACCAACTATAATCTTGAAATCTGAGTTCTATTTAGAACACTTTATTAACCTGATTTACAATCGAACTCAGGTATGATGTGCCTTTACGTGATAAAAAAGGATAAAAATTGTCTTAAGGTTAAATTTGAAGCTCCCACACATACACCTTACCTTAAAGCCTACCATTAAGGAACTACAAAATTATTTGCAGTAAAAAAGCTACAGAAAAATTTACAGGCTCATCCAGCGCATCTCCATCAACACAATTGATGATCCATGCATCCTATTGATCTAACCATCTTTATCGTTTACGTGCTGGGTCTTCTTGCCTTTGGGTACTTCTTTTTTAGAAAGAACGAAACCGGCGACGACTACTATGTCGGCGGAAGAAAAATGAACAGCTATCATATCGGGCTGTCCGTGGTGGCAACAGATGTGGGTGGCGGATTTTCAATCGGTCTTGGTGGTTTGGGTTTTGTGATGGGTCTCTCCGGTTCATGGATGCTTTTTACCGGTTTGATTGGCGCATGGCTTGCTGCGGTTTTTCTTATCCCTAAAATCAAGCAGAATAAAGCGTTTGATAAAGCCTACACCTTTCCACAGGTTTTTGGCCATTATTATGGAGCCAATGTGGCACTGGTTGCAGCCATCATCTCAGCAATTGGATATGCAGGATTTACAAGTTCACAAATGCTTGCGGGTGCAAAACTGGCAAGTGGAACGTTTGCGGAATTAGATCTCCAGATGGCACTCTACATTATGGGTGCAATTGCAGTTCTCTATACGGTTTTAGGTGGCTTAAAAGCGGTGATTTATACCGATACCGTTCAGTGGACCCTTCTTATGTTTGGTCTCATATTCGTCGGAGTTCCCTTTGGTTATATGGAAATCGGCGGGATGGAAGGAATCCGCAGTACCGTTGCTCCCGAAATGCTGACCCTCACCAATTTAATGTGGCAGGATGTGGTCTACTGGGCTGTAACCATTATTCCAATTTGGTTTGTGGGTATGACTCTCTATCAGCGAATTTACGCCTGCCGCGATGGAAAAACCGCAAAAAAAGCGTGGTACATTGCAGGCTTATTTGAGTGGCCGGTGATGGCATTTTTGGGCGTACTGCTTGGGCTTTTTGCCAGAGTTGCTGCCGATCAGGGAATGTTTGATTATCTGGGGGCCGAAAATATCGCTGAAACTGATCCCGAAACGGGCCTGCCCATGCTGTTGCGAACCGTGCTTCCCGTAGGGTTTTTGGGCATAATGATGGCTTCCTACTTTTCCGCCATTCTTTCCACAGCAGATAGTTGTTTAATGGCTTCATCAGGCAATGTAGTTACCGACATAATCGGACGATTCCGCACCTTTAACCCGGACAGCAAAAAGTTTGTGAGAATATCACAGGTTGCTACCCTCATTATTGGCGTTCTTGCGCTGATGCTTGCCGCAGCCATGGAAAATGTGCTGAGTCTAATGCTCGACTCGTATGCCTTCATGGTATCGGGACTTTTCGTGCCTGTAATCGGAGCGCTTTATTGGAAGAAAAGTACATCTTCGGGGGCAATGGCAGCCATGATTGTGGGTGGCAGTACAACGTTAATTTTGCGATATTTAGGTATAGAATTACCTTACGATCTTGATCCCAATGTTTTTGGAATTTCAGCATCCGCAATTGCATTTATAACAGTAAGTTACCTTACCCAAAAAGAAAATAGATAATCATGGATATTAGTTACAGTATTATACAGGCTGACGATAAAAATCCTACCCAATTCGAGAGGGAACATATTGCCGAATTTTTGTACAAACACCTTGATCAATATGGTGATGAAAAAGACTCCATTTTAAAGTGTATTGCTTATGCTTTTGGGGATAATCCCGGTCAGGATGGATTTATACTTGTTGCCCACGAAGCGGACGAAATTTTAGGCGTGGTCATTATCAATAAAACCAATATGGCAGGCTTTATCCCGGAAAATATTCTGGTATATATTGCAGTCCACGCAAAAACAAGAGGGCAGGGAGTTGGCAAATTACTCATGCAAAAAGTTATTGAAGAAACGGAGGGGGATATTGCGCTCCATGTGGAACCGGACAATCCGGCTAAATTTCTGTACGAAAAATTTGGATTCACAAATAAATACCTCGAAATGAGACTTAAAAAATAGATGGCATATTTAAAACTCTATCGAAGCGAGTTACGTCATAATTTCGAATACCTCGACTCTCTTTTTAAAAAACATGACATTAAATGGGGGATTACCGCAAAACTCCTGTGTGGAAATAGAGACTACATTAACGAGGTGATTAACCTTGGTGTTGGTGAAGTTCACGATTCGCGGATCAGCAATCTTAGAGTAACCAAAGAGATTGACCCCGATACGGTGACAATCTACATCAAACCCCCCCCGAAAGACACCATTCCGGATTTGATTAAGTACGCGGATATTAGCCTGAATACAGAGCTTTCAACCATGCATGCACTGTCTGATGAGGCTGTTAAACAGGGTAAAATTCATAAAGTCATTATTATGATAGAAATGGGCGATCTTCGCGAAGGCGTGATGCGCGATGATCTGATCGATTTCTACGAAAAAGTATTTCGATTGCCGGGGCTTGAAGTGGTTGGACTTGGCACCAATCTGAACTGCCTGCACGGAGTGATGCCCGACGGGGATAAGCTGATTCAGCTCGCACTTTACAAACAGATTATTGAGCTGAGATTTAAGCGGAAAATTCCTTTGGTTTCGGGAGGGACTACAGTGACCATTCCACTTTTGTTAAACAAACAATTACCAACGGGAGTAAACCATTTTCGCGTGGGTGAAGCACTCTTTTTCGGGAAAGATCTGTTTACCGATGATGTGATTGAAGGAATGAGTGATCAGGTGATGGAGCTCTATACGCAAATCATTGAAATCTCTGAAAAACCAATGGTACCCACAGGGGAGATGGGCGTAAATCCACAGGGAAAAACCGCGGAAATAAATAAAGAAAATTATGGTAAAACAGCCTATCGTGCGATTGTTGATATTGGAACATTGGACATTCAGCCGAATTACCTTATTCCTGTGAATGATGATATCACCATCACCGATGCAAGCTCCGATATGTTGATTTTGGATGTCGGCGAAAATGTAGAAGGATATAAGGTGGGGGATGAAATTCGGTTTAAACTCAAATATATGGGCGCTCTCGGCTTGATGAGTTCCGATTATATTGAGAAGCGGGTTTCTGATTAACATGGTGTGGAGAGATAGTACAAAGACCTGACAGCATTCCCGGCGCTTTTTCCGGGTTTCTGTCAGCGTCGTTCACAACCAAATATGGTATGTCTGTTCTACAAAAAAAACCAACTCAATTCCTTATTCCGGTTTGTATCCATAACATGTTAAATCAACAATAGACATACCATATTTCATTTTTACCTCAACGCTGACAGATCCAGTGGGTGCTGCCAGGTTTTTTACAATAAAGCACACTAAGACCCGTCAGGTTTTTTAAAACCTAACGGGTCTTTTTCTGACGGGTCTTTTTCTTAATTTCTACAAAAAATAATGAAAAAAAGCAGTTTTGTTGATATAGATATTCATCCGGTGATGCTCATGCCGGATGATGTTCCGTCTCTGGATTTTTCGGCGGGATTTGATATTAACCAGCTAAAAGATAGAACCTGGGGAGTTGGTGGCTACAGCGAACGAAGGCCCGGAATGTATTTGGCCCCTCAGTATAAAAATGAGCGATTCATCCATATGGGAGTAGATTTTTGGGCACCCGCCGGGCATCCTGTGTTTTCTATTTATGATGGAGCCGTTGCCTATATAGCCAATCATCAACAGGAGGGGAATTATGGCCCTACGTTGATTTTACATCACAACATTGGAGAAGCAGATATTTTTGCGCTTTATGGGCATTTGTCCAAAAAATCCATTGAAAAATTGTCGATTGGTCAGGCAGTAAAAAAAGGAGAGAGAGTAGCTGATCTTGGAGAAAAATCAGAAAATGGTGATTGGCATCCTCACCTTCATTATCAGATAAGCATTAAAGATCCCGGAGAAGCGGATATGCCCGGTGTGGTTTCAGAAGAAGATCTTGCAGAAGCACAAAAGATTTATCCTGATCCACGAATCGTGTTGGGTTCGGTTTATTAGGAATTTAAAATCTTCCTTCAGCCGGCAGAGAGATCATAATCATCGTTTAGATGATTATGCGAAGGTGTTGTTAGTGTAATAATCTGAGCTCGATTCTTAATTTCTGATATAAAAGAGTCTGTTGATTATAATTGGTTTCATCATGGGCCACGAGGACACGATGGCGCGAAGGTTCACAAAGTTTTCCACCTTCATGAATTCGATGGCTGGGCTGAACGCTCAACGTAAATTCCACTCTCCGAGGTGCCAGGATAATAATTCATATAAATTTTAATGGCTTGTGGAACACCCCTCAGGAAATGCCGGGAACAACCGGCATTACAGTCTCCCCTCAAAGGGGAGATCTGTTCTAAATAATCACGACTCTTGCAGGTTGTCTCAATTAAGTGATTCCTAATTTAGATCCGCAATGTCTTTAAAAGACATTGCGGATCTTTAGGATTTGAATTAAAGAATTTGAAATTCCAATCAATTAGAAGCACAAGTGAATCCTTGCGCTATTTAAACCGTTATTTTTGTTATCCTGATGCGTGTTTTTCGCAGTCCCGATCTTTGTCCCCCTGACCCCTGAACCTTGTTAACTTTCCACTTTCATTTAACATCTTTGCCGCCTATACTTTCAAAAAAAGATTCACTAAGCCCAAAGAAATGCTTTCACCTGAACAACTTGAAGAACTGAAGAAAATTAGGCGTACCATTCACGGTGCTCCCGAATCTTCAGGAGAAGAAAAACGAACGGCTGAGTTCATCAAATCAGAACTTGAGAAGACCCATCCGGATGAGATTGTTGATGGAATAGGAGGTCATGGATTGGTGGCGATATATAAAGGTGAAAATTCGGATGAAGGGAAAAATTTGATGTTCCGAAGTGAGCTGGATGGATTGAAAATTGATGAGGAGAATGAGTTTGATCACACATCGAAGACTCAAAATCGGATGCATGCTTGTGGACATGACGGGCATATGACAATTATTTTGGGTGTCGCAAAACATTTGAAGGAAAACAGACCCGAAAAAGGATCTGTAATGCTGTTATTTCAGCCCGCCGAAGAGACCGGAGAGGGTGCCGGTTGGATGCTCGAAGATCCCAAGTTTAAAAAGCTGAAAATAGATCGGGGATTTGCCCTGCACAATTTGCCGGGATATGAGGAGAATCATGTATACATCAAAGATGAAACGTTTGCATGCGCATCTGTAGGATTGGAAGTTGTGTTCAAAGGGAAATCAAGCCACGCGGCTTATCCCGGAGAGGGAATCAATCCCGCACAATCTGTTGCAAAATTGGTAAAAAGATTGGGACAAATAGATGGTGATTCTCGAAAGCAAGACCTGTTTAATATTCTCACGATTACGTATATACAGATGGGAGAGGAAGTTTTTGGGGTGAGTCCCGGTATGGCAAAGATGGGTATTACACTGCGTGCAGAAACAGATGAACTGCTTGATATGCTCAAGAAAGACGTTATGAATGCTGTAGATAAAGTTAAAAAAGGATTTGAAGGATCTATTTTCTATGAAGAAAAAGAACCTTTTGCAGCAACGGTGAATGATCGTCAGGGAATCGAAAGTGTTATAAAAACGGTCAAAGCTGCTGATGTACTCGTTGAAATGTTGGACAAGCCGATGTACTGGAGCGAAGATTTTGGCAGGTTTCGCGAAAAGTGTCCCATTGTATTGTTTGGACTGGGCGCAGGGAAAGATTCATTTCCCCTTCATTCAGAAAAGTATGATTTTAATGACAAACTGATTCCAACAGGAGTTACTCTCTTTGTAAATCTTATAGAACTCTATTGCGATGAATAACCGGTTTCTTCAGCCATCACATATACAGCTGAGTAAAAGTGCGTTGGAAAGTAATATTCAGTTTTTACGGGAGAGGAGTAACGATTCCGTAAAAATTTCATCCGTAATAAAAGGGAATGCTTATGGCCACGGAATTTCAACATTTTTACCTATGGCTGAGGAGTGTGGAATTAATCACTTTTCTGTTTTTAGTGCAGATGAAGCCAATGAAGCACATATTCACAGAAAAAAGAGTGAAACGAATGTGATGATTATGGGAATGATTCGCGACTGGGAAATAGAGTGGGCGGTTGAGAACGAAATTGAATTTTATCTGTTTGAGCCGGCGAGGCTGGATGCCGCAATTGAGGCATCAAAAAAAGTGGGTAAACGGGCCCGGATTCATCTTCAAATTGAAACGGGAATGAATCGAACAGGCTTTGAGGAAAGCGAATACAAATCCTGTTTTAAGAAGGTAACTGAAAATGAAAAATATCTGGATCTGAAAGGAATTTGTACCCATTATGCCGGAGCTGAAAGTGTGGCGAACTACTACAGGATTATTCATCAGGATAAACAGTTTAGGAAAGTACTTGAACTGGCAGGCTCTTATTTTAATCCCATGCCCACAGTTCATGCGGCCAGTTCAGCCGCATATCTAATTTATCCCGAAATGCGGTACGATATGGCTCGGATTGGCATTGCCATGTTTGGATTTTGGCCAAGCAGTGAAACCTATATGCACACGCTAAAAAACGACCGGAGATTTGTAAATGATCCGCTGGTGAGGGTGTTAAGCTGGAAGAGTGAAATTATGAGCACAAAATGGGTGGATGAAGGAGAATTTATTGGGTACGGAAATACCTTTTTAACCAGCAGTAAAATGAAAATTGCCACCGTGCCTATTGGCTATTCCCATGGGTTTGCCCGGAGCCTTACCAATGCAGGATATGTTCTTATCAGTGGAGAACGGGCACGGGTAGTGGGGCTTGTAAATATGAATATGATTACGGTAGAAATTACCGATATGCCCGATGCCAAAAAAGGGGATGAAGTTGTGATTATTGGACATCAAGAAGATAAAGACATTACCGTGGCCTCGTTTGGTGAAATGAGCAATAATTTGAATTATGAAGTTTTGACCCGGCTGCCTTCATCTATTCCAAGAGATGTTGTGAGGTAAATTCTTCGTTCATTTTTTTTGATAGAAAACGAATAAATCAAGATTCAGAGGCCCTTTGTTTTCAAGATAAGTGATTGTTAAAGCATTGTGATTTTATTTAGTCCAGAAACCCAGTGCCAGCGGCACGTCCGATGTAACGCGGGGATTCATCCCCGGGAGAAGTGAGCAATCACTACCCTATGAGTGCCAGAGGCACGGTTCATCTCCCCTTCAGACATGGTATTTCTATTCAATCCATAACCAAAAACATACTCTTCGTTTTAATTTGAGCCATAGCATGGTGCAACGTAGAATAGAAATACCATGTCTTTCCGATTACCTTTTCAGGGGTATAAACCAGCCCCGTTTCGGGGCGCCATATCCGTAGCCCCATAGGTTCACAACGTGAATTTGTGGGGCGTAAGGAGACCGAATTTTAAAGGAGCGCCATAGGAGCGGTATCATTCGAACTCTGAATTCAATCTCAGTATATGCCGCACCTACGGCGCTCCCATTTGCCATGCTCGCTGTACCCATGGCCACCGCTCCGCAGTGATCATGGGCTACGGATATGGCGTCCCGTAACGGGACTGTTATGTTGCGAAGGTGTACTTCGCGATTAAAACCTGTGGTTACAATATCGTTCATCCGCTAAAGTGGCTTATGGGCGAATCATATTTTAGATCGAACTCAGTTAAGAGAATTCTGCAAAACAAATCTGTCCCTAAATACTTTAACTTAAGTAAGTAATAGACGTATATATGTAAACAAAAAGCTCTCAAATAACTTGCTTATAATGTAAAATTTATAAAGATTATAATTGGTTCTTGGAAAGAGAGAGGATATGAACTGCTCCGAAATTTCGATTTAGAGAGAACTCAAATAAGAGAAAGTAGAGGCGATTTATCCATTGTTAAATGCGTGTGTTTTATACACAAATCAATCCAAGAGACATGATTTAACAATAATTGCAAATCAACAAGAGGTGTTTGTATGCTTAAAAAGCTACTTCTATTCTCAATAATGTGCCTTACGTCAATATCATTTGCGTTCGCACAATCGAGTACCATTTCCGGTACAATCACAGATGCAGAAACCGATGAACCCATTCCACAAGCCAATGTGTATATCACGGAGCTGCAAAGGGGTGATGCAACTGATTTTGAAGGGGGCTACGAAATCAGCGATGTAGAACATGGCACCTATATGGTACGTGTAAGTTCTGTTGGATATGCTACAGTAGAGGAATCTATCACAGTAGATGATGCCAACACTACATTTGATTTTTCTTTGGGAGCCGATGTCCGATTATTGGATGATGTGGTTGTGACCGCATTTGGTGTTCAGCGCGAGCAGCGATCGCTGGGATATTCATCACAAAGTATTACCGCCGAAGAAATAACAAATACGCGTGAAACTAACTTTGTGAACGCACTGCAAGGAAAAGTTGCCGGTGTGGAAATTACAAGTACATCCGGTCAATTGGGTGGTTCATCAAGAATCGTTTTGCGGGGGGTAAGTTCGCTTTCCGGTGAGAATCAGCCGCTGTTTATTGTTGATGGCGTTTACATTGATAACAGTAATTTCGACCCCGGTGACGAATTTGGTGGCATCGACTATGGAAATGCGGCGATGGATATCAACCCCAATGATATTGCCTCCGTTTCCGTGCTAAAAGGACCCAATGCCGCCGCGTTGTATGGTTCCAGAGCCGCAAACGGTGCCATTGTAATTACAACGAAAGATGGGAGTGCACAGGCTGCAGGCGATGGAATTGGAGTTACGGTGAATTCGATGGTTACGGCTGAGGATATTCTTGTACTGCCCGATATGCAGAACCGCTATGGGCAAGGTCTTGGCGGCGAATTCTCTTTTGTTGATGGCCGTGGCGGGGGTGTCAATGATGGTACTGATGAAAGCTGGGGGCCAGCGTTAGATGGCCAGTTAATTTCACAGTGGCCGGATGGAAGCGAACGTCCATGGGTCGCAAATCCCGATAATGTTCGTGACTTTTTTAATACAGGGGTTTCTGCCAATAATAATATTTCGGTAGCAGGAGCTTACGATAATTCCAACTTTCGCTTATCATTTACCGATTTACGACAGAGTGGAATGTTCCCTGAAGAATCACTGCAAAGAAATACGCTGAGCTTAAGTGCTGGAGTTCAGTTAACGGATGATTTTCAGGTGGATGCCCGTGCAAACTATTACAATCTAATTGGAAAAAACAGAGCGGCAGTAGGATATGATGCAAGTAACCCCATGCAACAGCTTACTCAGTGGTTCGGCCGTCAGCTGGATATTGATCGTCTGCGGGATAGTTATATTGATGAAGCAGGACAACCCGTAAACTGGAATTATAACTATCACGATAATCCATACTGGATTCAAAACCTGAATGGTAATCGTCAGGATAGGGATCGGTTTGTCGGTAATATTACATCTCAATATGACGTAACCGATTGGCTATCATTTTCAGGGCTTGTTGGGACGGATTTTTATACAGAACGCCGTCAAAATTGGACAGCCGTTAACACCATAAATGATCCAAATGGCGAATTTTATGAAAATGTTCGTTATATAAATGAGCTGACGGGTAATTTCATCATCAATGCAGAACGGGATTTAACGAATGATTTTTATCTTTCTGCAAGGTTAGGAACCGAAGTTCAAACCAGACGATATCGGTTCAATGAAGCTGAAGCTCCCGGTTTAAATGTCCCATTCATCTACTCTATAACGAACTCGTCAGTTCGTCCGGATGTAAGTGATTTTAAATCGGATAAGCGAATAAATAGTTTCTTTGGAGCTGCTACCTTTGGCTACAGAGACTTTCTTTACCTTGACATTACCGGACGGAACGATTGGTCTTCAACACTACCTGAGGCCAATAATTCCTACTTTTATCCATCGGCAAGTTTGAGTTTCATCTTTACGGATGCGTTCAATTTAGACAATCAATGGCTATCGTATGGTAAGTTACGAGGAGGATGGACACAGGTAGGAAATGATACAGATCCTTATCAGTTGTTAGCTACTTATGTATCTGCATCACCGTTTGGAGATATTCCTTCGTACTCTTTGCAAAACACCATTCCCAACATTGATTTGAAGCCCGAATCAATCACCTCTGTTGAAGTAGGCACAGAACTTCGATTTGCGAACGATCGTCTTGGACTTGATGCAACCTACTATACCCAGACGTCGAAAGATCAGATTTTGCCGGTACAAATTTCCAGGGCTTCCGGCTATGAGGAGCAAATTGTAAATGCCGGTGAAATTAGAAACAGCGGGATTGAACTTGCTTTAAATATTGCTCCGGTTCAAGCCGAAACCTTTCAGTGGAATATGACACTGAACTGGTCGAAAAACAATAATGAAGTGATTGAACTGGTGGATGGACTGGACGCCTTGATACTCGGTTCATCTTGGGATACCACGGTAGAAGCCCGACCCAACGAAGAGTTTGGAACACTCTATGGAACCGGCTTCGTGCGTGATGATAATGGCAACATTATTGTAGGTGACGATGGTATTCCGCTTTTGGATACGGAGATCCGTCCTTTTGGAAGCTATCAGGCCGATTGGAAAGGAGGTTTCCTTAACAGCTTCAACTATCGTGGAGTGGAGCTTAGCTTTTTGGTTGATATGAAGTATGGAGGAAAATTGACATCAACCACCTACATGTTTGGCAGATATACAGGAATTTTGGAAGAAACTCTTGATGGCCGGGATGGTGATTATGTATTCGATGGAGGCCGCTGGGCTGATGGTGCCGTAAAACAAGATGGTTCTCCTAATGATATACCAGTAGATGCGGAGGCATTTAACAAGGCTACATTCTTCGGAAATTCTGAATCTCATATTTTTGATGCTACGTATGTAAAGCTTCGAGAGTTAAGAATGGGGTATACCTTGCCTACCACTTGGTTTGAAAATCTACCCTTTAACTCCATTGATGTCGCACTTGTAGGCCGCAATTTATGGATTATCCATAAAGAAGCACCGCACATCGATCCCGAAACGGCATTTAATACAGGAAACGTACAAGGTTTGGAATCTAACCAATTCCCATCCACCCGTAGTTTAGGATTTAATGTACGATTTACACTTTAAGATTCTGAAAAAGAGGAATGATATGAAATTTACCAACACGTTTAGATTTACAGCAGCCCTGTTCTTAATGGGCGTGATGATATCCTGCGAAGCAGGACTTGACGGACTAAATGATAATCCTAATGCACCTTCCGAAGTACCCTTGGAGCTGGTTCTTCCTCAAGCGATAGAAAATTCTGTGGATCGCTTATACAGCATGGATGGACTAAACGGTTATGTGGGTGCCGTTTGGGCACAAAGCTACGCGAAAATTCAGTACACAGAAGAGGATCGGTACGATTTCGCAGGAAGGGTTACTCTGATAAATAACATTTGGGAATCATTCTACTCCACTACACTAAAAGATCTGTATGCAATTCGTGATGCGGCCATTGCAACAGAAAATCCCAATAGCCAGGCGATTGCCGAAATTTTGATTGCATGGAATTTTCAGCAGATAACGGATATTTGGGGTGATATACCCTATTCTGAAGCCATACAGGGATTGACAGATGAGGGCGAAGAGCGCATTATAAGTCCCGCATATGACCCACAATCGGAGGTGTACAGTGGAATTCTAACAACACTTGAGGATGCAGTGAACAGAATTGACATAGGAGCCGCGGCACCGGGGCAGGCAGATCTGATTTATGGTGGTGATATGAGTAAATGGGAGAAATTTGGTAACTCCCTTCGATTACGCATTTACCTTCGAATGTCGGAAGTAAATGAAGCCGATGCATCAGCCGGTATCAGTAATATTATTGATAATGGACTGCCCATTTTCGAAAGCCATGATGATAATGCCCAGCTTAATTATCTGGCATTTCCAAGCAACAACCCGGTAAATGAATTTGCGAGAACTCGCGAAGATCATAAAATCAGCAATACTGCCTTAAGCATATTGGCAGAATTGGATGATCCACGAATGCGTATCTATGCCGTTCCTATGAGAACACAGGATGCTGAAGCTACAACGGAGATTTATACCGATTCAAGGGGATTAAATTATCAAGGGGTGATTAATGCCAGTGTTGATAATAGTATTTCATTGAGTGAAGCATCTACCATGGGGCACTATTTTATGGCACCCACTTCGCCCGGAAGAATAATGACCTATAATGAGGTACTATTTATACGGGCAGAAGCTGCGGCACGTGGGTGGACCACGGATATTGCTGAAATTCAATATACTGAAGCGGTTGAAGCGTCACTTTCTCTTTATAGTCAAGAAAGAATTGAGCCGGTGCTTAGTGGTTTTGCAGGAGATGCGGCATATAACTATCAGGGGTTTGATGAAAGTGAATTTCCTGAAGGGATAACCGAGCAGGAAATTACTGATTATCTAATTCAGCCTGAAGTGCTATGGGATATTGGAGCAGGATGGAGTGAGGGGAACCAAGAGACATTGGGCATTCAAAAATGGCTTGGCTTGTTTGGCCAGGGGCTTGAAACCTGGTTTGAGTGGCGGCGACTTGGTTATCCGGAATTAACACCCGGGCCTGAAGCCGTCTTAGATGAAGTGCCCCGCCGATTATCTTACCCGGCCATTGAACAGTCGTTAAACAATGCCAACCGACAGGAAGCGATTCAAAGACAGGGAGCCGATAACTTTCTTACAAGAGTTTGGTGGGATGAACCTGCTTAGCTAAAAACCTAACTATAAAACTATTCACTTAAAGCCGTCCTGAGAGATTGGGGCGGCTTTTTTATTTTAAAAAATATTTTCCTGTTACATTTTTTTTGTAAAAAGAGGGGTGAACAATAAGAAGATATATAGGGGGGGACTAAAAATATAAAGTTTGTATAAAAATGCTTATAAGTTTAATAGAATTATATTTTTACACTTATACGGATTACATAAATAATAATTTTTATTATATATTTTATAGGGTTAGTTTATAAGACAAGGTAACTATTTGTCAGATAAGAACTTAATATATGCTCTCTGTGTGATAGATAGTTATCCATTTTTTAACTCTACCTTAAATAAAAATAAAGAGGCCATTTATGATGAAAAGGATACTATGTTCTCTGCTATTGTTCACTTTTTTGCATGGGATAGGTGTTTTTGCGAATACCATCCAAGCGCAATCGAGTACAATAACAGGAACAATAACAGACGCTAATAACGGGAACCCCATCCCGCAAGTAAATATTTTTATAGTAGAACTTGAAACGGGTGAAGCGACAGACTTTGAAGGTCGGTTTGAAATTCCAAATGTGGATCATGGTACGTACACAATACGTATTAGTTCCATAGGGTATATTACATCTGAATCTGAAATAACAGTGGATGCCAATAATACTGTATTTGATTTTTCTCTTCAGGAGGATATTCAAGCTTTAGATGATGTTGTTGTAACAGCTTTTGGTTTGACAAGAGAGGAAAAATCTCTCGGTTATTCTGTGCAATCTATAGATTCAGATGCTATTAACAGAGTAAGTCAGGATAACATTGTAGGAGCTCTTGCCGGTAAAATTTCCGGTGTGCAAGTTGTTGGGGCTTCTGGTGCGAACTTAGGTGGTTCTCAAAGAATCCGAATACGTGGTGCTAATGGTCTGTCTGACGGACAGCCTCTGTTTGTTGTAGACGGAACACCTATTAATAATAGTAACTTTACCCTTGGTGAAACTGCTAGAGGTCGTGACTTAGGGAACCTTGCTTCTGATCTAAACCTGCAAAGCGTAGCATCAGTATCCGTACTTAAAGGTGCCGCTGCTGCTGCTCTGTATGGTAACCGTGCTTCTAACGGTGTTATCTTGGTTGAAACCAAGAAGGGTCAAATGAGTGCAAATCAACCTATTCAGGTTAATTTCTCTAACAGTACTTACCTTCAAAATGTATCCATACTTCCCGAATATCAAAACGAATATGCCGGTGGATATAACCAAAGCTTACTTGATTACACAGATCCTGAAACAGGTGCAAGTGTAAAAGGGCTTAACTATGCAGCGGATGAAAGCTGGGGACCTCGTATGGAAGGCCAGATGTACCGCCCATGGTGGTCATGGTATCATCACGACTTTACAGGTGACGGGCAAGACGATTACGGAACTGAAATTCCCCTGGAAGCCAATCCTGATAACGTTCGTAACTTCTTTGACACCGGTTTTAAAGTGTCTAATAACCTTTCTATTTCCGGAGGCTCCTCAAATTCATCTTATCGCGTTGGGTTAAGCAATAACATGAATAAGGGTGTAATGCCAAACAATACTCAGGATAAAAATGCTATTAACTTTAGTGGCGCGTTGAGTCACAATGATAAATTTACATCCAGAGTTTCCTTCAACTATGTAAATACACAAACAGAAGGACGTCCTGCTTTGGGATATTCAGCTGCACAGGGTAACCCTGTTCAAGCTATGAACCAATGGTTTCAGCGACAATTGGATATGGAATATCTAAGAGAATACCGAACCAATGATGGTACGTTAACAACCTGGAACATTCAGTCTCCAAGTAATACTACGCCTCTATACTGGGATAGCCCGTTCTTCTCAACAAACGAGAACGTTTCTAATGATTCCAGAGACCGTCTTTATGGTAATTATTCTATGAATTACAGTCTTAAAGATAACTTAGAACTTATTGGTAAAATGCACCTTGATACCTACAGCTTTATTGCTGAAGATAGAATTGCTACCGGCGGTCTTGAAGAAGACTGGTACTATGTAGCACAGCGTTCAAGAAGAGAAGTCAACTATGAACTTGGTGCTCAGTATTCTGAGACTTTCCAGGACTTCACCGTTGATGGTTACGTTGGTGGTAATATCCGTACTGAAAATTTCAAAAATGTAATTCAGCAAACCGTAGGTGGGTTATCAACACCTAACTTCTTTAACATTGCTGCTTCTATTAACCGTCCGGACGTTTCTAACTTCACTGAAGAGAAACGTGTTAATAGTACATTTGGTACGGTTACGTTAGGGTATCGCGACTTATTATACCTTGACGGATCTTTACGGAACGATTGGTCTTCATCTCTTCCTGATGATGATAACTCAAACCTTTACTATGGTATTTCCAGTAGTTTAGTGTTCACTGAGTTTGATGCTTTTGCGAATCAGAACATCCTGAGCTTTGGTAAAATTCGTGCTTCTCTCGCACAGGTAGGTAACGATTTATCTCCTTACCAGGTTTATCGAACGTACAGCTCCGGATCACCCTACGGAAGCCAGCCAACTCAAGCTGTTCCCAACGCATTGAACAATCCAAATATCAGACCCTCTGTTTCTACAGACTATGAATTTGGTGTTGATCTGCGTTTTCTTAACGGACGTTTAAGAACAGATATTAACTACTATAACTCTGTACGTGAGGATGAAATTCTCAACCTTACAGTACCGGGGGCAAGTGGATACCAAACAAACGTTGTTAATGCCGGTAAGTTTACGACTAATGGCCTTGAGGTTTCATTAGGGGCTACCCTTGTAGAAACAGCTGACCTGAATGTTGATATAGATGCCAACTGGTCTACCAGTTACTCTGAAGTAAACGAACTTACTGATGGCATTGATACCCGTGTTCTTGAAAATGCTTATTTCGGTGCTGCACTATATGCTACTGAAGGCGAAGAATGGGGTGAAGTTAGAAGTACAGGCGGTTATGGCGGTTATGCTATCCATGAAGAAACAGGAAAACGGATTGTTAACCCAAATGGTTCTTACGCCCTTACAGGTAACAAGGTGCTGGGTAACATCCTGCCGGATTGGACTGGTGGTGTAAGTCTTGGAGTAGATTACAAAAACTTTTCTCTGGGTGCTTTTGTAGAGTACCAAAAGGGAGGAAACTACTATTCTGTGAACCAAATGTTTGGGCACTCTACCGGTGTTACCAAAGCCAGTGTTGGAAACAATACTCTTGGAAATCCCGTGCGTGACCCTGTTGTAGACGCAGATGGTAATGAAGTTACTTATGTTCCACTTGGCCAGGCTGCTCCAAGCTCAGGTGGTGCCTTAACTGAAGGCGTAGATGAAAACGGAAATGAAGTAGCCTACCTAAGACAAGCTTCTTCATTCTACTATGAGCAATTTTTGAACAAGGAAAAATGGTTCAAAGATGCCAGTTTTGTGAAGTTACGTGAAGTGAAAATTACGTATAACCTGCCTGCAAATCTGATTAGCAGTCTGCCGTTACGTAGCGCAAGTGTTGCATTAGATTTTCAGAACTTGTGGTTAATTTATGCTTCTGAAGAAGGAGTCGATCCATCCACTATCCAAAATAATGGTAATGGTTTCGGCTGGTGGGCTGGTGGTGGTGTGCCTCCTACACGATCTATAGGGTTTAACATAAACCTCGGCTTCTAAAACAACTTGAATTTTTTATGAAACTTTTAAATAACAATATTATGAATCCAATAAAGAACGTAGCATACGTCTTGGTAATAACGGTACTTCTTGTGGGTTGTAATGACTTCGGCAATCTAAATGTCGATAGCAACAATCCTTCTGAAGTGAGAACCGATTTACTCATGGCCGGTGCACAAACTGGCGTAAGTGATGTAGTAGGAGCAGCTACTCCTGTAATCTGGACACAGTACATAACCGAAACACAGTACGATGATGTACCTCGTTATAATCCTACCGAAGCCAACTTCAACAGCTGGTATTATGATGAACTGCAAGACCTGCAAACCATCATTGACTTAAACACGGATGAAGAAACCAAGGATGATGTACTCTCTGGTGGAAGCAATGCCAATCAGATTGCGGTGGCGCGAATTATGAAGGTATATTTCTTTCAGATGATTACGGATCGATGGGGGAATGTTCCTTATTCAGAGGCTCTTCAAGGAAGCGACAACTTGTCACCTGCTTACGATAGTCAGGAAGACATCTATGCTGACTTGGTAGTAGAACTCCAGGAAGCTGTAGAACAAATGGATAGTGGAGCCGGAGTTAAGGGTGACATTCTGTTTGAAGGTGATATGGAGCAGTGGGCGCTATTTGCAAATAGCTTACGTGCAAGAGTTGCTCTTCGCATGGCTGATGCAGCCCCATCCTTAGCCGAAACTCATTTCACAGATGCAGTGAATGATGGTTTAATCACTGAAGACGTTATGTATCCATTTTTAGCAGATGCTGAAAATGAAAATCCATGGTATACTCGCTTTAGAACGCGTACTGATTATGCGATTTCTGATGTGATCGGTGACTATATGCTCGATCTTGACGATAACCGGATTCTGGTATACGCAAACCCAGCTCCTGATGAAGACAACAATGATGGAGTGGTAGAGTTCTCTGAGATTGTTCCTATGGATTATGATGCACCTGCTCCGGGTGATATAACGAATAGTTCTATTTCGTTCCCGGGCGATGCTATTGGAGCAGGTGGTGAAGGTATTCAGGATGCGCCTTTGCCAATTATTACCACAGCAGAATTAGAGTTCGCACAAGCTGAGGCTGTTGAGCGTGGATGGATTACCGGTGTAGCTGCCGACCATTATAATAGTGGTATTGAAGCTTCCTGGAATCAGTGGGGCGTATTTGATACTGCTGACTTTGCAGCTTATATCGCAACTCCTGAAGTTGCTTATTCTTCTGCTGAATGGGATGAAAAAATAGGTGTTCAAAAATGGATAGCCCTTTATCCAAACGGTTATGAAGCATATGCTGAATGGAGAAGATTAGATTATCCTGCGTTAGAGCCACATGACCGTGCACTTACTCAAAGCGAAGAAATTCCCGTTCGCTTCACGTACCCATCTACTGAAGCTGAAATTAACGCTGCAAGTTACGAAGCAGCAGTTTCTGCTCAGGGGCCAGATACCCCAGACACCAAAGTTTGGTGGGACGTTGATTAGTATTTAAATATACTTTTTTAGATTTAAAATGAAGCCGCTCCGAGAAATCGGGGCGGCTTTTTTGTTTAAGAATGCTATATCCATTCGGGAATTGAACTATTGCCGTCAATCTCATACTCGAGATGTGTTTGCTCGTTAATTCTCTATTGGCCACTCGCCTGACCACTCCCCAAGTTTAAAGCTGTCGAAAGGGTGCGGTTTAAAAGGTTTATTGTTCATAAGCTTACTCAGTTATTTCTGTCAACTTATCAGTATAACCACTATCTGACATTTACACTTCTGAACTGTCTCGATTCATTCGGGCAATGGTGCGAATGAAGTCGAAGAATATCCACTTTTTACAAAGCCATCCGGAATAAGAAATTCCTCTTTTCATACCCCGATATTGAATGATCAATGCTGTTTCAGGTATCTTAATCATATTTTATTACTTTATAACCGCAAATGAGTCATAGATTTATATTGTTAACAAATTGTTAAAAAGTTTTTCACTTAGTTATTCCAATTGACTACTTTATTGGGTGAATTAAAGAAGAATTAAATTTCTTTAATGATTCTAAATCATCAAAAAACCACTAAAGAGGTCATACATGTTTAAAAAGTTACTAATTTTAACTATTGCTTCCCTGTTTGCTGGGTTGGCTTGGGCAGACCAGGCAACCGCACAGACGGGGAGTTTAACAGGTACTATTACAGATCGTAGTACCGGAGAAACCTTGATTGGAGCCAGCGTTCTAATTACAGATATAGATCGCGGAGCTGTTACGGATGTAGATGGTTCTTATACTATTTCAGACGTGCCAACAGGGACTTACAATGTTCGTTTTTCATATATTGGCTATCGAACAATCAGTCAAGAAGTAGAAGTTCAATCAGGTACAAACAATGTTGATGTTGAGATGAGGGTAGATGTTACCGGACTCGAAGATGTTGTTGTTACCGGTATTGCTTCCAGTACTTCACGAGCAATTTCTGAAGTTGCTGTATCACGTGTGGATGCAAGTGAATATACTGCAACGCAATCATATGCAGATTTATCACAACTAGTAGGTGGTAAAATTGCTGGTGTTGGAGTTCAACCTTCTGGTGGTACTGTTGGAGCGGGTATCCGTTTTAACGTGCGTTCAGGTGGTGGTATTGGTGGTTCAGGCCAGCCTGTAATTTACATGGATGGTGTTCGAATTGATAACTCTCAGCTTACTGGTTTAGGCCGTGGTGGACAGGGAACCGGTACATTAGCAGATATCAACATGGACGAAGTAGCAAGTATTGACTTTCTGAAAGGTCCTGCTGCAGCTGCTCTTTATGGAACAAATGGATCAAACGGGGTTGTGCTTATTACAACCAAACGTGGCCAGGGGACACCGGGTCAAGGATCTGTTAGTGTAAATGTTAGAACTACACAAGGAGCAAGTGACTTTATTGGTCAGGATCAAACCGAACAATTTGGTTCTACTGAAGCAATTAATGATGTATTTAGAACAGGTACACTAGATCATCGTTCAGTAAGAGTATCTGGTGGAACTGAGTTTATCCGATTTAATACTTCTGTAGATCAGCGCCTTGAAGAAGGTATTATGGATCGGAACTACATGGATCGGCAAAATTTCCGTGCCAATTTCGATGCATTTCCTCGCGAAGATTTAACACTAAGTGTAAGTGCCGGTTATAGCTGGAACGAGATTCAATTACCGGATAATGATAACAACGTAATTGGGTATTTAGGAAATACAGTTCTTGCTACTCCTGGTGTGAACGAAGACGGTGATGTTGAACTAGGGTTCAATACTTATAGTTTTACAGCTCGTGAAGCCATTGATGGAATTGAGGATGTTTCCAGAACAACCCGGTTTATTGGATCAGCTCAAGTACAGTACCGACCCATAGAAAATCTGGAGATTACAGGTTCTATAGGTTATGACGGTGGTGATCTACGCAGGGATGAATTTATACCTCCTGGCTTTTTTGTAACCGGTCCGGGTACAGCAGGCGAGCGTACGATTGTTAACCGCATAAATCAGCAGTATACATATGATTTTAATGCACGATACAATTACGATATCGTTTCTGGATTAGAAGCTTCTACAGTTGTGGGTACACAATTGTTTGACAGAACTTTAAGAAGTCAAGATTTCACGAAACGAACATTGGGTTCTCAGGTTGTAACAAACATTGGTAGTGGAGCTGACTTTATTGGTGGAGATGAAAATTTCTTAAACATCAGAGAAGCAGGGGTCTTTTTAGAGCAGACTTTTAATTACGAAAATACATATATGGGAACCATTGGTGGCCGTCAGGATTTTGCTGCTGCATTTCGTGGTGATGTACCCAATATTTTCTATCCAAAAGTTAGTGCTGCAGTTCGTTTAGACAACGTATTTGACCTACCTGAGTGGAGTAGCTTTTTGAAATTGAGAGCTGCATACGGCGAAAGTGGTCAGTTGCCTGACTTTAATGATGGATCTGCAAGACTTTGGTCTGCGGTTAACTCAGGTTATGGAACAGGAGGTATACTAGACTTTGTTGGTACACCTGGGATTGAACCAGAACGAATTAGAGAGGTTGAATTTGGTTTAGAAGCTGAACTCTTTGAAAGACTTGGTTTAGATTTAACCTATTATATCCAAAGAGCTGAAGATTCAATTATTGGATTTAGAGAACCGCCTTCAACAGGTATTACAAACTTAATCCCATTTAACGTTGGTGGTATTAATGGAAACGGTTTTGAAGCGGCTTTAACTTATACTCCAATTGAAACTGAAAATACAAAAATTGACATTGGAACTACCTACACCTATCAAAACACAGAAGTAACTGATTTAGGTGGAGCACAACCAATCTTTGATGGATTTAGTTTAAATGTACTTGAAGTTGGGCAGCGACGATCTGAGTTTTATGTAGCTAAAGTACACGGAGCTTTGTTTGATGAAAATGGAGTTTATGCCGGAGTAGATGCTGAAAGCGAGCGTTCTGCACATGGTAATCCTATTCCTGTACATAGTGGAGCATTTACACTCAATGCTCAGTGGAAAAACTTCAGTGCGTATGCGCAAGTTGATTATGCTTATGATGTGTATGTGTATAACAACACTAAGTATTTCGCAATTAACTTCCGCAATTTTGAAAGATACGAAGAGTTAAGAGCCCTACTTGGATTATCTAACATTGGAGCTGACGATGTAGACGCACTTACACCGGGTACACCTGAGTATGAATCTGCCGCAAATGAATTCGCTAAACAAAACTTAGGTTATGATAGTGGATTTATTGAGCGCGCCGACTGGTTAAAATTACGGGAAGTTAGCCTCTCATATAACTTTAGAGATATTCTTGAGCGATTTGGAGCTGATGGCTATGTAAATAGCTTAAATGTATCCATTGCAGGACGTAACCTATTTACAACCAGCAAGTACAGCGGTATTGATCCGGAAGTAAACTTTGCAGGTGCAAGAAGCTTGTCTCGTGGACAAGATTTCTTAACCATGCCACAGCCGCGTCAGTACTACTTCACTGTATCATTAGGATTTTAATCAAACGGGTATAATTACATGAAAAAACTAAGTTTTATAATACTAGCAACCCTGTTCGCATTTAGCTTTACAGCTTGTGAAAATTGGGTGCAAAACGTAGAGCCACAAAATGATGTGGCAGAAGATGAGGCTCTTGATTCAGCGGAAGAAATTCCATTTCTGATCACAGGTATTGAATCAAGATTTGCTTTTGTATATACGAGATTGACTGTATCAGCTGATTTAGCTGCAGATCAATTAATCTTTGATACAGAGATGCCATTAGCAACATTCCCAACGTACAGAGATGCAAACGCTAATTGGGGAAATGTTGGTAATCAAACAGCTTATTCGGATAACACTACTCGTGGGTTTTATACGCAACTAGGAGGGTTCAGATTTATCTCGGATGACATCTTAGAACGAATCACTCGTATAGACGGATTAAGTGATAATCTCCGAAACGAAGCAATTTTTACTGGTAATTTTTATGGTGCAGTTGCACGATATTTTACCGGTTTCTACATGGCTGAAAGACCTTGTGGTGTTGATGCTGCTGTAGGGTCAGGTGGACCGGCATGTTTCGAAACATTGGGTGCACCTATTGATGGAGGACCTTCCATTAATCCACGTGATATGGCAGTTGATCAAATACTTCCAAAGCTGGCTGCAGCCGAAGCAGTAGCTTCACCTTATCAGCAACGAGTTATCAATACATTTCGCGCAAGAATGTTACTTTTCTTGGGTGAGTATGACGACGCTTATAGCTTTGCGTTAGATGGAATGGAAGATGGTGATGCACCCTTTCAAAGTTTACACAGTGTTCAGTCTGCTAATAACTTTTATTTCGCAGCTGGCATAGGACGTATTCAAGCCATTCCTGACTATCGTTTTGCTGAATATGTGGATGAAGATCCTGCTGAGGCAAATCGTGTAAAAATTGTGCCAGCAGAAGTTAATCCAGATCGTTTCCGCCAGGATTTATATCCAGCACAGGAATCTCCAATGGACTTCCTCACATGGCAGGAAAATGAGTTGATGCTTGCTGAATTAGAAGCATTACATGGGCAGGGCGTTGCTGCAAATGCATTAGGCCGTGTTAATGCTGTACGTGCATCACATGATATTGATCCAATTGTAGGTATTGTAGATCAAGACCTCATTGTTGAAGAGCGTGATAAAGAATTATTCTTACAGTCTGTAAGGATGTTTGATCAACTTCGATTCAACTTATGGCATTCAGAAGTTCAAGGTACACCAGGAACCGGTTTAACAGGAACCGCTATCGGACCCTGGAGAGGAATTCCTATTCCGAACGATGAAAGAAATCAAAACCCTGATGTTGGTGATGGAACCGACTAAAGTGTAGATTTTTAGATTTTTATTAAAAGCCGCCTCGAGAAATTGGGGCGGCTTTTATTTTATCTGGATATGATAAGTACTACTTGCTAGTAAGGAACAGTTGCTTCATTTCGCCCCATATCTATTAGTAGTAATATTTTTAGGAAAATCTACTCTATAGGGTATCGTATATAAATAGATTAATGATTATAGAGAGGTATAATATCAATTGCTTTATATGGAATAAAAGGCTGTATTTCTTATGTGTTTATGACCTTATAAAAAATAAATGAATAACACTTTCTATTTTATTATACAGGTATTAAAATTTTGTAAAATTATTTTTTCAGTTATCCTTTCGTTTTTACTACATTAATCCACAATCAATGTTTAAGATAATATCTTACATATGATTGCAATGACTTAGAAAAACACTAATAATACATAAGAGGTCACATATATGATCAAAAGGATACAATTAGGTTTGTTGCTCAGTTTATTCCTGGTGCCGGTAGCATTGGCGCAAACAGGAAGTGTAACTGGAGTCATAACAGACCAACGAACAAGCGAACGTTTACCGGGCGTGAGTGTAGTTGTCACTGAGTTACAACGTGGTACTGCTACAAACGCAGACGGTGAATTTGAAATCACTGGTATTCCATCAGGAACCTATACTTTGGCGGTCACCTATATTGGATTCAAAAGGTATTCAACGCAAATTCAGGTTGGAACAACTGAATTAACTCAAAATATTGAGCTTGAGGAGGATGTGTTTGGGTTGGAAGAAGTTGTTGTTACAGGTGTAGGTACCGGAACGCAAACAACTAAGTTAGGATTCTCAGTTTCCAAGGTAGGTGAGCGTGAACTGTCCGAAGTGCCCGCAGCTGATCCAGCAAGTGCACTTCGTGGTAAAGTTCCTGGCATTACGATTGTTCAGGCGTCTGGTGACCCTTCTGCAGCTCCTGATATCCGGTTGAGAGGTTCAACAAGCATCAGTGGTGATCAACAGCCGCTTATAATTGTAGACGGTGTTATTACTGACGGTAACCTTCGCGACATCAATATGAATGACGTTGAATCTATTGAGGTAGTTAAAGGCGCAGCTGCATCGTCTCTTTATGGCTCATTAGCAGGTAATGGTGTTATCCAGGTTATTACAAAGCGTGGTGCAAATCAGATTGGTAGACCCACATTTAGCATCCGGAGTGAATATGGTTTTTCTGAAATTGCCGATGATTATCCAATTGCTACCAAGCACCCTTATGCAACGGATGATGTTGTTTTAACGGATGATGGCAGATTTATAGAAGACTGGCCCAGTGCTGCAAGTGGTACGTACGATTCAGATCGCCGATTTGACAACGAATATCCCGTCTATTACGACAATATTGAATCTGTATTTACTTCTAATCCCTACACGAACCATTCGTTTTCATTAGCGAATTCAGAAGAAAAGTTTAATTATCGTACTTCGTTTGATAATTTTGTACAGGGTGGTGTAATGAAGCCTCTGGATGATTATACACGAAATACGGTTCGTTTTAATGGTGATTACATACCAAACGATAGGTTACAGGCGAAAGTAAGTGCATCTTATACTACTGTTGAAGCTCCTGAAGTTCCTGAGCAAGGACAGGGTAATAACTATTTTTACTCCGTTCTTACAGCCGAGCCTGTGTTCGATTTCACGGAAACCAATGAAGATGGAACAACTACCAACAACCCAACAGGTTACAGCGCTCTTGGTTCCAACTTCCAAAATCCTCTTTATGTAGCCGAACAGAGACAGTATGATTTCCAACGGGATCGAATTATTGCCGGATTTAATCTGCAATATCAGCTAACAGACTTTTTAAGTGCTCACGGACGTCAGTCTCTGGATAAACAATATACAAGTGTAGAGGAGTTCTACCCCAGAGGATATACAACACCGAGTCCTTCCACGACACTTCAAAACGGTAACGATTGGCGCAGAAAAATCGAGGAATCTACGGCCATTACAGAATTATGGTTTCAATTTGAGCAAAGCTATAATGATTTTAGTGTAAGCTCTATTCTTAAGTATTTATATGAGAACCGTAATTATGATCGTGTGGATCTTTCTGGTTACAATTATCCGGTTGCGGGAATTAGAAACATAGGAAGTACAGAATCAAGTACTCACGATGTAGGTTCATTGCTGGAAACTATTCGTGCGGAAAACATCATATTAAATGTAGATGTAGATTACCGTGATAAAATTATTGTTGGTGGTATGATTAGGCGCGACGGTTCTTCCGGATTTGGTGCAAATGAAAGATGGCAAACCTACTACCGCGGGTCGATAGCTTATCGAATAACGGAAGATTTCGACATCAACAATGTCGATGAATGGAAGATTCGGGCTTCGTACGGTATCGCAGGTAACAGACCTGATTTTGATGCCCAGTATGAAACCTTTAATGCATCTTCCACAGGTATTTCACCGGGTGCATTAGGAAATTCTGAGCTTAAACCTTCTACTGTTGCTGAATTTGAAGTGGGTACGAATATTACCTTCCTGAACCGGTTTAATTTTGAAACGAACTATGCACTCACAAATGTCACGAATGACTATGTTGAAGTGCCCCTTTCAAGTGTGGCTGGATTTAGTTCTCAATGGCAAAACGTCGGCGAAATTGAAGCAACTTCTCTTGAATTTGCATTGACGGGTCAGATTTACAACACACGTGACTTTACGTGGGGTGCAAATCTAACATGGTCTAAAGTAACCCAGGAGATCACCAGTCTTGGGGGAACACCAGCCTTCACAAGAAATATTGGAGCAGTACCATTATTCCGGTTTGAAGCCGGTGTACCTTATGGTACCATGTACGGTAATGTAGCGCTCACCTCTCTTGATGATTTGACTGTAGTAAACGGTGAAGTATTAAATGCGGGTATTGATACCAACGGCGACGGTACACTTACAGCTGCTGATTATGAAATTAACCAGCATGGATATGTAGTTCCTGCCGGAACTCATGGTACACCCGATGAGCAAATCACATACAAAGTGGATGAAGCTGGTTCCAAAGTGACAGAATCAATTGGTAGTACTACTCCCGATTTTAATGTTGGACTCTCCAATGCCCTTAATTACAAAGGATTCGGCTTATACGTATTAATTGACTGGGTTCAAGGCGGTGATGTGTATAACTACACAAAACAGTTACTGTACTTTAACAACCGTCATGCCGATGCAGAAAAATTTGCAGAAGAAGGCTTTGATGTTGGTTACGCCGATGGCGGTTCCGCTGCTTATAACGCAGCTCAGGCCTCATCTTACTTTTCTGAAGATGCAAGCTATGTGAAGCTTCGCGAAGTTGCTCTTTCATATACTTTCTCAAATGAAGCACTTGGTTTCATAGGGGATTACGTACGTGATCTTCGGCTTTCGGTAACAGGTCGTAATCTGTTAACATTTACCAACTATACCGGTTGGGATCCTGAAGTTGCTCTGCGCACAAATGCAACCAATTTCCGGCTTGATGAATATGCTTATCCTAATTACCGAACCTTTACTGGCGCTATTCAAATAAGCTTCTAAATCAAAAAATTATATTACAATGAAAAATATAAAACATAAATTTTCAATACTTCTACTGTCACTCTTTGTAGTGATGGCGAGTTGTGCTGATCTATCGGTCGATAACTTAAACGCGCCGGATAGAGAACGTGCTTTAGCAAATGATGCTGATCTCGTTAGCTTAATACAGGGTACAAGTTCTGATGTATTCTTCAATATCACTGATTTTTGGGGAGTCAACATTAATGCGTATTCAGATATGATGACCACAACAAATATGGTGAACTCGTGGTGGGTATTTGCCGATGAGCCCAGAAGGGCTATGCCGAATGTGCCCACGTTTGCCGACCTTGTCGTAAACAGTGCGATCTGGAGTGATTTTAATTCAGGTGTTCAAACCGCTAATACCATTATCAATATTATTGAAAATGATGGTGAAACCATTGTGGTTGACGGCGAAGATATTACTCAAAGCACGCTTACCAATGCCTATTTCTTACGCGGTGTGTCAAAAGCATATCTGGGAATAATTTACGATCAGGCTTATGATATCTATCCTGATACAGATATAACGAGCTTGGAGAAGGTCTCCTACGATGTTGTTCTGGATGCAGGTATTGAGGATATTGAACAGGCAATATCACTTTCCCAAAGCATTGATGGATTTACCTGGAGTGGATTACCAACCTCAGATGAATGGAATCAGGCTGAATTTCAAACGATTGCGTATTCCCTCGCGGCAAGAGCGTTGGCAGGCAAAGCCCGAACTCTGGAAGAATCAACAAGTTTAGGTGCTGCACACTGGCAACAAGTTCTAGACTATGCCGATCTGGGTATCGGAGGTGATAATGCTGCAGCAGCAATGGACGGATTTATCGCGAATACGCTTGGTTCATATGTGTATTATAACAACCTGATGGACTGGCACACATATCGGGTCGGTGAATCAGGGTATTTGCCGGTGGATATTATGGTTCAGCATTTGCTCGATCCTAACTATCCAACTGCTTATCCAGTGGAAGACAATGTATTTTTAGCTGAGGAGGACTGGAATCCCACCGATCCACGTGGAGCCTATTACAGCTACACATCAACCAGATTCGCCCAGTCTGCCGATCGAAATAAAGCAAACTTCTCTCAGTATAATTTCGAACGAGAATGGGCAGGTAACAACTGGGGAACAACAGGCCAACCATTGATTTATTTCTTGGCTGCTGAAACCGACTATCTGAAAACCGAAGCTTATTTGATGTTGGGTGACAAAGGCTCTGCTGCAATGACACTCAATGCAAGTCCATTTGGAACAGGTGTGACAGATTTCTCACCGGATTTACCAGCTAAAGTAGACGGAAGAATCGCTGAAAATGGAATTTCAGGTGAAAACACCATTTTGGCTACAGCAAGTGATGCTGAATTTCAATATGCACTTCTGAGAGAATACGCTATTGAGATTTCCTTGATGGGCGGTATTGGAAACCAGTGGTTTTTTATGAGACGCTGGGATATGTTGCAGACCGGCACACCGCTGCAATATCCTATTCCTGCGGATGAACTGGAAATTACAGGTGATACTCCCTACACATTTGGTGGCGTATCAAATGCAGGTGAGCCCGGAACAGCGAGTGGTGCTAATAGCTGGAAAGATCTTGTAAGTAAGATTGATACCGGCTCAGCTTTCTTTAGCAATAGTGCTACATCACAATCTCAAGCCAAGGCCCCATTCTCTTCAGTGAAGAGCACCTCTGCGACTCAAGAATCAAATAATGCAAATCCAACCGGAAGGGTTGGTAAAGTTCAGTAACCTCTCAGGTTACAATTGAGATGTGAAAATATTAAAAGCCTGCTTGAAACAAGCAGGCTTTTTTTATTGATTCACCAGACTTTTTAAAGATAGAAAACAACAAATGTTTATATCATATCAATGAGATTAGCAATAAATAAACGACTTGAACAGAGCTTAACAGGTTTTTAAATGGTAGATAAAAGATTCTTAATCAAAAGCACCTTCTTTATCATTTTCTGTATCAATTTTATTAGTATAGCGTCTGCCCAGAATACTTCTGTTCAAATTTCAGGAACAGTTTTTAATGAATTAAATGATAGGGAAATAGACGATGTGACTATACAGGTTTTGCCGGTCAGAGATCTCCATTTAGGTGGAAAAAATATAGGGGTTTCAACAAACCGGGACGGAATTTTTCGATTTACGTTTAATTACACCTATCCTTTCAGACTCCGGTTTAGTCATATTTCTTTTGCAACACAGGATATAATTATCAATAGCGAAGAAGAAGGACAAAACATGACTGTTTTGTTTGTTCCTGCTAGTATCTCGGCTGAGGATGTAGTCGTTACGGCTGATTTGGTATCAAAAGAGGAGTTAGAGGAGACAGAAACAATCTATAAAATTAGTACTATAGATGTACAGCAGTTAGCTTCCTTCGATGTTTTTGATCTGATCTCTACAGTTCGTGAAGTGGATGTGGCAACACAAAGCATGACGATGCAATCCGTTAATACACGTGGATTTAACTCAAGTGCAAATAAGCGATTTCTTCAGTTAACCGATGGAATTGATAGCCGTGCGCCCGGTTTAAATTTTCCTATTGGAAATTTAATGGGGCTTATAGATCTGGATGTGGCATCCGTCGAAATTTTACCTGGACCGGCATCCACCCAATACGGGTCAAGTGCACTTAACGGGGTGATGCTGATGGCAAGCCGGGACCCGTTTTATACCGAGGGTTTTACAATGGAAGTGAAAACCGGAGTTAATAACTTGAATTTGAGTGGAGATAGTTTTTTTGCTGCCGAAGGAAATGGTATATATGATTTTCAGGGACGATATGCCAAAGTTTTTTCTGATAAATTTGCATTTAAAGTCACTGGCGCAGTAACCAGAGGTACGGATTGGCAAGCCAAAAACTACGACAATAATGGATTAGGCGATATACATAAACAAAGAGAAAATCATCCTGGATATGACGGTGTTAACATTTACGGGGATGAAAATTTTGTTTACCAGCAGGTATATATTGAAGATGAATTGATAGAAGTAGATCCAGGGGTTTTTGTTCTCCCGGAAGCCGATTTTGGACCACTAACGCGTACGGGATACAGGGAAAGTGACCTGGTGGACTATGACATATCAACCTCAAAACTTGCTGCTTCTCTTCACTATAAAATAAGTCCATCTTATCGCATTAAAATTGACGGAAAATATGGATATACGCATTCGCTCTATACGGGAGACAGCAGAATCAGGTTGGATGGGTTTCGTATGTACCAAACCACAGCCGAATTTGAATTGGATAGGCTGAATGTAAAAACCTACTCAACATGGCAAAATTCGGGAGATTCATTTGACGTTTCTTACTTAGCCCAGAAACTGATTCAAGGTGCCAAAGCTGATGAAGATTGGTATAGGGATTTTAGGATTGCCTTTCAAAATGGAATTCCTGTTCACGGAGTTCGAAAAGGCAATCTTGCTGATGCAAGGGAATTTGCTGACAGCAGAGTAACATTGTTACCCGGTAGAAATGCAAAAGATTGGTTTGAACCAGGAACGCCTGAGTTTGAGGAGAAAAAAGATCAACTGGTAAAAACCGTTGGTGAAGACGGCGTTGCTTTCCAGGATAATTCAAGTCTTTATCATTTAGAATCTTCCTATGATTTAACAGACTTGGTACCTTTTACCTCATTGAAAGCAGGGGGCAATTTTCGATTTTATGATATTGAGTCGTATGGCACCATTTTTCCCGATACAACATCAAACAACATTACCAATTACGAATTCGGAGGATATTTAACCGCTGGAAACCGGATTTTTAATGAGCAGTTACGGATAAATTCCGCGCTCCGGTTTGATAAAAATGAAAATTTTGAACCGCGCATCAGTCCCCAGGTATCTTTGAATTATAATTTAAACGATACCCACTATTTTACTTTCGCTTATCAGCATGGGTTTCGTTACCCCGGAGTTCGGGAACAATTTATAAATAACAATCTTGGAAATGCCCGGTTAATAGGAGGTTTAGCTGAAAATGTAGATCCATATAATCTGCAAGGGAATTCCATATATATCAATGCTCTCGATGAATTTAATGAAGCCGTTAATAATGAACTCAACCAAACACCTTATAGTCCAGAAATTTATAACCGAACACAGGCAGAATTAAAACATCTTCCTATACTGGAATCGGGAATTGTAAGTCAAGATCAACTCAAAGAAATTAGCCCTGAAGTGGTAAATACTCTGGAGGCAGGGTACAGACATCTTTTTACACCTCAGTTTTATTTTGATTTGAACTACTATGTAAGTTTTTATAATAATTTCATTGGAGTAACGCGGGTTATTAAACCAAGAACTAGTCCTTCGCAAGACTTATTTGTGGCTGCGGGTCAAACAAACAATACATTGGAAAACGACAGGTATTATGTGTATAGCAATGCCGCAGATCAATTGATTGTGCAAGGGGCATCGTTCAATATCGATTATTCATCCGGTGGATTTATGGCGAGTTTGAATGCATCGTATGCAAAGCTTATCCAAAGTTCTGATGATCCAATTACACCCGGGTTTAATACACCTCCCTTTAAAATGAATTTTGAATGGGGCCACCGATCTATTGCGCCCAATGTTGGATTTAAAATGGTGTATAGATACCGCACAAAATTTTTCTGGGAAAGTTCATTTATCGATGGACCGATTGACAACTATGGTCATTTTGATTTTCAAATTAACACACGTATTCCATCCATTAAAAGTTCATTAAAGTTTGGGGTTACCAATTTTGGTATCGGGGAGTATTATAATATTTACGGTGGGCCCTCTATAGGTAGTATTATATTTACAACCCTTACATTTAATCCTAAAATTATTTGAATGCCTTTAAACATGTATAGCCGAAAAAATTACTTAATATTTGCACTATCCTTGTTTCTCTCTGGTTGTTTATATGAATTCCCAAATGCCCCGGAAGAAATGGAGTCACGGTTAGGAGAAGTTAATTTTGAGGGATTCACTATTCTTGGTGGTTCTGTTTCTTCTGGATTTATGGATGGTGCATTATATACGGATGGCCAGCAAAATGCCTATCCGGCTCAACTTAGTCAGCTTGTTGAAAGACAGTTCAACACAGATATTTATTCATTCCTATCCATAGAGAGTGAAAACGGTTTAAATACCGATGCACAGAATATCTTTACAAATTTACCACTGCCGGGAAAATATGAGTTGCAGTATCGTTCACCAACAACTCAGTGGCCGGCACGTCTGCCTACGAAAGGCGAGGAGATCAATGGCTTTTCAAGGAATTTAGCCAATAATAGCAACTATAGTTTTCCTGGTCTTAGATTCTTTCAAATAGACGATGAAGTGGCACTTATGAATAACATCTATATTGAGAAATTAGGAGAATGGCCGAGTGGCCAAAGCCTTTTAGATGTGGCTTTATCAAATAATCCAACACTATTTATATTGGAAGCCGGGATTGCAGATATTTTTAACTATGCAGTAGATGGTGCTGCCGGTAACAAGAATCCACCAATGGATAATATTCGATCCAATGATCTAACTCCTGTTTCAGTTGCAAATAAAAATCTTACAAATGCTGTGGAAAGGATTTTATCAGATACGGATGCGGAGTTATTCCTATTTACAATATCCAATCCTTTTTTGCTCCCCTACTTCACAAAATTACCGTGGCATTTTACTGAAGAAGAGTTTGTTGAACTGGCGTTTAGTTTTAATCATTATGGTGATTTCAATCGAAATGTCAGGTCATATAATCAAACGGTTGATTTTACCGAAATGAGGCCTGTGATTGTTTTTGATGTATTGGGAGGTGATGCTTTTAAGGCTAAGGTAATTGTCGACGACTTTCTACCCGCGGCACAATCTCCCGATGGTATTGAAATCCCTAAATACCGGCAAATGAGTGATGATGATTATTATTTATACAACGGCGAAGTAAGCCATTATGAATCTATGGAAACGGATACAAATTTTGGAACGGTTACTCCTATCCCTGATAGGTATGTTATAACGCAAGAGGAGGCTCAGATCATTACTGATCGCCGAAATGAGTTTAACGGCATAATTCGTGAATTGGCAGATTCAAACCTGCGTGTTCACTTAATAGATTTAGAAAAGCTAATCGATGATGTGAGTATAGGTTCCGTAAGTTTTAATGGCGTAAACTATTCGTTAAACTTTGATTATCAAGGCATAATTTCTGCAGACGGATATAGCCTGAATCCTAAAGGCCAGGCGTTGTTGGCAAATCTTTTTATTGAATACCTCAATAATAATTTTGTTTCAAAAATTCCGCTAATTGATGTAAACAGCCAAAGCGGAAATATATATGTCAATAATTTTTAAAGCTTATTCTTCAAGAACCCGAATATCTATCGGGTAATCTTCAGGAACGGTAATCGTAAATGAGCTGCTATCCGTTTTAGTCAGTCTTAAAATCCCGGCCGCTGCTAATAAACCCGGATTTGGAATTGAATATCTTGGTGCATCCTTAGGAAGCCTGTTCGAATTTATATCCCTGAGATTTCTTCCCAGATGTAAACCAATATTTTTTGGGTTTAACGGCGAACCATAAGCTCTTTGTTGGGTTTCAGATGAGTCTATGACTACATAGTTAGTGGGTAATGATAAGTCTGTATTAACTCCCTCTTCCATCGTGCGAACATGCGTTAGCTTCCAGTCATCAATTTTTATCCAAGTTCCCGATTGAATATTTTCGACAGAATTGAAATCGAATTCGAAAAGCTTTCCTTCATACTGTTTCTCATTATAATTACTACAACTTACGAATAGTATAAATAAACAGATAAAAGCTAATAACTTTGTTTGTTGTTTATATCTCATAGAGCCTATATTTCTTGTTGAGTCCAATTTAAAGTACCATTTTCTTTTAGCATTAACCGCTATTGCCTTTGAATGGGTCAGCCGCTTAAAGGCTCGTTTATATCAATGTTCCTTTATATGTTTGCATCGAATCGTTAATCGAAAGTCATCATTATTTATCCAAGTAAAATATCAGGCACGTCTTGGAGTTTGCTAAAGATCAGTTTGGAGGTTACTATATTGTATAGTAATGCCAACCCAAAAGATAACTATTCAATAAGTTTGTCCCAACTAAAGCCGGAATGACTAACATTTGAACATATGCTTTCCCCGGACACTCATCAGGCTTATAATAGGAATTGCTTAAAAAGTCCACTATTCTTTGAGCGAGTCTAAGAACAATAACCTCAATTAGTAACAACAATGCTGGTGGTTGGTAATGAACTCAGGTTACTACAATCTCGATTCTATAATACTACCTGTTAACCACAACTGACGCTGTTGATATAGAATGTTAAAGTAGTTGGTGCTTCTCTCAATTAGATAATGTGTAAATGGGAAGAACTCATTAGGATTTCGCGGCCTTTCAAAGAAAAAGTTATAGCGGGGGTCGGTTCGATCGTACGAATAAGACCATTGCATTTGATTTAATGATCGGTCTACATACCATGGCGGTCCAAACAAAATATACATCATTCCCATATCTGTTTTCCATCCCTCTTTAAACGTAGAAAACTGTTTGTTGGCTTCTTCAACCCGCTCGTAATAAAGATTAATGACAGATCGTGCACGGTTTTGACTCCCAATATGGGACAACCAAAAGCGGTCAACGGCATTTTTAAGCTCTTGGTTATCTTCAATTTTCATCATTTCTTCATGGTCATCGCGGTCCATTAAGTAAAATAAAGGACCGGCCATTTCTCTGGGTGTTAATATATTGGGATAGTTTTCACTGGTGACGGAAAAATCTCTGGCCCTGTATATAGTTTCCCCTTCTCCATCTTCAGTTTCTATCTCGAAACGATAATTTCCTTTGCTTAAAAGTGGGTAATTAAATTCGATTAATACACTACCGGGATCATCAAGACGACGTGTATTCGTATCTATTTCTTCAGGATCTCTAACATCAATTCCTTTATATCCGATAGATGAACGAGAATAATTATTATGATACAAAGGACGTGCAGGTTCAGTATCAGATTCAAAATGAAGTAGACGGGTATTCACGGTTAAAGGGTCTTCTACATCATTATTGGTAACTTGAAAATCAAACTTAAGGCTGTCTAAGCGAGCCGGTGCATTATAGGTTGTAATTGGGATAAATGTAGAATCATTTTCTGATATGCTTTTACCGGAAAGGCGAATAGATGTAACATTAATTTCCGGATTATCAGGGTCGGGGATGGAGGCGGTTGTTTCCCTAACGGTTGTTTTACCTGATGAATTGTCTGTCAGGCTTATAGCAATATCATAGGAGCCGGGCTCAACATCCATATCCTTGATAAGGGTAAATACATTTTGATTTGTATAGCTGCTGGATACATCCGATTCAATGCTATATTGTTCCCGGAATGTTGTATTGAAATCACCATCTTGCTCATTAATACGAATTTCTAACGTAACTTGAGCAAGTGTAATATCATCAATAGTTCTGTAGATTAAGCTTCCATAAACAATTTCATTTGTGATATTTACAACTGCATTTTCTTCTTCATCAAGCAAACCTATAGCCGAGATTCGCAGCTCAGGATAACCTTCTTGGAAGCGATAATCAGAACCTCTTTCAATATTGGGATTCATGGATCTCGCACAACTTGCGATGAACAAACCCGTAAAAAATATTAAACAGTAATATTGTAATTTCATCTTCACTCAGTTAAATGAATCCTCTTTATAAACCAAAAAAGCAACGTTCTCTATTTAAAGCAAATTATTGTTGTTTTGGTTCATCATCGTACAAATAAGTAACAATGAAAAAAATAAATGCATATTTCATTTACCGGAAACATAGCTTTACTTTTTAAAACGTAACAACAAAAAATGAATTAAATTTCTTCCTTTTAATGTACAACCCAATAAACAGATGATAATTGTTTATCTTAAGTAAATTGTTTCATCATTATTATTAAATAAGAATACACATATACATGTTATCAGGTTCACGAAGAACAAAAATTGTCTGCACATTAGGCCCAAGCTCAAACACTGTTGAAGATATTGAAAAGCTTTATAAGGCCGGAATGAATGTTGTGAGGATTAATTTCTCGCATGGTACTCACGAAGATCATGAACGAACTATTGGCTATGTACGAAAAGTAGCTAAGAAACACCAATATTCTATTCCTGTATTGATGGATCTACAGGGTCCCAAAATTCGAATAGGCCAAATGAAGGATGGCGGACAAGTCATCAACGAAGGGGATTTAATTGAAATTACCACCAAAGATGTTGAAGGAAATAATTCTTTGGTCCCTATTGATTATGAAGGTTTATCACAGGATGCACAGACCGGAAATCAAATACTTATTGACGACGGCCTTCTTGAGCTGAAAATTGTAAAGAATGAAGAAGACAGAATTGTAGCTCGAGTTGTAGTAGGAGGATTGTTAAAGTCACGGAAGGGGGTAAATTTACCTGATGTGGATATTTCCATGTCATCTCTTACAGAAAAAGATATTGAAGATCTGGATTTTGGATTAAAAGTGGGCGTCGATTTTGTTGCCATGTCGTTTGTGCGAAATGGGAAGGATGTTCAGGATGTTATTTCAAGGGTACGTGCGGCAGGAAGTAATGCTGCAATTATTGCCAAAATCGAAAAGCCGGAAGCAGTAGAAGTGATTGATGAAATCATTGAGGAGGCAGATGCCATTATGGTGGCAAGGGGCGATCTTGGGATTGAGATTCCCAGTGAACATGTTCCTCTTGCACAGAAAAAAATTATTGATCGCTGTAGAATTGCCGGTAAGCCGGTAATTACGGCTACCCAAATGCTCGACTCCATGATTAGTAATCCGCGGGCAACCCGAGCCGAAAGTTCTGATGTTGCCAATGCGGTAATGGATGGAACCGATGCGGTAATGCTTTCAGGTGAAACTGCTGCCGGTAAATATCCGGTAGAATCTGTGCGTACGATGGATAAAATTATTCGTTCAGTTGAAGAGAATTCAGAAACTCTTTATTACAGTCTGCAATACAAAAAACCGGATTGGAAAGAGAAACAGGTTATTGAATCGTTGTCCTATTCATGCGTTACGATGGCAGAAAATGTAGAGGCAAAAGCGATCAGTACTCTAACTCATTCGGGAAATACGGCTCGGAGAATCGCAAAATTCAGACCTAAGGTACCCATTGTAGCTTTCACTGAAAGTAAAATTGTACGACGACAGCTCAATCTGGTTTGGGGGGTAGAGTCAGTTCGGTTAGAAGAATTATTTGATACAGATATGAGTGTAAAACTAATGGAAGATTATTTGCTAACGAACGGTCTTGTAAATAAAGGAGATCGGGTAATTATTGCTACCGGAATGCCATTGGCAAAACGCGGACGTACCAACATGATTAAAATCAGCACAATTCAGGATGAATAAATATGGGTTATTGAATGTCCCCCTTAAAAAGGGGGAGAAAGGGGGATGTTCATCAGAATATCGTTAAACCAATGAACACTCCTTCCCCGAAAGCATTTGTTTATTTATCGAACTCAGATTGGTAATGTATGATATGACGCTTTTGAGATTCGGACACCCTGCAACATAAATTATATACACAATTAATAGAATGGTTTAGATCAGCGTGAAAAGATCGATCCAAATAGCACTTCTTCTGTTTATTGTTACCGGTTGCGGAACACCTCTTCAACAGCCTTGGACAAATTTTAATGCTTATTTCAATACGTTTTATAATGCCGAACAGTATTATAAAGACGGATTAGACTTAAATGAGCGTCAGGCTGTCGAGATCAATCCACAGACTCCTATCTCTGTTTATTTATCCCCCACACAAGCGGGATTGGAGGAGTTTGAAAATGCAATTGAAATGGGGGCTACTATTCTTCGGGATTATGATGATTCAAAATATGTGGAACCCGCTATCTCTTTAATTGGGAAGTCTTTTTTCTATCGGGCAGAATTTTTTTCAGCGCTGGAGAAGTTTCAGGAGCTACAGGTTCTTGCTACCGGTTCAACGGAACAAGAGGCCGTGTTCTGGCAAGGTCGGACTTATCTCGAAATGGAAGCCTACAATGAGGGAATTCAGTTTTTAGAAAATGAGATAGAGGTAATCGAAGAATGGAACCCGAACATTCTGGCAAAAACAAGAGTGCTTTTGGCTCAATTGCATATAGAAAGAGAAGAGTGGGGAATTGGGGTTGAGTTGTTTGAAATGGCGATTCAGGATTTAGAGAAAGAAGAGATTAGATCCCGTTCCTACTTTTTGTATGGTCAGGTTTTAGAACGCCTGGATGAATATGAGCGTGCAAGAACCGCTTATGGTAATGTGAGTTCAAACCACCTCTCGTACGATTTGATATTTAATGCTCAGCGTAAAGAGGCAGAGGTTTCCCGAAGGTTGGGTGAATATGATCGCGCATTTGAAATTTATTCAGACATGGAAAGATCGGATAAAAATGTGGATGCAAGGGTAGATTTAATATACGAAGTGGCAAGAACTATTCAGTTACAGGGAGATACAGAACAGGCATATAATCTTTATTTAGAAGTGCTTCGAAACCGGATTCAACAACCTACGTCCATAACCCGTGCAAAAACGTATTATGGATTGGCAGAGATTTATAGAAGTGAGAGAGAAAATTACGAAATGGCAGCCGCTTATTACGATTCTGCCGCATCACAAAATGTAGATCAAACAGAACTCCCGGAATATTTCAATGCCCGTGAACTGGCTTCTTCTTTTGGTAACTATGCCCGGGTTAAAAATGAAATTACAGAGATGGATAGTTTGCTAATGTTAGGTAAAATGGAACCATCTGAGTTTGATTCAGCCATTGTAGAAATCCAGGTTATGCAACAGGAAGATCTTGAAAGAGCTCAGAATCGGCGAGAACAACAAAATAATAGAGCCGTTAATGTAGATGTGGCTGAACAAGCTGCTGCTGAGGTATCTGAATCGAATGAAAATGGTTTTCTGAATATTGAAAATAGAACGTTGCTGACTGATGCAAGCCTTCAATTTCAGGCAATTTGGGGAGACAGGCCTCTGGTAGATAATTGGAGACGGGCAAATGCGGTTAGTGGATCTCGGTTAAGGTCATTTGCCACAGAAGGTGACAATATTGTTGTTGAAGAACCACAAACAGCTCCCCAACCAACTGCTGATATTCAACTGGATTTAAGCGCAATCCCGTTTACAAAAAATGAACAGGAAAGGATGCAGATCCGAAAAGAAAACAGACAGTATCAGCTGGCAAATATTTTTTTTCTGTCACTGAATATGCCGGACAGTGCTAAAGTTTATTACCAAAAAATTACCGAGAATGAGTTAAATCCTCAGTTGATTCCCCGTGCATTATATTCTTTGGCAGAAATTGAATTGTTAGAAAATAATAGGGAAAAAGCAAAAGAGTGGGGCGAACGATTAATAGACGAATATCCAAAAACTATTTTTGCAAGACGAGTTGCCGAGCATCTTAATATTGAATTTGATGAACCGGATGGTGATACTTTAGTCGGTTCAGATATTTATATCCCAAGTGCGGATTCTACAGAAAATTCAGCAGAAAAAGCGATGGTTTTACATGAAAGGGCAAAAAATGAATCCGTAGAAGAACGCCGCCCTTTGATGCTTTTTGAAGTGGCAAAACTCTATGTGTCTGCGGCTACCGCTCAACAGGATGATTCATTGAACACAGTCAACCAGTGGTTTGCCGAAAAAGATGCCTGGGAAAAGCAAAGTAGAGATTTTATGGTACAACAAGATTCGGCACTTTCTGTACTGTCGGATACCACCTTGACGGATGCGGATCGAACCTATTGGGAAAGTATAGCAGATTCTACTCTAAATGAACCCGATTTTGATTCTCTTTATCCTTTTGAAGGCGCATATTGGGATAGTGCCCGTTCGGTTTTGAGTGAGATAGAAACATCGTATTCGTCAAGCAGTGTAATTCCGAAAGTTCGAATTCTTCAAGAATCGTTGCAAAAACCTGAATTGGATGATGAGATTGTTGAGGAACCTAATCAAGAACAGCGTGTGATAACTGAACATGAAGGAGATGCAATGGCTTGTAGTGATATAGACTTCTCTTTAGAAATAGAAGGAGGGTTGAGTCAGTTTTTAGGGCTGATAGAATACCCGGAATGGTCGGAAGGAAGTGGCATGCGCGGGGAAATTTTATACCTGCTTACAATTTCTCCTGCCGGAGATGTGACAGATTTTGAACAGGCAAGCAGGATTGATCGATCAGGAATTCCCCAAGCTTTTGAGCAAGCGATTGAATCGAGCCTGAGATTTGAACCACTGCAAAGGAATGAAAATGTGCAGTGTGTTTTTAGGTTCCCCTACGAAACGCCTTAATAGTTTACACGATTTGTGAATCAGTAAAAAAGGTTCCAAATAGCATCAGGATTCAAGATGCAATTTCTAAAGGCTGAAAGCCTGAGATAACCCAGCCTATGGCAACGCCATAGGTAATAAAGGTGACGAAACACCGCAGGCTGAAAGCCTGAAATAGTGCAAATTAAAATCTGAGCTATGATCTGTTTGAGGCTTTCAGCCTACCCATTCCCGGAATTCACGTTTCCCAGAGCGCTGCTCTGGGCTGAGTTATCTCAGGCTTTCAGCCTTATTTATCCGCCTGTGCTCATTGGCGATGCAGGAGTCCTCCGACCCCTTTGGAAAAGTTCTTATATTAATCGAACTCAGGTAAAAGGTCTTTGCTTTAGCCTCCATCATGCGTGCTTGCACCTTGATGCGTGGCGGTTTTTCATGATGAAATCATACCTGAGAAACTTTTGCATTCGATTTTTTCCGAAGTTGATAAATATGATCAAGTCCTTTTTCTCTTAAATATTCTGCAATTCCTTCATTAATTGTTTTAACAATTCGCGGACCTTCATAAATCATCCCGGTGTAAATTTGTAACAGATCGGCTCCGGCCATGATCTTCTCCAGGGCATCTTCGGCTGTAAAAATCCCGCCAACCCCAATGATGGTTTTCTCTCCTTTGGTGTGTTCGTAAATCTGCCGGATCTTTTTTGTACTCTCTTGTCTGATTGCCGCCCCACTCAATCCTCCGGCTCCAATTGTTTTCAATGTGTTGGCAGATGTGCTTAACCCCGCTCTTTTTGATGAGGTATTGGTTGCCACATATCCGCTAACGGCGAAAGATTCACAAACATCCAGAAGTTCATTTAGATGGTTTGGTGACAGATCAACCGAGAGTTTTATGAGCACCGGTGGCGAAGATGCGTCATTACCAATTTCCAAATGATTTAACAGGGAGTGGAGTGTATCGGCATCTTCAAAAGTTTTTCCCTCCGTTGTGTTGGGGCAAGAAACATTTAGCGTGATGTAATCAGCAACATCGAGAGCTAAATCATAGCTAAACTTATAATCATTTAGTGCTTTTTTCCCCATAATATCCGGGTCGTGCGTTTTAGCAATATTCACTCCCAAGGGTATAGAAAGATGTGATTTTTTCAGGCGTTTGATGATGGTTTTAGCACCATCATTATTCAGACCAAGACGATTGATTAAAGAGCGATCTTCAGGTAAACGAAAACTCCGCGGAAGTGGATTTCCTGCATTGGCATTAGCGGTAATACTACCCACTTCTATGTAGCCGAACCCCAATTTTTCCATAAATGGGAGAAGCGTTCCATTTTTATCAAAACCGGCGGCCAAGCCAATGGGATTATCAAAATTGAGCCCCCAAATTTTTTGGTGAAGCGAAGGGTGGTTAGATCGATATAGAGCACCGGTCACACCTTTAGCCCCGGGAAATTTAACCAGTTTTGATACTGCCTTAACCGTTAGGTTGTGAGCTCTATCGGCTTCCAGTTTGAAAAGGATTGGCCGGATAAGATATTTGTAGGCATTCATGAATGTAATTTTTATGCAAGTTTATCGCCGAACCCCTAAGTTCGACTCTTTGTAAACTGCCACTATTCGATTATGTATATTTTATGATGTCTCATCAAAACCGGCTTTTAATAGATTCTCTTTTTCTTCAGCTTAAACAAGAATCTGAGAAACATTTTAATCAAGAAATTATCCTTCTGGAATCACAGCAACCGGGTCATCCGTCCTCAGTAAACACATATATTGCTGCGTTTCCTAAACGATCCATTCAGTCGACTAACCTAAATGTTACGGTTATTGATGGAGAGGACAAAATAGAGTTCGTTGCAAATCCTTGGGATGCGTTACAAAAGTTTAGAAATAACCGGAAAAGTTGGCTTTTTGGATATCTGGGATATGATTTAAAAAATTCGATAGAAAACGTAAAATCTAATAATAACCCCCTGACAAACCTGCCGGATCTATTTATGATGGAACCTTCGGTTTTGTTGAAGGTCTCAAATGGAGAGGTTGAATCGATTATCGGTCCTGAATATTCTTACGTAGAAAATGAAGAGATTTCAGAATGTCTGGTTAAGGATTTTAAACCTCACATAATCCGAGATGAGTATATAGGTAAAGTCAAACAAATCCAGCATCAAATTAAAGAGGGTGATTTTTATGAGATGAATTTTTCTTATCCAATGACAGGTACATTTGAGGGAGATTCGTTTGAATTATATCGCAAAATGAGAGAGATCAATCCTGTACCTTTTGGAGCCTATTTGTCTTTTGCAGGAAGTTCTGTCTGTTGTGCTTCTCCCGAACGTTTTTTGAAGAAATCCGGATCAAAGATCGTGTCTGAACCCATTAAAGGCACCAGTGCAAGATCAACAAATAAAGTGACAGATAAGAAATTGAGAGAAGAGTTACGGAGCGAAAAAAATCAAGCCGAAAACCTGATGATTGTAGATTTGGTACGGCATGACTTTTCGAAGGTTTCCAGAACGGGATCGGTAAACGTAACGAAACTTTATGATATTCAAACGTTTGGAACTGTTCACCAGTTAATCTCGCGTGTGGAAGGGGAATTGAAAGAAAAAGTGGATTCTGTGGATGCGCTAAAATCATGTTTTCCTATGGGATCAATGACTGGCGCGCCCAAACTTCGGGTGATGCAGGAAATTGAACATCATGAAGAGTATAGGCGCGGAATTTACTCCGGCGCGATTGGTTATTTTACCCCGAATGATAATGTTGATTTTAATGTGGTTATTCGAACAGCTGTGATAGAGGGAAATTCACTTGTATATCCCGTTGGAGGAGCCATCACGGGCGATTCTGTTCCTGAAAAAGAATGGGAAGAGACCATCATCAAAGCGAAAACCATTACAAAAGCGATTGAAAAATTATTCATTGAAAATCCCCCTTAAAAAAGGGGGAAACAGGGGGATGTTCATCAGAACATCGCAAATGTAGAAGCTCCAAGAAACTCCACAAAATGTAGTGAACACCCCTCCCCCGAATGCTTTCGGGGCCCTAGTTAGGGGAGACTTTTTTATGTGGTTTTTATTAACCGAACTCAGGTTAATAATAATAAGTCTGCATATCGAAATGAAGTTGAGCTATTTTAAGTTATAAACATGGACTGTTCGATTTATCATAAAAGAATTACTAAAAAAGATTTATGGCTAATAAAATTAATACACTGGGTAAGCTAAAAGAGAGCGGATGGAAATCCATGTCTGTAAAGGACGAGATGCGCAAAAATATGATTAAGAAAATGAAGGGTGGAGAGACTCTTTTTCCAGGAATTTTGGGGTATGAGAAGTCGGTCATCCCACAGATACAAAATGCAATTTTAGCAAAACATGATTTGATTTTACTTGGTTTGCGTGGACAGGGAAAAACACGAATGTTGCGGATGATGGTTCAGTTTTTGGATGAAAAAATACCCATTGTGCAAGGTTCGGAGGTAAATGATGATCCGCTGAACCCGATTTCTAAATTTGCCAAAAACCTGATTGAAGAAAAGGGCGACGATACACCGATCAGCTGGCTGAATCGGGATCAGCGCTATGGCGAAAAACTTGCCACTCCGGATACCACCGTTGCGGATCTCATTGGTGATTTAGATCCCATTAAGGCGGCATCAAAACGATTGACGCTGGCTGATGAGGAGGTCATTAACTTTGGCTTGATTCCACGTGCCAATCGCGGACTTTTTGTGATTAATGAGTTACCCGATCTTCAGCCACGGATTCAGGTAGCCTTGTTGAATATTATGCAGGAACGGGATATTCAAATTCGGGGATTTAAAGTTCGAATTCCGTTGGATGTGTCTATGGCGTTTTCTGCCAACCCTGAAGATTATACCAATCGTGGAAATATTATCACCCCGCTGAAAGACCGAATTGATTCTCAAATTATTACTCACTATCCACGATCCATTGATACTGCTATTAAAATTACAGGTCAGGAAGCGTGGGTTGAGCGAGAGTCGGATGTGGCGGTTTACATTCCTGATGTGTATCGGAAAATTTTAGAGGAGGTGGCTTTTAAAGCTCGTGAAAGTGAGTTTATTGATCAAAAAAGTGGTGTTTCTACCCGAATGACAATCACCGCAATGGAGCAGATGATTTCTGCTGCTGAACGCAGGGCTATTTATAATGGGGAATCACAAACGTCCCTGCGAATTACAGATCTCTATTCTGTGGTGCCAGCGCTGACCGGAAAGTTGGAGCTTGTGTATGAAGGCGAACAGGAAGGGGCGGTAAATGTAGCCAAGCATATGATTGGCAAGGCAGTTACGTCTGTTTTTAAATCAACTTACCCCGATCCGCGTCAGAAAAAAGCGGAAGGAAGTTCAGATGAATATCAGGATATCCTTTCATGGTTTTCTGCCGGCAACAGTTTGGAACTGCCTGATTTGGTCAGTGATAAAGAGTATCAAAAATCTCTGGATGAAGTGAGTGGTTTATCAGCGTTTGCGAAAAAGTATAGCCTCAATAATGCGAATAATGAATATCCCGCAATGGATTTTATTGTTGAAGCGTTACATCAGCAATCAATGCTGGGCAAAGAAGATCTGGACGAGGTACGAACTTATAACGACATGCTGGGAAGTATGCTCGGTGGAATGGGCGGTTTTGAAGAGGGTGATTTTACGGATTAGTGTAGCCTGGTGTCGCTGACCCCTCATATTCCCAAAAATGGCGATGTAGTTGTAGCGCGGTGTCGCTGACCCGCGAAATTATATACCTTGAACAAAATGTAACACGGTGTCGCCGTGTCGCCACCCGCGAACGGTGCGTATCTCACTACATCAAATATCTCAGGTCAGGCGACCTGGGTTACGTGAACTTGACAGGTTTAGGCTGAATGGTGTTTTGAAAGTTCTCAGATAATATAAAACGCAGGATCTATGTTTTCCTATAGCTACGAGGGAATTGTTATAGATTTTGTAGACAATTAAAACATAGGTCCTGCTTAAAAACAGGTTCGGTTGAATTAATCGTTTACAAAATCTAGGTTTATACAATAAAAGCGAGGTCGAATTTTGTTTTAGCAGGGACAGAATCAGGATTATTTGCTTACGATCCTTATGAAGTGGAATGGAAAAATTTAACTAATGATGATGTAAGTGTGAGGGCATTTGAACAAATTTCCGATAACAAAATTATAGCATCTTTACATTTTAATAATACAGACTCCCTTACTATTGGATTAACAAATAACTTTGGAGAAAATTGGAGCCAATATAGAAATGGGTATGATCCAATGCATAATTCTATTCCTGGAATTATAATCCGTTCAAAAGAAGACAAAAAGACAGTAAATGCTGGTGGCACTTTGTTAAAAGTTGCAAAGTCCGCTGACAGTGCTGAAAGCTGGGATGTTGTATTTGGTTCTTGGGATGGTCTTGGTAGTATTTTTTTTATTGAAAGTACAAACAGTGGAGTATGGACTGGAGGAACCATGCAATATTTTCACCAATGTTGTATAGATCCAATAATGGAGAAACCTGGGAAAGGATAACAATATTGGGAAATGAGGAAGGCACAGTAGAAGCTACTGTATATGATGTTACCATTAGTTCTCAAAACCCTGAGCATGTATTGGCAGGTCTGGGAATCATTAGAAAATCCACCAATAATGGAGAAACATGGACTACTGTTTATAATGAAGCGGGGATTTATACATTTACCCGCAGTGCCGGAAACCCCGAAGTTGTGTACGGCAGTGGAGAAAATGCCAATGGTAGACTGGTTTTTGTTGCAAGTAATGATTTTGGTGATACTTGGGAAATGGTAGAATTCGAGGAAAATGTTTCCACAGGACTTAGGGTAAATGATATGGTTTCGGTTTTGCAAGATGGAGAGGAAGTGCTGTACTTTGCTACAAATAAAGGATTGTATTCGTACAGATTTGAACGGTAAATGAGTGTAACGCGGTGTCGTTGGCCCCTCGTATTTCCAAAAATGGCGATATAGTTGTAGCGCGGTGTCGCTGACCCGCGAACGGTACGTATCTCACTAGATCCAACATCTCAGGGGCGATCCCATGAATGGCGAAAGTATTTCCTGTGCCCTTTTTTAGAATTGTAAACATCGCTCTGTTTTGAGGGGTGTTCTCCTTCCCTTTCTGCTGGGCGTGGTGAAAAAGTCGAGTATATTCATCTTTAAGTGCACTATTTCTTTCTTATTGGCTTCTCGCAGAGTCCCGCGGAGGTTTACGCAGAGTTTCGCAGATAATTGGGGCTTAGAAATTGGAGATAGGATTCGCTTTCTCACGGAAGGGGTAATGAGTTTATTTAAGTTTTATACGGGTCTTAGAGCAAGAAAAATAATCAGTTTCCCTCTGCGAGACTCTGCGTTTCATTAGCGAAAATCAGCGAGAACGATTAGTATAAACCCTGCTCCATTGGTTTCTCACAGTATTTTTCAAGTCTTTTAACTTATCATCTACAGGGATTTGCTACGCGGACAAGATGGTACTAAGGTTCATGAAGGTTTTCTTAAATATTACCATAGAGGTCAGGCGATCTGAGTTATGTCCGCTCACGGATCAGCGATCCGTGTTACGATCAAATAAAAAACTCACAGGATCAAACGTTGCAAAACGAATAGCTAACCCTTATCTTAGTAGTCTTTGATAAAAACTAATATTGCACAGCTATGAAGAAAGGAATACATCCCGATTATAAAGAAATCACCGTTTTAATGAGTGATGGATCAGAAGTAAAGACACGAAGCACAATGGATGTTGAAGGCGGTGTTTATAAGAGTGAGGTAGATTCTAAAAATCACCCGTTTTATAATCAAGATCAGAAGATTAAGAAGAAAGCTGATAGAATTGACCGCTTTAACAAACGCTACAATAAGAAGTAGTCGTTGCTGTTTATTTAATGAAATTCTTTAGGATGTGGCGATGGTGCGCTGCATCCTTTTTTTATTTATGGATACTATGAAGATTCAAAAATTTGAAGTGGGACCGTTTGGGGAAAATACGTATCTGCTGGTAAAATCAGGAGAAGCAGTCGTTATTGACCCGGGATTTTCCAATGAATCGGAATTTGGGCTTTTCGAAAAAGCACTCTCAGAATCAGGAGCGGAGTTAATTGCGGTGGTTCTTACCCACGCTCATGTAGATCATATTTTGGGATTGACACGACTCTTGAAAAAATATCCTTTGGATGTGTATCTGAACTATTCCGACCTCTATTTATGGAATCGATTTCCCGAACAAGCCACCATGTTTGGGATTCAGGCTGCAAAAATCAATACCGAGCCAAAAGAACTTCCTGTACGGAAAGATTTTACGTTGGGTTCATTTTCAATGGATGTTCGTTATACCCCGGGGCACGCGCCCGATCATGTATCAATCTATTTTGAACAAGATAATGTAGTCATTGCCGGAGATGCACTGTTCAAACAAAGTATTGGAAGAACGGATTTGTATAAAGGCGATTTTGATCTGTTGGCGAAATCGATCAGAAAAGAGCTTTACACACTGCCTAATGAAACTCGTGTACTACCGGGGCACGGACCTGAAACGACTATAGGATTTGAGAAGAAAAATAACTCGTTTGTAACGGGTTAATCTTCTTTATTGTTATCAGCTTCTTTTTGCTGAAGCCGAAAGATTTGCTCATCGAAATGCTCTCTTTTTGCAGGATTTGATTTTCTTAACTGCTTATACGTTTCGATTGCTGCCTTAAAGTTTTTCTGTTTTTCATGAATGCCCGCCAGGGTTTCTGTAACAATATCATCCACTTCAGTAGAGTTTTTGCTAAGGTCTTGATCCACCTCTTTTTTAAGATCTTCCTCAGAAAGCTTAATCCTTTTTGATTCTACTGCCGATAATTTGTTAATCAGTGAATCAAGATCACTGATTGGATGAGATCGATCCTCGGTGTTATACTCTTTTTTAAAATGGTTTATTTTTTGATCCGGTTTCCATGCATCGAAGGAATCGGGGTGGGAGAGAAAATAGTGAAGTCTTTCCATAAGCGGACTTCCCGGCGCATAAATTTTAGCGGTCCATGCATGCTCAATCGCTTTTGCTATGTCACCATTTTTGTGACAAAGCCAGGCAAGAAAAAAATGTCCAACGGCGCCGGTATTCCGTTTGGTAACATGTTGTTCAAGTTTTTCAATTGTTTTATCGGGATCGGAGTCAAACTGATCAAGATAAATCTGAAAAGAAGCCGGGGTATGTTCTAAAATGGAATCCATGAGAAAAGTTTACAACAATCTTTTAATTAAATCTACCAGGAACTAACAGCATCATTAAATGCTGTGTTAGCAATTTCTTGCAAGGCTTCTTCAGCGGCTTCAATTTCCCCATCAACCGGATTTTCTAAAACATCATAGGTAGAACTTCCTGTGAAGGATTTAGAATATTCGGGTTCGTCAACATCAGCAAACTGGAAGGTAGCCCGAACGGTGATTTGTATCTGATTTATATTCGCTTGTTCATCTCCGCCAATCGAAAAAGGACGGTTTTGATAGGTTTGTATAGCCCCTTCTAAAACAGCATCTGCCTCTTCTTCGCTATCGGTAAACGTGAGCCTGCTTTGATTTATAAACCGATCAATAAAAGCACGGTTCAGCCGATCCGTAAGATCACCCAGTCCACTTTGTGAGTTGTCAGGGAAAAAAGGAATGTAAATAGTGTTTACGTCGCTGGGTATAGATGTTCCGGTAAAACTGTATTGAATACACCCTGCTGTTAAAACGAGGGATAATAACCCCGTAAAAATTACTTTTCTATTGAAGTTCATACTGATCCAACTTTCTATAAAGAGTGCGCTCACTTACACCAAGGGCTTCGGATGCCTTTCGGCGGTTTCCTTCAAATTTTTTAAGGGCTTGTTCAATTAAAAACTTTTCGGCGTCTTCAATGGATGGAATTTCTTTACCATCAAAAAGTGAAACCATAGGATCATCTTCTTCAGCTTCCTTTTTTTTAGGAATTGATGAAACACCAAGCGTTTGTTCTCCATCTTTATTGGTATAGATAGAGATATCATTTGGGTCGATGTTTCTCGGCATCGCTTCCGGCAGGGCTTTAACCTCCTTGTTGTTAAACGTGGAATAGAGAAATTTAGCCAGCATTTTTTTTAAGTCAGACAAGTCAGTCCGCATTTCAACCAGTGCCCGATATACCAGAGCTGAATCATGAGAGGAGTCATTATCAAAAGTTGACTGCTCTCCCTTTCGGGTGGAGTCTGATACAATCGGGAGATTATCCATAGATCCCAAATGCTGACGGCCTTTAAGATATTTTTGAAGACGATCCTTATCAATAAATTGTGATTTTTCAAGAACAACCAGTTGTTCTGCCACATTTTTTAATTCCCGAATGTTACCGGGCCATCGATAGGAGGTGAGTAAATTTTTAGCCTCATCAGAAAACCCTTTAAATACAGAATCGTATTTTGATGAAAACTCTGTTACAAACTTTCTAAAGATGGGAATGATGTCTTCCGGACGTTCACGCAAGGGGGGCAGTTTTATTTTCACTGTGTCCAGACGATAGTAAAGGTCTTCCCTGAAATTTCCCTGCTTCACCTCATCCCACAAATCCTTATTTGTTGCGGCAATGATGCGAACATTGGACGTGAACATTTTACTTGATCCCACTCGGAAAAACTCTCCACTTTCGAGCACACGAAGTAGTTTTACCTGGATATTTTTTGGGGTATCTCCAATTTCATCAAGGAAAATAGTACCGCCATCTGCTTTTTCGAAATATCCCTTTCTTGCATCATGCGCTCCGGTAAAAGCACCTTTTTCGTGGCCAAAAAGCTCACTTTCGATGATTCCTTCCGGAATCGCTCCACAGTTTACAATCACAAGATCGTTTCTGTTTCGATCGCTTAGCGAATGAATTGCACGGGCGGTTACATCTTTCCCCACGCCCGATTCTCCCTGTAAAAGCACAGTAATATCCGTTTTGGCAATTTGCATAACTTTATCAACAACTTGCCTAATGGCTGCCGACTCACCGTTTAACCCGTATCTTTCCTGAAGTGCTTGTCTATCCATATAAAATTTCTTTATCCGTAGAACTCAATTTAAGAAAGATCTGCTTCTTGCCATAAAACGATCATAAAAAATATTTGTTACTGTCATTAAAGATGTCCTTGTTCTTTACTTTATCCTAAAAACATTGTTTGTTTAAAAAAGAAACATTTAAATCATTTGCAAAGATGGCCTATCCGCGCTTTACCAAAGAAATTGAAGATCGATTAACGAAACACTTCACCTTTATCTATGGTAAGGAGAAGCTTTCGTTCTGCCTTGATGAAACCCACAAACTTCTTGAAAAGTACGGCCTCGGGCCAGTGAATGAAAGGGAAGATTTTAAAAAAGTTTGGACCCATAAAGATCAGATATTAATCACTTATGGAGACATGGTGAAGCCCGAACCCAAAGAATCCATATCAAAACTGAGGAAGCTTCAACAGTTTTTAAATGAGCACGTAAAATATTGGATTTCTACGATTCATATACTTCCATTTTATCCCAGTTCGTCTGATGATGGATTTTCTGTTGTTGATTATATGAAGGTAAATGCAAGTTTGGGAGGATGGGATAATATCGAAGAATTAAGTAGGGATTTTCGACTGATGGGTGATTTGGTGATGAATCATACATCCAGGCACAGCAGCTGGTTTAAAAGCTACCTGAAGCACGAAGAGCCGTATAATGATTTTTTTATAGAGGTAGATCCCGAAACAGATTTAAGTGCCGTAACCCGCGCCCGAAGTTCACCCCTTCTTACACCTGTACATGCCGAAAGTGGAGAAAAATTTGTTTGGAGTACATTTAGCGAAGATCAAATAGATGTAAAATTTTCCAACCCGGTACTTCTGTTTAGATTTTTGAATATTTTCCTTTTTTATATCAAAGAAGGCCTGAGTGTTATCCGTTTGGATGCCGTTGCCTTTATTTGGAAAAAACTCGGTACAACCTGTATACATCTTCCGGAAACTCATGAAATTGTAAAGTTATTTCGTACGATTGTTGATTTTTATGCTCCAAAAACTACAATTATTACTGAAACAAATGTGCCTCATAAAGAGAATATCAGCTATTTTGGGGATGGGGATGAAGCACATATGGTGTATCAGTTTAGCTTACCCCCACTATTATTGCACGCTATACTAACAGAAAATGCTCAGTATTTAACTACCTGGGCTCAATCATTAAAAAAACTCCCTGAAAACTGTACCTACTTTAATTTTACATCCTCGCATGACGGGATTGGGGTAAGGCCTTTAGAAGGATTGGTCCCATTGTCTGAGTTTACAGCCTTGGTAAAGGGAATGGAAAGACGAGGGGGATTTGTGTCGGAAAAGAAAAATCCTGATGGTACATTCAGTCCATACGAGCTTAATATTACCTATTTTGATGCTTTCTCTGATTACAATGGTTCACAAAGTTTACAGGAGCGAAGATATATTTGTTCTCAGATTATTATGCTGAGTTTAAGGGGTGTTCCGGGCATTTATTTCCATAATTTAATGGCAACAAGGAATAATGTGAAAGGAGTTTCGGTTACAGGGCGTTATCGTACTATTAACCGGAAAAAATGGACTTACGAGGAATTAACCGATTCTTTGAACGATCCTGATACAAATACCTACAGGATTTTTCATCAATATAAAGAGATCATTAAAAAGAGAAATCTTCATTCTGCTTTTCATCCTTTTGGAAATCAAAAAGTACTGGCAGTTGATAATGATGTTTTTTGTCTGGAGCGAACCGCAATTGATGAAACCGAAAAGGTATTGGTTTTGGCAAATGTAACCGGTAAAAAATTGACCGTAGATGCTGAATTCAATGATTTACCGTTAGACTCTTCCACAAAATACAGTGATATCCTCTCGGATAAGGTTTGCGTTACAAATGGAGTTGTTTCTCTTGCCCCGTATCAAGTAGTGTGGATTATGCTTTAAAAGTACTTTTCTACGTTGTAAAATTCATTTCATACATAAATAAGCGGAACAAATAGATATAACACCTGTATTAATAATAGTTTCGTTGCATGGGACGCTAATTTTTCTACGAAGGAGTCGTATGAAAAAGTGAATTTACTACGTTATTGATTTACAGAATCTAAAAAGAAGCTTTCAAAAAAAAATATGATGATGAAAAGAATCACACTCACTTTATGCATTTTTATTGGTTTCGCAACCTTAACTTATGGGCAAAGTGAACAAGAACCACCTTATGGAATGGGAGAGCTTGAAGCTTATTCTGTTTTTGTAGATGCCTATCAATCAGAAGACTACGAATTAGCGCGTACCTATGGCGAATGGATGATAAATGCCAGGCCTGAAACTATTGAAGGACATCCTTCTTTCGACCTTGAACGTCAATTTGAACGAATGACAACTATATATGCCAATTTGGCTCAGGATGAGTCAGATCCTACAGTTGCGGATGAATATTTGCAGAGTGCGTTAAATACGTTTGATATTGCTTTTGAAACGTTTACAAGTGAAGAGCAACAATTCGAATGGAATCAACTTAAAGGTCGGTTTTATCAATCTTATATGGATATGTTTGATGATGGCTTAGAAAAAACAATCGAATATTATACCAATGCTTTTGAGCTGGATCCGGAAAAATTCACCGGATTGAATGAGGGTTATTTTGCAGAAATTCTACTCACAAGTTATATTTCTGCTGATCAACAAGAAGAAGCTTTAGCCATGATTGAGGAAATTGAGCAGTACGCTTCACCGGCTCTTCAATCAGAAATTGATGATGCAAGAAATGAACTTTTTGATAACCCTGAAGAGAGGGTTGTTTTTCTTGAATCCCAACTTGAAGAAGCTGATGAAGAGGAACGCGAGGGGCTAATTGCTGAAATGGTAGATCTCTACGACGAACTTGATGATGAGGAAAATTCTACGAAATGGGCGGAAGAGCTATATGATTTAAACCCCAATTATGAAAATACACAACGTATTGCTGATATTTATTTGTCAGCCGGGCAATATGAAGAAGCCCTTGATTATTTATTGGAGGCCAAAGAAGAAAGTCCTTCTGTTGAAGAAGAAAAAGTAGCCACTTTAGAAATTGCGGAAACGTATCAACAGCTGGATGATTTAGAGAGTGCCCGTGATTATGCACAAGAAGCGATGGATTTGGATAGTGACTGGGGTGAACCCTATTTGAGAATATCCTCAATTTATGCTGGCGCTATATCAGATTGTACCTCCAATCGTGATATAGAGCGAGACGACCGTACGGTGTACTGGTTAGTTGTGGATTACCTTGAAGAGGGTATCAGTGTGGATTCATCAATCGAATCTGTTGCTCAGGAACGAATAAATTCTTACGAACCCGTTATGCCTACCTCAGAGGATAAATTTTTTCGGGAATGGGAAGACGGTCAAACCATCAACATTGACGCAAGCATTGGTGAGTGCTACGGCTGGATCAATGAAACGACTTCAGTTAGGTAGCAAAAATAAATAGGAGTCTGCAAAGCGGGTCCTAAATACAATCAAGAATTTGCTTTAATTCGGTTACGACAATGTCCGGCTGAAGGTTAGCGCATCGCTCATCATCTTTTCTCCATTTTAAAGAACGTTGATCGCCTGCAAATAAAGCTGTTTTCATTCCAAGCTTATTGGCCGGATAAACATCTTTAAGCATATCGTTACCAACGTAAAGATAGTTTTCAGCTTGAAGTTCAGGGGAGTTTCTTTTCGCTTTTTCCAGGAAAAGCTCATAAAATTTTAGTCCCGGTTTTTTTCGAGACTCTTCAAACGACCAATGTAATAGTTCAGTTTCAAACCCCATCTCAGAAAGTGATTTTTTGGTCAACGCTTCCAATGCAATAGGTGTATAGAATTGGGAATTAGAGATGATTCCCAGTTTGCACCCTTTTTCTTTTATTCCATCCAGGATTTCATGTAAGTCACTCATCGGCCAAACAGGATTCATCCGTGCCTCAAACTCTACAGACATTAATTCTGCATGATTTGAAGTAATGTTGGTTGAAATAAGCTCTTCGGCATGCATTTGGGACAAAACATCATGCCAGACATTTCGGATATCCGGTTCAGGGAATGGGATGCCGGTTTTTTTAATCTTTTGTATGTAGCTATCTATTACTTGACCGTAAATTTCATACCCTCGTTTTCCCGCAGTGGAATGGATGATGTTGATCCCAGAGTGTTCCATAGCGGTTTTGAGCAGAGTGTCATCTGATTGGCCATCATCGATACCAATATCTCCAACGCCGGAAATAAAAAGTGTGCCGTAAAAATCAAAAATTACCGCTTTAACTCCCCGAAGGTACTTTAGCTTTGGTTTAGTTTCGGTAGCAATAGGATGAAGTTCTGTAGAGAGCTCTAAAAATCGGGACTTTAGAATTTTTGATAACTCCATCAGTTATTTACCGAACTTTTTCCTGTATTCTTCAAGCTCAATCATTGGCGGCCTCTCCTCTTCAACAATAGAAATTTTATTTTGTTGATAGTGATCTTTTGTGACCTGAAACTGCCTTAAAATGGTTTCATGATCTGCTTTTTCAAGAATGCCCAAAGCTTTTGCCCGTTTGATGAATGTCTGTAAAATTCCGAACGACATTTTCCCCAGGGATTGTGTGGGTTTATTTTCATGAACCCGTTTATCCAAATCGGTTTGAGCAAAGGCTTCCAGGCCAAATCTGTTATGCACGTCAATCAGGTGTGATGTTTCCACTCCATACCCGATAGGAAACGCTATTTGTTCCAATACTTCTCTTCGCACGGCATATTCACCTGAAAGTGGCTGGATAATGGTGGTAAGTTCAGGAAAAAACAGGGAGAACAAAGGACGGACCAAAATTTCGGTTACCCGCCCGCCACCTGAGGGTCGAACCCCGCCCGAAAAAGCCAAGGGGCGATCATAAAATGCTTTCACATACTTCACCTCTTCTCGGTGGATTAGCGGCGCTACAAGCCCGTAAACAAAGCGTGGATGGATGTTGCTGATATCAGCATCCACATAAACAATAATGTCTCCTTTTAGTTGATATATGGCTTTCCACAGGTTTTCGCCCTTTCCCATTTTCGGGTCAAGATTTGGTAAAATATCTTTCGAGAGATAAGTATCTGCCCCATAGTTTTTGGCAACTTCAAGAGTTTTATCTTCTGATCCGGAATCGATCACCGCAATTTCATCAATCAACGGATATCGGTTCATTAATTCAGATTTAAAAATAATGACTTCTTTACCGATGGTTTTTTCTTCGTTCAAAGTTGGCAGGCACAGAGAGATGGTTAATCCAAGTTTCTCTTTTTTTGCCACCAATTTTTTCAAATCCCAAAACTGGGAATGATGGTACGTATTTTTGTCGATCCATTTTTGAAGATCAATCACAGTATCCTCCATCAATTGCTATTATTGTTCCAATGAGTTGTGTAATTCCGTTGTAGATAGGTTCTATTTCCACCGATTCGTTGTATTTGTGAATATGATCACCGGTGGTAATTCCCAGTGTTAAGGCAGGAATTTCTTTATCGATAAAAGCGGCCAGTTCTGATGTGCTTGGCGCAAGCCGTTGCTCAATATCCAGCGATTCCATAACCTCTCTGGTACACTTATTCAAAGGATGTGCATAAGGAATTCCACCCGGTTTTCGTCGGGCAAAAATATCCAGTTCAACATCATCTCCCGTTTTCGAGGAAACTTCTCTGGCAATATCAGCAATGGTCTGGCCAACATCATTCACTACATCTTCTGATTCTGATCGAACTTCAAATCCCAGCGTTGCCTCTTTTGCAATTGTGTTGAACGATGATCCTCCCGAAATGGACCCCATTATAACGCTGGTTCGTGGACGTTTAGGGAGCCGGATGTCATTAATTTTATTAATTACTTCATTTAAGGTGAGAATGGCGCTGGCATCACCAAAACGAGACCAATCGTACATTTCAGGTACTTTACAGGTAATTTCACCCCGAAGCATTCCAATAGATGTATAGCTCAATCGTCCCTGTTCAACTCCTTCAATACAAATTCCTTCTGTGATATTAAAAGAGTTGTTATCCAGAAAAAAGCGAATACCTTCCAAATCTCCACGGCCAAGACTTTTAACTCCGCCTAATAAAATCAAATCCTGTTTAAGGGTAATATCGAGCTCTTGAAACAAGTAAGGTAGAGTGGCTAATACCGCAAGGCCCAGACTGTTATCTGCCACGCCGGGCCCTGCAATAAAATTGCTGGAAACTTGCATGGTATGATCTGTTTTTGAGGAAAAAACCGTGTCGGCATGTGCATTTACTAAAATGGCTTTTTCTCCTTCAGACCCATTGAGTACACCGATTCCATTACCGCAATCATCGATCGAATTATCGGCTAATCCAGCCTCATTAAAACGATTAAGCAAAAATTCAATTCTATCTGATTCCTTAAATGTAGGTGCCGGTATTTCACCGATCATAACAAGATTTGCTAATAACACCTCCCTAAACTCTTTAAGCTGATCCCGAATATCAGGTAGCTTTTTGGTTATTTTTTTTATAGACATAACCTATTATTTATGATATTTTTTAATTTCTCCTTAAAATGACAAAAATATCAATATCAAACAGATATTATTTCAAAAACATATACTGCTGAAATGATTACCCTAATAAAAGTTCGAAATCGTTAGGGTGCCTTATAGATAAGTGAGATTTTTTTGCGTAAATGTTGATTCCTCTTAGCCACCAAAATTAATCTAATCCGCTATTATTGCTAAACTGTAAATAAATAGTAACCATTTGTAATTTTAGTCGTCATATTTTAACAATTTGACGTTCATAATAATATGCTCAGAAAACAGAACGTGAAAGATTCAGATGCAAGTATAGTTTCGGAAATCCTGAATGGAAACACGGAGCTTTATAAAGATATAGTAGACCGGTATTCGCCGATGCTTTTTCATATTGTTCGTTCATTCGAAAAAAATGAAGAAGAGGTTAAGGGATTGGTACAGGAAATTTTTGTGAAAATTTATATCAGGCTCAATCAATTTAAGGGCAATTCTAAATTTTCATCATGGATGTACACTATTGGGCTGAATCATTGCAGGGATTACGCCAAAAATGTGCGCCGGTCGAATATGAGATTTAGTGAATTAGATGAGAATTATGCAGAACAGGAAGTAAGTGACAGCGATCAGCCGGATGAAGAGATGGAAAAGGCTGAACAGAAGAAAAACCTTTTTGATGCGGTTAAGAAGCTATCTCCTGATAAATCTGCCCCGTTATTAATGAAGTATAGAGATGGAATGAGTTATAAAGCTATTTCTGAGCAGATGAATATCTCTGAAACGGCTTTAAAGGTTCGGGTTCACAGGGCTCGATCAGAGTTAAAGCAACTTTTAAACGGATAAACCTTATGAAAAAATCACCTAATAAAAATCCTGAAGATCTCTTACGAAAGTTTTTTGATGACGAACTTTCTCCGGATGAAGAGAAGAAGGCACTTCATTTAATTGCTGAGGATGGTGAACTTCGATCGATGCTGAAGTTCGAGCGTTTTTTAAGTGATTCATTATCAGGAAATGAACCCGATATTCAGTCTTTCTCGGTACCGGATAATTTTTCTGATGATGTGATGGGCCAAATTTATCAAATGGAGGAAAAGCCTGTAGCTGAAGAGTCTGAATCTTATTTCGATCTGTTTAAACAGATGGTGTTATCGTGGTTCCAGCCCCGTCAATTTTCTCCTGTATTTGTATATGCATTGCCTGTGGTGTTGTTGGCAGGATTTTTTTTCCTAAACAATGAGCCATCAGAAAATACACCCGTTACAGAAACCACATCAGAAACAAAATTTGCATCTACAGACGAGAGCGAAGAAAGGGTATGGATTCGATTTGTATACATTGATGAAGACGCCGATCAGCTGGCAGTTGCCGGTAATTTCAGTGATTGGGAACCCATAGAAATGGACAGTCAGCTAATGGACGGAAAGCGGGTTTGGACCGGTTTGGTTCCTGTTGAAAGGGGCGAACATCATTATATGTTTGTGAAAAATGGCGAAGAATGGGTAACCGATCCGCTGGCCGATATGCAGCGCGACGATGGCTTTGGGAATAAAAATGCTGTGATTTACTTATGAGAATAAAGGCTTTAACCTTTTTACTAATGATAATGTTTACACATAGCGCACATAGCCAAAATGTGGAGGGATTTTTAAGCCTTGACAGCAGTATAGGCTATACATCCAACACATTTTTAAATCCCTACATAAACGAATGGGATCGGTCTGACCTCAGTGGTTATGCATCGATATCCCCAATGGGGCAATTGCTTTGGGACGCCGGGAATTTTTCCGGGGATGTAACTTCGGGATATGTTTATCAGCCATTGTTTGATGATCGTCCAAGCTTTAACGGATTTTATGGGAATACAAATGTACGGTACCGCTTAAGCTCTAAGTGGATGACTGAAATTCAGGTATCGGGCAGTAATTTTACATCAACCTATAATCGGAGTCTTGTTGCTGTTTTACCATCACTGACCTGGTCTCCCGGATTTTTTACGAGAATTCGCGCCAGGGCCGGTTCCTCTTTTCGGAATTACAGTAATCTGGAAGCAGAGGGGCAAGCGGAGTTGTCGGATCGTGTGGATCTTTACGGCGTTGAAATTGAAACATGGCCGTCTTTCAACTGGCGTGTCAGAGCCGGTTTCAATGGAAACGTTAATGAAAACCTGATTGGAAACCACACGTTATCATTTGGTTTGGAAAGAATTATTCAGCAAAGCTGGAGATTATCTTTACAAGCGGCGACGGACAGATATTCTACAGATGTGGTAACTACCACAGGTGGAGGGGGAACACCTCCTATTGGCGGACCACCCGGAGGAGGTGAAGAAACAACAACCACTGAAGAATCCGATCGGTTGATCCGTACGGGTGTTTCATTGTCCCGCACATTTTTTAACAGGTTTACAGCAACCGCTTCACTTTCACATGTACAGTTTTTTCCGGCTGAGAATGAATCCCTTTCAGATATACAAACAGCGCTTAACTTTAGGTATACCTTTCCGGTTTCACGTTTGATGGGCGGAGGGAAAAAGGACATTGACCCCAAATGGGATGATGAGGGAGATGGCGTCGTGTTTGTTAGTATAAACTATCAGGATGATGGTGATTTATTTCTGGTTGGTGAGTTCAATAATTGGGAGCGGCCCGGAATACCATTATCAAAACAAACTGAACGCCGCTACGCAGCTCAATTAGAGTTGGAATCAGGAATTTATGAGTACAAAATATTACGGGTAGTAAATGGAGAGGAAGATTGGATTGATCTTTCTGATGATGCAATGACCGTCAGCGATGGATTTGGCGGACAAAACGGGCTTATTTATATCGATTAATTGAGGATAATTATGAATAGTAAAACAAATAAATATTATAGAACTAAAAGGCTATTTGCTGTAATAATGGTAGTTTTTTGGATGCCGTTTATGGTCTTGGCACAACAGGCTAATAATGCATTAATGGAACGCGGTGTTGCTTCCGGATTAGATGAGGCACAGCTGGAACGGGTATTAGATCGGGCAAATGAGCGTGGAATTGAGCAGGGAGATCTTTCACGATTGCTTGAACCTGCATTTGGATTGGCGGAAAGAGATTTGCCATCTGATTATATCTTACAAAAGCTGATGGAAGGTTTTGCAAAAGGAGTTCCCCCGGGAAGAATAATGCCATTAATAAACAGCATTCAGGAAAATACTCCCCGTGCCGTTTCAATTGCAAGTAACTGGACAGAAAAACCTGAAGTAGCTATATTTATTGAAAGATCAGGTGAACAAGGCCCGCAGTTTAGAAATGAACTTGTCAGGGCAAATTTAAAATCCCTAACGCAGCAAATTGAACCCGAAATACTGGAAAGTGTGTTGGAAGGAATGGGTCAGCGATCTGTTCTTGATAAAACCACGCCTCGTTCGATTATCGCAGCAGTAGGGATTTTACCGGATTTACCTGCATCGGCCCGACAGGCTGATGCTGCAAGGCCATTGTTAGCAAGGGCAGTTGAAGGGGGATTTTCGGCTTCAGATTTACAAAAACTTCCCGGCGCAATGAATTCGGCAGAAAAACGGAGTCAGCTTCCTGCAGCATCAGTTGTAGAAGGAGTTGCTCAACAGCTTGGAAATGGAATACCTGCTTCACAAGTTTTACAAAATTTGTTTAATGGAAATGTAAATCCGGGACCTCCGGCAAATATTCCCGGCAGACCTAACAATGGACCAGGGAGACCCCCGGGAACAGATGGGAATAACTAATGTGTGTAGCGCGGTGTCGCTGACCGGCGAACCGAATGAATTTTATAAATACAAAAATTTTGTAACCCTTTCTTTTGACGGTCGTCCTATCCCCCGTAACCAAATAATAACATAGAAGAATCGATTATGAATACTCTAAGACAAATTAAAACAACATTATTTTTAGGAATTGTAGTAGGACTATTTGCTTGGGGATGTAATACCAGCCCTGATGCCGGTACCGGAACCATGCAGGTAAAAATGCACGATGCCCCTGTTGAATATGATGAGGTAAATATTTCGGTAGAAAGGGTAGAAGTGAACCGCGACGAAAGCGGAGAAGGTTGGGAAACTATTAGTGAACCCAATGAGGTTTACAATATTCTTGAACTTGTAAATGGTGACTTTGCCATATTGGCTGATGCTGAGCTTGAAACAGGTACATATCAACAAATCAGGCTAATCTTGTCTGACAATAACAGTGTTGTTATCGATGGCGAATCATACCCGCTAACTGTTCCCAGTGGTGCTCAAACAGGACTGAAGCTGAATATTAATGCCGAGATTGAAGAAGGCATTGTTTATACACTTCTATTGGATTTTGATGCAAATCGCTCTGTAGTAAAACGCGGAACCACTAATGAATATAATCTGCGTCCGGTTGTTCGTGCTACTCCCGAAGCTCTTTCAGGAAACATTGCAGGAACTGTTTCTCCTGTAGAAGCCAGAGCTGCTGTGTATGCTATTGCCGGAAGTGATACGCTTTCTACCACGTTTGCTGACACAACTTCAGGTGAATTTACACTTGTTGGTTTGGAGGACGGTTTATACACCGTTTCTGTTGAAGCCCGGGAAGATGGCTATGATCCCGCATCTGAAGAGGATGTAGAAGTAACCATTGGTGAGACAAACAATATTGGAGAAATAGAACTGACTGAAACTGAATAAGTATTATTCACTTCAAAGTTTATTTCCAAAAGAAAAGCCCGGTTTCTGAAAAGGATCGGGCTTTTTTAGTTTTTTAAGATCCCTTAGATCCCTTAGATCCCTTAGATCCCTTAGATCCCTTAGATCCCTTAGATCCGTCAGACCGCTTTGAGTTCAAAAACTTTTGTGGAATTGTATCAACAGCAGACAGACGTATGTAAATCGAATACTTAAATTGTAACTTCTTCCCTCTTAAAAAACTCCTGAGTTGTGGTTTTATACAGTGGTTTCCCAATTAAAGTGGCAGATGTACAATCGGTGATTTCTACGGCTACATAATCTCCTTTTTGATAATGCTCCTTATCAAATACGACCATACTGTTAGTGTCTGACCTGCCGCTTAGCTGTTGATCCGACTTTTTACTGTTACCCTCCGCCAATACCAGATGGATATTCCCCATCTGCTTTCGGTTATTCTTCTCTTGAATATTCATCTGTTGAGTGATGATTTCAGTAAGTCGTTTCTTCTTAATTTTTTCAGGTACATCATCTTCGTATTTACGATGGGCAAGTGTACGCTCCCGTTCAGAGTAAGCAAACATATAGGCAAGATCGTATTCCACTTTTGCCATCAAACTCATCGTTCCCCGGTGTTCTTCTTCTGTTTCTCCGCAGAAACCGGTAATGATATCTGTGGAAAGTGCTACTCCGGGAATAATCTCTCGTATTTGATCAACGAGATCTAAATACTGCTCCCTTGTGTAAGGCCTTCTCATTCTTTCGAGCATGGAACTACTGCCTGCCTGTGCCGGCATGTGAATGTAATTACATAAATTTGCACGTTCCGCAATCAGGTGAAGCAGCGGTTCAGGAAAATCTTTGGGGTGGGGTGATGAAAACCGAATTCTCATTTCCGGATCAACCTTACTGGCTTCGTCCATTAACGTGGTAAAATCGATTTCTTCATATTGATACGAATTTACATTCTGTCCCAAAAGCGTGACTTCTTTATAACCCTCATCACTCAGCTGCTGAATTTCGCGCAGAATACTTGTCATAGGACGACTTCGTTCGCGTCCGCGGGTAAAGGGCACCACGCAGAATGCGCACATATTATCACATCCTCGCATGATAGATACAAATGCCGAGAGACCGTTTCCGCTGGTTCGGACGGGGGTAATATCGGCATAAGTTTCTTCGAGTGATAGCAGTACGTTTACGGCTTTTCGCCCATCATCCACTTCTGCCAATAGGTTTGGGATATCGCGGTAGGCATCGGGTCCAACAACTATATCCACCAATTTCTGCTGCTCTATGATTTTGTCTTTAATCCGTTCAGCCATACAGCCCATCACGCCAACAGTAAGATGTTTTTTCTCACGCTTTAGGGCGCCAAATTCTTTCAACCGATTCCATACCCGGGTCTCTGCATTTTCCCGAATAGAGCAGGTATTAACAAAAATTACGTCCGCTTCTTCCGCTGTTTTAACAGGATTCATGCCATCTTCCATCAAAATGGAATTGACAACTTCCGTATCGGCGAAATTCATCTGGCAGCCGTAAGTTTCGATGTAGAATTTTTTATCACTCATGGTTGATTGATTCAACTGGCATTAAACTAAAATATAAAAAGCGATTGGAACGGATTAAAGGATTCTTTTTGAATTATTCAATTTCCAGGAGTTCAAGTTCGAATACAAGAACAACCTCTTCGGGGATTGTTTGTGGCCTGGTTATATTCGGTGCACCATATCCCAAATCATAAGGGACAAATATTTCATAGGTTGCACCTACGCCCATCAATTGTAACGCTTCCGAAAAGCCTGGAATTACCCCGTCAACAGGGAATGAAGCAGGTTCACCTTCAGGTGATTCATCAAAAACAAATCCGTTCGTAAACGTGCCTGTGTAATTAACATTCACAGTATCCGTTTCGGCAGGTTTGGTATCACTGCCTTCCTCAATGATTCTGTACTGTAATCCACTTTCAGTTTCACTAATGTCATCGTTGTTTTCCCTGTTTTCAGTCATAAATGTTTCGGAATCACGCAGGTACGAATCCAGCTCAATTTCAAAGATTACAACGGACCCGGGGCGAAGAACACTGCCTGCCGGTGGTGAATTTCCATACGCTAACTCCGGTGGGAGAAACAGTTCGTATGTACTGCCTTCATCCATTAACTCAAGGCCTTCCGCAAGTCCGGGGAGTGCAATTTGATTGATGGGCGAATAGATAATTCCATTGCTATCTTCAAACGTTTCTCCGGAAACGGTTCGGCTTAAAAAATCTGTAAAAATCACACTTTCGGAATTGGGCCTCTCACCATTTCCTTCCTCAATAATTCGATATTGCAGACCGCTTTCGGTTACTTCAACATCTTCTTCCAAAGCATTTTGCTCAAGAAAATCTGTTTCATCAACCGGTTCACCAAAAGGGCTTTCTGTATCTAAACATCCAGTGATTAACAGAATTGAAAAAAGTGCGGATATCAGTAATTTAAACTTCATGATTTTTCTGATGATTAAATAATCTCAATAAGATCGATTTCAAAAATAAGTGTTGCGTTCGGGCAAAAACCTGACTCCGGTGGAGGGTTATTACCGTATGCTAAATTTCCTGGAATATAAAACTCAAAAGTTTCTCCGACCTTCATTAGCTGAATGCCTTCGCTAAATCCGTTTATTACACGGTCTAGTTCGAACGTTACATTATCAAAGTCATTAAAAACATCTCCATCAATGGTTCGGCCGGTATAATTTACCGCAACCTCACTGTTTGAGGAGGGACTATCGCCTTCTTCAACTTCTGTTAAAATTTTATATTGTAAACCGGATTCAGTAACAATTACATCGTTGTTTTGTGCATTTTCGACTAAAAATTGTTGCTCCGCTTCGAGGTCGCATGAATCTTCGGCTTCAGTGCCACAACCTGTTAGTATAAATGCAAAAAAGGTAATCGTGAGAACGAGGTATTTCATGTGCTGCTTACGTTGTGGATGTATCGGGTAAAGTTTGTAATGATTTTTCAAGAGAAATTAAATCCTGCTCAACAGCAGTTTCAAGTTTTTGAAGTAAGCGTTCGTCGTAAAATTCCACTTCGGTTGATTGTTGCCAAAAACGACGTTGCCGGTCGATAACGGGAATGATTGATTGAATGGTATCCACATCAAAAAAGAGCAGGTTTCGGTGCAGCTCTTCAAACCGATCCAGAATATTTTTGGCAAGCATAACTTTAAAGGGGGAGCTGGAAACAGAATCCTCTTCGTTTAAGAAGAGATTTTGCAGAGTGTAAATTTCATGTCTGATTTGAACAAATATTCTTTGAAGGTCTTCGCGTTTTATATTGCTCAATTCGCTCTGGTTGTAATAGCGAAAATTGCGGCTGAGCCTTTGGCTGGTGCCTAAACTTATGGCAGTAACGGCTGCTGCAAATTGCATAGCTTCTGATTTCAAACTCAATTTGGCCACTTTTCGGGATTTGCTCTCCAGTTGTTCAATAACTCGATGTCCTTTTCCTGAACGGCTCCTTGTTCCAGGGCAACATCAATAAGAGTACTGTAATCTGTAAGTGAAAAGACCGGTATATTTTTCTTGTTGAATTTTTCGGTTGATGCATCAAATCCATATGTAAAAATACTGGCAACGGCTTTTACATCGGCGCCAATAAACTGAAGGGCTTCAACAACGGAAATTGCTGACCCACCTGTTGAGATCAAATCTTCAATAATAATAGTTGATTGGCCTTTATCTACACCGCCTTCGATTTGATTTCCCATTCCGTGTGCTTTTGCTTTTGCACGAACGTAAGCCATCGGCTTGTCCAGTTTTTCGGCAATCCATGCTGCATGGGGAATTCCGGCTGTGGCTGTTCCGGTAATTACATCCACATCGGGCGTATGTTCATTGATGATGTCTGTTAATGCTTTGGATATTGCTTTTCGAATTTTTGGGTATCTCAACGTTAAGCGATTATCGCAATAGATAGGTGAATTCCAACCTGATGACCATGTAAATGGATTATTTGGGCGGAGCAAAATGGCGTTTATATCGAGTAGATGTTTTGCCAGCTCTCGGGAAAATTTTTTGTCAATAATGGTGTAACTGTTTTTTGTCTCAATCATAATTTAAAATCGTAAATGGTAAAATTCGTTTTTGGAATGCACGTTTTTACGTCACTCATACCGCCAATAGCAGGTATTTTTTACTCTTAACTATCTAAAATTCTGGGTAACTAAAGAGATGTAGTCAGCTTAAATAGTACTTCCAGGCATATCAGTGCATAGAAACCCGCCAATAGGTCATCAAATAATATACCAAATTTTCCTGGCAATTTCTCCAATTGATTGATTCCAAGCGGTTTGAAGATATCGAACAGACGAAACAGGATAAATCCGGCGATGAGAATCCAACTATCGTGAGAAATATCTGCCTGAAAAGCAGCAAAGATGAAAACAATCGATTGACCTGCAACTTCATCCATTACAAACTGAGAGGGATCATCACCATATCTTTTTACGGCTTCGGATGTGCTCCATAACGAAAGTAGACAAGCAACGATGACAAAAATAATCACACCGGTAAAAGAAAAGTAAAGTGACGTGAGATAAATGAATGGAATAGAAAATAAACTTCCCCATGTGCCAGGTGCTTTTGGCAGAAGGCCAGCCCCAAAAAAAGTACCTACAATAAATTTTACGCCTTTCATTTTTTTGTTGTGGAAGTGAGCAGGTCCCGATTTACCACCAAGTATTCAATACCCGAGTATACCGTAATAAGAACGACTGCCATCATACCCCAGAAGAAGATATCCATAGTAAAAGTCATTCTTGCAAATTTTGACATAAATCCCGGGATGAGCAAGAAAAAACCAAATAGAAGAGCGACATACAGAAAGCCCATCTGAATAGCGGTTTTTACTTTTGCCATGGTTCTGGTTTGCAGGGTAATCCCTTTTCGGTCGGTAAAAATCCGGAGAACAGTGATGATGATATCACGCAGAACAATAAGGCCCACAGCCCACCATGGAAATTGTGACGGGTCTAAAAACGGGAGGCAAACAAAGCCGGCAAAGGTCAAAAATTTATCAGCCAGTGGATCTAAAAAAACACCAAAATCACTTTCTACTTCGTAAATTCGGGCGTAATATCCATCAAAATAATCTGTAATAGCAGCCACAGCAAAAACTACAAGGCTAATTCCCCTCCATACAACATCATCTTGTATAAACAGAAGCAAAAAAACAGGGGCCATTGCCATTCGGAAGCCACTTAATATGTTCGGTAATTTTTCCACACTACAAGGTAACGCACCTTACACAAAGTTGTTAAGAAGTTTTTAGATTCAGAGAAGATGAAATTTCATCAGTGTCTGGCAAACTGCTATTTTTACGTTATGAGAAAAGCACACATCATCTCTATTGGAAATGAACTTTTGATTGGAGATACCATAAATACGAACGCATCCTGGATTGGACGTTTTTTAACGGAAAAGGGATTTTTTGTTGAACAAGTGATTACGTTACCGGATGATTATATACTTATCAGTGAATGTGTTGAGCAAAGTTTTATGAGTTCTGACTTTACAGTAGTAACCGGTGGATTAGGCCCAACTCATGATGATATCACAAAAAAAGTAATCACAGATTTTTTTGATGATGAATTGGTAGAGAATGAAGCTGTGCTAAATCACATTAAAGAAATTTTTCGAAAGCGTGATTTTGAATTTAGCCGTTCGAATGCAGATCAGGCATTGGTTCCCAAAAGCTGTACGGTTTTGTTCAATAATCAGGGTACGGCTCCGGGGATGTGGTTCGAAAAAGAAAATCGTGCATTGGCAGTACTTCCCGGCGTTCCGTACGAAATGCAATTTTTGATGAATAACGGTGTAAGCGATAAACTGAATGATTTTTTCCCGGGACAAGATGTGTGGGCAACGCGATATTATAAAACAGCCGGCGTGCCCGAAAGCACACTTAGTGATGGAGTTGTGGGTGATTTATCATCGTATTTGAATAATGGTGTTCAGGTAGCATACTTGCCAAATCCGGGGGGAGTTACTATTCGGATCAGTGCTGAGGGAAATGACAAATCTGCGGCAAATAATAAACTCGAGAAGTTACAGGAATTGCTTTATAAAAAAGCAGGGGAGTTCATTTATGGTGAAGGCAGAGATTGCCAACTTGCGGCAGTGGTTGGAGATTTGCTGAAACAGAACAACAAAACAATTGCCGTTGCCGAGAGTTGTACAGGCGGAATGCTCTCGAATGATATCACCGATGTTGCCGGAAGCAGCAGTTATATGCTGGGTGGAGTGATTGCTTATGCAAATGATGTGAAAATCAATCATCTTGGTGTGAATGAGAATGATTTAAAGAAGTATGGAGCCGTGAGTAAACAAGTAGCGCTTCAAATGGCGAAAGGAGTGGCGGAAAGTATGGGATCATCCATTGGTGTATCAACAACAGGTATTGCCGGACCCGGTGGCGGATCAGTAGAAAAACCTGTCGGTACAGTTTGGATGGGATTTTGGATGGATGGCAAATCATTCGCTTTAAAAGCCCAGTTCACAAATGACAGGTTGATAAATAAACAGCGAACCGTAATGGTTGTACTGGAAACAATAAGACGGGAGATTCTTGGTTTAGGATCGTATCCCTATAATTTAAAGCCACAACAATAGTTGATCTATTTCCTAACCATATGGATGTCTTTTTCTGTGGCTGTGGGTGATACTATTCCCACACCACCACCTCCAACAGCTGAGTCTGATACGTTGCAAGTAGAAGAACCTGAAGAAGAGGAAGAAATTATTGAGATTTCTATCTGGACTTATGATCGTTCTGCAGGGTTTGATGTCGCTGAGACCGATAGTACTATGCGCTGGATTAATATGCTCAACTTAACGGACCGATTTGCCCGAAAAAGCGGCGGGATTACCTATCGTACCGGAACCCTCGGAAGAATGGATGGGGTTGATTATCACACCTATGAAACCCGACATTTTCAAGCCGAGGTAAATGGTCTTCAAATTAATGATCCGCTTACAGGGCGTTTAAATTGGAATCGGGTTCCTATTCATAAAATTTCCACGTTACAAGAGTCTGATTACGGACCAAACTACCGTTCCCGAATCCGTCTCAGGGATCATTATTTAACCGTGCCGAGGACCTATCTTAATTTTGATGAAAGTGCCTATAATTACCGTAGCCTTGAATTTTCGGCAACACACAATTTTAATGAAAAAACGAATATTGAACTTTCTTTTTGGGATCGCAGGGATGGTATTGGGTTTAGCCGGAGTATTGTTGAGGGAAATCAAATTGTGTTTAAAGGATATCGGCAGGTATCTGATCGATGGCTGATGAGAGCAGGATACATTACAAATTCAATGGAGCAGGAACAGTCGTTTGGTTATGTGGTGAGTGATCCTTTGCTATTCGACTTTAACCCATTTAATGCGCAGCCTGAGCAGGGAGGAGCCAATTCTACTGAGGGTTCAAAAGATATTTATGTACAATTCCATAACAGGCAGTCGATTGATGAGGATGTAGGCACGGAGCTGGGTTTGCATTATCAAACTGCTGAGCGAAGAGCCCAGTTTGCGCAATCTATTGAAACTGTAGAAGCAACCAGAGACACCATTTTGACCAACTTTAGAAGTATTGAGATGTATGGACGGCAACATCTTCAGCTACAGAATTTAGAAACAACGGCAACGGCGCGCTTGTTTTCGCTGGAAAATCGGAATCAGATTCAGCTTACAGATAATGGGTGGACCGGCGCCAAAGGAGATATCGATGCGACATATTCGCTTGGATTTTTAACTGTAGCAGGAAATTCAGGGTTTATGGTTCGATCTGATGATCATTTTGATGTGGAATATTCCGGACGAATAGACATCGAGCCGATACAAAGTGTAATATTATCTGCATTTGGTGGATTTTCAAACATGTCGCCGGATATACAAGCGCTTTATTGGCAATCGGATGGATTTATGGGAAATTCTGATTTAGGTAATGAACGGTCACTTGTTGGAGGAGTTCAGTTAGAAAGCGGATTGGGGGACTATTTTTCAGTTGGAGCCAGGGGAGATATTCGCGAAGTAGAAAATGGAATTTTTGTGGATTTGATGAGCGATACCGAAGGTCAGTTTGTGAACATCGCCCCCTATACTCATCTATCCGGTACTGCTTGGTTCGATTTACATTCCCGTTATTTAGAAGGGAATATATCTGCCACGTACAAAACATTTGAAACGACAAACCTTGAGAACCCGATCAACCAGGGGTTGGCTGAAACCGGCGATCGACTTTGGCTGAAAGGGAGTGTTTACTGGAAAAATTATGTGTTTGATCGTGCAGCTTTTGTAAAAGCCGGGGTGATTGGAACTTACTCGCCAAATTCTGTTAGAACAGCAGATTACATCACCCCGCTAAACCGCTGGCAACACGGTACCAATGAGTTGGCAAATAAGCAATGGAGCAGGGTGGATGCTGAAATTTCTGCCAGGATAAGGTGGTTTATGTTGAATCTAAAATGGGAAAATATATTTGACCGTGTTAACCAGACAGGCTACTTTGAATCGGTTGGTTATCCGATGCCACCAAGACGGTTTGTATTCGGAATGAGGATTTTATTTACTAATTAACAGGATAAAAGAATGAGTCTTGGTTATTTGCTCAAAGAAGGTTTTGCCGGTTTAACACGAGCCCGGCTGGCTGCTTTCACATCAATTTTTTCGCTCTTTGTAGCAGTTCTTTTGATTGGAGTTCTATCCCGAATAGGGTTCAACGCTTATGAAGTTACACAGGTGTTGAAGCAGCAGATAGAAGTGGAGGTTTTTCTGGATAATTTGGACGATGAATCCATTCAACGTTTACGCGATCAAATATCGTCTGAGCCCATCATTGCGGAGATGAATTACATATCTCAGGATAGTGCCTCAAAAGTTTTTCAGCAGGAATTTGGATTGGGTGGAGAGTCGTTGGCTGAACTTAATTTTCTTCCCGCATCATTCAGGCTAAATGTTTCTGATGAATTTAATGTGTCTCAGGTTGATTCACTCGTGAAAGTTATCGAAACATATAACGGAGTTGATGAGGTACGATTCAATCTTGCGTTGTTGGAAATTTTGGAGAAAAGAACCGATCAGCTCATCATCATTGGCACCGGAATTGGTTTGTTTATTTTATTTGTAGCAATGATTTTGGTGTTTAACACAATCAGGTTAACAATCTATGCAAAACGGGATTTAATTCGCGCTATGAAATTGGTGGGTGCCACAAATGGATTTATCCGCCGACCCTTTTTACTTGAGGGAATTATTCAGGGAATGATAGCCGGAACGGCGGCATCAGCCATCGTTTTTGTTTTCTTTGATTGGATTGTGCCTATTTACTTGTCTCAATTAGGAGTGCTGGGCTGGCCATTTGGGCGATGGTATTTTCTGATCGGTGGAATTATACTGCTTGCCATTATGATGGGATGGTGGGGAAGCCGTTGGGCTGCTCGTAAATTTATCCAAGAGACTACCATTCACGTATAAAATCAGAAAAAAGCGAGCAGAAAGTGACTTCTCAGAAACGTTATGGAAGTGACTTTATTTTATCGCCGGTCTCTTTTCTTTTGTTGCACTCTTCGGTGTTATTGCATGTGCCAAACAGGTGCAGGGAATGCCCTTCAATATCAAAATCGTAAATTTGCTCCATTAATTTTTGAATTTCGAGAATTCGCGGATCACAAAACTCAATCACCACGCCACACTCTTTGCAAATCATGTGATCGTGCTGCTGGTAGGCATAAGATCGTTCGTAATAATATTGATTTTTCCCAAACTGCTGGCGCTGAACAAGTCCGCATTCAATCAACAAATCGAGAGTGTTGTACACTGTGGCCCGGGAAACACGAGTGCCGGCATTTTTCATGTTGAAAAAAATATCATCTGCATCAAAATGACCTTCAGATCGGTAGATTTCTTCCAGGACCATAAACCGTTCGGGAGTCTGGCGTTGACCTTTCTCTTTTAAGTACGTCCTGAAAATTTCTTTTACCAAATGAATCGTATCTTCGTGTGCGGGATGTGCCATAAGTAATTGATTATAAGAGAATATCTTTATAAGTACGTTTAATAAAAACGAGCTTTTTTTAGTGTTCGTATAACTGTTTTGATTACAGTTCTGAAGCAGATTTTATGAATATATAGTAGATAAATTAAGCTAAAATTTTATCTTAAGTACAACTACCATACACTTAATTTTGGAACCATGTCTACAATAGTCGCTTTCGAGACGGTAACAGAACTTTATCAAAATCTCGTTAAAAAATACGAAAATTCTACGAAAACAGCTTTCGCTTTTAAACCTTCTCATGATGAAGGGTACAAAACGATTAAATGGAGCTCAGTAAGAGATGATGTTGCAGCCGTAGCATTCTACCTTTTGGATCAGGGAATTGAGAAAGGAGAAAAGGTAGCTATCCTCAGTGAAAACAGGTACGAATGGGCGGTGGTTGATTTGGCTATTCAAATGATTGGTGCAATTAATGTATCATTATATTCAACGTTACCGGCGAATCAGTGTCAATATATTTTGCAGGATTCCGAAGCGAAGATTCTTTTTGTATCTACCGGTATTCAGCTTAAAAAAGCTACTGAGGTTTTTGATAATTGTTCTGACCTAAAACAGGTGATTGCGTTTGATGAGCCAAAGGTAAAAGAGTATATCGAAAAAGAGTATGTTAAGCTTTTTGATAACGTTTGTACGATGGGTTCAAAAGCCGAAGCGAAGCACCAGAAAACGCTTAAGGAGAGATCAAAAAATATTCAGCCCGAAGATATTGCCACGTTAATTTACACCTCGGGAACTACCGGAAATCCAAAAGGAGCAATGTTAACTCACCGTAATATTGTAAGCAATGTAAAATCCGCTCACGAAGCAATTTCGATTGGAGAAACGGACCGCTGCTTATCGTTTCTTCCACTTTGTCACTCGTTTGAACGTACGGGCGGTTACTATGCCATGATGGCCGGCGGTGCAGAAATTTATTATGCAGAAAGTGTTGACACAGTAGCGGCAAATATGCTGGAAGCTCATCCCACAATTGTAGTGAGTGTGCCACGATTATTTGAAAAAATCTATAATCTGGTGAAGAAAAATGTTGAGGCAGGAAGTGCCATTCAGCAGTCCATTTTTGGCTGGGCGCTAAACGTAGGTGAAAGATACTGGCAGGGTGAACGCGGATTTATCAGCCTTCAAAAAAAGATTGCAGATAAGCTGGTTTTCGATAAACTTAAACAGCGAACCGGAGGGAATATTCGATTTTTTGTGTCAGGCGGTGCAGCTCTTCCCGCAGAAATCGGGGCGTTCTTTATGTCGGCCGGATTAAATATTCTGGAGGGATATGGACTTACAGAAACCTCTCCGGTGATGTGCTGTAATCGATATAACGACGAAAAAATGGGGACGGTAGGACAGGTAATCAATGGAGTTACGGTTGGAATTCAACGAATTGAAGATGGAAAAATAATTGCAGAACTAAGTGGTGAAGATTATCCGTCTGATTTAAACTCGGAGCCGGGGGAAATTTTAAATCGCGGTCCGAATACCATGAAGGGATATTGGAAGAATGATGAAGCCACAAAAGAGATGATCGACGAAGATGGATGGTTGCACACCGGTGATGTTGGCAGATTTGTTGATGGGAGGCTTGAAATTACGGATCGCATCAAACATATGATTGTGAATGCCGGTGGGAAAAATATCTATCCCGGCCCAATTGAAGATCTGTTTAAAAGCAGTAAATGGGTAGATCAAATGGTGGTGGTTGGAGAGAATAAAACCTACATGGCTGCGCTGATAGTCCCGGACTTTGAAGCATTGGAAACATATGCTCATCAAAACGATATTCAATACTCAGATATGAAAGATCTTTTGAATCATGAATCTATCCTAAACCTGTTCAGTAAAGAAATTCGGTCGTTTTCTAAAGAGCTCGCATCTTACGAAAAAGTAAGAGATTTCCGGCTTTTGGCTAATGAGTTTACCGTAGAAACCGGTGAGCTAACACCTACGCTAAAAGTGAAAAGGAGAGTTATTGAAGATAAATATGGCGATTTGATTGCAGATATTTTTAAAGAGTAGAGATTTTAAGTAGGGAGTATAAAGTATCAGGTATTGAGTACATCGATAAATCACCTTCAAATATTTACTCTTTGAAGTAAATCAAGGTGAAGATTTTGTTCTGATCTTAAAATATGGATTATGAAAACAGTATCCTTTTCACGATAAAATATTCGGCATGGGGGGTACTATTCCTGCTGAAAGCCCAAATTCTTGAACCGTTTTCTCACTTTTAGGATGGTCTTTAAGTTTATCTATTCACTGAAAAATTCTCCGTACTAATTTTTTAGCAGCGTTTGGATTATCTAAAGAAGTGTAATCATCTATTTCATCCAGTTCTTGAAGTAGCCGGTTCAGTCCAAATTATTTGAGCCATCGCGCCATGCGCTTTTTAGCTTCTTTATTAGATATAATACGGTCTTCAAGAATGGCTTTTTCACCACGAGCCAATCCTTCAAGAAGGGTTAATTTTTTTTGAATGGCATCAAAATGATCAACATCAACAAGATAAGCAGATGGCTTGCCATGCTCAGTTATTAACATAGGCTCTTTCTCTCTATGCAGTTCTTTTAAAAGCTTTGTAGCTTCTCGCTTTAATGTGGTGACAAGTTCTGTTCTCATAATGATACTAAAGTATCACTTTTTAGAAAATTGACAAATTGCGGATACAAAATTAACCGCTGGAGGTTCCTCTATCGTAACTGAGCAGAGACGAATGAATAAGGCTGAAAGCCTGAGATAACTCAGCCCAGAGCGACGCTCTGGGGTAAAGTAATTTCCGGGACGGCTGAAGGCCTCAAAACAGATCGTCCCTGAGATTCTAATTTGTACTATTTCAGACTTTCAGCCTGCGGTGTGTTCCATCACCTTTGTTACCTATGGCGTTGCCATAGGATGAGTTATGTCAGGCTTTCAGCCTGTTGAATTCGGATATCTTGAAACCAGAGTTCGATTTAGAACACTTTATTAATCTGGTTTACAATCGAACTTTGGTTAAAACTAATTACGCTTCGTCTTTTAAAGTAGTATCTGCGTTGCGCTCTTTTCTTGCAGCGATAAATGACTGAACACCGGCGACTACAAAAAAGATACAGAGAATAGCCATAATTGCCTGTCCGATGGCAGCTGCAGGACGTTCTAATTCAGCTCCGCCCAAAACGCTAAATACGTTGATCAATCCACCGAATGATCTGCCAATACCTAAAATAGCGAGCAAAAGTGCAGCATGCATTACATGCTTTCGCATCGATTCTTTTTTAGCTCCAAGGATTCCGAGGCCAACAAATGCAATTCCAAAAAAGGCCGGTATCAACGCTGTGGCACTGGCTGCACCGGTTAAAACATAGGATGCAATTCCTAAAATGATAAGTAGAATACCAATAGTTTTTGATAGTTTAGACACGATTATAAAGGTTGGTTAAGATTAGTTTCAATTTCTGACAAAAGCTTTGAGACGCGCCTTCGGTTAACACCTAAGTCGCCCTCACCCAATCGGCTCGAACTTTTGATAAAAAGTACCGAATTGGAATTATAGGAATCTATTTTGACAACTACATCATCTTTAAAGCCAAATATTGGTATACGAAATACAACATCGATTTGAAGCTCTTGTGAATTCGGTTTGATTTTTTCTGCGCCCGATTTCTCCATCACAAAAAATACGGTTTCATATAATTCTTTAGCTGGCAGGTTGTACAACACCGAAGTGCTTGTACAATTTGGGGAGGACGGGCATGGCTTCAGCGGATTTTTAAGGGACACATTTGCACTGCTGAAATCTGCGGATGTTGATCCTTTTAGCGGACCGTAAAGATTCAGTACAATTAAAATCCCGAGAGTGAAGAGGCCAACAAATATCCAGAATTGCATGTAGATGGTTTTAAAAATGTACAGTCTACTTCGACAACTCTAAACACTCTTCCGGCGTTTCAGCCACTTGAAAAATCAGGCGATTATCAACTTTTATAAATCCGGTTTTAACAGAATGATCGATCATCTCAATCAACGCATCGTAGAAATGATCTACATTTAAAACGGTGACCGGTTTTTGAAGGATACCAATCTGATTCCAGGTTATAATTTCGAACAGTTCTTCCATGGTGCCAAATCCTCCCGGAAGTGCAACAAATGAATCCGCAAGATCTGCCATTGTAGATTTGCGCTCGTGCATATCTGCAACGGTAATTAATTCAGTGATTTCGGTATGAGCCACCTCTTTACTGAACAGATTTTCGGGAATTACGCCAATCACTTTTCCTCCATTTTCCATTACGGTATCAGCGATTTCACCCATCACCCCAAGAGAAGAACCGCCATAAACAAGAGTATGATTATTATCTGCTAACAATCTGCCAAATTTACGCGCGGCAGAAAGTATTTTCGGATTTTTTCCGTTCGAAGATCCACAGTAGACACAAATGTTCATGATGTAACGGCCTTCATTCTTTGTAGTACAGCTTTCAGTTTTTCTAAAAATTTCTGTACATCTGCTTCGGTATTATCTTTACCAAAACTAACTCTGATGCTTGAGTTTGCCAAGTGATCAGGCAGGCCAATTCCTTTCAGCACATGCGACGGTTCTACCGCTCCGGAGGTACAAGCCGATCCGTTTGATACACAAAACCCATCAATATCAAGATTCAAAAGAAGCATTTCGCCATCCAATCCTTGCTCATCATCGGTGCGAAAAGCCAGATTTATAATGTGCGGGGCGCCCCCATCAATCGGACCATTAATTTGATACTGCCCTTTTAGAGTTAAGTCGAGGCCATCAAGCAATTGCTTTCGAAGCTTTTTAAAATGTGTCTGATGTTCTTCGAGTTGTTCCGTACAAAGTTCAAGCGCTTTTGCCAAACCTACAATACCGGCTACGTTTGATGTGCCACCACGACGACGCCGTTCCTGCGATCCACCCTGAAGCCACGGCAACCATGGCGTTCCGTTTTTCACATAAAGAACTCCAATTCCTTTGGGTCCATAAATTTTGTGTGCGCTGATGCTCAATGCATCGATTCCCAAATCTTTCACATTAATGGGTACTTTTCCCACGCTTTGAACTGTATCGGAATGGAAGGGGACTTTCTTTGCACGACAAACATCTGCAATTTCTTTTAACGGCAAAATGGTTCCGATTTCGTTATTTACATGCATCAAACTAACGATTGCGGTATCCTCCGAAATAGCATCTTCCACCTGTTGTGGGCTGATGTAGCCGTTCTCGTCGGGCTGCAGATAAGTAACTTTACATCCACTCATTTTCAAGCTCTCAGCAGGATGAATTACAGCGTGATGCTCAATTGGTGATGTAATAATTTCTGTTTTTCGTGTCGCTTTTACGACTCCTTTGATGATGGCGTTGTCACTTTCTGTACCCCCGCTCGTAAAAATAATTTCAGACGGTTCGGCGCCGATCAGCTGAGCAATTTTTTCGCGGGCATCTTCAATGGCCACTTTTGTATTTCTGCCAAGTTGATGTGCAGAATCAGCATTACCAAAATTGTTTCTGTAAAAAGGGAGCATCACATCCAAAACACGTTCGTCAACCGGTGTTGTAGATGCGTGATCAAAGTAGATTGAATTCATATTGGGATTATTTGTAATCATCTTGCTAAAATATCGAAAATGATCCTTAAAAGCAGATGGATTCAGTTAGTTTAATGACAGAGTGTAGTCTGCCTTCCCCCAATATTTTTTCGTTAAAAATGACGAATCAGTTTTTTATTTGAGGTGTGAAACAAAGGTTAGCAAAATTGTTGCCAGGAATCTGGATCCACTTGTGATCGAATATAATTAGTGCCGGTACGAGTGCCGGGGCTAATCACTTTTTACCCCTTTGGGGTATGATTTAAAAAAATAAAGATCATTTTATATATCCATTCCCCTATTCCCGGCCCCTTAAATAAAAACCTGTTTATCAATAAAAAAATTTAGGTATTAAGTTCTTTAAAACAGTGTATTTATATATTTCCAATCCCCCTGTTGAAGTCGTATTTTCCATCAAAGAAAATTTTTAAAAACTGATATATAGAAATGGCTAAGAAAACACTTAGGGATGTAGAGCTAAAAGGAAAAACAGTATTGATGAGAGTCGATTTTAATGTTCCGATTTCAAATGGTGAGATCAAAGATGACAATCGGATTACACAGGCTTTACAATCAATTAACTATGTTGTTGATGAGGGAGCAAAACTGATTTTGATGAGTCACCTTGGGCGACCGGGTGGGGAACCTTCTGATAAATTTAGCTTGGAGCCGGTAGCCAATCACCTAAAAACACTGGTTGATGTTCCGGTTCATTTTGCTAAAGATTGCATTGGCGAAGAAGCGGATAAGGTAATTAAAGCTGCAAAAGAGGGCGAAATTGTACTGCTGGAAAATGTTCGCTTTCATCCAGAAGAAAAAGAGAATGATCCTGAGTTTGCCAAAAAATTAGCCGCACATGCCGATCTGTTTGTGAATGATGCTTTTGGAAGCAGTCACCGGGCTCATGCTTCCGTTTCCGGAGTTACCGAGTTTTTACAGCCGGCAGTTTCCGGGTTTTTGCTCGAAAAAGAAATTCAGTACTTGGAAGAAAGTGTCAATAACCCGAAGCGTCCGTTTATTGCCATTTTGGGTGGAGCAAAAGTGTCTGATAAAATCGGGGTGATTGAAACCCTGCTGACAAAAGTAGATACCATTATTATCGGAGGTGGAATGGCGTATACATTTTTTAGAGCAAATGGTCACACTATCGGGGATTCGTTGGTTGAAGAAGACAAAGTGCCAATGGCTAAGGACTTGATGGAGAAAGCGAAAAAAGCAGGCGTGAAATTTATGCTTCCCATGGATACCGTAGTTGCTCAGGAATTTAAAAATGACGCAGAATATAAAGTTGTAGGCGAAGGCGGTATTGAAGACGGCTGGATGGGATTAGATATCGGGCCGGAATCCTCACTTTCGTTTAGCAATCATATCAAAAATGCGAAAACTGTTCTATGGAATGGACCGATGGGCGTTTTTGAAATGGAAAACTTTGCTGATGGCACAAATACCGTTGCTCAAGCTCTTGTTGAAGCGACGAAATTTGGTGCAACCACCATTATTGGCGGTGGAGATTCTGCATCCGCTATCAAAAAAGCAGGGTTGCAAGATCAGGTTTCACATGTTTCTACCGGCGGCGGAGCAAGCCTTGAATATCTTGAAGGGAAAGAGCTGCCGGGTGTTACATCACTGACCGATAAGTAAGAGTACGGCGGTCAGCTTGATCGGTGATGAATAAGTAATTAAAAAAGACCTTGGAGGTTTCTAAAAACCTCCAAGGTCTAAATTTTAAACCTTCTCGCTTTCCTCTGTAACCTCATTAATGGCTTTTGCTTCCTCGAGTTTGGCAAGAACGCCTTTGGGCATCAGTTTTACAAAAGTTCGTTTCTGCTTATTCCAATCATCTAAAACAGCTTTGGCTGAAGTACTTTTCGTTTCTTTGTGATAATCAGTCAGGATATCCTTTAGTTCTTTTTCGGATGATTTATCCAGCTCAAGAGGTGTTATATATTCATCATTTACCTGATGAACCTGATCCTGCCGCAGGTAAAGAACTCCACCGGTCATACCGGCTCCAACATTCTTCGCTACGGTTCCTAAAATAACGGCCGTACCGTTAGTCATGTATTCGCAGGCGTGAAGCCCTGAACCTTCCACAACGGCCAAGGCGCCACTGTTTCGAACGGCAAACCGATCACCGGCAAGTCCGTGAACATATAGCTTTCCACCGGTTGCGCCATAAAGTGCACAGTTTCCGATAATTGCATTTTTGGTAGGATCAAACGTAGATTTTTTGGATGGATTGATCACCATCGATCCGCCTGACATCCCTTTGGCTACAGAATCATTTGCTTCACCAAACAAATGGACATGAATCCCTTCCGTCATAAATACCCCAAAACCCTGACCGGCGCTTCCTTCAAAAGTAAAATCAAAATTCCCGTTGAAATGATGATCTGAAACAGCTTCGCCTTTTTCTTTAATTTCTGCCATTCGTTTCCCGGAAATTTTCTTGGCAATTTCGCCACTCAATGTAGCGAGTGATGCCCGATCACTTGTGGTGATGACATCGTTGAAGCTAAAGTCTGATTCTTCATCTACAAATTTTTGGCATTCCTGAAGCACTTTTTCATTGAAGGGGCTTATTCCCTCATTAAACGGATTTGGCATAGATTTGTAGGCGTGAAGACTATCTCCTATAAAGTAGGAGAGATCGATATTTTTGTCATCCACAACTTTTTGATGCTTCTCCTGAACATGAATCAGATCGATTCTTCCAACGATTTCATCCAGTGTTTTTGCACCAATTTTGTCCAGTTCTTTGCGGACATCCTCAGCCAAAAATTCCATCATTCGAACTACATGTTCTTTCTGGCCTTTATACTTTTTCTTGAACTTTGGATCGTGAGTGGCAATACCTGTTGGGCAAGTATTTTTTTCGCAAATTCTTGCCATCACACATCCTTGAGCAACCAATAGGAGTTTTCCAAAATCGTATCCTTCAGCACCTAAAAGTGCTGCCGAGACGATATCATGTCCTGTAGTAAGTCCTCCATCGGTTCGCAGTTCAATAAACTCCCGCAATCCGTGATTAACCAGCGTTCGGTGAACCTCGAGCAATCCAACTTCCCAGGGAAGTCCGGCGTGTTTCATGGAAGTTAATGTTGCCGCTCCGGTTCCGCCGTCTCCACCCGAAACATGAATCACATCGGCACCTGCCTTGGCAACACCCACGGCAATCGTTCCAATATTTTGACCCGATACAAGCTTTACGTTTACTTTTGTTTCAGGATTAACCTGCTTCAGTTCATAAATCAACTGTTTTAAATCCTCGATACTGTAAATATCATGGAGGGGTGGAGGAGAGATCAGGTCGAATCCCGGTTCACTGTGGCGGGCAAATGCAATATCTTCATTCACTTTTACGCCCATCAACTGACCACCTTCGCCGGGTTTTGCTCCCTGCGCAATTTTTATCTGATTTTCATTTCCTGAAATCAGGTATTCAGCCGTTACGCCAAACCGTCCACTGGCAACCTGCTTTACGGTTCCGGTAATTCCAAGAGAGTAATAGTATGGGTTTTCACCGCCTTCACCACTGTTGCATCGTCCGCCCATTTCCCGCATGGCAAGGAAAATATCACGCTGAGATTCTGCACTAATGGCGCCAAAACTCATCGCTCCGGACCCAAATCGCTTCATAATCTCTTCCTTGGGTTCTACATCACCTTTGGTTTTTTTATTCAGCGGCTTAACAGCAAATAAATGACGGATATTTATGGGTTCGTCGTGATGACCCAATTTCAAGTATTCTTCAAATAATCCCGAATCCTGCAGGGTTAAATTTGTATCACGAACCAGTTTGTGAATTATCTTCGATTTAGTATTGGTCATGGCATGTTTTTCGCCTTTCTTGCCACGATTATGCTCTTTAAATTGAAAGGTATTTAGCAGTTTCCCATTCTGCTCGGGGTCGTTTACAAACTCTGTGTGATCAAGTATTTGATCCACAATGCCGTTAATATCTACTCCGCCAACAGGGCTAAACAATCCGGGAAAAAACAGATCTTTAATTTCATTACCAATTCCCAAAGCTGTAAAAAGTTTAGAACTCTGGTAACTTTTTGCTACGGAAATCCCAGATTTAGACATGATTTTTAAAAGTCCCTGATTGTATGCATTGATCAGGTTTTTCTCTTTTTGATCGGGATCAAGATCTTTCATTTTTCTGTGATCTTCGAAGCGGGCAAATTCAAGTGAACGATAAGGGCAAACCGCCGTTGCACCAAATCCTATTAAGGCTGCAAAGTGATGAGTATTTCTAACTTCTGCTGTATCTACCACAATCGAAGCGTTTAACCGAAGACCGGATTCATTAAGTGCATTTACCAACGAACGTAAAACCAACAGGGTCGGAATGGGTGGCTGACGATACGTTGCTTTTCTGTCGCTTATGGTCAGAATTGTAACTCCATTTTGAACCTTTTCAATGGCTTGATCTGTGATGTTTCTTATGGCAGATCGAAATCCAACATTCCCGTGATCTCTGTTAAAAACACAATCAAACTCCGCAGTTTTCACTCTCGAAGGAGATGCGTTGAGCATTCTAAGTGTTTTCATTTGTCCGAGAGAAAGCAGCGGACTTTCTACCTCAAAACCGGGAAACTGTGGGATCAGCTCTTTCGGGGAAAAGATATTTGGGCGCTTTCCGAGATAGGTTGAAAGGTCTGTAACCATTTTTTCCCGTAAATAATCGAGCGGGGGATTGGTTACCTGTGCAAAGTTCTGATAGAAATAGTCGAAAAATGAGCGGGGCTGATCAGAAAACATTGCAGGACGGGCGGTATCACCCATAGATCCGATGGGCTCTTTTGCATTGGTAATCATTGGCACCAGCAACTTATCGATCTCTTCTTTTGTAAATCGAAATAGATTTAGATCAGCATTACTTTGATCTTTTTCTGTAAGAGGTTGACTGACTAGCGGTTCGAGTCGATGTTCAAACTCGGCATCATAATTTTCACGAGACCCACTTGGATCGCGAAACCGAATCTCGCCTTTGCTGAAATTCATTTTTATTCCATTTCCTGCATGGAGTGAACCTTTTGCAATGATAGATTCTTCATCAAGCTGAAATGATCCCGCTTCGGAGGATACAAAAAGGTGTTCCTTGGTAGACATCCATCGGCAGGGACGAAATCCATTTCTATCCAGTCGTGCGCCAATAGAAGATCCATCACAAAAAGAGATTAAAGCGGGTCCGTCCCACGGTTCCATGGCACGGCTCCAGAATTTATAAAAGCTGTTGTCTTCGGTAGCAGGAGGAATCATAATGGCGAGAATATCCTCTACATAGGGAATACTGCTTCGATAGGTGAGGGCTTCAACCATCTCATTTAAACTACCGGAATCACTAATTTGGCTATGGGTTAAAAGTTCATCCTTGTGTAGTCCAAGGTATTTTTCGCGCGAAAGAGCCCACGATCGGTTACCGGTAATGGTGTTAATTTCACCATTATGAGCAATAATTCGGAATGGCTGTGTTTTGTCCCAAGATGTTTTTGTATTCGTGGAAAATCGTCTGTGGAAAAGTGCAAATCGGGTTTTGAAAGCCGGGTTTTGAAGATCCAGGTAAAAATCTTTGAGTTTATCTGCTTTTGTAAGTGCTTTATAAACAATGGTCCGTGCTGATAATGATGCGAAGAAAAATTCTTTTACAATTCCTTCTTCTCTCTCTTTGGTTCGCGTCATTTGTTTGGCGGAGTGCAGCAGTTTATCAAAAGATTGATCGGTACGACAGTGTTCTGGCCGTTTAATAAATGCATGGAGAATAAATGGCATAGAGGCTCTGGCAGTTTTCCCTAACCCTCTTTTTTTGATGGGAACAATTCTGTAATCAAGAACTTTTAGCCCCAAAAACTGGAATGTATTTTCGAATACACGAAGGGCTTTACGTCGTCGCTGGCTATCATGGGGGGCAAAAATAGTAGCCACTGCAACTTCGCCCGGTTTGTATCCAAAAAGTTCAAAAGGGATATCTGCCATAATTCCGGCTCCATCACTGGAAACCTGATCGGCGCTACATGCCCCGCGGTGTTCAACACAGCTTAAGGCATGAAGGGCCTTCTGGAGGTTTTCGTGTGAAGCGTGATTGTTTCGGCTGGCAATAAAGCCGACGCCGCAGGCGGATTTTTCTACAAAAGGAGGGATATTCATACTTAGAGAGAGTTAAGTAATAAAAATTATTAATTACTGAATACCTCTAATAAATCACAGAATGCACCATATTACAAAATTATTATTTTGTGAAAGCGCTTTTTAGTTAAATAATTAGTCAATTAATTAATTTTAACTAATTAAATAATGTGGTATAAACTATTTATATCGGAAAAATGTCAGAATCTCCCAGCTTTGATTAGGTTAGGAGATGTCGGGTCGAAGTACGGCATTACAAATTTGGAGACTTCGACCTATTAATCGAACTCAGACTATTAGAAAAGAACCCGGGCCTGAATACCAACATCACTTCGTCGATTTCCCTGAATCTCTTGTAATCCGGTACTGATCGTATTTCGGTTTTCGTATAAAGTGGTTCCCGCTTTTGCCCAGAATTGAATCCACTGTTTTGGCCGATAATTAACCACCATGTACATTCTTTGTCCTTGATCAAAAAGAGCGGTATTTGATAATACATAAAGCAGATCATTCTCAAACTGAAAAACTCTGGAATTAAAATCATCCGTATCAAACATGGTTGCTCTTGCGTCGATTGTCAGATTATCGAGTGGTGTATATCGAATATCCTGATAGATTAAATACCCAAGACTTGGATCACTTACGGCGGCTCGTGCTCTGGCAAAATCAACCCGGGTTCGTAGACGCACATTTTGATGAACCTGGTAAGCTGCTTGAAATCGTGCCCCGGATCGATTAGTGTTATCCAAAAGGCGGTTTTCCCGCCCAAAGTCGTCAGTAGTTGTGTATTCCTGTTCTCTTTGTTTGAAGCGAAACAGAGCATATACTTCAAATTCGCGATATGGAGAATATTCAATGAGTGTTAGCCAATCATAGCCTGTGCTGGGTTGACGGGTTTGAAAACGTGCGCCCGGAAAACGGAATTGATCAAAATAAGCACTGACCTGAATATTGTTTGTAATGCCTTGCCGAATTCCAATATAAAAACCTTCTTCATTTTGTGGATTACTGGATTGTTCACCAAAACCGGCGCCAAAAATGGATTGGAATGAACGCCCATAGTTTCGATAAGCGAAGGACATATCAGTTGAAGGGCCTACTTCTACAGTGGCTCCAGTTAAAACTCCATATCCGCCATTATCCGTGTATCCTGCTTCACCGAACAGAAGGGCAGGGCCGGCTAAAAGTCTGTAATCGGCGCCGAAAGCGGCTAAGCTTTTTCCTGTAAAATCATAAACTTGCGAGGGTTGAGTTCCAGCGGCAATAGGGCGGTCAAAGGTGTTTTTAAAACCGGTAACTCCTATAAATCCTCGGTTTAACTCGTATCGGAGGCGTCCCCCGAAGGTTTCCTGCGCCAGGTTAAGTCTTCGGCCTTGTTCATTAATGGTGCGATGAAATCCTGTTTCTGTTGGAAATCGAACATATTGATCGTCTAATTCACTGGCTGTTCGTTGGCGGTCTGAATAAAATCCGGTGACTTGAAGACGATTTCCATAGGTTGCTGCAATTCCGCTAAATCCATTGGTTTCTTGCGCTGATGTATAAGGACGTACCCCTCGATCGTTTTTGCCGATGGATCGGATTACCTCGCTTCCTTTTCCAAATCCTCCGCTGCTCCAAAGAGTAAGCCCCTGACCAAATCCGGCACTAAAATCACCAATAATCAACTCTTTTAAATTCCCATTATCACGCAGTGCAATGTGCCAGGATGTATAATCAAAATCGGCAGGGCCGGCCAAAGCTTCCCCGGGATCTTTATCCTGAGTTAAATTAAAGGATAAGTGGCTGCTTGTGTATCGTAATCGCTGATAATATTTAACGGGGTTTCCCAAATAGCCGCCTAATGTATCTGCTCGTTGATAACCTGCCTGTGGCTGAACCACCCGCTGAACTCTCGACATTAATTCGTAGCGACTATTGTTTGTCCAATAACTTGGATTAAGGTAAAGATCCCGTCCGCGCTTGAGGCCACTCCCAACAGATATATAGGGCCGAATTCGATTAACCGTAGCACTTCCAACTCCACGAACGTCTGTAAGTTCATCGATAGATTCGAAGGGTTTTACCTCTCTGCGATATTGTACAATCTCTTGAGCCAGTCTGAAATTCAACCCTGGAATTTGAAGTAAATCATCAATAGAAGCCCGGTTAATATTTAGGGGATTAGTTGCCAGCCCCTGTAAAAATTCTACCAGCTGTTCAACATCAAGTTCAGATTCTTCGGGGTCAATATCTTGTAAAGCTCGTTCTATGTCCCGTTCAACCTGCGTGCGAATGGTGTCACGATCTTGGGCAATTACCGGTTCAAAAAAAGTGCATATAAATAGAAATCCTACTAAAAATGCAGCCGTATGGGTTACATTAATGAAGAATGGTTGATATTGAATCCGTAGTATTTTCAAAATGCCGTAGTTAAAATCGAAGTCCTAAATCGAGCGCAGGGCTGAGCCCAAGAGGAATGTGTTGTTGCATCGCAACATTTATAAGCCAACGATCGGCGGAGTAACCAAACCCAAAGGAGTAGGTTTCAGGTTCTGTTGTTGTTCCGGCACGTGCAAAAAGCGACTCTATCATTTCGAATTCAACCCCCATGCGATACGACATCGGAAATCGTACATCTTTTACAAGTTCTGATGTAAACAATGCCCGCGATGCAAGCTTGTAACTTAACCCGATAGCCATTTCTCGCGGCAGCTCTTCGTCTGTTGAACCGTAAGCCGGTTGGTTTAGATTAGTGGCACGTGCACCAATCCACAAAGCATCAACCACTTGAGCGCCAATTCCAAGGTCAATACCAAAGGCTCCCGCAGAACCATAATTTTCTCCTTGAAAAACATGCGTATAGTTAACAGCTACTCCGTAATGGAATTTACTCAGGTTGTTTTTATAGGCAATCCTCATCCTGTTTTCATTAAACAGATTAAAACCATACCTGTGGATGCCGGTTCCAAATGTACCCCATTTGGTTTGATAGTTAAGACTTACCGCCATATCCGTGATTTCGGAAATGCCTAAATATCGGAAACCGTAAAATGAAACCTGATTTTGTTCCGTTTCCATAAGGGCAACATTGGAAAAGATGGTCCAGTTATCTTCTGGAATGGCTACTCCGGTTTGACCCATTGCCATTGATCTTGCTCCCATTACTGATTGTGCTTGCACAGTAGCACTAAAAAAACTAAATAGTAAAAATGAAGCTGGTAGAATAAAGCAAAAGTGTAAAAGTCTTAGTATCATCTCAAATAATTCTCTTGTTTTTGTAATAAAAAGAATATGTGTAAAAATTTATTAAATTTGAAATGGCTTACATCAATATTAATGTGTTTGTTTTTTATAGATGTAGAGCTATCATTTGCGCAAGAGTTTAATTGTGAGGTGTCTGTTAATAGCCGTCAGATTAGCGGTACCTCGTTTGAATATATTGATGAGCTGGAAGATGACTTGGAGGCATACATCAACCGGAATCGATGGACAGAAGATCAATTTGAAGATCATGAACGGATACGGTGTCAGGTTCAGATTGTGCTTACCGATGCAGATGATCAATACAATTTTACATCTGAAGTGTTTTTTAGTGTTCGACGCCCCATTTACAACACTAATCAGGAATCATCAGCTATTGTTTTAAGTGACAGTAATTGGCTGTTCAGCTATCCAAGGAATAAGAATTTGGTGTTTGATGAGCTACAGTTCGATAATTTAACCAGCTTCATTGATTTTTATATGTATGTAATTTTGGGGTATGATTACGACACCTTTTCTGAACTGGGTGGTTCCGAGTATTATAATGAAGCTCAAACCATATTTGAGTTGGGAAGGAATAGCGGACAAGCGGGTTGGGGACGTTCTATTGGCGCACAACGAAATAGATTTGGATTGATCAGGGATTTAACCAACCCCGGGTATGAGGGGCTTCGGGAAGCATTTTATCGCTATCACCGGCATGGATTAGACCTCTTTACAATGAATAACGAAGAGTCGATAACGGGAGTGGTAGAAGCAATGGAATTAATCCGGGATACAAAACGGATTACCAATAATAACTATCTGTTCGACATCTTTTTCGATACAAAATATCAGGAAATAGTAGCCCTTCTTCGAACAGCAGATGTACAAACCCGTCTTGAAGCATACAATTTACTGCGTGATATTGACCCCGCACACTCTTCTTCCTATGAGAGATTACAGAACTGAGGGGTTATTTTCAGCTACTTTATGAGAGTCATTTTTTTAACGATGGTTTTTTCCTCAGTAATCAATCGATAGATATATACACCGCTTGCCAGTGAACGCCCGTTAAATTCTATTTGATGATAATCCGCATTATAACGCTGATCAGTAATAGTCTGTACAAGTCTGCCCAAAACGTCATACACTTCAATTTTAGCTCGTTGTTCACGCGGAATTCCAAATCGAATGGTTGTTGTTTGGCTAAATGGATTTGAAAAATTTTGATTTAATTCAACTTCATCGGGGATTCCATCGCCATCTGCTCCGGGGTCAATTTCAATTGTAAAACGGGCATTCTGTTTTTTTGCCATAGACTTTTGAACAAGCCGAAAATTCGTCGTTGAATTCATTGTAGGAGGTGCTTTTGCACGCTCATTGAGAGTAAAATCATAAAAATTCTCTTCTAATAGATCTACCCGTTTGTTGGTGTCATCATCAATAAGTGTAATAGTCCAACCTTCCGGGATATTAACAAGCTGTGGCCAACTGAGTGAAATTGTATTATCGATAAATGCTCCGTTATTAACACCGGAGACATGCAATGGCAGTTCAATTTTTTTCCCGAAATTTCTGGGCAAATTGGTGATGGCCAGTTCTGTGCCGTCATCCATCAAGGCAAAAATTTCCAAATAGGTATTTGTATCAAAAGGCAACAGGCGGTAGGCGTCCATATTGTCTATGTTATTTCTGCCTGATTCGGTAAAAGTGAAATGTGTAGAGTGCTGCATGTCGGCACCTTCTACCTGCATTTCTATAATTGGCCATTCATGATCAACTGTTGCATTTCTTGATTTCCTAAATACCCCACCAGTTGTTTTTGCATCTGGGCTTACCTGAAGGGAAGGCGTGATCTCTGTATCATCATTATTGGCCTTTACCCAAAATCCCTGAAACGGCGCAATATTTCCACTATTATGAGATCCTGATACTCCATTCCATGTTTTATACTGATTGCTTGCCTCATCCCAAATATAAATGACGTTATCCATGTTCTCTTTAACCCAGGAATCATCATCCCAGTTAATGGTTGCCCCAAAAGGATTTCCAATCAGGTTAAAACCGGTATCAGCTTCAGCTGTATAGGTAACATTTAAATCAAAAGGGGAATTGTCGGCAGTAACATGTTCTTCTCCACTTACGGTAAGAGTTTCAGGAAGTGGATCGTTGTAATCAGTATCATCGGAAACTTCCCCGAATACGTAGAAGAAATATCCTCTTCCCGCAGTCAGGTTGTCCGATGCATCACCCGGAGTTCTCCATCGTTGATTATCTGTTCCCGGGAAAGTCTCATCATAAAACAAAAGGTTAGGCTGACGGTCGGTAAACGAGGCTCCCGCCATTCCCTGAAGAGTTAATCCATTAAACCAATCAGCAAAAGTGGTGGTTATCGGAGAGCTCAAGAGTCTCCATCCCGATTGTGACATTGTTCTTCGAAACGTCAGTGAACCATTCGTTCCATATTGAATGTTACTGGCAATAAAATTTTTCCCGGAACTTATTATTAATTCTCCATTTTCGATTAAAAGAGAACCCTCATCGTTAATAATAATATCATCAAAAGTTCGTACGCCTTGATTATTATTTATAATTGCATTTCTCATTTGCGTAAGATTTGCAATTTGTTGTTGTTGAAGACTGAACTGTGTTGGGTCTTCATCAAGCCTAACCCCAAAGATGACGGTTCCATCGGACGTATCGATGTTAAGGAGTGATAAGTCACCCCGGACCACAAGGGTATTGTTGTTTAGGAGTAAAGATCCGTCACCAAAAATATTTTCAAGGTTGTCGAGGGTAATTCCTGCATCAACCGCAAGCTCAAAGGTGTTGTTTTCGGTAACTTCTATTTCCGCTGTATCAATTAAGTTACCTGATGTTACCAATACATCATTCAGTACCCTCATACTCTGAATTAACAAGTTGGGTGTAGAAACTTCCTGCTGAGATGAGCCGTTGAATTCAAGGACCGTTCCCTGTGTTCGTGCCAACAGACTTTCTATCGATACATTTCCGCCAACTTTGATATCTGTATTATCACCGGAAGTAAAAGTTCCAGACCCGGAAACTCCCCCACCTACTATAAGGCTGGTATTATCCTCAATGTCCAAGGTTCCATCGGTTAGTAAGCCACCACTAACAGTGATTGAGTTTCCTCCAAAAAGTATTAGTTCCGCACCATTTTGGATTTCAAGGCTGCCAACAGAAACATTAAGATCGAGATCGGGGAAGGGGTTGGCATCCCCGGGAATTACAACAAAATCATTGCTGGTGGGTTGTGCACCTAAGGACCAGTTCTCACCCCGTGTCCAATCTGTTTGTTGGCTTTCAGGCCCGCCACCAGGTTGCCATGTATTAGGTACAACAATATCAACAATAGCTTTCTGTACAATTTCTCCTCCTGTAAATAATCCGGTAACTTCTACCTGCTCGGAGGTAGTTGAAGCCGTAAGTGCAGCATTATATGAGTTTGAGGAAGAGCTGTATGTGAGGGAGCTTATATTTGCATCTGGATTTCCTGAAGAAGGATCACCATTTAATTCAAGTTGTTCTATCTCCAGTGAAAGATCTTCAACCAAATCTTGAGTTAGGCGGTTGTCAAATTCATCCCTCAGAATGATTGTTATGGTTGATGTAGAACTTCCATCATTTTGTATAACCGCTGGGCTTGCCAGTACACTGGAGGATTGAAGACTGGGGGCACCCGGTATAACGGTAAATTCATCCGAAACTCCATCTATTCCAAATTGTTCGATGTCTTCTGCGGATATCGTTCTTGCAGTGCCCGAGCGGGTAAGAGTGATGGAGTGATCTGTTAAAATACCATTTGAAATGGTAGCGGTTTCGCCACTGCTAATATCAGATGTAGAGCTAAATTCAAGGTCACCGGAATAAGATTGAACCCGGTTCCCATTTTGATCTATCGCCTCAACGGTAATATTAAATGGATTTCCTGCTGATTGATTCTCCGGCTCACCTCCACTTTCGGGAATAAAAATAAGCAGTTCTTCGACAGAACCGGCAATAAACTCAACATCAAGCGTAGATATAGAATTACCATCCTCAAATGCTTCAAGCGTGGCGGTTTCGATGTTTGTGGATGATGTTAACGTAGCGGTATACGTACCGTCAGAATTATCTATTGCCTGAACTGTTGTTCCGGTCTCACCATCACCCGATAACTCACCGGAAGTAGTAGAAATGGTAACATTTTCTCCCCCCGAGATCAGAGGGTTTTCAAACTCATCCCTTAGCTGTACCGTAATCTCAGAAGTCGTTTGGCCATCAGCTATTAGTTGTTCCGGACTTGCAGAAAAAAGAGTGTTTGTGAAATCTACATTTGAAGGATTAACAGAAAAACTCTCACTTCGTCCACTTCTGCTGATAGTTTCATTCAGCTCATTCGTTCCATCAAAATCAGCATAAATTTGGGTATCGCCGGAAGAATTGAGGGCAATTGTCGTTGTTAACACTCCATCGGTAAAATCCTGCTCTGAAAAACTTATAGTAGAGGAGTTGTCTATGGATGCATCAGCAGATAATTCAATAGTTCCGGTGTATTGGGTGGAAAAATCAGTTATTACAGCATCATCTCCATCAAGGGCAGATAGCTGAATATCAAAATCTACACCGGCTTCCTGTTCACCTATATCATTATTGCCTGTAGTTTTGATAGAAAACCCTGAAAGACCGTCAGAGCTAATTATATCAAATGAGTTGCTGGTTTTTGTATAGGTAACCTGGGAATCATCTAAATCGTCAAAGAAAGCGTCGAAGGTGTACGTATCTGATGTTGAATTTTGCCGAATTCTAAGTTCATCAAAAATCGCAATACCATTTTCATTGCTATTACCGATTAATGTAGCATTATTAGCAAAATAGGGTTCTTCGCTAATGGATACTTCTATACCATTTGTATTCACTTCATTAGCAAATTCATCCAGTAACTGTAATTCAACAGGAGGATCTATTGTGCTGTTCTGTGAAACCGTACTCGGCTGTTGTACAAATGTCAAATCTGTTGGGCTTGCAGCTGTAACGGTAATTTCATTTGAAATTATATCATCTAATCCATCTGCAGAAAAGCGCAGGGTATAAGTACCTGATTTTTGTATGGAAAGGTCAGTAAAATTTACAGTACCATTCGTAGCTGTAATATTCTTTATGCCAAACAGATCTCCATCTCCTGTTTCAATTTCAACTGAAATTTCTTTGTCGTTATTCATCGATACAAGGTTTCCAAATTGATCGAGCAGATGAATAACAGGCTGGGAACCAAATTCTTCACCTGCTGTAGCTGATGAAGAAGGTTGAGTTTCAATTTCCATCATACTTGCAGTTCGAGGTGTAAGAGTGATGGTTTCGGAGGGGGTTAGGGTAACGCCATCATAAAAAGCCCTGATATTTGCTGAACCGGTTTGCTGTGATGAAAAGATAGCTTGTTGTCTGTTTGATGCAACTGTGAGTGCCGATTGGGAAACTCCACCTGTGATGTTAATGAGAGACCAATCAGAGGGGTCATCCAGTGCAATATTTTCAATGAAATTGTTTCCAACATCACGAGCTATTGCGTATACGGTTAAATCATCTCCTACTCGCAAATTCTGCGATTGTACAACCTGCCCACTTCCGTTTGCTTCAGATTCAACTAAAACCTGAGAAACTGCCCCAACGGAAGTACTTAAACTGCCGTAACTTAAGCTTGTAGGCCCTGTAGTTCCCGTGTTTGTGATGGTGCCTGAATTTGGCACAGATGTATTGGTAGGGCGTACTTCTAAACCACTCACATCAATACGGCCGGGACCTTGTCCTGCACCACCGGCCTTGCTTTCAGATGTTATCGTTATAACTGTTTCTGTAGCATTTATAGATGTGAATTCTGCATTCAGTGATGTATTTTGTGCGCCTCTTGGGATCACATTTAAGGTCACTGTTGAACCGGTATTCCATTCAAATCCTGCGGGAGATGTAAGTATTATTGTACCATTATTGGTTAACTGTCCGGCAGCTGTTTCTCGAATAGAAGGCCCGGAAAGGGAAGAGTAGGTGCCAGCGGCTACATTATCTATCGAAATTTCAGTTCCACCCGACGCACCAATTACATCTTGAGCCATAGCCGTAAAGAAGCTACCACCTAACAAAGAGCAGAGCCAGAATAAAACTAAAATTTTAGAGAAACGATCAATTCTCATACCTTACAAAATAGGATATACACATAAATATTACAGACGCCATAAAATAAATACAAAACTTGTATTCTATACATTAGAATACACTTAAGAAAGTTTGTTAAATGCTTTTTGAGAGATATATCTCAAACAGATAACATGAAAACATTTTAACTACTGCACATGAAAGGAATCATACTCGCCGGCGGAACCGGGTCAAGATTGTATCCACTTACCAAGGTTACGAATAAACACTTATTACCGGTTGGCAACAAACCGATGATCTATTATCCTATCAAAAAATTGACCGATTGCGGAATTACTGAGATTTTAATTGTAACCGGCACCGACCATATGGGAGATGTGGTGAATTTATTGGGATCGGGTAAAGACTTTGATTGCAGATTCACTTACAAAGTACAGGATGAAGCGGGAGGAATTGCCCAAGCACTCGGGTTAGCCGAAAATTTTGTAGGTGATGATTCCATGACCGTAATTTTGGGTGATAACATTTTTGAGGCATCGCTGCAAAAAGCCATTGAGAATTACACCGAGAGCGGTGCCCAAATTTTGATCCAACAGGTGGAAGATCCCGGCCGATTTGGCGTTGCAGAAATTAAAGGAGACAAAATAATTGGGATTGAAGAAAAACCGGATCAACCCAAGTCAGAGTTTGCCGTCACAGGTATTTATATGTTCGATTCTGTCGTGTTTGATCTGATCAAAAACCTGAAACCATCTAAAAGAGGGGAGCTCGAAATTACGGATGTGAATAATCATTACATTAAAAATGGAGAGATGAAATTTTCAGTTTTGGAAGGGTGGTGGACGGATGCAGGAACCCCCGAATCATACAAGATTGCCAATCAACTTGCATATAAACTAAAATGAGATTTCTAATTACCGGCGCAAAAGGACAATTGGGACGGGAATGGATGAAGTTCCTGAAAGATTCCGACCATGAAATATTTGGGTTCGGTTCGAAGGAACTGGACATCACGGATGTGAAAAATGTACAGGCCATTTTCAAACAGGTGAATCCGGATTTGGTAATCAATTGTGCGGCTTATACAAAAGTGGATCAGGCCGAAGAGGAACCGGAAATAGCGTTTAAAGTGAATGAAATTGGAGTGATGAACCTCTCTGCGGCATGCGGGATATTCGGTGCAAAACTCGTTCATTACAGCACTGATTATGTATTTTCGGGAAACGCTGATGATAATAAGATTTATCCGAATGGGTATCCGGAAGATGTAAATCCTGATCCGATAAATGTGTATGGGAAATCAAAAAGAGCGGGAGAAGAAGCAATTGAAAAGCAGAACAGCGACGGGTTAATTCTGCGGGTTTCGTGGCTTTGTGGCCAATATGGAAATAACTTTGTAAAAACGATGCTTCGCTTGGGGAAAGAAAAATCGGAACTGAACGTGGTGGATGATCAGTTTGGATCTCCAACGTTTTGCTTTGATGTGGTTGAAAAAACAATGGGGCTGATTAACCAAGAAAAAAACGGTTATTTTCATATAAGTTCTGAAGGGTCAATAACTTGGTTTCAGCTGGCGGAAAAAATATTTGAAATGTCGGATGATTCACCACGTTTAAATCCTGTACCTTCCACTGCATTTGCATCGAAAGCAAAAAGACCCGCATTTTCTTATTTAAATACTCATAAATTAAAAAATACAGGTTTACAGTCCATATTTTGGGAGACCGGTTTAAAAAAACTTATCCATCAAATAACTGAAGAATGAAGATTGAAGAAACACTCTTAACGAATGTGAAACTCATCAAGCCAAAAGTGTATGGCGATCAGCGCGGACATTTTTTGGAGGCGTACCGCCAGGATCTGTTTAAACAGTACGGCATAGAACTGGAGTTTGTGCAGGATAATATCTCCACCTCAAAAAAGAATACACTTCGGGGGTTGCACTATCAGTTACCGCCCGCATCTCAGGCAAAACTCATTATGGTTGTTTATGGCAAAATCCTGGACGTGGCTGTGGATTTGCGACAAAATTCACCGACGTTTGGGGAGTCTTTTTCAACGGAATTGAGTTCCGAAAATCGACACATGTTATTGGTTCCTACCGGGTTTGCCCACGGTTTTTCCGTGCTTTCTGATGAAGCCACCATCTACTACAAATGCAACGACTATTACAACAAAGAGCTGGAAAGAGGCGTGCGCTGGGATGATCCCCAACTGAATATTGACTGGAAAGTGGACGATCCTATTTTATCAGAAAAAGACAAGCAGCAACCGTTACTGAAAGAGTTGGATTCGAAAGATTTATTTTAACAAAAAGAAGACAGAACTATGAGATTGATTGTTACCGGTGGAGCCGGATTTATAGGTTCAAACCTGATTTTACATCTGCACAAACACTACAAGGATGTTGAAATTTTGAACATCGATAAACTTACCTATGCATCAGACATCACCCATCTGGAACCTCTAAAGCATTCCCGGAACTATCATTTTAAGAAAATGGATCTGACGGATCGAAATTCGGTTCGGGAAGTGGTGCAGTCGTTCAAGCCTGAAGGGGTGATTCATCTTGCAGCAGAAAGCCACGTAGATAATTCCATCAAAGGCCCGGAACCGTTTGTGTTGTCGAATATAGTGGGCACGTTTAATTTAATTGAGGAGTGTCGTCAGCTTTGGTTTGATGAGAAAAACCCTGTGGGAAAAGGACGGTTTGTTCATGTTTCTACAGATGAAGTATATGGTGAGCTGGGCGATCATGGATCTTTCAGTGAAAAAACTCCATATGCTCCAAACTCTCCCTATTCCGCTACAAAAGCCGGGAGTGATTTTTTGGTTCGATCGTATCATCACACCTACGGAATGGATACCATTATAACCAACTGTTCCAATAATTTTGGGCCGCATCAACACGCTGAAAAACTGATTCCAACCGTCATCAGAAAAGCGGTTGCCGGAGAACCAATACCGGTCTACGGAAAAGGGGATAATGTTCGCGATTGGCTCCACGTAGAAAACCACTGCTCGGCACTTGCCCAACTACTTACAAAAGGGGAAGCCGGCGGACAATACTGCATTGGCGGAAACAACGAATGGAAAAATATTGACCTGGTTCATTTAATCTGTGAAATTTTAAATGAAGAAGTAGGTGAGGGACCCGATGGGGATTATAAAAACCTGATTGAATTTGTGACCGATCGACTTGGTCATGATTTTCGCTATTCGATTGATGCATCAAAAATTAAAAAAGATATTGGCTGGACCCCCGACAATAACTTTGAAGAACAACTACGGGATACGGTTTTGTGGTTCGTGGCAAAATTGAAGCAGAAAGCAGAATGATCATATATATGACCTAACACCTGTCTAAAACATTTTAGAATTCATTAAACATCTTTGTTTCTATTCATACGGGATAGATTTTATTGTCGATTGAAAATCGATCCCCCTTCTTTTTCTCGCAGAGAACCGCAGATGAATCCGCTGAGCTTCGCAGATATTCTGCGTAAATCTGCGTTTAACTCAGCGATACTCTGCGAGAAAGGGAACAAATGTTATTAAGGGTTATAATCTTCTTTTAATTTCGTTAATCGTTTTAGACAGTTGTGACATAACCTCTCTAAATAAATGTGAAAAATAAACAGTACGTTAGCATTTTAGTTATAACGCCTTAACCAATACAGCTCGGGTTATAATATGATTGATCGCGAAAAAATAATCCAAATATTCAAAGCGTCACCCACTCCTACGTCTATCATTCGAGCGGATGCCCCACTTTTCAGTTTCATACAGGTCAATAATGCCTACACAAAAATGACCCAGAGGCAAGAAGAGCAATTGTTGGGTAAACCTCTGTTCGAAGCTTTCCCCGAAAATCCCGATGAAGAAAAACCAACAGGGTTCGAGAAAATCCGAAACTCTTTTGAAAAGGTGATTGCAACCAAAAAAGAGGATGAATTACCAGCTATCAGGTACGATATCGCTATAGATGATGGTGGATTCACAGAACGTTACTTTCAGATTGTTAACACTCCGGTTTTTGATGAAAAAGGAAATGTAGAATTTATTGTAAACTCGGCTACAGATGTAACCGAGAAGATCTTAAATGAGCGGCACCAACAACTGATGCTCAACAATGCCGAGGACAGCTTTGTACTTATAGACCGTGATAAAATCATCGTGAGCTTCAACGACGCTTACGCAGAAAAAGCTAAAGATATTTTTGGGATTGTTCCAAAGGTCGGGTTGCCTATTTTGGATCTTGCCCTTCCTGAAAGGGTTGAAAAAGTTAATAAGATCCTTGATCAGGTTTTTGGGGGTGAAATTGTTCGAACTGATCTTTCCTTGACCAATCAAGACGGCAAAGAACGGTTTTTCTATATCACATATGGACCTGTTTACAATGATATGGGAAAGATATACGGGGCGCTTTCCTCCGTTTATGAGAAAACAGAAGAACACAAAGCAAAAAAAGCTTTAGAAGAGAATGAAGCTCGCTATCGTACACTGATTGAAAATGGCAGTGATGTAATTTTTGTGCTCTCTCCTGAAGCAAAACCCATCTACATTTCTCCTTCTATTGAGAACGTTCTGGGTTATACTCAACAAGAGGCTTATGATATGGATCTGATGAAAGTTGTTCATCCTGACGATGTCAGCATCATCCACAATGAGCTAAAAAAGTGTATGGATAAACCCGGTGAACCTATTCAGGTAACTCCGGCCCGTATGATGCATAAAGACGGAGCGTATAGATGGTGCGAGGGAACCATCACAAATATGCTGCATGACCCAAGCATTAATGGTATAGTTGATAATTTCCGAGATATAACAGACAGAGTTGAATATCAGCAGGCCATAGAGGAGGCGAAGGAAAAATATCAATCTCTCATTCAAACTATGGATGGAATTATATGGGAGGCAGATGCCCGGACATTCATCTTCAATTATGTAAGTCCACAGTCCAAAGAAATACTTGGATACGAGCCTGAAGAATGGATCGGAAAAGAAGGATTTTGGAAGAGTTTAATCCACCCGGATGATCGGGATGAAGCTGCAGAATACTGCCATCATCAAACACTGAAAGGCATAAATCACACTTTTGAGTATCGCATTAAGCATAAAAACGGGCATTATATCTGGCTAAGGGATATTGTGACTGTTATTTCTGTGGATGGCTCTCCTCGTTCTCTAAGAGGATTGATGATTGATATTACTCAAGAAAAGGAGCTTGAAGTAAAACTTAAACAAACCTATACCCTTTCAAAAATTGGGAATTGGGAATTAAACCTTCAAACTGAAGAACTTTATTGGTCCGATTATTTGAAAGCCCTTCACGAAGTAGATCCAGATTATACACCTGAACTTGAATCGGCTATTTATTTTTATAAAGAAGGGGGAAACAGGGAAAGAATCATTAAAGCCGTCGATAAAGCCATTCAAGAAAATGTCTCTTTTGATCTTGAGTTATTAATTATAACTGCAAAAGGCAATGAGCGATGGATACGTGCAGTTGGAGAACCGGAATTTAATCAAGGAAAATGTACCCGGCTGTATGGTAGTACACAGGATATTACGCAGAGAAAAGAACTTGAACTTGAACTTGCCCACGTGTACAAAATGGCCAGTATAGGCAACTGGGAAATAGATCTGATTAACAAAACGCTGTACTGGTCTGATGTGGTAAAGGATACCTTTGAAGTTGAACCTAACTTTGAACCAAACCTTGATTCCGCTATTGAATTTTATACCGAAGGTGAAAATAGAGAAGCCATAACTGAAGCTGTTGAGGCAGCCATGGAATATGGTACTCAATATGATATTGAGCTGCAAATAACAACGGATAAAGGAAATAAAAAATGGGTTCGAAATATTGGAGAAGCTGAATATAGGGATGGAAATTGCATACGGGTATTCGGTACAACTCAAGATGTAACAGGCCGAAAATTAGCTGAACTCAAGTTACTTAATGTCAATGCTTCATTGACCGAAAGAATTAAAGAGCAAGCCTGTCTTTATGAAATCTCTAACCTAAACGAACAGGAACTAACAATTCATGAGTTACTTTCTGAAGCTGTTAAAATGATCCCTTCCGGTTTTTTAAATCCGGTGATCACTTCCTCTGAAATTGTTTTCAATGGGGAAAGCTTTACTACTGATGGATATGAAAATCACAGCAAAAAATATCGTCTTTCATATGAGTTTAAACGAAGTGATAATGAACTAAAAATTACAGCAGCTTTAGAGGAAAGCACACAGTATGAACTCAGGTTTCTTGACGAAGAAGATGCCCTTCTTAAAGGCATTGCCATTCAGCTTTCACAAAAAATTGATCAGATTCAGAAAAGAAATGAGCTGAAACAAGCTGAAGAGAAATTCAGAAATGTAGTAGAACACAGTACAAATATGTTCTACCAACACGATTTAGATGGGGTTTTAACATTTGTAAGTCCACAATCCAAAGCTTTTCTTGGGTATGATCCTGAAGAGGCAAAGCATAAGTGGACAGAATTTATTACCGGTCACCCGATTAACAAAATCGGTGAGGAACGAACCCAAACAGCCATTGATACCGGTGAAGTACAACCTCCCTATGAACTTCAACTAAGGAAGGCCAATGGCCAAATTATTTGGGTAGAAGTAAATGAAGCTCCTTTAATTGAAGATGGAGAAGTCATTGGAATTGTTGGTTCATTATCTGATATCTCAGAACGCAAGCAATATGAAGAACAGCTTCAGGAAAGTTTAGAACGTTATGATATTGTATCTAAAGCAACAAGCGATACTATTTGGGATTTAGATCTGGAAACCGACCAGATGCTCTATAATAAGAACATTCACAATATGTTTGGGTATACAAAAAACCAGGTTAAAAATGTGGGTACTTGGTGGCATAATAAAATTCACCGCGAAGATTTAAATAATGTCGACAAAGCTTTAGCTGAAGTTTTGAAAAATGGGGAAGAGCGTTTCCAGATGGAGTACCGGTTTAAAGCTGCTGATGGTTCTTATAAATATATTTTAGACCGGGCTTTTGTGATTAAAGATGATAATGGTAAAGCTATTCGGATGATAGGTGCCATGCAGGATGTAACACAGAAAGAAGAAGAGGAAGAACGCCTGAAGTTGCTTGAATCTGTAATTACCAATACCTCGGAATCGATTGTAATTTTAAATGATAAAACAAGGGAATACGGCAGAGAGATCATTTATGTAAATAAAGCTTTTATAAGATTAACCGGCTATAGTAAAGATGAAGTGCTTGGTGAAACGCTGCATTTTTTAAACGGTCCGGAAACCAATCCTGTTACCCGAGAACAACTTAAACAAGCCATGCTTGATCATAAAGCTATTGAAGTTGAATTCATTAATTACAAAAAAAATGGGGAAAATTTTTGGATTAACACTTCCATGGTACCCGTTCAAAACAGCAAAGATGAATACACGCACTGGGTGGCAATAGGAAGAGATATCACCGATAAAAAAGAAAGAGAACAAGAAATAAAAGCATCGCTTCAAGAAAAGGAAACCCTTCTTGCTGAAATTCATCACCGGGTTAAAAATAATCTGGCGGTAGTATCCGGGATGATGCTTCTTCAGGCTTTTGATACTGAAAACGAAAGTCTTCAAGCCAAGCTATATGATAGCGTATCACGAATTAAAACAATGGCTATTGTTCATGAATTACTTTATCAATCGGACAGTTTTTCTCAGTTGGAATTTTCGGAAACACTTAGAAGATTGGTTGAAAATGTATCAGAAACCCTCGAAACCAAAGCAAAAGTAAAACTTGAAATTAACTGTGATTTGGTGAAACTGAATATTAACCAGGCGATACCGGCTTCTCTAATCGTGAATGAAGTGCTAACCAATGCTTATAAACATGCTTTTAAAGATAAAAATCGTGGAAAAATTGAATTCAATCTGATAGAAGAGAATGAGAAAATTGATATCACAATTAAAGATAACGGAGTTGGTTTTACCGAGGATACGAACCAAAAGAATTCTCTTGGCCTTCATTTAATCCAGGTTCTGAACGATCAAATCGAGGGAACGTATACTTATGAAAAAGGCGATAAAGGTACTATTTTTACTCTTTCATTCAATAAAAAGGGTTCTAAAAAAGGAATCGGAAACGCTGGGATGAATTAATTTTCTGTTATTTATCTTTGTATTGAAATATCCCTCTTCAAGGAGGGGGAAAGAACCGACACCGGAGGTTCAGGGGGATGATCCAACGGTTTTGAAATTATTTAACTTATAGTCGTTAAATCAGCGCCCAACGAATCATCCCCCAAGTTTGAATGCTGAACGCTTTCAAACATTCCCCCTTTTAAGGGGGACTTTCATAATAATAGCAACAAAAACATTTTATCATGAGTAAACAGTATTGGTTGATGAAATCGGAACCGGATGCATACAGCATTGATGATCTTGAACGAGATGGTCAGATTCACTGGAGTGGAGTTCGAAATTACGAAGCCCGAAACACTATGCGCGATAATATGAATATTGGTGACCGCGCACTTTTCTATCACTCCAATGTAAAACCTCCAAGTATCGTTGGCGTGATGGAAGTGTGCACAGAACCTTACCCTGATCCGCTTCAGTTTGATCCGGACAGCAAGTATTTCGATGAAAAAAGCACCGAAAGTGACCCCCGCTGGCAGTTGGTAGATGTGAAGTTTGTAGAAAAGTTTGATCAGTCGGTTACCCGCGATCAGCTAAAAGAAGAAGATTTTTTTAGCGAAATGCAGCTGTTTAAACGGAATCGACTTTCTATTACAAAAGTAACCGAAGAGGAGTATCAAAAAATTCTCAAAATGGCTGGACACTAAAGAAAAAATATAAAAAGTCTCCTCTTGAGAGAGGATTTAGGGGTGTGTTGAATTCGATCTACTAACTATGAAAAAAGTTACCGGTATTGGTGGGATATTTTTTAAGTGCGAAGATCCATCAAAAATGAAAGAATGGTATAAGAAGCATTTAGGATTGCAAACAGATGCGTACGGAACCAATTTTGAATGGCGACAAGCAGAAAATCCCGAAAAGAAAGGGTTCACCCAATGGAGTGTAAATAGTAAAACCAGTAAATATGCCGGTTCAGCTGATCAACAGTTTATGATCAACTACCGGGTGGAGAATCTCGAAAAATTGGTAGAGCAGCTTCGCAGTGAAGGAGTAGAAGTTATAGATGACATTGAAGCGTTCGACTATGGAAAATTTGTCCATATTCTTGATGCAGAAGGTAATCGCGTTGAATTGTGGGAGCCGAATGATGTAGAGTATGACAAGATTGTGGACGGGAGAACGAAATAGAATCCGTTTTATATTCTTCTTCGTGCAACTTCGCGGCTTTGTGACCTCGTGGTGAAAAATAAAAAGTCGATCAACATACTGATGTTTTTTCAATGATTAATAAGTTCGCATAACGAAGGCAATCACTAAATTATGAAACTCCAGTTGAGCCACGAAAGCACGAGGACACAAAGGTTCACAAGGTATTTGCGCTGATTAAATATCCAGACAACTCTGGTTATAATCCGGTTCAGGATTTTCACTTTCCTTTACCAGATAAATTTCCACGTCTGCCAATCCAACCGTAAGGATATCCAAATCATCCGCGGCTTTTTTTGACAGGTCAATAACACGGCCTTCCACAAACGGACCGCGATCATTTATGCGAACCGTTACACTTTTACCATTGTCGAGGTTATCCACCCGAACAATGGTATTGAACGGCAGTGTTTTATGGGCTGCTGTATATTTTTGAGGATTATATGTCTCACCGTTTGCCGTGCATCTTTCCGGGTAATCATGGCCATACCAGCTGGAAATCCCCGATTCAATAAAACAGCTTTCCGTACAAATGTCCAGCTCAACTGTATTACAGCTTGAAAATAAAAAGCACGGAATAACAAAAAGAATAAAGAGCTTTTGGAAATTCATTAGGGAAAACTAAAGGAACTGTTGAATCGGTAGAGGTAAATTGCTTCGAAAAGTTCCCATTAGGCAATCAGGAAATTAAGAAACACTATGGTTAGCCACGAAGTCGCGAGGACACAAAGTTTCACGAAGGTCTTTGCGCTGATTGTATATTTCTTCGTACAACTTCGCGATGATACAAAAGTCGCTCAACATTACACCTTGTAGGTGCCTAAATAAGGTTGACGTTTTTAATTAAGATGTAACATTT
>JBBDPF010000007.1:0-128355 GCA_040876545.1 Balneolaceae bacterium | reverse complement strand
TTTACAAGTGAAAATTAAAAAATTTATTGATATTTAACACAGTACCTGTCAGGTTGAGTATTAACTACTACCAGTTCGCCGGATAAACGTAATTCGCTTCGAAACTTAGCGGAATTCCTAATCCCCAGTAAACCAGCAGGAAGATAGTCCATGCGATTGCGAAAATAATGGAGTAAGGAATCATCATGGAGATGAGCGTTCCGATTCCCGTATTCTTCACATACCGCTGACAAAACACCACTACCAGTGGGAAGTACGGCAACAGCGGGGTGATGATATTCGAAACGGAATCACCTACTCGATATGCTGCCTGGGTTAAATCAGGAGAGATTCCCAATTGCATGAGCATCGGTACAAATATCGGGGCAATCAGGGCCCACTTGGCAGAAGCTGATCCTACCAAAAGATTCACAAATGCACTTAAAAAGATGATTCCAACAATGGTAACCTGTCCGGGGAGTGCCAGTGCTTCAAGGAAATTTGCTCCTTTAAGGGCAACCATCAAACCAATGTTTGATTTACCAAACGCATCAATAAACAGCGCGCAGAAAAACGCCATTACCACATAGTACCCCATGCTCTGCATCGATTTGGTCATGTTGTCAATCATATCCTTGGAGCTTTTATACTTGCCGGATGCATATCCGTAGACAACTCCGGGAATCAGCAACAGGATAAAAATCAGCGGTACAATTGCCTGCATTAGCGGTGCCTGGAAAGAGAACAGGGAGCTCACTTCAGGATTACTCCAGTTTGGGTCACGCAGTGATGAACCTTCCGGCCATGCCCACAGAAAGAGTCCGATCATCCCTAAAATCATTGCAGCAAAACCGAACCAGAATGCACGGCTTTCTTTGCCAGTAACTTGCTCCATTTGTGGCATTTCATCTTCATCTCCATCAACGGTAATGCCTTCGAGACGCGGCTCTACAATTTTATCGGTGATATACCATCCTAAACCCACAATCAGTAAACAGGAAGCAGCTGTGAAATAAATATTGTTGAGCGGATTGAGCATAATATCCGGATCCAAAATCCGGGCGGCTTCGAGGGTAAAACTCATCAGCAACGGATCGATGGCAGAGGGGATAAAATTGGCAGAAAATCCCCCACTCACACCAGCAAAGGCGGCTGCAATACCTGCAAGCGGATGCCTTCCGGCGGCATAGAAAATCACACCTCCCAGTGGAATCACCAGCACATAACCTGCATCTGCCGCCGTATGGCTAACAACCGCAATTAAAATTAACATAGGCGTTAACAGCGAAGCGGGTGTAAAACCCAATAGTTTTTTCAGTCCCGCATCAATCCAGCCGGAGTGTTCGGCGACACCCACACCCAGCATGGCAACCAACACAATCCCAAGCGGGGCAAACAATACAAACGTGTTGATCATATTCGCCAGAAAATCTGCCAGATTATCCCCCGTCAGCTGGTTGTTGATCAACAGTTCTTCCCCGGTTCTGGGATGAACTTCACCAAAATCGAACGGAGATAAAACGGCTGAAAATATCCATACAATAATCAGCAAAAAGAAGAAGAGCATTGCAGGATCAGGCAGTTTATTTCCTGCATTTTCAATTACATTTAGAAACTTATCAAATAGAGATCCTTGTCCCTCGGAGGTTGGGGTATTCTTTGCGGGTTCTTTTTTTTCGTCAGCCACGTGAGTATGATTTATGAAAAGTTATAGTCAGAACATTTACAATGGAGGAAAATAAGAGATTCACGAATCGATGCAACTATTTCAACAAAATAATTGTGGAAAGATATGATAATGCTCACGATTAGCTTCTAAGCTTCGTTTACAGCCTGTTACTATTTTGTTACAAATAAGTGTAGAGAGTTTTGTATCTCGTATGAGAACTAATTATTGTGAAGATGCCTTTCAGATGTAATCTGATTTAAGTAAACGTACGTTTCAATAATCACACTAATACTCAATGATATTATGGATAAAACATATTACAACCCCGAAGACCTGAAAAAATTTGGTGATGTCGGCGAATTTCAAAAAGATTTGGCCGATAAGTTTTTTGACTATTACGGAGCTGTTTTTAGTGACAGTGCATTATCAGCGAAAGAAAAATCCATTATTGCCCTTGCCGTTGCGCACGCTGTGCAGTGTCCTTATTGTATTGATGCGTACACCGAGGAAAGCCTCGAAAAAGGATATTCCGAGGAGCAGATGATGGAAGCTGTACACGTTGCCACAGCGATTCGCGGTGGTGCATCACTGGTTCATGGTGTTCAGATGATGAATAAAGTGGATAAGTTGAGTATGTAGATTTTTATTCTCCCCTGCCAGTGTTTTTCTGGCCCCGATCGTAGTATTTCGGGGAGGGGAGATGGCAAAATACGTTCAGTATTTGCCTGAGGGGTGTCGATTTGTGTTACAAGCAGTAAAAGAGTACACCCCACCCCCCGCAAGCGGAGTACTCCCCTCAAGGGGAGATTATTAACCCCAAAACAAGTATTACCCAAACATGAAGTCACTTATTGCACAACAGCACGTTTTATCCGATGCCCGGCGTCAGATAGACACCATTAACAATCACAGCGAGAAGGTGAAGAATTTTGCCAAGTTTGAGAATAAACTGGAGGAGATTGGACTCTTTCCGCTCAAACCTACCGGCATTGAAATTTTCCAGATCAATGTTGGGTACATGTGTAATATGACCTGCAAACATTGTCATGTGGATGCGGGACCGGATCGGCAGGAGATCATGACCAAAGAGACTTTGCAATACTGTTTGGATGCACTCAAAAAAAGTGACATCAAAACGGTAGACTTGACCGGCGGTGCTCCGGAAATGAACCCTCATTTTCGATGGTTTGTGGATGAAGTTTCAAAACTGGGAAAACATATTATTGTGCGGTCTAATCTCACCATATTAGATACGCGTAAATTTGAAGATCTTCCCCAATTTATGGCGGAACGCGGAGTGGAAATCACCTGCTCTCTCCCCTTTTACAGCAAGCGAAGAACAGATAATCAGCGTGGTGAGGGGACGTACGACAAATCCATGAAGGTGCTGAAAATTTTAAACGACATTGGGTACGGAAAAGAAGATAGTGATTTGCTACTGAATTTGGTCTACAATCCTGTTGGAGCCTTTTTGCCACCTGATCAAGCTTCTCTTCAACAAGATTACAAGAAGAGACTGGGCGAAGAGCACGGAATCTTTTTTAATGAACTTTTTACTATTACCAACCTTCCAATTAGCCGTTACCTGAACTTTCTAGTGATGAGCGAGAATCTGGAAGAATATATGGAGAAACTGATCACAGCATTTAATCCCGGTGCAGCTGAAGGTGTGATGTGCAGAAACACGATTTCCATTGGGTGGGACGGCTCGCTTTATGATTGTGATTTTAACCAGATGTTAGAGATGAAAACGAATCATGGCGCACCGGATCATATTAAAGACTGGGATGAGGAGATGCTGAATAATCGTGAGATTATTGTCAATCAGCATTGTTATGGATGTACTGCCGGTGCAGGAAGTAGTTGCGGCGGGGCGGTGACTTAGTGGTTTATAGAGTGGTTATACCCATCTATTTAGGATCTATTGGTAAAAGACGGGCGCCATGAATTACACTGAGTATTTCAATAACATCCTCCCTTAACAAATAAATAATGCGGTATGGGTGATGAAAAACTTCACGAATATCGTCTCGCTGATACTCTGGAACTTTTCGACCTTTATGAGGATGAGAAGAAATGCTTTCTGCTTCGTTAATTATTTGACCTACTGTTCGTTGAGCATATAAAGATGAGTCAGGTGCAATGTATTCAAAGATATAATCGAGTTGTTTTTCTGCCTTCTCAGTCCAAACAATTTTCATTTAGCCAGCTTGAATTTCTTTTTTATTTCCTCATGAGAAATAGTGCGTCCGGCTTCGGAATCCTGAAGACCTTGTTCAATGGATTGCCGGACATAAATTTTATACATCACGTCATCCCAATTGGCATCCTCAGGAAGATCTTCAAGCATATTCTCTACTTCTTTTTTCAAAACGGATTTTTCCATAACATTGTGGAATTAAGTTAAATACTCTCTGTATTATCGCAACCAATTGGCAGAAAAACAACGAAATAGATCAGAAGATAATTACTCAAATTTGCAATGGTATATCGTTTCGCTAATCTTTGAAGAACTTAGCCACACCTCAGATCTGGGTTGAAACTGCTAAATAGCCGGAAGATTATTCTTAACAGTACTGCTACGCTCTACTGCCGGAATGGCCAGTTGGCAAGTCATGTCACCTTTGAGCACTTCTCTGGCATGAAGACTCGCATATCTTTATAAATTTTGGCATAAGTTTTTTTATAGAGTTAATGGAATCTATAAGTACAGTTATTGAAATAGAAAACGGAAATAGTATAAAGAAAGGATTTTTAATCCCATCGTTTAGAGTAAATATTTTAATCCCTTCACTTTCAATCTTTGAAAAGTAGCCGGCAGAACCAGCCCAATTAGGATGTGCAAACTCACTTAATTGGTCATACATTTCTCTAAATTGATCATATTTTTTGCCATCAACTTTATCTATTGCTTTAAGGCAATTATAAGCGAAATACTCATATGATTTCAGCTTACCACCGACCAGTATTTTCATTAAAAACTTATCAGTTTCTTCGCAATTGAAGCTATTTAAATTCCTTTCAATCCTTTCTTCCACTAAAAATAATACTGAGGCAGTTTCCATCAATGATCGTATAAGTATTGCAGAAGAAAGGTAGTTTTCAAACTTGAATAGTTGCAAAGCAGAATTAGCAATTGCATGAAACCTATAGCTATATGAATAATATATTGATGCAAGTTTATAAGGAAGTTTTGATTTTTTTGACAATGTTTTGCCATCAAAATCATTAGGTAATAAAGACTCGATTTCATTAATCGCTTCTTCAACTTCTTCAATTAGCTTTTTGTTGCTAATATCCATTATCAGAGTTTTTTCAACCATTTTAATAAGGAATTTATTTCATGTTTAATCCTGAAAATCTCTTATTTATTATTATTTCCATCCGTAAATACGGATGTTATTGAAATTTAGAACTGATAAAGATTTCGATTGCAGATATTGTGCTAATGGTAAATCATCGGTTAAAACTAAGGCACCACTTTTTGCAACTTCAGCTATATTAGAATCTGTTACTCCAAAATTGTGAAACGACTTGGTTGAGTTATATGTGGTTATTTTCTTGAAAACTTCTTTCGATCCAGAGTCTGTGAATTTTTGGAGGATTGAGTAAAACTTTTTTTCGTATTTACCTTCAAGACTGTTAGCTAAGTTACTAACTTCAGCTAAAATTGTAGGTGTAACTAAAACCATTTGATAATTTTTTAAAAATTTTTCTAATAGTTCAAAATCCTCTTGAATGTAATTACTTAATCTACTATTAGTTGTCACTAATTTTTTATTTACTATACCAATAATAAGTAAGAGTAAGAGGTTTGTGTCAATTACAACTCCATGAGGTTGAGTTTTACTGATAATATCTTCTACAATTTCATAATTCTTATTCATTATTGAATTGCCTGTGAATCATTTCTTTAAATTCTAAGGATTTTTGGTCTATAATTATTGTTTTGAATTTATTTTCAATTCTATTGTTGATTATTGAAGTAAAAGGTACTGATATACCTTCTGGTACCTTTCTCTTGAAGCTAATTGTTATAGCCCAATCTTTACCATCATTTGTTTCTTTAATTTCTTCAAGTAAGATATCAAAGATCTCTTGGCTAGAATAAGCATCGTTGACAATATTTGATGCTGTTTTTACAGCAGTTTTAATGTCTGATTTTTCCATGTTCGATTATTTGTTTTTAATACAGCTAACTAAATTTATATATAAGCCCTTCCCATTTTATATCTCTGATAATAATCCAATCATTTCAGCAACACAAAATAATCTCTGCATTGTGTTCGAATAAATAGGACATTCTATCTCCATCCATCCAAAAAAATCGGTATTTTCAGTTCGCAAATCAGTAATTAAATTTTTGAAGATTATGAAAATTTCGATTCAACGACTCAATGATGATGTCCACATGGAAGCCAAAAATGAGGATGGTGTTTCGCTGCATATGGATGGCACCGGTGATATTGGTGGAATTAACGCAGGATTTCGTCCCATGCAAATGCTCCTTGCCGCAGCCGGTGGCTGCTCAGCTATTGATGTGATTGGAATATTAAAAAAACAACGGATGAATCCCGATGACCTGAAAATTGAAGTAACCGGAGAACGGGTTGATGTTGAAAATTACTCCGAATTTAAATCCATTCATCTTCATTTTATCTTTAAAGGGAATTTGGATAAAGGGAAGGTAGACAGGGCTATAAATCTGTCGTTGAATAAGTACTGTTCTGTCTCAAAAACGCTGGAAAAAACGGCGAAGATTACGAGTAGTTTTGAGATTGTTGAGTAGTAAGTAGCAGGTATTGAGTATTGAGATTCTGAAAGTTCTCCTCAATATAAACCAAACACCTCCCGTCCTGCCGAAAAATCCCGGCAGGCCACCCTCCTCAAGGAGGGATCTTATACTCCCTTAATAGAACACCAATATAATGAGTAAAAAAAAGCATTTCGAGACCGACGCCATTAGAACTCAAACGCCAACGACTGGGGAGCGTGAGCATTCCACACCGCTCTATATGACCTCGAGTTTTACGTTTGAGTCTGCTGAACATGCCCGCGCAATGTTTGCCAAGGAGATTGAGGGAAATGTGTATAGCCGCTACTCCAATCCCAATACGGATGAATTTATTTCGAAAATGTGCAAGCTCGAAGGCGCTGAAACGGGCGTTGCTACAGCCTCGGGAATGGCAGGTGTTTTTGGCTGTTTGGGTGGACTCCTTCAACAGGGAGATCACGTGTTAGCATCGAGATCGCTTTTTGGTTCTTCGCACCAGATATTAAGTCAGTTATTGCCCCGGTGGGGAATTACGTTTACGTACGGAGATACGAGCTCGCCTGAAGAATGGGAATCACTCATCAAACCAAATACGAAAATGTTGTTTTTGGAAACGCCCTCCAATCCCGGACTCGACCTGATCGATTTGGAATGGTCCGGAAAGCTGGCGAAAGCACACAACCTCATTTTTGTGGTAGACAACTGTTTTGCCACTCCCTACCTACAACGGCCAATCGAGTTTGGGGCTGATCTGGTTCAGCATTCCGCAACAAAGTTTATTGATGGACAAGGCCGTGCCATTGGCGGTGTGATTGTGGGCAGTGAAAAATATATGGAAGAGATTCAGTTTTTCACCCGTCATACCGGGCCCGCCCTCTCCCCTTTTAACGCGTGGTTGTTTAGCAAAAGTCTGGAAACGCTGCCGGTTCGGATGGATCGTCACTGCACAAATGCCCTTGCGCTGGCAGAATTTTTAGGTGATCACAAAAACGTGAACTATGTGAAATACCCGTTTCATAAAGATCACCCCCAGTTAGAGCTGGCCAAAAAACAGATGGATCAGGGTGGCGGAGTGGTTTGTTTTGAAATTGACGGTGGATTTGAGAAGGCGAAGAACTTTATCGATAAAACGGAGATGCTTTCAAGGTCAGCCAACCTGGGCGATACCCGAACCATTGTTACTCATCCGGCTTCCACAACACATTCTAAACTCACAGAAGAAGAACGTGAATCCGTAGGTATTTCACCGGGACTGATTCGTATTGCTGTAGGACTCGAAAATGCCAACGACATTATTGGTGATGTGGAGCAGGCGCTGGGTTAAGGTGTCAGAGTGCGAACGGAGTGAGCTCCTGCCAGAGTCGGCTGCTCTACTCTCAATCGTTGAGACCTGTCAGCATTCCCGGTGTCAGTGTTTTCCTGGTCCCGATCCTCGGGAGCTTTCCGGGTTTCTGACAGCGTTGGTCACAACCCAAATATGGTATGTTTGTTCAACTCTGGAACTCAGCTCTACTCCTTATTTCAGTCTGGATCCATTACTTCATACAGCATACAATAGACATACCATATTTCATACTTATCCCAACGCTGACAGATCCAGTAGGTGCTCATATGTCAGGTTGCTTCCTTTGAGACCTTGGAGGTTTTCCAAAACCTCCAAGGTCTTTGAATCACCCATCATCAAATGATTATTTTTGATAATTTAAGGTAAAGAAGCAGAAACCCATTTTTAACCTGAAAACATCGCAAATGAAAACCTGGAAAATATATTTGTCGGGCGAAATTCACTCCGACTGGAGAGACGAAATTAAACGAGAAATTAAATCCCTGGATCTGCCGGTGCACTGCACCGCTCCGGTGACGGATCATCCCGCAAGCGACAATTGCGGTGTGGATATTTTTGGACCGGAAAAGAAAGACTTCTGGAAAGACCGCAAGGGTGCCCAGCTGAACGCCATCCGAACGCGAACCCATATTGAGGACGCCGATATTGTGGTTGTAAAGTTTGGCGAAAAATACAGACAATGGAACGCCGCTTTCGATGCCGGGTATGCTGTAGCGTTGGGGAAAAAGCTGATCATCATGCATCCACCCGAACATACACATGCGCTGAAAGAAGTGGATGCCGCTGCCCTTTCTGTTTGTGAAACCCCGGCTCAGATAATCGATATCCTGACGTACGTTATTAAGGGTTGATAAGGTTTAAAACCCCGTAGCCTGATGTACCCAAACCATTATACTGACAATTATTAGGGAGAGTGAGCGTAACGGCCAACCGGTTTATTGATTTGTTTCAATGATCTCTTCAACTTTTTCTTTAAGATCAAGAATATCTTCTGTGGTAACCACCCAGATCATATCCAGAGTCACACCAAAATACCCATGAATGAGGATATCTCTCATGCCAGCTATCTGACGCCATGGGACATCAGGATATTTTTCTCGAATTTCTTCAGGCAGATGTTTTACAGCTTCTCCGATAATTTCCAACCTCCGAAGCACAGCATCTTGTTTCTCAACATTTTTATAAAACTCATCCTCCGAAACACCCTCAAGAAAACGCTGTATATGGCCGATACTCTCCAAAATATCCTGAAGATAAACGTCAGGTTTTCGCTTGCTCATAGCACAGGTTCTTCTTCCCTCAGGATATCATCCTTTAAAGCAGGTTTAATCGCATCATATTCAACGAGATCAACCTTTATATTCAATTCGTCTTCCAATTCCTGTTGAATACCTATGAAATTCAATAAACTTATTTTACGATCGATTTTCACGAGCAGGTCGAGATCATTTACTACAGATTCACCTCTTGCAGATGATCCAAAAATTCCAGCTTTTTTAATGCCGTACTTTTTAAGAATCGGCTTGATTCTATTTTTTATGTTTTCGAGGTCATTCATAGTTCTGACATGTAATTACTTAGTCCAATATAACAAAAGAAATGAGATTTAGCTTTTAGACTGACGGGTGTTAAGTGCAATGGACATGTATTTATCGGCAAAATCAAAAAGTCTGAATAAAACATCGATAAAAATCAGGGTAGCTCATAAATATTACCCTCACTCCAACTCAATAACCATTGGCTGGTAGCCGGATGCGTTCAGGGTTTCTCCCAGGTGGAGGGTTTTTCCGGTGATGATTTCGTAGCCGCCGGTGTATCCGTTTAGTAGTTCTGAGTAGCGGTCCAGGTCCAGTGTTTGCTCCTCTGCGTTGGCATTCAGTACAATCATCACCTTCTCTTCGCTGTTGTGGCGAAAGTAAACGTATATGTTATTTTCGGGGACAAAGTGCGTGAGCTTTCCGTTGTGAACCACATCTTTGTCCATTCGCCAGTTGGCGAGGGTTGTCATAAATTGGTGGGCATCCACAACGGGAAACCCGGTTTCGTCAGCGAGATTCATCCGCCCCTCTTCGGTAAATGCGTTAATGGGGTCTTCAGCCCAGCCGCCCGGGAAATCTTTTCGTTTGATGCCGTCCGGACCGGCTCCCGCCATTAAAATTTCGTCGCCATAATACAGCTGGGGAATTCCGCGGGTGGTCATCACAAAAGTGTTGGCGAGTTTAAACTTACCAACGTGTTCACCCATCACGCTGAAGATTCGGTCAAGGTCGTGGTTGCCCGGAAAGATGACGTTCATGTTGGCATCCGGAAACAGAAAATCCTGACTGAGGGTAAAATAGAGACGGGAAATTCCTGTGTCCCAGCCGGGTTCTTCATTCAAGCCGCGGGTAATAGCGCTGTAAAGCGGAAAATCGGTCACGCTGGGCAGGTAGCTTTCGTACCCGTCCGGACTCGGGAAACCGGTCTGCCAATAGGCGGTGGAAGGTGTGTTGGGCATCCACGCCTCTCCCACCATGTTGAAGTCCGGAAATTCATCAAGCACCCGTTTTGACCACTCCGCCATATATTTTTTATAAGGATATGGATGCGTATCCATACGAATGCCGTCGATGCCGGAATATTCGATCCACCACAGCGTATTTTGGATGAGGTAGTTTGCCACCAGCTCATTTCGCTGATCCAGATCGGGCATATTGGTCACAAACCAGCCTTTCACAGTGGCATCGAAATCGGATTCGGAAGCGTACGGATCCATCACCGTGGAGGTTCGGTAGTTGGTGGTGCCCTGTTCGTCCAGGTCGTGTGTCCAGTCTGAGGTTGGCATATCTTTGATGAACCAGTGCTCAAGCCCCACGTGATTGTGAATCATATCCATAATCACTTTCATGTCGCGATCGTGGGCTTCATCAATCAGCTCAAGATATTTTTCGTTGGTACCAAACCGGCGGTCAACACGGTACATATCGGTGGCGGCGTATCCGTGATAGGCTCCATAGTCGCGCGGCATGTCGTTTTCAAAAACCGGAGTGAACCAGACGGCAGTCATTCCGAGATCGTCAAGATAATCCAGGTTATCAATCACCCCCTGAATGTCGCCGCCGTGACGTGCATCGGGATCACTGCGATCTACTCCTTCCAACATTCCATCAACAGTGTCATTGGATGGATCACCATTTGCAAATCGGTCGGGCATGAGCAGGTAGATCAAATCAGAGGAATCAAATCCCCGATTTCGGTTGGTTTCTGTGCTTCGTTCCAGAATTTCATAATCAACGGTATGAGTATCATCTCCCCGTTCGAAATCTATTTGAACAATTCCTGCTTCAGCCTGATCATGAATCCGCAACGTTAGAAACTGGTAGTTGGGATTTTCAACCAGCGTAGTGCGTTCGAGTGTAACGCCCGGATGATCCACAGATACTTTTGCGGACTGAATATTTTCGCCATAAACCAGCACCTGCACATCGGGCTCCTGAAAACCAATCCACCAGTTTTCGGGTTCAACCCGGTCAATGGATATAGATTGGGCGAGAATAGAAAATGGAATTAGGGTTAGAAGAACAAGTAAATAAAATTTTTGAAGGATTTTTTGCACAGTGATTAAATTATTGGTGATGGTCTTATTTATACAGTGTGAAAAAGTTTTTAAATATAAATTGGCTCATCTCCCTTCTAAAATCGTGCATATTATACTTTCCATCGGTATTGGTTACGGAGATCGCTGCTGTTCGCGATTCAGGATGAATATAAAACCATGAATAATTTGACCATTGGGTACCTGTGTGACCAATGACCCTCATTCCCTCAAACTCCTCAATAAAAAAGGAGAGCCCAACCGATGATTTTATTCCATTCGCCTCTTCAATCGGGAGTTCAATTTCCCACAACTCTTCGAGCGAAGAACGTTTTAGCACCTTTTGCTTTTCGTTTGTTTGATCCAGTAAAAATTTCAGGTATTTGATCATATCGGTCAAAGGTGCATTCAATCCTCCGTTGGAAGTTGTGATTCCTGCGTGAAAATCGTGTCCCCTCGGTTCAGGTTGCCCATCTTTTATCTGATAGCTGTTAACCCTGTAAGGGAGCAGATGTTTAGGAGTGTGATTGAAATAGGAACGGTGCATCTCCAGTGGCTTCAATATATTTTTATCTGTATAAACCTCCCACGATTCACCTGAAAGCTGTTCAATAATTTTTCCCAGGAAAATTATTGCGGGGTTGGAATAGCTGTGGCGGCTTCCCGGCTCAAATTCTACTTTTGTGTAGGGAAACATTGCCACAAGCTGGCCCCATTCGGTGGGCTCAAACGGATGCCAGTCTTCATTTCCGCCCCAGGGCCAGGTTGCATTTCGTAACCCTGTAGAGTGGTTTAACGCCATGCGTATGGTCAGGTCATCCATGCTTCCAAATGGATTATGAATTTCCCTCAATTCAGGTAAATAGTCCGTCAGAGAATCATCAAGCGTAAGAAGGCCTTGGTCGCGCAGCTGCATTACCCCAATGGCAGTCAACGTTTTGGTGATAGAAGCCCAGTGGAAAATCGTATGCTGATCGATTTTCCGTTGCTCACTCAAATCTGCAAATCCTTGATAACTGTTAAACTCAACTTCATCTCCTTCTAAAAGAAGTAAAGCACCTCCAACCACTTCATTTTCATTCAGTTGTTGATTGAAATAATCATCAATTTCATTTCGGTTTTGTTCAGACAGGGTTGATTGTGCATTTGCAGGCATAACTAAAAGAATCGTTATAATTAACAGAATTGCGCATTTGGTGAATGTAAGCATCTTTTTTACATGAACTTTTTGTTTTAAGCCTGAGCTCGACTTTTATGCATCATACCGTCCCGAAATCCTTCGGGACGGCATCTCCTGTCCTTATCAAAGTTGGGAGATCATGATTCCGAAGAATTTCGGGACAGGATGACCTCATTGTTATAAATCGACTTAGGTTAGAGAAGAAGATGTGAAAATCCATCACTCCAAACCACTGCGATTCTTAAAGCCATAAAAAAACCCGGCTTGATTTCTCAAGTCGGGCTTTACTATTCTTAAGTGAGTAGACAAATGTTTTAAATAACCTTTGTTACTAACTCAGCGGTACGTGCAGAATATCCTGCTTCGTTATCATACCAGCCAATAATTTTAACCACATTTCCATCAACCTTCGTCATTTTACTGTCAAAGATGCATGAGTGTGGATTTCCGATAATATCGGAAGAAACCAGTTCCTGCTCGCTGTACTCAAGGATTCCTTTAAGTTCACCAGCAGCAGCTTTTTTGAAAGCATCAAGCACTTCTTGCTCGGTGACTTCTTTATTAACTACGGCAGTAAAGTCTGTTAATGATCCGTCCGGTACAGGAACACGAACAGCTCCGCCGTCCAGTTTACCATCAAGGTGAGGAAGTACAAGACCTACTGCGGCAGCTGCGCCTGTGGTTGTCGGTACAATATTCGCTGCGGCTGCGCGGGCTCTTCTCAGATCCTTGTGCGGCCCGTCAACGATTGCCTGATCACCGGTATAGGCGTGAATGGTGGTCATAAATCCTTGCTTCAGTCCAAATGCATCATCCAAAACCTTAGCCATTGGAGCCAGGCAGTTTGTGGTACAACTTGCGTTGGAGAAAATGTTATTGCTTTTATCAAGCTCGTTATCGTTTACGCCAAGTACAATCGTTTGTACATCACCGCTTCCCGGTGCAGAAATAATTACTTTTTTGGCACCTGCTTCAATGTGTTTTCCGGCACTTTTATCATCACGGAAAAATCCGGTTGATTCTACAATCACTTCAGCTCCGCGCTTGTCCCAGTTTAGTTTAGCCGGATCTCTTTCTGATGTAATCCCAATCTTATGTCCGTCAATTACCAGGTTATCTCCTTCTGCTTTTACGTCTCCATCAAACGTGCCATGTACAGAATCGTACTTAAAAAGATGTGCCAATGTAGCAGAATCTGTCAAGTCGTTAATTCCTACAACTTCAATCTCATCACTCTGATATTTTAAAATAGACCGCATCACCAATCTTCCAATGCGACCGAATCCATTAATTCCGACTTTTACTTTAGCCATAACTCTATCGTTTTCCTTTTTCTATTTCAATTACCTGCCTTTATGCAGCTTTCTTTTATTCTATTTAAAATAACGGATTAAATGCACTCTATCCATTTAAAAAAGCAAACTATAGCTCTATAGCATTGGTTACACAATGTAAGCGCTTTTGTGAAGCTTGACTCCCACATTTATTTTATGAGAGTCATTTGTTTAACGCGATGAAACTGACTTCCGTTCTCTCCTTGTGCTGTCAGCCGGTAGAAATAAACCCCACTTGCCAGGCCTCTTCCATTAAAATCGGCGGTATAGGTTCCCGGTGTAACTCCCGTTTCATTAACAAGAACCTGAACACGTCGCCCTATGACATCATAAATTTCTAAACGGACATCAGACCGAACCGGAATCCAATACTCAACTTTTGTAGTTGGGTTGAAGGGGTTTGGATAGTTGTTTTGCAACGAGTACACAAATGGTACACTTTGAATGGTTAAGAAGTTGAAATCATCTACACTTCTGGTTTCGTCGATTTTATCTGTTGCAATTACATGCCAGTCGTAATTGAAATCCTCGATAAAGAAATCACTCTTCTCAGTAAAAGCATAAGTTGTATCGGTCAGCTCTTCGATGAGTAGTTGCTCTCCATCTTGTCGTTCAATAATCAACGTGTAAAAAATATCGTCCTCTTCTATTGATGTAGATTCGGACCATTCAAATTGTACTGTATTTGCATGTACAGAATCAAGGTTTGCAGGGAAAAGAAGAGAGACATCAGTCGGCGGATCATTTCTGTAATCAACCGTAACCAACAAATCGCGTCTTCCATGCAATCCTTCGGGATCCGTTGCAGTTACTTGCATAGAAATGTCTTCATCATAAAAAAGTGGCGTTGTGGTAAATCGTAACAATCGTTCTGTTTCGTTATACTCAACAATCAGGCGCTGCTCTTCTTCATTAGCCATATTCAGCTCATCCAGTAATTCTTTGATTTGATCAGGAGATAGATTATCCGTACCCATTCCCTGACCATCTAAAAAGTCTTCAAACTGATCTATTTCATTTTCAGCTACCGGTTGATCGGCCCTAAAGACTTCTGGATTTGAGCCTAATTCTGTTCTTTCTCCTGATCGCTGATTATTTAACGGTTTTCTGTCATTAATTAATATCCGCTCTTTCTTCCAACGTTCCCACTCTTCCTTCGTAGCTTGTTCTTTGTTCAGCTCCTTTTCTACACCATCTGATGAAATATTCCAATCAAAACGATCATCTGTGAACCTAATTTCCCAATCCATTTCTTCGGGTGAATAAACATTATCCGTTACAACCGTATCAAGCTGAACTTCAAATACTTCCCTTTGTGGAAATTGCACCTTCGAAATTACCGGATCGACCATCGGCGGCCGATTCACTTCCAGCACCTCAAATATTAGCGTAGCCGTAGAAAAGTTTCCATACTGATCATACATCCTGTATCGAATGCTGTCTACACCTGCAAAATCTCTTTCAGGTACATACAAAGACCGATTGAATTGATCTGTGAGTGTAGTTTTCTTCTCTGTAATTTCGTCTGTAGGCTGAATAGCTCCATCAAGCTGAAACAGCTGGCCGTTTTCAGGAAGCTCTGTTACTTCAGCATCGACCGTTCCTCCGGTTGCATCCAGTGCCGCTAAACGAACCGCAAAATCTGAATCCTGATTTACCGTCACCCGGGTTACATTTCTCAGGCTTCGATTTCGGGTAACATCATCTGTAAAGTAAAAATCGTTCGAAAAGTTGGTAGCATCGGGAGACACCTCTTCATTTTCCTCATCAAAAGAGTGGTAGAGTACCAAATTTTCTTCCTCTCCGGTCAAAATCAGATCTTTAAATGCCTGAATTTCCCGGGGAGTTTTAGGTATACTCCACAAACGAACCTCATGAACTTCACCGTCAAAACCGCGGCCCACTTCCATTCGCTGATCGGATGATTGCAGTTCATTATTTAGCTGACGTCTTTCAATTTCAAATCCGTCTCTGTAAATACTAATGGTTTCTCCGGCAGGATCTGCAACCACCGCAAAGTGTGTCCATGAAAAATCAATATTTTCAGCCGTTTCATTGTTCAATTTCGCTACTGAAGCAGCCATAAAGTTATTCTCATTATCATCAGCCCCAACTCTGAAGAAGTCATCAATCTCAACTGAATAAACTTCACCCTCTGCATCTATTAACTCAACCGTCAGCTGATTGCCTACAATTCGAAACCTGTATTGACTGTTGGAAGCGTCATCATCATCCCATCGTTTTGATATATACCCATCAGAATCAAGAGAATTTGGCAGTATCCAGGTTTCGTAGGTAAATCCGGTTTGATCGAGACTTTCATCAAACTCTGCGTACATGTAGGAATTAAGTCCGCCATTGAATACCACTGTGTTTACTGTATCAATAAGCGTAGGATTTGGAGCTGTAAATGTGGCATCCATCGTAAATAGAACGGGATCTGCCTGATCATTTTCCACAGCTGCTTTAACAAAATAATCTCCATCAGCAGAACCCAGTCGAACCGAAGTATTTGCAAAACCATCGGATGTGGTTGAAACCGTATCAGGATTCATTGACTGATCAATTGCATCCTCCGGAGTGCTGTTAAATGTGAAATAAACAGGAATATTATTTACCGGATTATCGAATCGATCAAGCACCTGAACCACCAGTGAATCATCAAGAACACTTCTGGTTGGCTGGGTTTGATCATCCCCTGAAATGAGCTCTATTTTCGACGCAATATCTGTGGTTGCGCTCAGCTCAAATTCTACTTCTAATTCATCAAATTCGGCCAAAACGACATACGATCCGGGCAGGTCACCCAATGTTACTTTTGTTGATGCAAATCCTTCTTCATCCGTATCTGATGTTTCGGCGGATAGTTCGTAAGAATCGGTATCGGAAGGTGAAGGCGTGATGCTGAAACTCACCGTTTGACCCGCAACAGGATTTTCAAATTCATCCAGCAATTGTACGACCAATGAGTCAGATAGCTGATTCCCGGCCCGCCCTTCCTGCTCATTGCCGGAAATAAGTTTCATCGAATCTACACTGGTTGCCTGAACCTCGCTGGTGTATGGGCTGTCATTTATCTCCGTCCCGTCCAGTTCAATGGTTACTTGATCGGTTCCTGCTTTTTCAGGATTGTACGATACCGTATAGGTTCCATCCTCATTATCTACGATTTCGCTAAACTCTGCTTCATCGTTTACTCCCTCAATAGATAATCCCAATATATCAGCCACTCCAATTACGGGGTTTTCGAACTGATCAAGAACAGTAATGGTAATAATGGTTTCTTCACCGGGAGTTCCGTTGGGAACGTCTGCCGATGAATTTTCAGCCAAAGGAGTATCAGAAGCAAAGGTAATTTCGGGTTTATCATCAAGGTTTATTTCCATTACAGTTGCCGTAACCGTTACAATTTCTGTCGTTTCATTCGTTAGTTCGAAAGTGTATTCACCATTTTCATTTTCTTCAAAAGAATCCTCAACAATCAACGCATCGGTTTCGTCCAGTGAGAATTCAAATTCGTCTTCACTTATGTCTACAATTCGATTTTCGTCCGCATCTCGCAGGATGATTGTAATCGTTGAGTTTTGTCCTGTGGTTACGCTATTGGGATCTACTGTTACACTTGATTGGGAAGAAGAAAGTGCACCGGATAAGAATTCAATGGCTGACTCACCAATCTCCACCTCATCAGCAGCAACATTCACGTCAATTTCTTCGGCCGTATTATTGGTGATGGTAAATCTATATGTACCGGATTCCTCAGCATCTTCTGTGATTTCTTCACTGATCGTTGCATCGCCATTCGGGTTGATATCAAAGTTGGTCACACCGCTCACTGCATTGCTAAATTCATCACGCAAAGTTACCGTTACGATGGATTCCTCCCCCACGGTTAGTGTTGTCGGATCAGCGGAAATTTCAGAGTTATCGGCAAAAGCGCCGGTATTATTGAAGGTAACTTCAGGTTGATCATCCAATGAAACGTCATCGGCAACAACTGAAATTGACACTTCCTCAGCGGTCTTATTTGTCACTTCAAAAGTGTACTCTTCCTCATCTGCTACAAATGAATTTTCAATAACTTCAGCACTGCTGTCTCCAAAGTCTAAATCAAAATCGGATTCTTCTAAGCCGGCAACCGGATTTGAATTATTATCTAAAAGAGAAATGGTTACAGTGGAATTCTCTCCGGCAGGTAAATTTTCGGGATCAGCTGATACGCTTGACTCAGCCGCAGAAATTGCACCGGTTACAAATATAATTGCTGCCGGGCTTCCATTTTCTATCGAATTATTTCCAGCTCCATAAACGGCCGTTACATCTACATTTTCAGTAGTCTTGTTGGTCAAAGCTGTGACAAATCGTCCTTCGGCATCTGTATTTCCAGAGGCATCAACAAGGTCAGCATTACCGGTTACCGAAAACTCAACATCTTCACCCAAAACCGGATTATCAAATGCATCCAGTAGCGTTGCACGAACTTCAGCTTCTTCATTTCCATCAGCTACTACATTATTTGTAATAACTTCCAAAACGGTTCCTGCATTCGTTAAATCGACACCAGCTGCAGAAACATCAAATGCAGTTGACGTTATTGCCGTAAGGCCATTTACGCTAAACGTCAGCTCATAACCTATATCAGCCAAAGTAATTATCAGGTTATCAAAATCAGCAATCCCATCCTGCTCGGTTACAACTTCCAAGGTACTATCTTCGGTAAACTCTGCTTTGTTCAGCGATACTTCAACAATTACGCCCTCTACAGGATTGTCTGCAAAATCAACAATTTTCACTGACGGCTCAATAGATTCACCCGCAATCGTATTTACCGGTTGAGTAACTATTGAAATGGCTTCTGCTGAAGCGGAGGTAATCTCTGCCGTTGTTGTCGGTGCATTGGTCAAATCGAGTTCGTAATTATCGGCAGTTATTCCTTCTAATTCGGTATCAATGGTCAAGGTCACTTCTATATTTTCACCCACCTCTTCTGTGGCAAATTCCGCCACAAGACTCAACGTCAATGTTTCGCCTGTAACTGTATTTTCAAGCTCAATATTGTCATCGGTAATTGTGGCAGATGTGTTTTCGTCATAAGGCTTATCGGCAACACCAAAACTACCCGTAAGAGTTATGGTTCGTTTTGTAATGTCGGCTGATAAATTCGTTGGTTGAGTGAGTGTATAGTTTCCAGCATCATTACCCGTAATCGACATGGAGGTTGTTACGTCGATATCGGTTCCCACTTCGCTTTGGACAAATTCGCCTTGCCCAAAATCAGCAAGAGATACATCATCATCGCCAATCAAACCTTCCAAAGTGGCACTGCTAAGTTCAGCAATATCGGTTCCATCATACTCTCTGTTTTGAGCCTCTGCATTTTCTACAATCAGTTCTTTCGGCGCCACTTCAACATCTACCTGATCGGTCACAGAATTATAGTTTTCAGTATCGTTGGGCGTGAAGATCACATCCGCGGTATAGGTTTCGACAGATGTTGGGGTGATGGATTCATCAGCAAACGCAAACGTTCCGTCCACATCGCTTTCTCCACCGGTCAAGATCGACGATGCCAGGCTCTGACCATACACTATATCTGATGCGGCCGGCAACTCGGTGATGTCTAAATCTGCATTGTTAATATCGGCCGTTAAACCTTCAGGCTGAGCCAGCGTATAGTTTTCAATATCATTTCCTGTGATGGTCATCGAAGTTGTTACTTCGATATCGATTCCCACTTCGCTTTGGGCAAACGTGCCTTCAAAATCGGCAAGAGATACGTCATCGTCGTTGATTACTCCCTGGAGTGCTGCCCCTGAAATTTCAGCGTCGGTATTTCCGTCGTACGATTTATCTACCGCATCGGCATCGGCAACCGTCAACTCTTTCGGCGTCACTTCTACGTCCACCTGTTTGATCACAGAATTATAGTTTTCAGTATCGTTGGGCGTGAAGATCACATCCGCGGTAAAGGTGTCGGCAGATGTTGGGGTGATGGTTTCATCATCAAAAGAAAACGTTCCCGCCACATCACTTTCTCCACCGGTTAAGGTTGAGGATGATAGGTTCTGGCCATAAACAATATTTGATGCAACCGGCAATTCCGTAATATTTAAATCAATACTCGTTATATCGGCTGTAGTAGTTCCGGATGTCGTTACAATTGTGTAATTGTCAGCATCATCGCCGCCCGAAATTACAATATTTGTAAAATTAATCTCCTTATCTGTGTCAACATTCTCATCCACATATTCCACATCATAATCGAAATCCAGATCATCTTCATTGATACGATTATCATCAAATTCAGCTCCAAAAACATCTGTTGTTCCATCATACTCTTTGGAATCTGCGCTGAATGCACTTAGCGTTAAATCTTTTGGAGTGATAGTTAACTCCCCGTCAACGAAGGTGATATCGTAACTTGGGTTATTTTCGTTTGTCAGGTTGTTTTGTGTGATGTCATACACATTTACATCGTCTCCTGTGGATCGTGAGAGTTCGCCGGTCAGGTCTACATCTTCAATCAAATCGCCGGTTGTAACGTCATAGCCAAAGGTTGGGTCATCATTACCATAGACTTTGGTTTGATTGTTCGCTGTGATGGTAATTGCCCGACGAGTAACATCAAATAAGTTACTTTCATCACTATCCAGCTCACCTGATGAAGCGGTGAGAACATATTCTGTTCCTGATTCAACTACATACAGATCATCAAACGTAGCAATTCCATTCACGGTTGACTGAGTTTCAGTTCCAACCAACGTTGCCTCATCAGAAATAGACAGAGTGATTTCAACATCACTGGCAGTTACTTCATTACCGGTTGTATCCAGAAGCTGAACTGTCATGGATGGATCCATCACATCCCCGGCAGTTACATCAGTAGGTTGTTCTGCAAAGGCCAGTTGTGTGGCTGTCCCTGCCTGAACAGCAAAGTTGTTTGAAACCACATTATCTACTCCTGTAGCATCAGCATTAAATTCTAAAATATAATCGGTGTCTACTTCATCAATTTGGAGATCATCAAATATAGCAATGCCATTTGCGCCCGATGATTGGGTAGTGGTTCCTGCTGAAAACAAGTTTTTGTTCAAGCCAACGGAAATATCCACACCTTCAACTTTATTTCCTTTCGCATCAGTTACAACAACTGCCGGAGGGCCGGAAATATTTTCGCCAGAAGTAGATGTTTCGGGCTCTGTTTCCATGGCAATTTGTTCTGCAGGGCCCGCCGTAACATTTACATCATTAGATCTTATGTTCGATTCTTTGCCCAGAGAGATGTTATTTAGCCCGTGAGTTGCACCACTCATGTCAAAGTCAATTCCATTCCAACGGGTAAAGTTTCTACCGTCCGAAGCAGATTGATCCAATCCTAAATTTATATCCTCCAGTCCGGAAACAACCTCAAATTCGGTGGCCCCCTCCGTTAAATTTTGGATATATAAAGTTCCTTCACCCTCGCCATCATTTGCAAGGAGATCTATTTCCAACTTTAGCGTGAGCCAATCATCACGGGAAAATCCAGCATAACCACCTAGTACTTCATTCCCACCGGGAGCTAAAATTCCAATTTCACTTCCATTACTTCCAACTGTAAAGCCTGGCCCCCGTTCTGCGCCATAAATAGTCCCATTCTCATTCTGATCGTACCCCGTCCATACTTCCATTCCCCAAAAACCAACATAAACATCCGCCTGGAAAACAGCTTTCGTATCAGATCCATCTAAATTTGTAAACGCAAAAGCTTCGTCATTTACCCGCGATACAACAGTGTGGACTCCACTTCCACTTTGGGTAAACCGTGTCCAAAGTGTTCCATCCGCCCCATTTGTTTCAATTGTTGAGCTTCTCCCATCTGAACCGGTATTCAGCTGCCAGTTATCTTGTCCGGCAAGGTTGCCAGCTGACAGAGAGTTAAAATCGTAGGTTTTGATTTCAACCAAACCAGGTGAGGTAAAGCGCAATACGTAATCTTCCTCCACCAAACCGGCCAGTGTTAAATCACTATAGGTAACTGCTCCTCCGGTGGCTGTGACGGTTTTCGTTCCTTCAAGGGTTCCGTTTTCACCGGAGTAAATGGAGACCGTTACATCCGTTTCGTCATCAGTTGATACCAGGTTATTCCCAATATCCCGAATCTCAACCACCGGCTGTGTGGGAAGTTCTGAACCGCTTGTGCCACCTTCGGGCTGTGTGGTAATCACCAATAGAGCACCTTTACCCGGTACTACATCAAAGTTATTGCTCTGGCCGGTTACGGACGCATCATCACTAAATTCGGCGCTGATTCGCTGCATGTCTCCGGCTTCACCTAATGTAAACCCAGTAGTTCTTTCGCCATTATCACCGCTTACAAATGTAAACGTATTTGGTGTGATTGTATCAAACGCTACATCGACATCAATTTCACCGACAAAATCCGTTACGGTATTTTCAAATTCATCCTGAATGGTAAAAGTAGTTCCAAACGCTATGCCAACGGTCTGCTCGCCAATTGTAGAAATGGCAATTTGGCTGGCATCGTCCGGGGTTACAGTGATCTCTTCCTGACGGCCTGTTTTTGTATCGTCATCATTATCTTCAACCTCTACCCATTGTTCGCCAGCGGTTTTTAAAGCCACGCCACCTGTTAAAGTGATCACTCCCTCATCACCTTCGGTAAATGTATAATCAGCCGGAAGATCAGCAGCCTCATCACTGGAGCTAAACGTAATCGTTCCGGGATAATCGGTTTTGATGTTCCCTTCCGTATCAATGGCCGTGATTGTTACATCGTTTTCATCGCCTGCCTGTGTCGGATCAGAAATTCCTGTCACTTCAAATTCTGCAAGCGAAGCCGGAGTAATGGTTAGGTCTCCGGCATTAACTGTAACATCGTAGTTCGCCACTTTTCCGCCATCAATCGAAGTTGGATCTACATCAATTTCATCCTCGTATACTCCGGTTGGAGAATCTCCGTCCGTTGATGCTAAGGTGAATGTAGCATCTGTTCCAATAACGTCTGATTGATCATCCCCATTAGCGAGTTCTGAGGAAAAGTCTGTCAAACTAAATTCCGGATCTCCTTCATCAGCCGCACGAGAGGCGTTGTTTACGGAGATTGCTATCGCTTTTTGATCCACCTCTACATCCGTGACATCTGTTCCTTCAACCGTTGAATAGTTGTCTGAATTAGTGGGGGTGAAGAGAATATCAGTGGTATAGGTTCCTGTATTTTCAGGCTGAATATTTCCATCAACAAACGTAAATTCTCCTCCAACGTCTGCAGATCCTCCGGTTAATTCAGAGTCGGAAAGTGTTTCTCCATATATAATACCGGATGCCGATGGCCATGTTGCCACATCTGGTGTGGCTTTGGTGATATCTGCGGTAAGACCCGTTGGCTGAGTTAGCGTATAGTTTTCAACATCATCACCGGTAAACGTAAATGATGGCGTCACTTCAATATCAGTTCCAACACCACTTTGGGCAAAAGTACCTGTGAAATCAGCAAGAGTTACGTCATCATCTTCATTTACACCAACAAGTGTAGCGTCTTCTATCACAGCATCGTTTGAGCCATCATAAACTTTTTGTTGTACAACTGCTCCATCAATGGTGAGTTCTTTTGGAGTGATGGTAAAATCATCGTCAACAAAGGTAATATTGTAGCTGGAATTATTACCATTATCCACTGTTCCCTGCGTGATGGTATAATCACCCACACCTTCTCCTGTTGTCCGGGAAAGTTCACCGACCAAATCAACATCGGTAATCAAATCGCCGGTTGTAACTTCGTAGTCAAAAATGGGATCATCATCGCCATAGGTTTTGACTTGATCATTTTGTGCGGTAATGGTAATCGCCCGACGAGTAATATCAAATGAATCACTTTCATCGCTGTCTAACCCATCAGATGAAGCGGTAAAGGAATAACCCATTCCTGATTCAATTACATACAGATCGTCAAATGTAGCAACGCCGTTTACCGTCGATTGAGTCTCGGTTCCAACCAAAGTTGCTCCATCAGAAATAGTCAGGGTGATCTCTACGTCATCGACAGTTACTTCGTTGTCGTTTGCATCAAAAAGCTGAACCGTCATCGAAGGACTAATCACATCTCCGGCGGTTGCGTCAGTAGGCTGTTCTACAAATGCTAATTCAGCAGCAGGACCGGAAATTAAGGTGACATTAGCGGTTCCAAATTCTGTTCCATTTTCATCATTTCCTAAATATCCGGTAAGGGTAACATCACCCATTGTTGCTCCGGTCAATAACACCGTATAGGTTCCATCATTATTATCGGTAATTGCCGACAGATTGCCGTGGGTTGTTGCAATAAACAGATCATCCCCCCCGTCTGTACGAATATTGCTGAATTCATCACGAACGGTAATGGTAACAGTAGACTCATCCGTTCCATCGGCTGTAATTTCTTCCGGTGCCGCTGCGATTGTTGTATTTTCTGCATTAGCAGCCGCAGGTGTAAACGTAATTGAATCCGATCCAACCTCGGTTTCTTCAGCTTCTCCTTCATCCACACTTACTGTTGTGGTGATTTCCTCAGCCACTTCATTAGTAACTTCAATTACATATCCGCCGTCACTCGCTTCAGAGAAACTTTCATTTACAAAAGATGAAGAACCCGTTAAGCCAAAAGTAAAATCAGCTTCCGATATCCCGGTTATGGAATTATTATTTCCGTCCCGCAGAATTGTTGTAATGGTTGATGTCGCTCCCGCAGAAAGTTCATCAGGATCAACGGATACAGATGAATTAGCAAGATCAATGTCTCCAATAATATTTGCTGAATGGGTATCGTCTCCTGTATAATCTTCGGCAATGGCATTTGCAGCGAGATCGGTGATTTCGGTGTCATCAGCGTGGGCAAAATCTAATCGAAGTTCACCTACGCCATCCACATTATTCAACGTTACTGTATATGTATCATCCTCACCGGTAAATCCATCTAAATCACCGGTTGCATTTCCACTTGTAGTTTCGACACTAAATCCATCAAGATTGAACCCGGAGATATTTTCTGAGAAACTCACTTCATATTCAATCGAAGCGACGTTATCGTCAGGAGTTCCAACTACACTTATTGCTGTAATTTCAGGAGCGGTGTTATCCAGCGTGAAGGTTTCGGTGGTTCCCGTTGCGTCGGTATTGGTCAGGGCATTTCCGTACGCATCATTTATTGCAGGATTTTCTATAAGGGAAAGTCCAACTGTTCCATCAAAATCAGCTAAATCCCCGCCATTTATAGTGACTTCGTATTCGGCAGGATTCAGAGAATCTATGGTTATGGTACTTCCCGTCAGACCGGAAACTTCGAAATCATCCCCAAAAACGCTTTGTACATCTTCATTAAAAGTAACTGCAAAGGTTAGCTCATCCGCATTGGTGGTTTCTTCGGTTGGAGTTTCTCTTTCGATGCTCGTCAGTCGAGGCGCTTCTGTATTTTTGGTTACCTGATCGGTGACTTCACCGCCTTCATTTCCGGCTTCATCGGTGAATGCAACCGTTAGGGTAAGCGTGCCATCATCCAGCAAGCTCACATCCTGATTATCAATGGTAATTTCTGTTCCTGCAAGCGTTCCTGATCCGATTAACGCATCTGTTCCATCGCTGATTTCCCAGCTATAATCCGCTCCGTCTTCTCCATCGGAAATGGTAAAGGAGGCTTCTGTTTCGTTTTCGGAATTGATGGAATCAGTATCCCAGGTTACGGCATATCCATCCGGTGCATTGGTATCTATGGTGATGGTTGCCGTATCAGTAGCTTCATTTCCGGCTCCGTCCGTGATAGAAGCGGTGGCAGTGTATTCGACATCGGTTAATGGAGTTGTGACATCCACTTCCCAGCTTTCGTCATTATTTACGGTGGTGGTGTAATCGGTCTCGTCAATGGTAACGGTTACGGTTACGCCAATTTCACCACTTGTTCCTGTAATGGTCGGAGTGTCATCAGCGGTAAGTAGATCATTGATGGTAATTTCCGGTGCAACATTATCAAAAGTCACCTCAACCTGATCGGCCACTTCGTTGTCATTTCCGGCTTCATCGGAAGCAACACCTGTGGCTACATCAATGGTGATATCGCCATTTCCATCGGGCGTGATATCTGCAGTGTACGTCGTGGCATCTTCGGAATTGAAATTGGATGCGGAACCGTTCGAAATGGAAATATCATCGGACGTAAATCCGGTTACGTCTTCACTAAATTCAAAAGTTACCGTAAAGGCATCGGTGTTGTTGACTGTACCGGGAGCATTTTGAATATCAACCGTTGGAGCGGTGGTATCTATGCTGATGGCCGCTTGCTCGGTATTCGTATTTCCGGCTTCATCAGAAATGGAAGCTTCCGGGGTAAAATCTCCTTCTGCTAATGCTTCTGTTACTTCTGTTTCCCAATTTCCATCGCCGTCAACAGTGGCCGTGTAGGTTTCTCCGTCTATGGCAACGCTGACTTCCCCGCCAATTTCATCGCTCGTTCCGGTGAGAGTAGGCGTTGTATTATGGGTGATCAGATCATTAATCGTTAACGTCGGAGGAGTTGTATCTACCGTAACGGTTCCGTTTTCTGAAGTTTCATTTCCGGCTTCATCCGAAGTTGTTGCCGAGACGGTGTATTCATCGTCAGGCAATTCGTCGGTAACCTCAATACTCCAGTCCCCTTCTATATCAGTGGTTCCGGTGTATGTTTCACCGTTTATGGTGATGGAAATTTCACTTCCCTCCGGCTGATCGGAAGTTCCGGTTATCGTTGGCGTATTGTTATTGGTCACCAACTCTTCTACGAAAAGAACCGGAGCGGTAAGATCTAAAGTCACCGACACAGAAACCGCTGCAGATTCATTATCCCCGCCATCAATTCCAACAACTTCAATGTCAAGCTGGCCTTCTGCTAATCCCGATACATCAAAATCGTTGGTGTAATCATCATCCGATACGGCCACAATTTCTTCAATTTCCCCTGAACCGGAATCTGTGATAGTAATGCGTACGTTTATTGCTCCTTCAGAAGCCCCTGAAACGGTGAGTTCATCTGCGCCGGCACTATTTACAAAACTGTCGTCAGCAGGAGTGGCTATGGTGGGATTAGCTAATCCTGTGTTGAGATCAAATTCCTGAGTAGAAACTGGGTCTAAATTGTCAGCCTCAAATGTCAGAATATAATTGGCACCGACGGTTCCGGTGATGGTAAGATTGGCAAATTCGGCCTGACCATTTGTCCCGGTGTTTATGCTTTCATCTCCGGATAAGTTTCCGTCTCCCTGTGTGAGGGATGCGATAATTTCTACATTTTCTTCTTCAACATTATTTCCGGCAGCATCCAGAAGTTGTACAATGGGTCGCTGGGCTTCGGGAATTACTTCAGTGCTGGTGAGTTCATCCGGCTCCTGATTGAGTACAAGTTTGGCGGCATCACCTGGAATAATTTCAAAGGTGAGATTGTCATCAATATCGGTACCCGCCGTAGTTTGGGTGGAGGCCCGAATGGTGACACTTCCGGCCAGCACGGCTTCCAAAGTGATACTCGCCACGCCTTCATTGGCGGTTTCAGCAGAAAGTCCGTTTACAGATCCTTCACCGGCATTCTTGGTGAAGGTAATTTCCAGGTCGCTGTCATCACCGATGGACACCACATTATTTTGAGCATCATATAACGTAGCGGTTAAGGTTCGGTTTGAACCGGAAACAAGAGCATCGGTGTCGCCGGTAAGAGTAATACTTGCGGCGGGTCCGGGAGTGAATGTGATTTCATCGGTATTGTCGATATTCTCACCACCAACTTCTGCCGAAATAGTAACATCTTCAGCGGTGGTATTGGTGAGTTCAACCGTATATTCGCCCCGGATTTCCGTGGACTCAAATGAATTTTCGTCCAGCTCGGCATCGCTCAATCCTGTGAACGTAAAATCTCCAAAAATAAATCCATCTATACCTACTCCATCCGCATCAGCAACCGTGAGGGTAAGCATAGAGGCATCGGTTCCATTCGCTGTTAATTCTGTTGGATTTGCGGAAATTGAACTATTTCCGGTATCCACAACCGGTTCAGCAAATTCGATTTGGGGTTCATCATCTAAAGCAATATTGTCCCCGGCCGGATACACACTCACAGTTACATTTCCAGTTTCCACTGATTCATTAGTGGCTCGGAAAGTATAAATTCCATTGGCTGAATCTGATCCACCACCGGATTCGTTAAAGTTGCCAAATTCGGCAGAAGACGTTTCGCCGGTTTCAAATGAGAGATCAAAATCCGTTTCTGAAAGTCTACTTACAGCATTACTTGAGACATCATTTACCGTAATGGTTACCACTGAATAGCTTTCTCCATTGGCAAGCACGGAAGCAGGATTAACCGCAATCGAAGAATTTGAGGTGGAAATCACGGCAGAAATCGTAACATCAAAATCTCCTGAAGCTTGTCCGATGGATCCGGTTAGCGTCACATTACTTTGGGAGGCAAGTTCAGCTGTCTCGGTTCCCGATAAAACCGAGAGTTTAACTTCGCCGTTGGTGATGGTTTCTCCAGTGAAAGTCTTGTTGCCATCGCTGTAGCCATCTAAATCATCAAGAGCAGAAATTACGATATCAGCAGTGCCAGAAAATGGATCTCCTGCAAGATCGGTAATATTCTCGATGGTGGCCAAAAGAGCATCACCTTGATTGATGGTAACATTCCCAATGGTAAGTGTTACACCCTCGCCGTCATTTATAGTTTGCTGAATGGTTACATCCGCATTATCAGATCCGTTTTCAATGGTGAACGAAATATTTTCAAAATCACCGGCCGAAAGTTGAGCCGTAGTGGCACTTTCAAGAACCAGCACATCGGATGCGGTACCGGATGTAAACGTCACATCACTTAATGTAAACTCCTCGCCGGTCAGTTGATCTCCAACTACAATATCATAATCTCTATCAGCAACGGTGTTTCCTTCACTGTCCTGAAGTCCGGTTATATTTACTTGTAATTCATCCCCCTGATTGATGGGATCAGGATTTGAAACGGTGAAGTTCGCCGGAGCGCCCGCATTTATAGTTACATTATTCGAATTAGCTGCATCTAACAGATCGCCTTCATCTCTGCCTGTTGTGACATCACTGAAAGTAAGCACATAATTCTCTCCAACGGTACCGGCCAGTACTAAATCTGTAAATTCCACTTCTCCAGCAGTAGCTGTAATTTTCTCTGTTCCTGTCAATGTACCACCGTCTCCAGAAGTGATAGAAACTTCAACTTCCGTAGAATTATCATCCGTAATTACATTCCCGGCCGCGTCCTGTATTTCGATAACGGGTTGAGGATTCAACTCTTCCCCGCTTGACCCGCCGGTTGGCTGAGTAGCAATAGCTAACTTGGAAGCATCTCCCGCCTCAACGGTGATAGTGCCGGATGGAGTTTCGTCTAAAGAACCGGATGCTGCATTTATGACAGCACTTCCAACTAAAGCTCCTGTGAAGGTAGCGGAACCGTCTCCGTTATCATTAAGATCTCCCTCTTCACCGTCTTCAACACCATCGGTTACTGAACTCAGACCCCACGTTGCATCGATCACTAATTCAACAAAGTTATCAGATTCGTCACGACTGATTGCATACGCAGTTATAGAATTCCTGGAGGTAATGGTTTGTTCTCCCACTACTGAACCACTGCCATTATTTTCTGTTTCAACAAGAATTTTTGCAGAATCGCCCGCGTTAATGGTCAGATCTTCAGAATCACTAACGATTCCGCTTGTGGCTTTAATTTGGCCTGACCCGGCAGCACCTGTGTAAGTCAATCCCAAATCAGTAAGATTTGCGACTCCATCGGTAAAATCGCCCGCTCCGTCTATTTCATTGTTCTCATCACCGCTCAAGCCAGAAATCGTGTCTTCTGATAAATCTCCGGATGTGGATATAGTAACTACGTTTTCAGAGGCATCGAAATCCTTGATTACGTTACTATAGATATCGGTGGCGGTAAGAGTATTGACACCTGTAAAAGCAATTCCGTTGGTTTGGGGAAAATTCAGGTTCCATACAAATTCGTTGAAGCTGCCCGGGGTTACCGTGATTCCTTGATTATCGTCATCGGTAATCGTAGAATTTTGTACTTCTAATCCTAAAGTATATTCACCGGCTGTGTTGTCCTGGTATCCAAATGAGATGGAACTAATTCCTTCCCGAATTGTGATCTCATCATCCTCAAGATCTGCCGAGTTGTTTTGATTTCTGAAAACACCGGTTTCACTGTCAGAAGAAGAGAGCGAAATGGTCAAATCCGATGTGGCAGCTGTGGCATCCCCGTTATCATTTTGTAGTTCAATAACGATCAGATCCGAAGTAGTTCCCGCGGTGGTCGTTCGTTCTGCAGAAGTAAATACCACTTTGATTGGCGGAGCTTCGGTAGTGGTAAAAGTGCTGCTTTGACCGGAATTGCCATCGTTATCCGAAACCGAGATTTTGTGGGAAGTTTCAGGAGTGGATGACGTTGTGAAATCGGCTATGGCTTCTCCATTTGCATCCGTATCCGTTTCGTTAGCAAAACTTCCCTCTTTCGTACTGCTCCAATTCAAAGAAATACCCTCTTCGGCCACCGGGTTATCATATTCATCGGCCAGCTGAGCGGTTACGGTAACCACATCCCCTGCTTTGGGCGATTCATTTCCAACAGTTACCAAATATTGAGAAGCTTCGGCTGCGGAGACATCAAAATCCTGACTGGTTCCTTCCTGATTGCCGGAACCATCTGCATTTTTTGCTTTGATATTTAAATCGGTTCCGGCGTTTGTAACCGTTACGTTTCCTGTCCAAACTCCATCTACAAAATTTCCGGTTGTAATAGGGGCAATACTACCGTCTGAGAACTCGAGATCAACTTGTCCGGTAAATCCATCAAATGGGGAATCAGCAGCATCAGCAGCAACAATTTTGATTTCAAAAGATTCACCAGCTACCTTGTCACTAATTTGGCTGTCATCTGGTTCAGTTAGAATAAACTTAGAGTACCCACTCGCATTTACCATAAAGGCATCAGTCAATGCATCCGAACCACCATCTGGTCCAGAATTGGTAACTGATACATTCCGATCATTAAGTTCAGTACTTGCTTCATTGATAGTAATATTAACATCAAGCACTGTATAATCACCATTAGAAGTGGAACTGTTCACAATAATATCAGGACCAAAATCTATTTCCGTAACTTTATTACCAATTAAACCAGTACCAGTTATTGTCACATCAAATGTACTGAACTGATCACCGTTTTCTGGTGTGATAGTGTCAATAGTTGGCGCAGGTAGATTTTGTACGGTGAGTGTAATCGGATCCGTTTCTCCTCCTGTTCCTTGTGGGGGTGGACTAATTACAGTAATATCAAGTTCACCTGTATCTTTTATATCAGATGCCGGAATAGTAGCTTTAAGCTCTGTACTACTATCAAATTCTGTAGTTCGGTCGGCCCCATTTACTCGTACAACCGAACTGGATACAAAGTTTGTTCCCGTTAACGTTAGTTCAAACTCTGCTTCGCCGGCATATTTTGTATTTGGTAAAATTTCTGTAAGAGTTACATCATTGGGGTTGTTAACGAGAAATGCGTTACTGGCACCGGTTATTTCGGGATTATCCGTAAAAAGCGCTCTGATAACAACATCTTCTGCTCCATCATCGAATTTAGTTTCGTGAGTAACTGAGCCGGTGGTAAAATTATCCGTAACACGGAAGCCGTTGGAAATCGGTGCTTCCACAGAATAGATCAATACATTGTTAACAAATTCTTCAAAAATATCCCCGGTTCCATCTGCTCCTTCACGGGCATCAATATCGATATCAAATGCTGTTCCAGCTACCTGGGTGCCAATATTTCCACCCCCCTCTGTAGAAATGGAAAAACTTGTAATACCGGCGACAATTTTCTGATTAGAATAATCACTTTCAGGCTTACCCGATTCAGTTAAAGTAGCTGTTACCGTCGCACCCTGGTACAATTCGTTTTGTATGTATCCTGAACCTTGGCCTGCATCGGCATCTGTAAATGTCCAATTTCCCGTAATTTCTTTGGTACCAATAGCTCCATCATCTACATAAATGGTTAAAGTACCACTTGCGCTGCTTGTACCGGATATTTCCGTTGAATATATAGTTAGATCACTGGTAATTGTGGGGGGAGTTGAAATCCCTGCAAGAACGGTTACTCCAGCTGAAGGATCACTTTCGGTTTCCTGTGGGGCGGTTGCCGTTGCGGTTAACACATCACCATCACTCAATGTAGCGACTTCAAGTTCCCACGTATTGTCCATAAGTACTTCGGTACTATCAACTGGCTCTCCTCCATCTACATAAAGCTTAATTTTGGTTCCGGCTTCTTCCGTAGAAAATCCTACAACCGTTACATTTGAACCGGCTACATAATTGCCTACTATTTCAGGGGCTTCGGATTGGTCGGGTTCTGGGGGGGCCGGTGCCGCAGATACTGCTTTATATACTCGGTCAGAAAGCGCATCATTCGTATTTTTAGCTCTTGCAGCTATTACGTCTTCATTTTCAAATGCTGTTAAACTTGTGAACTCGATTGTTTCCTCTGAGTCTGCACTGGCTTGTTCAACGAATTCTTCGTTGATATATAAATAAATGGTTGCTGTAGCTTCATCATTGTTCTGTACTGAAATTGAAGTTCCACCGATTTCAGGACTTGATGTTATGGACGGGGTATCTGTTTTATTAGTTATGACTTCGCCATCACTTCTAATTGCATTTACTGTTGCATATTCAGATTCACATTTTTGAGCATCGCTGCTTTCTGAATTTATAAACAAAAATCCTGGGTTTCTTGCTTCGTAATACCAGTCTCCATTTGCATCGGCTGTTACAGGTGTTTCAGTTGAAACAGCATTAAAAGATTCATCATATAGATTAATTGTCGCATTAGCTTCCGAAGTACCTCCTACCCCTTCAACATGACCACTATTGGTATTCGGGATATCCAAATATACATTAGAAGGTGTTTCTGTATAACCATCTTTACATGGCACAAAACTTCCCGCTGCAACAACTGTTTGTTCCGGGGTAAAATTTGAGATCTTCTTCCCGTTTGTACTGGCACGTGCTTTTACTACATCATTTTCAGCAAGCGCTGTAATACCCGTTATTTCCCACTCAAAATCGTTTACACTTGCTGTACCAATTTGAGTATTATTAACAAATATGTATACGGTAGATCCATCTGCCTCTTGCAAACGGCCACTGATAGAGGTGTCCCCATCATATAAAGGCACATCAATGTCTGGAGTGATCGTAGTTGGGTCAACTTCCGTACAGTTTAGAGAACCTATTCCCCCGCCACACTCTGATTGTAGATCTAAACTTCCGGAACCAAGAATATCAGAGATAACGCCGCTTATTCCTCTTTGGGCATTGGTAATGGTACTAACGGTTACCCTGAAATCATCAAATAATTCATTTCTGAAAGCAGCAGGTACATCGTCAAGTGGGACGTAGAAATCGTAAAAGTATCCGTTTTCGCCACTGTCTCCACTTTGACCATAATGTTTGTAAGAAATCGACTTTTGGAAATAATCATCCAGATTTGGAGAAGACCATACGCGACTTGCACTTCCGCTGCTCCAGTCATAAACAGAGATTCTGAAATTCGTTTCTAATACAACCTCATACTGAAAACCGGGATTAGAACGAGAGAAGTTTGTGGCCTTAGGACCAAACTGCTCAAAATCGGTATTGAACAAGAAACTGTAACCTTTGGATGCTTTGGATTGTTTTGCCAATCGAACCCTAAATAAAAGAGCGTCATTAGCCGCATCATAATACATGAAAGCCGTTTTCTTACCATCGCTGTATTGACCTACTAAATCCGTATGTCCGCCGGGAGGGCCGGTTCTGACATCCCGTGTTCCTTCTGCAGATAGTTGAAAAATTGGAACAAAGGGAATTTCACTTTCAGTATGATCATCATACACAAAACCACCCGTGTTTTGTGAAACATACCCATCCCCATTCGGATCCAAAATACTAGCGCCATCTTCCGATGCCGGCTTATAAATTAATCCCGAGGTCTGCCCAAAAATCTCCACCGGAGCAATCATCATAAACAGAGAAACGATAATTAAATGAAGCCAGCTGGAGCCACTTTTCTTGAAATTCTGAAAGCTTTTATTGGTAGCGTGTTTAATCATATTCAAAACTCCTCCACGGGTATCAACAGGTTCATCTGCAGTTCGCCTTCGAGGAGATCATTATAATTTTGATATAGTTCGGATCCTTCATCAGCCGTACGAATTCGCTGCGGATCAATTCCCAGCTCTACAAGTTTTGCCCGTATTACATTTGGGCGGGCGTGGCCTAGTGCTTTGCGTAATTCAGGGCCGGGGCCTATTTCTGGTTTTGACAGCACTATTAATTTCATTTCCGGGCGGGAGTGCATCAGATAGGATGTGAGCAGAATCTGCATTTCGCTAAAATCATCCGGAGAAAGACTGTTTCCAACAAATGCCAACTCCCGGGGTGGAAACAGTGGAACGTTATATTCAAATTCTGACAGATAAGCGGGCACATAAATTTCGTTTTCACCCTGTTGTTTAATTGTTTGAATGTCTGATCGGTTGGTTCTAAAATCTACCCGTCGATCTTTATGTTTTTCGTTTTCTGCATCTTCGCTTGTCGATAGTGGCCTCTGGTTGCTATAGGCTGTGTAATGGAGGCGTTCAGGGCTTATTCCCTGATCAATCAAAGCAAGATAGACGGTAAGAGCCCGGCTCACGGATATCATTTCGTTTACGGAATCGGCACCTGTTTTATCAGCGTGACCGGAAATTTGAAGGGTAAGGTTCTCATGGAGCTGCATAACAGATGCGGTATATTCAACAAAGGACTGATCTTCGGGCTTGATCTCTGCAGAAAGCACATCAAACCGAATAAATCGCTTGTCGATATCATCCAAAAATACAACAGGAGGTTTTGGAGATTTCATCGCTGTAGCCGGAGCCGTAGTTCTAGTAAAGGTTTTTACCGGACGAGGCTGAGTTCGTGCTTTGGTATTGCTTCGGGCAAAATTCAACCCAATACTGATACCCCAGTATCCATTTCGAAAAGAGTTATCAGAAATGGCAATGGATTGATTGTATCCCAACTGCACATTAAATACGGTGGATGGATCCAACCTGATATCAACCCCAATACCGGCCGGAACCACCGCTGAAATTCCCCGATCAAAATTCCATAATGATGAGGTTGGTAAAAGTTCTCCCATTTCGGTTGTCAGAGGATCTTGGGGTGAAGGAACAGAGACAGGCATGTGATAAAGTGCACCCCCGCCAATATATAAATAGGGAAACGCTGTTTGGTTAAACAGCTTAAAATCAGACATCCCCAATCCCGCAAGTTGATAGTTTAATCGATACTCTATCGGCATCAAACGTGATTTATAATTCCGGCCGGAAACTACACCGAATCCAATGCTTGCTTCACCAAATAGATACTGCCCAATACCATGACGTGTATAGGCACGAATGGAATAATTAACTGCATCACTTCTCAATGGAGTTTGGCCGAGAATTCCTCCAATTTGTAAACCGGGAGTGGAGAATAAGTGCTTGCTTAGAGGTGAGGTTTCTTGAGGATATTCAAAGAAAAAATTATTGGTAAAAGTATAACAGTCTATATCCTTTTCGGGATCACAATTTCCACTTTCGTATTGTGAAAAATCTATAGCATACACCTGTCGATCCACAGCAAAAAACAGACACATAAAAATTAAAATGAGCCGTAGCAATTTATCCATCAAGCATCTTTTTAAACTACTCAATCGGACTTTAATACTATGCTTCACTTTTTTTTGAAGCAGAATAGCAGCTAAAATCTAAGCCGTATGAGCAATAGAACGTAGTTATGACATTTATTCGGAGTCAAAGTAGAATAACCCTAACTTGTTTTCTAACAATAAACCGACAACCTTTGCAAGAAAAACGACAAACCCTCTTTAACAACTTTTAGGCGTCTTTATTAGTGGATTTTAACGTTGAAGGGAGTACATTAAACTCGGCTTTAAAGTAGGAAGAGAAAAGCGATAAATTATTAAATCCAACTGCATAGGCAACCTCTGTAATAGAACTTGAATCATTTTTTAGCAGATGTTTTGCAATTTTTAGGCGGTGAGAACGAAGGTATTTTTTTGGAGTGGTACCCGATAGTTCTTTAACTTTTCTTTGGAATTGACGCTGGCTGATATTCAGCTCTTTAGCAAGATCATTAATTTTTAAATTATGATCATCAATATGGCTGTTAATGGTTTGATCCAGTGTCTTAATAAAATCGTCTTTCGAAGAAACCGGCAGAGTATATTTTTCGGAATCTTCTTTTTGCAGCTTACTCAATAATTTTTTTCTTGATGAGAGAGTGTTTTTTACTGTTTCTAACAGCACATTGGCATTGAACGGTTTTTGTAAATAAGCATCTGCGCCAGATCTCAATCCTTTCAACATTTCCAGGTCCCCAATTTTTGAGGTAAGCATTATAAATGGCAAATACTCTATGGATGGATCATTTCGAACTTCTGTACAAAATTTAATCCCATCCATAATTGGCATCATAATATCACTTATAATAACATCAGGAATTGAGTTCCTGGCAGTTTCTAAACCATCTTCACCATTCTCCTCTTGCAAAATATTATAGCTTCCTCTTAAGATACTCATCAAATACTTGCGTAAAGCGAGATTATCATCCACAATTAAGATAGTAGGCCGATTTTTAATTATTGCCTCACTATGACTACTCTTTTTAAATAATTGTATCTCCTCGTCAGTTAATTCAACATTATCTTTCCCCAATGGGAATTCAGCATCTTTTTGCAAATCCTGATCAATGTACCCTGCAATATGCTGTTCAGTGGCATTTAAATATTTATCTATTTCATTTACGTGCTCTTCTACATCGGAATCATCGTTGTTAATTTTATCTTGTATAATACTGGTTTTTCCCTTGATATTTTTGACGGGAACTTGATGCTTTTCAACGATATCATCCACATCTGCTGTACGCTTGGGGAAATTGGGGTTATCTTCTCCTTTCGGCATTTTGGGATTGGCATCTGTATTTTCTCCACTCTCTTTAAAAACTGTTTTATAGAGCCATACTGCCAAAATCAATGCAAAACACAGGAGACCAATAGATACAAAAAGTTGCATTGAGAGCGCGAGAAACATACTCATAAATTCTTTTCTAATAGAACTAACGAAAATTATTAACGCTAACGTAGGTAATCGATTCAAGATGACAACAAATCTTTAAAGCTCATCTTTAGTAAAAGAATTATCTGCCATCGAACAAGCATTACGCCCTGTTAATCATCCAGATCCACGTCATCGGGCAGATCATCATCACTTATTAAATCATCCACATCGGGTGAATCATCTACAACTTCATCATCATCATCGTCATCATCAGCGGTTGTTACCGGAGTTGATTTTTTTGCCACGGCTTTTGCACCGGCCCTTTTAAGCTGCATAACAATATCCAGATTCTCATTATCATTGGCGATATTTAACGCTGTATCGCCATTTTTATCTTTTACCCGAACGTTTGCACCTTTATCCAGCAGATATTTTATGATTTCGTTATTCCCCTCACGAGCGGCAAGCATCAGTGCGGTTTGCCCCCATCGCTGCTTGGCATCAATGGATGCTCCGGCTTCCACCAATATTTTCACTGTCTCGAGATGGTCTTCTCTTGCGGCTACAATCAAAGCGATATCTCCTACTGGTGTTCCACTCTTTAGCAGGTATTTAATAATTTCAACATTTCCATTTTCAGCTGCGCGATTTAAGGCTGTTCCCCCCATTTTTGTTGTCACTGCGGGATCAGCCCCATTCTCAATCAAATATTTTACTACATCAAAATGACCCTTTTCGGCTGCAAATATCAGTGCGGTTGATCCATTTTTATGAACCTCATTTAAATCCGCACCATCTCCGTGTAATTTCTTTACCTGATCTAATTGACCTTCTTGTGCTGCCTTTAAAAGAGGAGAGTTCTCCATGATATTTACCTTTTACTGTTTATAATTGTTATCGAACGAACCAATAAAATTCTGATGGGTATATCTCGAATTAATTGGTGTTAATCAACCCTTAAATGATAGCTTTTTGAAAAAATTTCGGTTATATAAAAACAACTGTATTCTAATTAATCAATCTGTTTTGTTAAATCATAGCCGTTTGCGAACTCTTTCCCTGCCAACCTCTTTGTTCCGGGCAATTGCACACTTTTAAGCTGAACGGTTCCTGTACCGCACCCGACTAATAACTTGTCTTCAAACCACACTAACTCACCCGGGTTTAACGATTTTTCCGGTCCCACTTCTGATTGATATACGTTCATTTTTTCATCATCGTACATGCACCAAGCGGTTGGGAACGGATTCAATCCCCTGATTTTATTATGAATATTTTGCGCATGATCTCCAAAATTTAATTTTGTATTTTTTTTGAATAATTTTGGAGCCGGAGTTGCTTCTGCATCATCCTGCGCAGACAATGTAATAGAATTATTGGCTATTTGATTTACACATTCTACCAATAATTCTGCACCTATTACTTGTAACCGATTATACACATCGCCGGTAGTTTCGTTTGGCTTGATGGGCGTCTTCACCTGATCAATAACATTCCCAGTATCCACAGATTTTTCAAGGAAAAACACCGTACACCCCGTCTCTTCTTCACCGTTTATTACTGCCCAGTGAATAGGGGCCGCACCACGATATTTTGGCAGCAATGATGCATGCAGATTGATCGCTCCTTTTCCCGGCAGTTCAAGTAATACTTCAGGCAGCACTTTAAATGCCACCACTACAAACAGGTCTGCATTTAATTTGCGTAATATCTCTTCAGATTCTTTCGATTTCACATCATCCACATCGATTGTTGGAAGCCCCAATTCAAGTGCACATTTTTTAACGGCTGTAGGCTCAGGTTTACTTCTTCGTCCTCTCCTTTTGTCAGGTCCGCTTATTACGGCTTCAATGACATGGTCCGACTCAAATAGCCTTTCAAGGCTGGGAACGGCAAAATCGGGCGATCCCATAAAAATAATCTTCAGTGGCTTCACGACTGCTTTTCCAACTTTTTAGGCGCAAGTGGATAATCTGTTTCAAGCAATCCCTTATCAATCTTTTTTAGGGCTGAGCGATGTATTCGCCTTTTAAATGCACTTAAATAATCCAGGAAAAGAACCCCTTGAAGGTGATCGTATTCATGCTGAATTATACGAGACATCCAACCTGTAAATTCCCGTTCTTGTTTTTGAAAATCGCGATCTAAAAATTCGACGTGTACATTCAGAGGACGGGCCACATCATCCCGAACATCCGGAATGCTTAAACAGCCCTCTTCCATTTTCACCTTTTCACCCGATGTTTCCACAATCACCGGATTGATAAATATCAGAGGCCCTTCGTTTGGCTCGTCTATCTCGTCTGTGATGGTATCGGCATCCATTACAAAAAGCTGGATGGATTCTCCGATTTGAGGAGCTGCCAGTCCCACACCACTTGAGTTGTACATCGTCTCAAACATATCATCAATGAGTTTTTGGAGGGGTTCTGAGTTCTCATCGATTTTTTCTGTTTTTTCGCGCAAAACAGAATCGTTATAAGTTACAATGGGTAGTAGGGCCATAGGTTAAATTTCGGGTCTTGCTTCTAAAAATTGTTGTAAAATATGTGCTGCTGCGGCTTGATCCAAGCGTCCTTTTTTAAACCTTTTCTTCTTGGGTACTCCCGCATCAATCATAATTTGGGATGCCTCTTTCGAGGAAAATCGTTCATCCATTTTATGGACGGGAACTTGAGGAAAATCCGTTTTCAATTTTTTGATGAACTCCTTTACCAGTGGTGTTGCCGTAGTTGGGGCACCCTGTGGGGTTAAAGGCCATCCTACCACTATGCCTAAAATAGGCCCTTCATGGTTAATTTGTTTTGAAATTTCCTTGTAAGAGTTCGAGGGAGAAAAGGTTCCAACCGGTGCTGCAACCATTCGCATAAGATCGGTTCGGGCAATTCCTACTCGTTTGCTGCCTACATCAATTCCCAATAAGCGTCCGTGTTCAGACAATCATTTCCCCTCGTTTTTCACTTCTTCAAGTGGTTTTTTCAGGAATTTCTTTAGCCGTTTACTGGGCTTAAAGTGAGTTTTTCTGTGGGCAGGAACGTAAATTTCTTCGTTCGTTTTTGGATTTCTTGCCTTGGGCTTCGCTTTTGTTTCTTTCACTTCAAAAACACCGAAATCACGTAACTCAATTCTGCAGGTGGGATCTGCATCCATCATTTTGCCACGAAGGGCACCGATCACAGCATCTACCCATGGCTCTGCCTGATTGAGGGGTACGTTCATTTCGTTAGCTACTGCCCGTACGATATCACGTTTTGTGTATGTTACCATCTTAATATGTTGTTTTTAATTAATTTAAACCTAATCACATTCTTTTTCAGGGGCGTAAAGATAACAGGTCTGCAACAAAAAAATTATAATTTTTTCGTTTGTACCACCAAAAATAGCCGATACAATTCGTATTGACCAAACTCAAAGAAAATCAAATTAATGATTTACTTATAAACGCAGCTTTTCACCACAAATTCTAAATGATTTAAAGAAAGTTATTCGTAACGAACGGCTGTCTTAATTCCCTCTACTCGTTCTAATCGCTTAATAACTTTTTCCAGATGAGAAAGGTCCGAAATATAAATTGTAAGAATCCCTTCAAACATTCCGCCTTCACTACTTACATTTATACTCTTCATATTGGTCTTCATGGATTTCGACAGTACCTCAGTTAAATCATTTACCAATCCCACCCTGTCTTCTCCAATTACTTTTACAGCGCCCAAAAATTGTGTGTCAATATTATTTGCCCACGAAACATCAATAATGCGTTCACTATCGGTTTGGATTAGGTGATGGGCATTTTTGCAGTTGGATCTGTGAATTTTTACATCCCCATTTCTGCTGATGAACCCAATAACATTATCACCAGGAATAGGGCTACAACAATTGGCATATGAATATTTAATATTACTTAGCTCGCCTTCAACCAAAAGAGCTTTATCTTCCCCAACAGACCGGGCGGTTTTAATATAATCTTCCTGTATCTCCTCTTCTGTTTGAACGGGCAAATCTTTTGCAGTTTCATCTTCAATTCGCCCTTTACTTTTATACTGCTTTACGGCTTTAAAAAGTTCACTTACATCAAACGCGCCGGACCCAATTTCGTAAAACATATCCTGTGAAGCACTGAAACCAAATCTATTTGCTATTTTGGTCAGCTCCTGATCCGTGATTTCGAATTTTCCTTTTGCCGCTCGCTTTTCCCAAAGTTCGCGGCCTTTTTGAGCAACTTTTCGCTCTTTCTGTTTGATGAACTGGCGCAAACTCGCTTTTGCCTTATGCGTAACCACATCATCCATCCAGTCGGGGTTTAGGTTGATTTTATTCCCCGTTATAATTTCTACCTGATCTCCAATTTTTAACTTCTGGCGAAGCGGGACCATTTTGCCGTTCACTTTCGAGGCGATGGCACGTTCACCAATTTCACTGTGAATTTCAAACGCAAAATCAATACAGGAGGCTCCTTTCGGCAGGGTTTTCAACTCGCCATCCGGAGTAAACACATAAATTTCATCCTGATAAAGATTCAGCTGAAAATCCTTCACAAATTCCGTTGCAGCTTCCGGCCGGGGGTTATCCAATACATCCCGTACCCAGTGGACAAATTTATCCAGCTCCGTACTCCCACCGCTTGCCCCTTCTTTGTATTTCCAGTGGGCAGCCAGGCCATGTTCAGCGATGTCATCCATTTTACGGGTACGAATCTGCACCTCTACTTTCCGGCCCTTTTTGGTAATCACTGTGGTATGCAACGATTGGTACCCATTTGCTTTGGGCACAGAAATAAAATCACGAAACCGCTTGGGAATAGGTGTATACCAATCGGTAATAATGGAATAAACTCGCCAACAATCTTCTTTTTTGTGTGGATCTTCAAGAATGATTCGAATCGCAAAAAGATCGTAAATCTCCTCAAAAGGTTTTTGCTGACTCTGCATTTTCCGATAAATCGAATAAATGTGTTTGGGGCGGCCCTTTATCTCAAAATTAAATTTATGTTCGGCCAACTGTTCTTCAACAGGCTCCATAAATTCCTGGATAAACGACTCACGCGACTCCTTTTTCTCCCGAAGTTTTCTGGCGATAAACTTAAACGAATTAGGATCAATTACCTTAAAACACAAATCCTCAAATTCATTTTTGATCTTAAACAACCCAAACCGATGAGCTAAAGGGGCATACAGTTCAATCGTTTCGGTCGCTTTTTTAAGTTGTTTTTCCCTCGGTAAATGTCGGATTGTCCGCATATTGTGAAGGCGATCGGCAAATTTGATCAACACAACTCGAATATCTTCTGCCATGGAAAGCAGAAGCTTCATAAACGTTTCGGCCTGTTTGGAATCCCTGTTTTCAAAAACGCCGGTAATTTTCGTTACCCCGTCAATCAGGTGGGCAACCACATCCCCAAACAGCTCCTCAATATCATCAAGCGTAACTTTTGTGTCTTCAACCGTATCGTGTAAAAGAGCAGCAGCAACGGATTCATCATCAATGGTAAATTCAGCAGCCATAATTTTAGCTACTTCAACGGGATGTAAGTAGAACGGTTCACCTGAGGCTCTTTCTACTCCCTCGTGAGATAAATAGCATAGTTTAAACGCTTTTGTAATGAGTTCATCATCCGTCTCATCCAAGTGTTTATGACAAAGATCCAGCAGCTCACCTAAAATACTCTTCTGCATTTTATCGAGCTCGAATGCCAAAATCTTTTCTTCGCTATGTATACCTACCTTACTCATAATGTTTCCATTTGTCAGATAATGACCTGACAGTCCCGATACCTCGGGATCAGCGTCAAATAATCAACGCTGTCAGATCCAGTGGGTGCTGACAGGTTGAATCCGACATTTCATGTTTGATTTAACACTACCTTACTCATAATGTTTTACACGAATTCACTTCATTAACTATCTAAATAGATAACAAGTTCAATTATATGATAAACCATTCATATTCAATTATTTATGATATTAAAAAAGGCGATCAATTGAGGTTGATCGCCCACTGTTAATAATCATTTTTTTTACTTAGAAACGCAAGGATAACCCTATTGCCAGTCTGCTGATATTACTTAGATCAATATCTTCGCGATCTGTTACCCTTGTAAACCGATATTCGATAAAAGGACTTACAATTGGAAAACGTATTTCTGATCCAAAAAATGCATTGTAATAAAAATCCATTTCATCAAATGATCGGTTTGAACCATTGACATTTATGCCTTCTTCCTCAAGACTCGATTGGTCCATTCCAACCCCCACTCCTACATAGGGTTTTAGTAAACCAACGCCTATTGAGGCATATGTAGCCAGCCCAAAATCGTACGATTCAAAATCCTGATCATAGGTTACCGACTCGCGAGTCACTGTATTTTCATCGCTGAAATAGCTAAAATGAGTCCGCAAACCGAAATCTACAACCGGAACAGCCGATAAAATTTGTCGATCCATACGGATACCAAAACCATTTGTAGGATCTTCGTTTCGAACTTCGTAAGCCGCACCTAACGACCATTGAGCATCAGCCGTTTCAACAGCTGCAAATGGAACAATAAAAAACAGGGACAATAGAATCAGTGATAATTTCTTCATAATGGGTTTAAAAATTTGAGCAGAATTGTAATGGAACTAAAACTACTATTTATTTAAGTTAAATTGTATAAGAGAGACGAAAACCTCTAATCATTATTGTAAACGTTTTCGCAGTCAACAATATGATACAAGTCTGTTCATCAAAAAAATAACCTTTAACTTTTAATCTAAATTTCATTCTATGCAAGCATTCACACAAGAGACAACTAAGAAAGAAGTTTCTGAAATTATAGAAGCTGAGCTTATCAACAAAGGGTTTACCATTCAAAATAAAGACCTTTCCCGGCCATGGGGTGGTTTTTTTGTGATAGATGAAGATCAGTCTGATTTATTTATAACTACATTTTTCCAACATTTAAACCCTCTCGATTTTAAAGGGTTTTCGAAATTAAGCCCAAAAATATTATTGGTCCAACCCGATAAACGACTTTCCTGGCAATACCATCACCGCCGTGCCGAAATCTGGAAAATTATTGGCGGGAGCGCCGGTGTTATTGTGAGTGACACCGATGAACAAACGGATATGAAAACCCTAAACAAGGAAGATGTAATTGAACTACGGCAGGGAGAGCGTCATCGGTTAGTTGGTTTAGGCCAATGGGGCGTTGTTGCAGAAATATGGAAGCATACTCATTCAGAAAATCCTTCAAACGAAGAGGATATTGTTCGTGTTGAAGATGATTTTGGCAGATAAAGCTAAACAGGAATCGTGACTGTAAATGTGGTTCCTTTGTCTTTTTCACTTTCAACCTGAACAGTTCCATTGTGTAGGTCCACAAAATAATTCACAATGGTAAGTCCAATACCCGTGCTTTTTTCACCCGCTGTGCCATATGTATTAAGTCGTTTATTTACACCCACAAAAAGTTTATCTGAAACTTCCTGATCCATACCAATACCATTGTCAGCAACTTTTAGCACCAGTTTATTACCTTTATGAGTCTGTTTTTTTGTTAGTGAAACAGCCACAGTCCCATTTGTTTTTGTAAATTTTATGGCATTGGATAACAAGTTTCCTAATACCTGTTCAAACTTACTTTGATCTAAGAACGCCTCATCTTTTAAGTTCTTTATATCGAAAGTCAGATCAATTTTTTTACTCTTCGCTGCCGGTAAATAAAGGCGCCTTATTCCTTCAACAAGTGCGTTTACATCAACCGGGGATTTATTGAGGATAAAGCCTTCCGATTCCATCAACGTATAGCTCATAATTTCGTCGATCATGTGATTTAACTGCACTGAGCTTTCTTCAATAATACTTAGCATCTCTATCTCTTCGGAATCCTCTTTAGATTTCACCTCTTTAAGCAGGCTCGCCATTCCCATTATACCATTTAATGGAGATCTCATATCGTGGCTGAGCATTTTCATCAGTTCCACTTTATATTCGTTCAGCTCTTTTAGTTTTTTATTCTGTTTTCTTAATTCAAGCCGCCCCATTACTTCATTGACTAAAATCTGAAGCTGCTCTTTTTGTCGGTCAGATAATTTTCGCGGTTGATAATCAAGAACACATAAAGTTCCAATTGCAACACCTTCAGGGGTTAGAAGTGGTGCACCTAAATAATATCTTAAAAAGGGCTTCCCTTTTACGTAAGAAAAGTTTTTGAACCGATCGTCTTTAGACAAATCATGAACCTCAAGGATTTCTTTTTCAATGATCGTGTATTGGCAAACGGTTTGATCTCTGGGTGTTTCCCGCTCCGCATCTTTATCACCAAAAATGGATTTTGACCACTGACGATTGTTTTCGATAAGATTTAATCGTGAAACAGGAGCGTTGCATACATCTGCGGCAAGGCGGGTGAGATCATCAAACTCTTTTTCCGGATGGGTATCAAGTATATCATATGACTCCAGAGCTTTTTTCCTTTCAATTTCTAAAGGATTTTTTAGATCAATATTCTTATCCATCCGTTTTTACTGAATATTTATTGAGAGCGTTCTGAAGTTCCTTAAACGTAATAGGTTTTACCAAGTAATCCACATAATCAGTATTATCGGTGAGTTTTTTGTTATACGCGTCGGAGTTACCGGTAATATATAGCGCTGGAATATCATACTTTTTCTGAATGGTTTTTACCGCTTCAATTCCAGTAATTCCTTTTCCCAAATGGATATCAACAAGCATAAGGTTGGGAGGGTCTAACTCAACAGCTTCGATGGCCTTTTCACCGGAAATAACTTTGGTAATCTGATTATGATTTAATTTTTTGAGCATTAATTCTAAACTTAATGTTAGAATTAAGTCGTCCTCAATAATTAAAATTTTATAGTTTTCCATTTATTCCTCTTCAATTAAAAATGAGCTGCTTGAGCCACGAATGCTCATTTTCTTAAACGATACTTTAACTTTTTGCTCTTTTTCATCCAATTCAATCTCTGCATTTAATTGATCAAGAAATATTTCAATCAACTTAAATTGAAAATTTTCGGAGTGCCTGTTTTTAATCAAGTTTAATACATCCAACGATTCTCCCTGTAACTGCAACGATATATGATCGCCTTGCTGCTTTAGATTTAGTGAAATCAGTGAATCAACGTTATTGGGTTCTTCTGTAAAAAGTACATTCAACATTTCGTTGAGCATTAACCCAAAAGGAACTGCCTGATTAAGATTCAACTGTACCTCGTCAGCATCCAGGGCAAAATTAGTGGTTCCGTTACTATCTGTGTTAAACTGTGGAAGTGACTTAATAAACGATTTCATGTATTCATGGTACTTTATACTTACCATGTTTTTTTCCTGATAGAGGGTTTCATGAATTTTAGCAATCGAATAAATACGGCTTTGCACTTCACTTAGCTTACGAATTACATCTTTTTCTTTCTCCTCCATCAACTGTAAATCAAGCAGACCGGCCATTACTGCCAAATTATTTTTCACTCTGTGGTGAACTTCCTGAAGCAATACTTCTTTTTCATTTAGGGACGATTGAACCTTCTCCCGAGCTTCTTGTTCACGAATCAGTAATTCCTTAATGCGATTTTCAAGCTCTTTTTGTTCTGTGATATCTACATAAATACCATATACCGCAATAATTTCATCCTTATTATTTTTAACCGGAACCGAACTGATAAATACAGAACGTTTTTCACCATTTTTTCCAAAACGAACCCCTTCAATTTGCGTAGGCTTTCCTTTAAATGAATCATGGCTGATTCTTTCAGCTTCAGCTTTTTGGTCACCATTGGCAATTAAATCATCTATGTTATTTTCTTCAAAATCTTCACAATCATAGCCAAACATCTTTTTAAAGCTTTTATTGGCTTTTTTAACTGTATTGTCCATGTTGATCATAACAATACCTAAAGGGGAATTTTCGAATAGCTGTTCCATTTTGTGTAAGTTTTCTTCCCTGGCTTTTTCAGCCTCAAGCAAATTGGTGATGTCTACACCGGTACCTGCGAGATACGTTTCATCATCTGCAGTAAACGTTTTCACATTGAATCTATATTGCCGCACTCCTTTTTTAACAGTCTTCATACCGGCAACCACTGAACCTTCACCCTCTTCTAAAACCTGCTCAATCGTTTCGCTTACCTTTTCCCGGTCCTTTTCATCAATAAAATCTTCAACGACCATTTTATTGATCATTTCAGGGGTATACCCTAACTCTGTCTCTACGGCATCATTCCAGCGGATTAGCTTCATGTCTTTATCTATCACATAAAAAGTGCCCGGTATGCTTTCTATTGACGCCTTAATAAATTTTTGCTCATTTACGAGCTTATTTTCAATTTCTTTTTGCTTTGTAATATCCTTAAAAGTATTGATAGAATTGAGCCCTCCATCTTCATTTCTATACAAAACAGAAGAAACATGTACAGTAATAGTTTCGCCTGACTTATGTATATATTTTTTTTCTCCTTCGTACTTCGATTTTGCTTCACGAACTTCCCATGCATTTTGATTTACAGGATTCATAGAATCCATAATCATGGATCGTCCGCCATTAATCAATTCCTCCCGGGTGTACCCTAAAATTTGACATGCAGCAGGATTTACATCTTCAATGTCCCCCTCTGGTGTGCCAATAATAATTCCACTCAGTGAATGTTCAAAATGTTGTTTATAACGCTCTTCAGAATCTTTTAGAGCTCGCATGGTAGTCACACTGTTGGTAATCTCTTCAAAAAGAAGAATGGCACCTTGCTCTTTATATGGGTTAACCTCTACCCGGTACCAGCTTTTTTTCATCCCTGAATAAAAGGGATACGTCATTTCAAAATGGGGACGTTCTCCATCAAGGAGGTTACGAATTCCCAAAAAGAGCTTCAACGCGTAATCACTTCCGGTTTTTATCGTTTCTCTGCAATAGTCAAAATAATTTTCATCAACGCCCCCCCGACAAAAATGGTTATTTTTATTTTGGTCTTCAGCCCATGCATCATTTACAGACAGTATAATTCCATCATAATCAATAATAGCTACTTCTCCCGGAAATGCATTTAATAAAGAGCTCTCACTTGCTGATAAATCTAATCCCTTGTTGTATTTCATACCCATTACTTAATTAAAACTTATTGAGTAGATATTTACGGGTTTTATAAACGATTTGTCAGACGTGAAAAGCGTAATTTTGAACCTCGTTTTTAGTGGTATAAACAAAAACGTTCACACGTAGGTGATTTTACGGTAAAAGAATCTCCTCGGGTATATACGTTTCGTTTGAGAGAACACAATCGAGAGCTTTTTTGATTGAAGACCTTGTAGGTTCGTATGTAAGGTATCCATTAATGCCTGCCTGAAAAAGTGGATCCACTAAAAGAGAAGAAGAATAGATGTGAACAGCAACAATTTTTGAGCCTGTAAAATGATTTTTTACTTTTTTTATTACTTCAAGCGATGGCGTTTTTATGTTTGCAAGATCTAACAAGCATAAGTCAGGCTCAGTAATTCTATTTTTTTCTATTTGCGTAGCATCCGATATTGTTTTGATAGAAGAGGAATCATCACAAACATCTTTTAACAAATCAACAAATGCATCTTTCCTTGGCGAATAGCCGGTTATCAGCAAAATTGATATGTCTAAATAATTTAACATTAAGTTAAAGTACTGCCCAAATATTCTTATATCTATTCGCTAATAAACGTAAAATTCAAATTTATTAATTACGTAAAATCACCTACGTCTTTCTTTGCATATTTGGCAGAGACTGTAGCAAAAAAGGTTAATATAGTTATTTCTTCTTATCCGGTGAGGTTATTTTGGAATGCATAGGTAACCAGTCCTGCCGTATTTCTTGCACCTGTTTTTTGCAACAGGTTTCTTCGGTGGGCATCAACAGTACGTGGACTTATAAACAACTTTTCGGCAATCTCTTGATTGGTAAACTCTTTAACAATTAATTGCAATACCTCTTTCTCCCGTTCGGTAATATGAACAACATCGGGAACGGAATTTTTCCCTTTGTTCTTTACCATATCCATCAAAATACTTTCGGTAGCTTGGTCACTAAAATAGTGTTTCCCCATCATTATTTCTTTAATCGCCTTGGTAAGCTCTTCCCGGCCGGCACTTTTCATAATATAACCGGATGCACCCGCTTGAACCATTTGGCGAACGTGAGAGTCATCGTTACTCATCGTTAGAGCTAAAATTTTAATATCGGGGCGACCTTCCTTTATTATTTTTGTTGCGGCAATTCCATCCATTACCGGCATGTTTATGTCCATTACAACAACATCTGCATCCACCTTATCGATATGTTCTAAAGCCTGTTGTCCGTTCTCCGCTTCACCAACCACATCAATCCCGGCCTGTGGTTCAAGCATGAGTTTTATACCATCACGAACAATTTGATGATCATCTACTAAAACAACTTTTATATTAGCCATAGTGTTATTCATTTATTGGGATAATGACGGATATCATCGTTCCTTTATCAATCTTCGAATCAATATCAATATATCCGGCCATTGCAGCAACTCTTGTTTTCATACTTTGCAGTCCTAAACCACCTTTCTTCTCAGTATCTATTTTAAAACCTGTTCCATTATCTTCAATGGTATAAATCAGGTTTTTTTCAGATTCGAGTAATTGCAAATGTATAGCTTTTGCATTTGCATGTCTAATGGCATTATTCAGGCTTTCCTGTACAATTCTATACAGATTGACTTGAATGTTTTGTGGGATTTCATCTGATTCGTAATGCTGCCGGAGAGTCAATTTAATCCCTTCAATCCCTTCAATCCTTTCAACATCATTTACAAGTGATGCCACCGCCAGCTGAAGCCCGTAATCCTGAATCGATTTAGGCAGTAAGTTTTGAGAGATTGAGCGTGTTTCTGTTATGGCATGTTCCAACATAGAGAGTCCATCTTTAAATGGTTTTCGAAGTTTATCACTCAAGTCGGTAATATCTTCGTAAACCGTTTTTAAATTCATATTTGCAGCCGATAAATACTGACCTAATCCATCGTGCAATTCGTTTGCAACGCGCGCGCGTTCCCGCTCTTCACCTTCTACCATAGCACTTAATGCTTTTTTCTCTGCCGTACGCTGCTGTGTGATGTCATTTGCGACGAGTAATCTTTTTTGATCATCTCCTTCGTAAATATACGTTCCCGAAATTTCGGCAATAATCTGCTCCCCGGATTTAGTTATATGTGTCCACTCATCAAAACCTGTTTGGTGGCTTTTAAGGTCCTCCTCTGCCTCTTTTCGAATCACTTCCTGATCTGATTCCGGGTGCAGATCAAATATCGACATATTCTGAAATTCATCTTCCGAGTACCCGTATTTTTTTACGGCAGCATTATTAGCTGACTCAAACTGAAACGTTTTTGGATTATAGATCCACATTGGAATAGGGCTCTCTTCAAACAGTAAACGATAATGCTCCTCCGAGCGCTGGAGCTCCTCTTTCACCATTTTCTCTGATGTAATATCATTCATTGCACCAATGATCCGAAGCATATTCCCTTCGTTGTCGCGCATTATAAAACTTTGATCCAGTACATACGCAATGGTTCCATCGGCGCGAAAAAATCTATATTCCTCACTCCAGGAAGTATCTTCACCTTCTTCGGCGGCATTCATCAGTGTAAGTACCCGTTCGCGATCATCAGGATGAATGGCATTTTCCCAGACAGTACCCCCTTTTTCAATGGGTGGGATATCGTAACCAAAATTAGCCTTAAATCCCTCACTCCACCAGGTTGTTCCTGCATTAGGATCTGCATCCCAAATGGCATCACTCACAACAGAGGCTGCATATTCGAACCGTTTTTGCTCCCGTGCCAATTTATCCTGAACTTTTTTAAGTTCAGTAATATTTCGGCTTACGGTTGCTGAGCCAATAAATTCTCCATTCTCATCATAGCGCGCTTGCACGGAGGCGAAAATATTCACTGGGTTCCCGCTTTTTGAGTATTGAATTACCTCTCCTTCCCACGACCCGTTTTTTTCGACCAAAGATCGGGCTTCATCTATATCACCATCAACAATTTCTGTTTTTAATACATCCGAAGTTTTTCTGCCAATCACTTCATAATCCTTATATCCATAAATAACTTCTGCCGCCCGGTTCCAGCTTTTAAGCCTGAAATCTGCATCTGTTGATAATACTGCATCAGACATTGTTTCTAACAAACCGGCCTGATATTGCAATAATTCTTCCGCTATTTTCTGTTCTGTTAAGTCCAGAATGGCGCCGGTCATACGTACCCCTTTTCCATTATCATCCCGGAAAATATAGCCTCTGTCAAGCACCTGCCTTTCATCTCCATTTGCAGCCAGAAAAATATATTCCTCCTCCCATATAATACCGCTGCCGGCAATGGCCTTCTCTAAACTGGTAACCACTCGTTCCAGATGGTCCGGGTGAATATGGTCGCTCCAAAAATCTAAGCTGTCCCCTATATCTTCACGGTCGAACCCAAAATGTTGTTCAATTCCGTCACTCCACCAAACCTTATTTTGTTGAAGATCTAAATCCCAAACCAAGTCACTAACCAGATCACTTGTGATTTTAAAGAGGTTCTTCTCTCTTTCAAGCTCCTCTTCATATACTTTTACCTTGGTTACATCCTGCATAATTCCCACCATTAAAACAGGCTCGCCATTTTCATCATACTCAACGTCTGCCTTTTCATAGATCCAGCGCTCCTCTTGATCGTTTTGCAGCACAATTTTATACTCTGCCTCAAAAGGAAGCCCCTTTTCCATGGCACGATCATAATCCCCAACAATATATTTGTAATCGGGATGAATCATTTTCTCCCATAGTGGAAGGGTCAGTTTTTCTCCCTCGGGCAGACCGAAAATTTCATCTAAAATCCGTGAGGTTTTAGCTATGTGGGTATCAATACTCAAAACGTAGGTGCCAAGATTCGCAACCCTTTGCGACTCTTTTAACAGACGCTCGTTCTCCTTCTGTTCGCTAATATCTACATGGGTACCGGACATTCGAACAGGCTTTCCATGCTCGTCCCATTCTACTGTTTTCCCACGGTCTAAAATCCATGCCCAATGGCCATTTTTGTGCTTCATGCGTACTTCGCATTCATACATACTTGTTTTGCCGGAAAAATGGGCTTCCACAGATTGTTCAAACCGTTTCAAATCTTCCGGATGTACCAGCCCATTCCAGGTTTCTATGGAAACGGGTTCAAGTTCGTGCAATTCGTACCCTACAAGATTCGCCCAATTTTCATCGAAAATCACCCTACCGGTTTGAGGATACCACTCCCACAGCCCAACATTTGCACTGTCAGTTGCTACTTCAAGCCGTTTCCGGCTCTCTTCAATTTTTTGCTCAAGTTTGTATCTATCTGTAATATCAACCCCGATTCCCAGGGAGGTTTTATCTGAAATTCGAATGGTTGTCCAGCTCGTTTTAAGCACTTCACCATCTTTGGCTTGAACATTAAAATCCTTCCAGACCCCATTCGCATTTTTAATATGATGCTCTGCTTCTTTAAGATCATCTGAGTCGGGGGCCATCCGGTTGATTAAATTATCAGACAATACATCTTTTTTCTCATACCCTAATCTGTCGGTTATGTATTTGTTGATGTCTTTTATCTGCATGTTTTCATCAATCACATTCAGAAAAACCGGAAGAGAATCGTAAATCCTTTGCAAATATTGCTTGTCCATTTGCAACTCTTCGCGTTGAGTTTTTTCCTCTGTGATATCCATAATCACACCATGTACCCTAACTACTTTGCCATGCTTTTTTACAGGCGATCCAATCGATCGAATCCAGCGAATCACTCCATCTTTGTTGATTCTGTACTCCACTTCATAAAGGTTTCCTTTATTTATAACATCCCTTATTGCATTTTTTACTTTCTCCAGATCTTCACCAACAACTTTTTCAAATACTTTTTTGGTTGTCGGTTCTTCATTTTTCTTCAATCCTAACAAATCCTGGTGTTTTCCTGAAACGACAAGCTTCTCGGTAGCTACATCATAATTCCAAGCCCCTAAATTTGCTGCTTTCAATGCCACTCTAAGATTTGCTTCCGTAACTTTCTGTTTCTCTTCTCGATTTTTAATATAACTTTCATAGCTTTTCATCATCAAATAAAGCCCAAAAGCTGTAGAGATTACATAAAACCACCCTTTGATGATTTGCAACTTGGTAAGAAGCGTTACATCGCTAACGATGCTTTCCAAAATTCTATCTGTGGTAAAAATCCAGATGAGTGCAAAAAAAAGATAAATAAGAGCTGTTCGAAGCGGGGTAAATTTCATAACAATTTATTCGTGTGAATTCCACAGGTGGTATTTAGAACACCTTATGACGATTTGTGAACCTTGGATATTTACCAAATTCACATTGATAAACCAAGCTCGTCCCGCTCGAACTATACTTGTAAATTTACCACTTTCCTTCCCGTACGGGATAGCTGCCCAAAACTTTCACGTACTGGGCTTTTTTCTTGAGTTTTTCCAGCGCATCAGCAACGCGCATCTCCTGAGTATTTCCTTCAACATCTAAATAGAAGAGCGATTGCCATGGATGATTTGGACGCGGCCTGGATTCCAGTTTAGTCATATTTATTCCATGATCTCCCAAAAGATTCAGGCAGCTGAGCAACGCTCCTTTTTCATCAACAGTAGCAAAAATCAGCGATGTTTTACACGACAACTGAGGATCACATTTCACTTCTTCTCTCTCCACCACCACAAATCGGGTAAAATTCTCTTTTTGATTGGCCAAATCCCGTTTCAAAATTTTCAGGTCATAAATATCAGCTGCGTAGGCACTTCCAATTGCCGCTTGCGATAAATCGCCATCGTTGCGGACTTTTCGTGCGGCCATCGCGGTATCAAAATAACTTTCAACATGGCAACGGGGAAGATCAGCCAAAAACCGACTGCACTGTGCAATGGCCTGTGGGTGCGACAAGACTCGCCGGATATTCTCAATCTTCACTTTTTTTGGTGCCATTAAACAGTGAATAATCCGTAACACTTCCTCACCGGAAATAAACAGTTTTTTCTCGTTCAACAAATCATACGTATCGTTGATGGAGCCGGCCGTGGTATTTTCGATTGGTAAAATAGCAACATCCACGTCTTTATTTTCAACTGCCTCAGCGGCTTGATCGAACCGGGTAAACCCAACACACTCTACATTGGCGTAACGCTGCTCAAAATGCTTTATGGCGGCTTGATGACTAAATGCACCATCGGTTCCCTGGTAAGCCACACGAATTGTCTCTTCACCACTTTTTTCGTTTTGGTGATCCACCAAAGCCTGAGTTTGATACCGAACGGAATGATTAATTACTTCCTTGAAAAGCTGCTCCAAAAAATAGGGATCCATTCCGGCATCCACCGCCTTTTTTCTGATGGATTCCATCATAGCATCTTCCCGCTCTGAGTCGCGAATTCCTTTTGATGTTTCCAGTTTATCATTCAGAACATCCTTTACGATTTTCTGTCGATCAGCCAGTGCCTTGATGATGGTATCATCAAGATTGTCGATTATTTTTCGGATTTCCTTCAGTGATTTATCGGCCATCGGTTATCGTATGGTTTTCTTTAATTCTTCAATTCGGTGTAAAATTTTATCCCTCGATAAGGTACGAAACCGATCGGGTAAAAGAGCTTTTGATGTACATTCAATCACCGCAGATAACGTTTGCAGCTCCACTTCCTCGGGATAAGTTGGCGGTAGAAAATCATCAAAAACCTGTTCGAGCATTTCGGGTGAAACCATTTTTTGCCCTTCTGCTGCAGCTCGGAATTTTGCTCTCGTCAAGGCTGCTTCCATATCCGCGCCGGAATACGTAATTTTTCCTTTTCGAATGCTCTTCGGTACGTCTTGTTCTGTCATTTTAAGTCCCGTCTTTTTCTTCATCACCTCAAAAAGCTCTACTCTTTCCTCCTCTGTTTCGGGTGGAAATAGCGCAATATGTTCTTCTGCCCGGCCCTGACGCTTTAGATCAATTGGCATTAAGTCCGGGCGGGCTGTCATCAAAAACCAGATAATTCTCCCGCGATTTTCAGTATCACTCATAAACGTGGCAATCTGCGAAAATACCCTGCTCGAAACGCCGCTGTCCCCCGATGCATTCCGGTTCCCCAAATAGGCATCGGCTTCATCAATCATCACCGCCACGGGAGACATTGCCCGCAACAGATTCAAAATCTTTTCCAGGTTTCCTTCGGTTACACCCTGCCACTGGCTCCGAAAATTTTTTAGCTTCACCATGGGAATTCCCACTTCGCCTGAAAAACAAGTCACCAAAAACGTTTTACCGGTTCCAACAGGTCCACAAATTAAATATCCCATGGGAATCACATCACGCCGGCCGGATTGTAATGCATGAACGGCCGATCTTAAATGTTTTTTTACGTTGGTATGTCCCGCAACGGAATCCAGCGTTTGCGAGACAGATACAAATTCCAGCAGGCCATACGCCTCTGCCTCGATCAGCTCTTTTTTCACTTTTGTAAGTGAATCAAATGTAATGGTTTCACCATTTTCTACGGCTGAAGACAAAATTCCCTGAAGTTTGATGTACCCTAATCCCGCCGTCATTTGGGCCATCACATGTTTTTCCACTTTCGAAATATCTGCAAAAGATTTGTCTCCATCCCATTGCTCAAGGAAATGCAGGCGTCCGGCTTCATCCGGCAAAGAAATTCGAATATCTGATGAGAAGGGATGTTGGGTCAGCGTTTTATTTAAATCCGATAAATTTTCTGTGAGCAGAGCGGTTGTAAAATCGGATGCCAGAAATAACGGATCATGTGCCCACTTCAAAAGATAAACCAGGGCATTTCGATCTTCAGACCCAATACTTCCCGCCTCGTTCATCGGCACAATCGTTTCTGCATAATCGATGATCAGCGCAATGCTTTTTCGTTGATCAAGCCGCGATCGAAAATACTGTTCCAGAACAGAAAAAGCGCCTACCGGATCCTTGGGAAGTTTTTTGCTGTATTCTGTCCCTGCAATAGAATCGCGACCGGCAAGGGCCTGGTTAAAATCCACCTGCGATTTTTGATCCCGAAAATAAATTCCCGAAGCTCGATCATAAAAAATGACAATATCTCGGGCGCCGAAAAATTCATCTGATAAAAATGATTTTAACCGCTGAAATTTCGCAGTCTCATTATTGATCCGAACCATATCATGCACATTTCCATGCAGGATAAACTGGTTCAGGTTTCGGCCTAAATATTTTTTTGCGAGCTCTTTTGCCCAATCGGGATAATGATTAATCATAGAAGATGTTTGGTTTGGTTATTCTATGAACTACGAAATTTTGCGAAAATAGATTCATACAGAAAGCTACAGACCTGAGTTCGATTTATAAACGAAAAAGTCCCCCTTATCAAAGGGGGATTCAGGGGGATGTTTATCAGAACGTGGAAAAATACGATGGACACCCCTCCCCCGAAAGCTTTCGGGGCCCTTGCCAGGGGAGACTTTTCTCCATTTCACAATTTTAAAAACCTTACAGGTTTCACTTAGTTAATCCCCCACCTGAATTATCAGCTTTACCGTATCGAGTTTATTTGGTGTTGCCTTGCTAATGATAAATTTATTGCCGTGAATAACAAGCTCCTCATTCACTTTCGGAATTCGTCCGGTATGATTGATGATATATCCGGCCACCGTTTCAAATTCATCTTTTTCATCCTGAAGATTAATTTGCGGAAACTGTTCCTCCAATTCATCAAGCTCAACATTGCCGCTTAAAATAAACGTGGTAGGATTTATCTTTTTGATGAGATCGTTCTCCTTATCATACTCATCCTGAATATCACCCACTACTTCTTCAATTAAATCTTCGATCGTTACCATTCCCGCAGTCCCACCATATTCATCAATTACAATGGCAACAGAACTGTTACTTTGACGAAATTCAGCAAGAAGATCCTTCGATTTTTTACTTGCCGGAATAAGCTTAACCGGACGAATAATGTCGGATATAGAATCGGGATCATTGAACAGATCGTACGCAAAAACAACTCCGATTACATCATCAATATTATCCTGATAGACCGGAATTTTTGAATATCCTGATGTGATAAATGTTTTCTGAAGATCTTCCAGCGAAGAGCTCTGATCGATTGCCACAATTTCTGTTCGCGGAACCATCGTATCTTTTACGCGCTTATTGGAAAGCTCGAGTACATTATGCAGAATTTGAGAATCATCCTGATCAAAATCTTCTCCACCACCGCTATCGCGCAGCTCTTTAAAGATCATCTCTATATCCTGCCGGCGAAATACTTTTTCATCGCGCTCACTTCCTGTCCTAAGCCATTTAATTAGAATACTTGATGAAGTATTTGATAAAGAGATGAGTGGTCTAAGTACAACATTTAATATTCTCAGCGGTACAGCAACAACTTTCACCATAAAATCTGCCTGTATTCGAAAAATAGCTTTGGGCAGAATTTCACCAAAGATCATAATTACTAATGAAGCCACAATGGTTTGGATAAGTAACACCATAGCTGTAGATGGTTCTGCACCCGTCCACAGCTCATAAATTTGCTGTGTTGGCTCCAAAAGAAAAATGGCCATTAATGTAGCGTAAAGCACATTTACAATATTATTCCCAACCAATGTGGTGGTTAGAAATGTTTCGGGCTTTTCGTTAAAAAAGGCAATGGATCGAGAAATAAGTGATCCTTTTCTGCTTTCAATCTCCAGTTTTAATCTGTTGGCAGAAACAAAAGCAATTTCTGATCCTGAGAAAAACCCACTCAGCAAAATGGTACCAATAATTATAAGCGTTTCAGTCATTCAGATGTATGTCTACCGAATCAATTTACAGATTTAGAAAACGAAGTAATTTAATTAACACTCAATGTAACAATTATACGCTTAAAATAGTGGGACATCTAAAGGTAACCCGAAGCTCATGCTTCGGCATCATTTCTTTCAAAAAAAACCTGTTCCGAAAGTTTATGTACTCAATGTACTAAAGAATATTGATTCACCCGATAGCCCCTCGGACGAGGACGTCCCGGGGTACGTGTTCGGAAATTTTTGACAACAACTGTTTCAGCGCAGAAATAATTTCTGAATAATTATTGAAGAAAAAGTTTGGATTCAACTTTCTCTAACATATATTACACATATAAATAATGGAGGAAATTATGATTGCTCAAACGTATCAAACAAAGCCGACTGAAACGCTATCGCTAAATATTCAAAGAAACAGGGAAACCGGTTTTCCATCTCCGGCAACGGACCACATGGAAGCCCGGCTGAATCTGCATGATCATATTGTGCAGCGTCCTACATCAACGTTTTTTTCAAGAATTAAAGGAAGTGAAAACCGCCGATTAGGTGTGAATGATGGGGATCTTTTGGTGATTGATCGCTCTCTTGCCTACCGGCACAATTCCCTGGTTGTGGTTGAACTGGATGGTGAACTGCAACTTTGCAGATTATGGAATAGCCGGAAACAGTGGTCACTTGAGAGAGGAGATGGATCTATGATTCAGCTGAATGATGATTTTCACTCCGATACAGCGATTTGGGGAGTCGTTTCTCACATAATTCACTCCTGTTTATAGAGACAGGAATGATTTCATAACACGTTTAAGGTAAGGGCAATTCATGAATTTCCCTTACATGTAACCCCTTATACATTTCATCAAAATCATCAAAAACAAACTCTGACCTGCAATACCTATGTCTACTGCATATGCCCTTATCGATTGCAATAATTTTTATGCCTCCTGCGAACGGGTATTTGATCCAACTCTGAAAAACCGTCCATTGGTCATTTTATCAAACAATGATGGATGTGTGATCGCCCGATCAAAAAAGGCAAAGGAAATGGGAGTGGAAATGGGCGTTCCGGAGTTTAAAATCCGGGCGTTGATTCATCAAAACAAAATTGTTGTTCGTTCGTCAAATTATGCGCTTTATGGAGATATGTCGAACCGTGTGATGGAATCGTTACGCTCATTGACTCCTAATATCGAAGTTTACAGTATTGATGAAGCGTTTGCAGAATTATCAACCCAAGTTGTTCCTACATTTCAACGATACGGTAAAGAACTTCGGCAGAGAACGTTTAAATGGACAGGAATGCCGGTATCGGTTGGAATTGCACCGACAAAAACCTTGGCGAAAATTGCAAATGAAGTCGCAAAATCTGATCCCAAAAGAGAGGGTGTGATGGTTTTGGCAGATGATGTTGCCATTGAAAAAATACTTCGTCAAACACCGGTTTCAGATATTTGGGGTGTGGGAAGAAAGTATTCTCTAACGCTTAACAGGCATGGAATTAGAACAGCATGGGAGTTGAGTTGCCAGTCTGATGCGTGGATAAAAAGTGTTATGAAAATTACCGGATTACGGACGGTTTTGGAACTCAGGGGGACCCCATGTTTGCGTGTTGATGAAACCATCGAGCCTCGAAAAGGAATATTAAGTTCCCGATCTTTTGGAAAACCTGTAACCGAATTATTTGATTTAAAAGAGGCTGTTTCTTCATTTACAAGTCGTGCCGCTGAAAAATTGAGGGCGCAGTTTTGTGTGGCATCAAATATGAGTGTGGTTTTGGTAACCAATAAATTTGAAAATCAAACCGCTAAATATAAATTTGGTGTGGAAATCTTCCTGCCAAATCCCACTGCGGATACCCCAACACTATCAGAAATTGCGGGTAAGTGTGTCGAGCAATTATTCGTAAAGGGGAAAAAGTACAAAAAAGCATGGATAATGCTTACGGGAATTATCCCCCAACAGGAGATGCAGGGAAGTTTGTTTGAGGAAAACTCGTACTCAAAAAAGCAGCATTCGTTGATGGAGAGTATGGATGGAATAAATGCAAAATTTGGAAAACGAACGATGTCTGTCGCCGGGAGTGGGATTGATCAACCCTGGCAGATGAAACAGCAATATTTGAGCAAACGATACACCACAGATTGGGGTGAGTTAATGGAGGTGAACGTTTTTTAAGATTTCCTGGTACCTGGGGCAGCTTGCCCGAAAGAAAAAAACCGGACAGGCTGTCCGGTAGACGTAGCCGGAATTTTGTCACTCAGGAATACGAGCCAGGATTTGTTCTATTTGCCAGAAATGCCGGCGTTGATGTGCATCAATAAAGATAAGATAATCCATTAGCGACATTCTGTAAATCTTGAGTAATGGATGCTTTCCTTTAATTTTATTCAGGTTCCACTGCTCCTTTTCAGCTTTATTTAGCAGTGTTATAATTTCTTCATTGATTTCTATAAGCCTGATAAATGTATTTTCTGCCGATAGTTTAACGTTTGCCGGATACATTGGCCTGAGCGTTTTGATGCCAAATTTATACGGCGGTTCAAGATAACCGGCTAATTTTCTTACCGTCCATTTTGGTGAAAAAGAGCTGCCATTTTTGGAAACGGGAATCGTTTTCTGTTTTTCAATAGCCTGATCAATTTCTGAAAAATACATTTCGTTAAATCGTATTAGGTGTTGACAAACCTCTGTACAACTCCATGTTTCAGGATTAAGCTTGAAATTTACAGTGTCTTCTGTAAGAGTGCCGTACTCATTAATGATTGTTTTTGCTCCTTCAAAGGGTTCTTTAAGCTCATCAAAATTGTAGTTCTTTTTTATGGACATGTTCAAGTAAAGTAAGTGAAAATTAGAGAATAATCGGTTTACTGAGATTAGATGACTTTGCAGGGAAAATCAAAGAAGTTAGAGTTCTTTTTAACCTGAGTTCGATTCTAACATTTTAAAAAAAGAGTCTCCCCTCCTTTTTAAGGAGGGGATTTTTAAGCAGCTCAATCAACGCATTATTAATCGAACTCAGGTTTTTAGCATCTATAATTTACTGGTAAAATTCATCAATTTAATTCTCTATCGACGAGATTTGATGATCTTAACTTTGAAGCGAATATCCGGTCTTAAACAGAATTTTTGCAAAACGGCTTCATCCAAAGAATGGGAAAATGAAGGCCCACAATACGATTATTTTCTTAGCTGTAAAACGTATTTCAAAATTGTTACAGAAATTGTAACAATTTATTTGGATAATAATCTTATTAGATAGGGATTTAAACAGGGTTTTTAACTCATTAACTAATATTAACATTTTCTAATGCAACGAATGGGGTGTGAGATTCTCTTTATAAGTAGATAACAGTGAAATAATTTATTTAAGAGGATTACAAACCAAAAAGTTATAATTGGAAACCATTAAAAACCCCTGCATAAAAAGGTTAACGTATGATTGAGAGCAACATTCGAGAAGATATAGAACAAAAAATAGAAGACTATATTCACGGGAAATTATCTGCCAAAGAGATTGATGAATTATGGGCCGAACTCATTGAGGACGACTATTATTTAGACTATCTGAAAAGTATGGCAGCTTTAAAGAAAATTTTGAATGAGAATAGTCGTAAAAAATCGAAACGGTTCACCCTGTCAACCTCTTCAAAGTGGATATCCGCCGCAGCTGCAATACTCGTTATAGTAGGGTCTTTTGTGGTGTTTGATTTATCCGTACAACCATCGGAATCTATCCAGCCCATAGCTGCTATTGAACTGGATTATTATCGTTCTGCTGATGGATCTGCGTCCGAATTGGAAGATGAGGATACGATGCGGATGGCAATAACCGAAGCCAACCAAGGTAACATAGATGAAGCTCTGAAAATGCTGGATAAGCAGATAGAAGAGGCTACAACGGATGCCGAAAAAGCAGAATTAATGATTACTGCAGGATCCATCCTTTACAATGGTGGCAGATATTCTGAGGCAATAGACCGTTTTGAAAATGCCATCTCTCTAAATTTGGAAGATTCGATTATTGAGGAGAGAGCTTATTGGTATCTTGGCAATACATATTTTCAGCTAAATGAAATTGATGAAGCGAAAGAAGCGTTTGCAAAAGCGTATGATCTGAATGGCGCTTACAGCCGAGTAGCTCAAAGTTACTTAAAAGCTCTTTCTACAATTTAAAAATAGAATTAGGAAGCTTTTTTAAGAGAGTTTTTATCGCGGGATACAATTACAATTCCGGCTATAAAAGCAAATGCAAGAATCCAATTTCCCTTATTTGTTGATTCCCTGTTTATCAGGGGATCGTCACTTCCATTTAAGATGTAAGGTCCCCAATAATGTGGATTCGCGTTTTTATTCTGCATAAACTGAATCTTGGTTTTCTGAAGCGCAATCGATTTTGATTCCCCCTCATTTAAGTGCTGATAAAACACCTCAGCAAAATCAGCTGCAAATTGATCGTTTACAGACCAGGCATTTAGTACAAGGCTCTGCGCCCCGGCATATCTTAAAGCACGGCTAATTCCCATAATCCCGCTTCCCTGAAGATATCTGCCGGCACCGGAATCGCAGGAGTTTAACATGATTAAGTCATTCTGTAAATTGAGGTCAAACAGTTCATAAGCAAATAACTGAGTTCTGACCTCTTCACTGCTATCGCTACTCGAAGGACTTAAATGCAAGCGTGAAAAAAGCGGATCACTTTCAGAAACTTCACTATGTGATGCCATGTGAAGGATTCTACTATTGCCTGCATGAGCTTCAAATGCCTCCGGGGATGCAGCACTTCCAATAAATGAATTTTTATTCTGAAATCGTCCCAGATGTTGCGAAATTGCATTCACCTCGCCGGGTGCTTTAGGCAGTGATATCAAATCTCTGTTTGTTTGTTCATTTTGAAAGTCAGAAATTCCAAATCCGGAGAAATCTGATTCAAATGAATTCCTGGATCTTGGTTGGGTTAAATCGCTCAGCTGGTTTACATGACGGATATTAAACCTTTCGATAGCATATTTTGCAGATCCATAGCTATTTGGAGAGTCAGGTTTAAATAATGGAATTACATCTAACGGTAATTGATGAAAATACCCATCAGCCACTACGATCAAAGATTGTACTGTCTTATCAATGGTATCCAGATTTAGGATTTGACCCACTTCATATAACTTATTAAGATCAGTTTGTCCACGAACCATTCCTCCAATGGCTTCTTCAAACAGGGCTTTATGATCATTGCTAATTTCTAACTTCTGAATATGAATGTCGTTTTTATTTACCCGGCTTACATAGTAATGATCGTTGATTTCCGTAATGTGAAGTATTTTTTGATGACGATCCAGCTCACGTTGTATACTCCAAATCGGTGGGTTTTTTAGTTCCGGAATATCCAGGTCCTTTGTGAGTTCTTTACGTTGGGCATTAAGCTGTTCAAGATCATTTTGTAACTGCATCCGATCAGATTCGGAAGCTGTAAATAAATTCTTCCGAATCTGATCCATTTCTTGATTTATCTGTCGCTCTCTGGCTAATTCTTCTTCAGTCAGTCTTGCAGATTTCACCAGTGGGTTTTCAATCAGTGCTGCATCATTAATGGTTTTCACACGATCAAGAAGGACAAGGGCTTCAGAGTTTCGGTTTCGTTCGAGAAGGAAATCAGCATAAGATTCAAAAAGATCCAAATACTCCTGTTCCACCATCCAGTAGCCCGATTCGAAATCGGCTGAATTTCTGGCTCGCTCCAAAACCAGCTCTGCTGTTTGGGAGTAGAGCTCTTCCGATTCCATATAGTTTCCATCGTCCGAACTAAGTTTCGCTTGAAGTGTTTTAGACTGTACTAGTTTCGGGAAAACGACTACGGAAATGTCATGTGCCCTAAACTCCTGAAGCTGACGCTTTGCTTCTCTATGATTACCAGTTCGGTATTCCATTTCAGCAAGCTGAAGAATTATATCAAGATAGGTAGGAGTGTTGAGTTCGGAAGACCAATCGGAAATGATGCCACTTAGTATATTCTTGCTTTCTGCAAACTGCTCATTTTGTGTAAACAATTTTGCTTTTTCATACAAAACCCGGACTTGAGTACGGATTTCTATATCTGAATTAAAATAGGATTCTGCTTTTGCTAAATATTCGATTGCTGAATCGTGATTATTTAAATATTCATTTTCATAAACAGCTTTAGAAATATAAACAGCAATAATGTCATCAGGGTTTTCAGTTTCTAAAGACAGTTCCTCAGCAAGGTCAATATATTGGGTTGCTAAGCTCCAGTTTTTACTCTTTCGATAAAAAAGATGAAGATTACGATAGATGGTTAATATTCGGGACTGATTGTTAAGAGATTGAGCGTGTTTTAAAGCTTGAAGTTGAATGCTAATATATTTTGAGCTTTCTCCGGTCATAAAATAAACTAAACTTAAATTATTGTACAAGAGAGTCAAATCAGAGTCAGTTATAGTCTCTTCATTATTTAAAGTTTGATTAAATACATCTCTCGCTTCAAGATAACTTCCTATCAAATATAAATAGCCACCATGGCTTGCGTAAATACGATTAAGAAAATCTTGATTACCTAAAAATTTGGCTATAGGAATTAAATGCTGTCTTTGGACTTCAAGACTTTTATTAATAAATCCGATTTGATAGAGAGAAAACTCTAAATCCCAATACATATTTCTGGTAAGAACAGAATAGGGGAGGAGTTGAAGGGATATTAAATAATCATATAAATCATTTATTTCTTCAAACTCATTATTTTTATATAGGGAGTTGAATAGTGTAAATATCTGAAGCTCTTCTAATAAATCAGGTACAGATGATTGGATTTTATCCTTTGACCAATACTCATTTACCTCACTAAAAAAAACATCATTCCGAATGTTGTTTACATTATCATAATATTCAGTTAGGAAATGACTAAAGGTAAATTTACTTTCTCTTAGCAGTTCATCCGTCAACATTTCTCCCTTTAACGCATGCTGATTGACTTCTTTTAGCTGAACATCATTCTTTGAACTGTAAAATTCATTGAACAATACTTCGCGTTCCTCAAATTCTTCAATTTGAAGAAGAAGGTATAGAAGTAGTTCTTCTTCAGTATAATGATTGATGATAAAGGAGATTGAACGAAACTCACTATTATAGCCTTTAAGGCCATCCTTCAAGTTTTGATCATCAATAACATCCAATATAAGATTTTGGTTAGCAGAATCAGCAGCATGATAAAGCCTGTTTAATGCCCAAATAGATTCTGCTACCTGAATCTCATTATCAATATTAGCATAATATGTTTCAGCTTGAACTGTCACATCAATTGAGCTAATAGTGAAGTTAATAAGTAAGAGAAAGATTGAAAACATACTCTGCAATTAGTCGAAGAAATAGTCACATAAAGTAGAGAATTCTGATTCAAATAAATAGAAGTTTACACTCTTACCGGTCGTCGTCGGTGTCTCTTTTTTCAATGATGGGATCCATGGAATCACCGGCTTCGGAGAACCAGTCGCCGTTGTCAGTGGACGTGGTTTCCACGGTGGGCTCGGTAGGGAGTTCCGCATCGATGTTTGCGTCTGTAACGGTTGCACAGCCGGCAAAAAGGATAAGAACAGAGATGGATAAAAGAGTTTTAAGAGTATTCATAGTGGTGGTTATGTTTAGTATGTGTTAATTAAAGTGAAGTTGAATGATGATAATTACCGGTCGTCGCCGGTGTCTCTTTTTTCGATGATGGGATCCATGGAATCACCGGCTTCGGAGAACCAGTCGCCGTTGTCAGTGGACGTGGTTTCCACGGTGGGCTCGGTAGGGAGTTCCGCATCGATGTTTGCGTCTGTAACGGTTGCACAGCCGGCAAAAAGGATAAGAACAGAGATGGATAAAAGAGTTTTAAGAGTATTCATAGTGGTGGTTATGTTTAGTATGTGTTAATTAAAGTGAAGTTGAATGATGATAATTACCGGTCGTCGCCGGTGTCTCTTTTTTCGATGATGGGATCCATGGAATCACCGGCTTCGGAGAACCAGTCGCCGTTGTCAGTGGACGTGGTTTCCACGGTGGGCTCGGTAGGGAGTTCCGCATCGATGTTTGCGTCTGTAACGGTTGCACAGCCGGCAAAAAGGATAAGAACAGAGATGGATAAAAGAGTTTTAAGAGTATTCATAGTGGTGGTTATGTTTAGTATGTGTTAATTAAAGTGAAGTTGAATGATGATAATTACCGGTCGTCGCCGGTGTCTCTTTTTTCGATGATGGGATCCATGGAATCACCGGCTTCGGAGAACCAGTCGCCGTTGTCAGTGGACGTGGTTTCCACGGTGGGCTCGGTAGGGAGTTCCGCATCGATGTTTGCGTCTGTAACGGTTGCACAGCCGGCAGCGAAAAGAACCGCAAAAACGATAATGGAAAGTTTTGAAAGTAGACCTTTAAATGTATTCATGATTATATCTTAGTTTTAATTAATAATTAGTAAGTATTATTGTAGTTAAGTATAAGAGTAAATTTCGTCTGAAATGTTACAAATAAAAGTGTAAGTCAAATATTTGTAAGTATCTACGTCTTGCCCCTAATCTTAATAATTAACCGAAAAAAGATGTTTTTTTAATAAAATGATTTGTATGATGGTACCTTACAAATATTGATGAAATAAAGAAATATTTTATAAATACTACGGCTTTTTAGCATAAAATAACTTTCAGGATACTGTGGCTCAGATTGACTTTTCAGAATTGGTAGATGCCTTGCAAAAGGGGGACGAATCTAAAGCAAATGAGTTGCTTGGAGAAGTGATGCCCCGGTTGGTAGATTATCTCAGAATTGTAATGAGTGCCGATCGCCTGGAGGCTACAGAATGTGCTCAGCAAGCTTTTGTAGATGTTTTTGATCAGATCAAACGAGATAAAATTAAAGAGAAAAAGTACATTTACAGCTACATGATCACCACTGCAAGGAATGAATTCCTGCGCTATAAAAAAGTTCAACATCGTTTTGTGTCAGATCCCGAAATGGTTCCCCACCAGGTGGAACCTGCCAGGCAAATTGACGCTCTTGTTGAAGAGGAAAGAATGAAAATTTTGAGAGAATGCCTGAAGGAATTAACGCAGGAAAATCGAAAATTGATGAACTATTTTATTTCTCATCCTGATGAAGCCATGAAAAAAGTGAGTAAAAAGTTTGGTCTGACAAATGCCAATCTTCGCACAAAAAAATCGCGGCTGACAAATCGTCTACATCACTGCTTTAAGCGAAAATCATCAGATTAAAACATTATCGTTGCTCTGGTTGGTTGTTTTTTTTTAGGCATCTATCAATACCCCATTTTTTGATAGAATCTAAGTAGAGAGGCATATCAGAATTTCTGTTTTCCTTTTCCTCGGATAAAACGAATTAAATCCCAAAGTTTTTAAGAAAACACTTGAAAATGCCGTAAAAAAGCTTCAACATAGAAGCGCTTCTTGCATACAGAATCAGAAAAATTAATTTAACAGATCGACTATCATGTGGTTAAACATCAAATCTTACGACGAGTACAAAGATATTTACAAACAGAGCGAAACCGATCGCCTGAAGTTTTGGGAGCATGAAGCCGGGACGTTTTACTGGAGAAAAAGCTGGGATAAAGTACACTCCGGTGGATTTGAAAAAGGGGATATTAAGTGGTTTGAAGGCGGGAAACTGAACATCACAGAAAACGCGCTCGATCGTCACCTTAATACCATTGGCCATAAAACGGCTTTTATATTTGAGCCAAATCACCCCGATAGTTTTCGCCGAACGATTACCTATCGACAGCTGCATGAAGATGTTTGTCGTTTTGCAAATGTATTGGAAAGTAAGGGAGTTGAAAAAGGAGATCGTGTTTGTATTTACATGGCAATGACACCCGAACTGATTATTGCCGCGCTGGCCTGTGCCCGAATTGGCGCGGTTCACTCCATCGTTTTTGCAGGATTTTCTGCGCAGGCCTTGGCCGAACGGATTAATGATTGTGATGCAAAAATGCTGATTACCAATGATGGACTTCGCCGCGGGGACAAACACGTTCCTCTTAAAGATATTTCTGATGAAGCCCTTGAAAATTGCCCCGGAGTGAAAAACGTGATTGTGTGTCAGCGGACCAATCGCGATATCGACTGGAAAGAAGGACGTGATGAGTGGTGGCATATGCTGATTCGAAACGCATCAAAAAAACACACCGCTGTTGAAATGGATGCCGAAGATCCACTCTTTATTCTGTACACATCAGGTTCTACAGGAAAGCCGAAGGGTGTGTTGCATACCTGTGGTGGCTATATGGTTTACACGAGCTACACGTTTCGCAACGTCTTTCAGGTTGAAGAAGAGGATGTATACTGGTGTACGGCTGATGCGGGCTGGATTACAGGACATTCCTACATTATGTACGGTCCGCTTTTTAACGGCGCTACCGGTATCATTTTTGAGGGGACTCCAACATATCCGGATGCCGGCAGGCTTTGGGAAGTTTGCGAAAAATATAAGGTGACTCATTTCTACACCGCCCCGACAGCCATTCGCGCACTAATGAGTTACGATTTGGATTACGTGAAAAAATACGACCTAAGTTCTCTGAAAGTGTTGGGAAGTGTAGGCGAGCCGATCAACGAGGAGGCATGGAACTGGTATAACGATTATGTGGGTGGTGGAAAGTGCCCGATTGTGGATACCTGGTGGCAGACAGAAACCGGTGGGATTATGATTTCACCGCTGGCGGGAATTACACCAACCAAGCCGGGATTTGCTACTCTTCCTCTTCCGGGAATCAGCCCCGCGCTGATGGATGAAGAAGGAAAAGAGATTACAGAAAATGGTGTAAACGGAAACCTGTGCATCAAGCATCCGTGGCCGGGGATTGCCCGAACGGTTTGGGGGGATCACGATCGCTACATCAAAACCTACATGAGCGCTTATAAAGGATATTACTTTACCGGTGATGGTTGCCGAAGGGATGATGACGGCTATTATAGAATTACCGGCCGTGTGGATGATGTGCTGAATGTTTCAGGTCACAGACTGGGTACTGCCGAAATTGAAAATGCCATTGATGAACACCAAAATGTGGTGGAAACGGCTATTGTCGGGTATCCGCATGAGGTGAAAGGTCAGGGTGTGTTTGCCTTTATGATTTGTGAAAAGGTGCCGGATGACGTGGAAAAATTTAAAAAAGAGATTCATGATCTGGTTACAAAAATTATCGGACCGATTGCCAAACCAGATAAAATTCAGGTGGTTGCAGGACTTCCCAAAACCCGATCAGGGAAAATTATGCGTCGAATTTTGCGCAAAATTGCCGCTGATGATATGGATAATCTTGGCGATACATCTACGCTCTTGGATCCATCCGTTGTGGATGATATAAAAGAAGGAACTGCGTATTAGTTTTATCAGATCTCCCCTTTGAGGGGAGATCATAATCATCGTTCAGATGATTTTGCGAGGGGTGTTAGTTAAGGGACGTAAGAAATCCATTATATGTAATTGCTGTGGGGGGACACCCCTCCAACGTTTCGCTAAACGCTCAACGTTAACTCCCCTCAAGGGGAGATTATTTCCCCAACATATCAAAAGGACTTTGATTTCGCTCAGACATTTATAGAGGCTGCTAATTTAACCAAAACGGTTGAATTATGATAAATTCAACCAAATTGATTTAAAATGTGTATATTCAACTAAAATGGTTGAATTAAACATGGATTTATGATTGTATTAATTGGAGATATCATCGACTCAAAGCAACTGGATGGAAAAAAAAGGGAACAGGTTCAGTCGCAGTTGTTGGATCAATTTGATGTGATCAACAGAGAATCCGGTTCGATTGAGGCTCCTTTTACCATTACTCTTGGGGATGAATTTCAGGCAGTGTATGCTGATGCATCTACTCTATGGGAAGATTGTTGGAAAATTCTTGCTGCGCTTCATCCCGTATCTGTTCGGTTTTCTGCAGCGATTGGTTCTATATCAACCCCCATCAATAAAAAACAGTCGATAGGGATGGATGGCCCCGCTTTTTATATCGCTCGTGATAGAATTGAGGAGATGAAAAAATCGAAACAGCTATTTAATATTGACATTGAAGAAGCAGAAAACGATTCTGAAACACAGGCTGTAGTGAATCTCATGAACAGCTCATTAAAATTACTGTCGAATGAAATGAAGAGATGGAAAAAAATTCGTTTTCAAATTTTAGTGATGCTGAATAGCGGTATGCCGGTAAAAGAAATCGCGAAAGAGCTGAATGTTTCGGAATCAGCTGTTTATAAAAATCGCGAAGACGGAGGTTTGTCACTCGTCATTGAATTAAAAGAAAGCGTGAAAAAGCTTTTGAATATTGAATTGACCCGAAGGAAAACATCATGAATCTGATTCTGTTTTTTATAACGATAAACCTGATTTTGATTTCCCGTCTTGGCCTCACATTTAAAGATCAGGGAGCCGATGCCGGATCCATCTTCAAAATGTCGGCAATACCGCTGCTTTCTCTTCTTTTCATAGAAATGAATTTTACATGGTTTATTCTGTTGACTTATCTGGTTTTGTATCCTGTAATATTGATTTATCTGGAGAAAAATCCTGAAAATATCTATCGAAATAGATTGCTCAGTTTAGTCATTCATGGTTTTATTATTGGCTTGGTTTTTAGTCCGCTTTTTGGTGCCGAATTGAATCGATTGTTCGTTGATATCGTTATTGGTCCGGAAAGAATTATCAACAAAATATTATCATCTCAGGTGCTTCTTTTTGGGTTGCTGCTCGTAATGAATGAAATGAATATTGTGTTGAGATTTGTACTAAAAAAACTAAACCTGACTTCGATTGGTGAAGTAGATCAAACCGTAAGTGATCAGGAATACAATACCGGACGGATAATCGGAATGCTGGAGAGGATCTTCATTTTTATCTTTACCATTGCGGGTCAGTTTGCCGCCGTTGGATTTATCCTCACCGCAAAAGGAGTGGTTCGTTATCAGGATTTTAAAGATCGTACCTTTGCTGAATATGTGCTGATTGGAACACTTTTATCAACACTTTTGGCTTTTGGAGTAGCCTTGATTTTAAGCGGATTGATAGGTTAAAGTAATCCTGTAGATTATTTAGGCAGACGTAACTCGCTATCTTCCAAAAAGAGTTCGGTATGATGTTTCTATCAAAGCCTGATCCACTTGTGGATCGAATATAATTAGCCCCGACAGCGGGGTAGCAAATGCACTTTAGGTAAGAATGCGAACCATATTTTACTTCAAGAGCTTGGAGTACAGTTTTGAAGAAATAATAAAATCATTTCTCCTTCCACCATTGTCTCAACTATCAACATCTAAAATGAAACGTATTAACCCACCATAAATCCGATCATCAAAATAAAAATGCTCAGCGCAAAAAGGATGAGCCGGAAACGTGTTCGGATGATGATAGAGTGGAAAAGTAATCCATACGTTAACGGGTGAGTTTTTAACCAATCATAATAAACCATTCGATGTGCGGCGCCCAACGCCATTGTCACATGACCGTGGAGCATGGTCAGCATAAATGGAAGTGCAAACAAAATGGCTCCGGGAAATGAAATCACTCTGGGAATGTGATACAGCTCACACAGGAAAAAGTAGGGCCATGCAAAAATCAACATCAGTGGAACAGATAGAATCCAGTTGATGAAACAGATCCGTATAAAATTACGCACATTTAACTCAGAACTCGCCATCATCAACTAAAATTTTGTTCGGATTTCCCACAGGTCAGGAAAAATTGGATTGTTCAACGTTTTGTAGAGGTAAGACGCCCCACCTGAACCACCCGTGCCGTGTTTTGTGCCAATGGTTCGTTCCACCATTTTTACGTGCCGATATCGCCACTCTTGCAATCCCTCATCATAATCTACAAATAGCTCACAAAGCAGTGCAGCTTCGGGATCGTTGTTCATTATTTGAATCAATTCCTGTTGGTTTTTCTCTGAGCTTTCATGAATCAATCCCTGTTCGTTGACTCTTTTTGGGGTTTCTATGTCATACCCTTTTACCTGTAGAAAGGCGCAAAAACTTTCCCATAGGGTGTGCTCTTTTTGTCGGTCAATGAGTTGCTGTTGTAGCTCAGGTTGATCTTTATGCACATCAATAATATGTTTGGACCGCATTCCACACAAAATTTCCATCTCTCTGAACTGCACGGATTGAAATCCGCTGGCCTGTTCCAGAAATCCGCGAAAACTGTTAAACTCGAGCGGGGTCATGGTTTCGAGGATATCTACCTGCGACACCATGGTTTTTAAAATGGTGAGAACCCTGCGCATAGTTTTAGCTGAAGCCCAGGTTTTGCCCGCTTCAAGATCGCGCCGAAGTTTGTCGAATTCATGTAAAATTTGTTTGAACCATAATTCATAACTTTGATGAATGATGATAAACAACATTTCATCGTGCTCAACCGGTTCAGATTTTGGCTTTTGCAGATCAAGCAGTTCCTGTACTTTCAGGTAATTTGTGTAGGTCAGACTCATGGAATATTTTATTTTTAACCGATTTATGCGTTATCCTTGTAGTGAAATGTACGAAAGTGAAATGCTTTTTCTTAAGGTTTGATGCAGGTGATGGAAATCAAATAATTTCAGATGTGAAATGAAACTACTTATAGCCGATAGCGGAGCCACTAAAACAGACTGGGCATATCTTGAAAACGGGAAACCGATTTTTTTCAAAGGAGACGGTCTGCACCCTGCATATTTTTCTGATGCTGATATTAAGAATTCGATTTACCGAACTGTGGGAAAGCTACAACCAAATCACATCTATTTTTTTGGCGCGGGTTGCCATTCCGATGAAGTAAATAACCGATTGGCAAACATCTTTAAAAACCAGTTTGGGAAAGTAACCGTCAGTGTAGAAGATGATTTGACCGGAACTGCAAAAGCCCATCTTGGAAAAGAAAATGGAATTATTGCAGCACTTGGAACCGGTTCGATTTGTGGAAGATATCAAGCCGGAAAAATAAAGGAAAAGTCTTCATCTTTAGGATTTGCCATCGGGGATGAAGGAAGCGCAGCCGATATTGGAAAAAGGATTTTAAAACAATTTTTTAGGAATCGGTTTGATGAGGCTACACATCAAACCGTAGCTGCTGCACTTGATGAAACATCCTATTCTGTTTGGATGCAGAAAATTTATCAGCACAAAACCCCGAGCCGGGAATTGGCAAGTGTTGCAGGATTGGTTTTAAACCGAGAAATTACACCTAAGCTGGAAAAAATTGTTCAAGATTCAATCATCTCATTTGTGGATGAACAGTTATCGCAGCTACAACCGTTAAACGAAGAGCGAATCGTTTTTACGGGGAAGGTGGCAGTATCAAATAAAGGTATTTTACTTGATCTGCTCACCCAAAAAGGATTTAAAAATGTTGAGGTGAAGGGAAGTGTGATTGAGGGATTGGCAAGGTTTTATTCTCGGTGATCCCGTAACCCAGGTCGCCTGACCTGAGAGGTCTGTCAGGAAACTTGTGCAGAATTGAGCATGGCACGCGGGTCAGCGACGCCTGCTGACCTGAAGGTTGAGAATGATTCGCAGGTCAGCGACACTGCGTTACGTTTCCTACCCTGTGCTATTCTTTGTATCTTTTAGTGGAAAAATCTGACTAAAAAAAAGAATTTACGTGATACTGACTGACACCCATTGCCACCTCTACCTCGATCAATTTGATGATGATTTAGATGATGTTCTTCAACGAGCCGTTGATGCCGACATTCGCCATATTTTTCTTCCGGCTATTGACTGGAAGTCCATTTCTCAAATGGAAAAACTTGATCATCCCAAAATCACTTTCTATAAAATGGCGGGGATTCATCCGTGTGATGTTGAGAATAATCTGCCGGTAGATTTCGACAAGCTTCAGGAACTTTGCAGAAAGGATGAATTTGTAGCGGTTGGTGAAACGGGGTTGGATTATCACTGGAGTATGGATTTTGTAAAAGAGCAAAAAGAGAGTCTACACGAACATTGCAGAATTGCAAAAGAGACAAAAAAACCGATTGTGCTTCACAATCGGGAAAGTACAGATGATCTTCTGGATATTATTGAGTCTGAACAGGATGGATCTCTTACAGGTGTTTGGCATTGTTTTACCGGAAGTGAGGAAGAGGGAAAACGAGCACTGGATTTGGGATTTTATTTGGGAGTAGGTGGCGTATCAACCTTCAAAAATGCCGGCGTTGGCGAAGTGGTTGCCAACATGCCGATAGATAAATTGATACTCGAAACCGATGCCCCATATTTATCCCCAACCCCAAAACGCGGTAAACGGAATGAGCCGGCATTTATGCGATTAACGGCTGAAAAACTGGCAGAATTGAAGGGGTTAAACCTTGAAGAAGTTGCAAAAATTACAACTCAAAACACATTCGATCTATTTGGGTTGAATGCCAAGCAGTGATAGTTCAGGATAGGTTTTTAAATAATGATCCGGAATAAAAGTATTGCTAAACTCGTTTCTCAGCTGCATTGTAGATCGCATGGTTCTGAAAAGCTTCCCTCTGTTTTCAATACCTGTTTCAATCAGGCTTTTCAGGGCATTATCGTATGTACTAATTGGATGAAGATCTTGTAAAATTTGTGCTAATGACGAATATTCACCGTTAAGTGTTGGTGTAAATTTTTCCGGTTCGGACATCTCTTTTTTCGGAAGATCGAAATGATCACAAAATGCATCAACAATCATTTTACTTGCCCGTAATTTGGCCTGAATGGAATATCCGGCAATATGTGGAGTGGCAAAAAGTGAACGTTTTGCAAGCTTAGCATTAAACGCAGGCTCATTTTCCCAAACGTCAATAATGGTATCGCTCAATGCACCGGAGTTGAGTTCCTTCAGAAGAACAGTTTCATCAACAATTCCACCCCTTGCGGTGTTGATGATGAGATCGAAATTCTTGTCGGAAAACCATGATTTATTTAGCAAGTGATGCGTTGGATAGTCGCCGGTGGATGTCAAAGGGGTGTGAAATGTAAGAATATTGCAATCCATCAATTGATCAAAATGGTCGCTTTTAAATCCCGATTCTCGTTGATGACGTGGTGGATCGTACTCCACATAAGGAATTGAAAATGTATTGAGCAAAGCTGTTAGCTGTTGTCCTGCATTCCCAACGCCTACAATCCCAACTTTAGAATCCTGTAAAGATTTCTCCCGCTCTACTGACCAACAAAGGAGGGCTGTCATCACAAATTCGGCAACAGATTTTGCATTGCAACCCACAGCATTTGCGAACTGGATGTTCTGCTGTTTCAAATACTCTTTGTTGATATGATCGTCACCGGCGGAACCCGTTCCAATAAAAGAAATTTTTCCAGGATCAGGAAGTGTAGTATCGTTAATGGGAGTTGTGGTATTTAAAAAAAGCGCATCATAAGTATTCGCTTGATTTGGGAATTGTTCGGCATCAAAAAAGTCAACCGTTACATTCTCCGGCAACATCTCTTTAAATTTATATAAATAACGATTTACTAAAACTTTCATTGAGTTAATCTCTAAGCAGAAATTAAAATAGTAAGGGTACGCAGTATCAAAAACGAGACACTTTTCTCAAAGTTAGATATTTTAAGTGCATGAAAAAACACAATATTGGTTGATCTTTCTTAGTGACAGGCGATTTACAACAGAAATGCTTTTCTTATATGGAGAAATGAGCACTTTTTGAAAATAATCATCAAATGGACTCAGACAAAAATTAACGTATCAAAACACTAAAAATTAGAGATGTCTCAAGCAACATTTAACACAGTCTCCATCATTAGAAAAAAGCGAGATGGAGAAGAGTTATCAAATAAAGAGATCAAACATTTAATTGATGCCTATACTGAAGATAAAATTCCTGATTACCAGATGAGCGCATTTTTGATGGCGTCATTTATTAAAGGGTTGAATGCATCAGAAGCTACGGCGCTGACCGAATCGATGCTGCACAGCGGAATTGTGGTTGATTTGAGTGAAACGCCCGGAATTAAAGTGGATAAACACTCGACGGGTGGTGTAGGTGATAAATTATCGCTGATTTTGGCCCCAATTGTAGCCGCTTGCGGAGTTCCTGTACCGATGATTTCAGGCCGCGGTCTTGGCCATACAGGAGGAACGCTGGACAAATTGGAATCCATCCCCGGTTTTACGGTTGATGTGACCCTGAACCGATATAAGGAAATTTTAAAAAAGCAGAATCTCGTACTCGTGGGTCAGACTGAAGAGATTGCCCCCGCTGATAAACGTCTCTATGCACTGCGTGATGTAACCGCAACGGTAGAATCCATTCCGCTAATTGCCGGAAGTATTATGAGTAAAAAACTGGCCGAAGGAATTGATGCCCTGGTTTTGGACGTAAAATTTGGATCGGGCGCGTTTATGAAAGATATAGAACAGGCTACAGAACTGGCCCAAACGTTAGTGGGAATTGGCGAACAATTTGGCAAGGAAACCATCGCCTATCTCACCAATATGGAGCAACCACTTGGAAATGCCGTGGGAAACTGGCTGGAGGTGAAAGAGAGTATTGATTGTTTAAATGGCGGTGGACCGGATGATGTAATGGAAATCACGCATCTGCTTGCAGGAACCATGATTTATCTGGGCAAAAAAGCATCAACTATTGAGGAGGGAATTGAAAAAAGTAAAAAATCTGTCGAAGATGGTACAGCAATTCAAAAATGGATTGATATTGTTGAAGAACAAGGTGGAGATGTTGGTGTGATCAAAAATCCCGATTCGTACCCACAGGCGGATTTTATGGAACCGGTGAAGGCAAAGAAATCGGGAGTGATTACGAAAATGGATGCCTTTGCAATGGGAATGGTTTCCGTTGAATTGGGAGCCGGTCGCCGTGCTAAAGAGGATGCGGTTGATCCCCGGGCAGGTTTTATCCTTCACAAAAAAATTGGGGATTCTGTAAAAGAAAATGAAACATTAGCAACTCTGCACACGAACAACAGTGGTATGTTAACCAGTGCAAAAGAAGGAATGGATAAGGCTTTTACAATTTCTGAGTCGAATCCACCCCTCCAAAAACAAATTGCATACAAAGTGGACAAAAAAGGCGTTCATAAATATGATGGATAATTGCAATAATGTGAAGAAATAGTAACTTAATACTTCGGCGACAGCTTTTTTAAAGCATAACTTAAAATAACCAAAACTATGTTTGATCGATTTATCAGGGCAATAAAATCAATGTTTGGCGGATTCGTTAGTTCTATGGAGAACCCCAAGCTGATTCTGGAACAAAATATTCGGGAATTGAATGACCAGATTCCTCAAATGAATGAAAATATCGCAACGGTAAAAGCCAACGTGATTATGTTGCGAAAGGAGGTTCAGCGATACGAAAAAACCATTGAGGAAATTACATCAAAAATAAGATCGGCAATTAATGCCGATAGGGATGATCTGGCGCAAGGCTATGCGCTTCAGCTCGAAAAAACGCGAGAGAATCTTGAACATTCGAACGAGCAGCTGAAATTTGCTGAGAAAGCCTACGAAAAAGCGCATAAAGTGAAAAAAGCATTCATGCGCGAAAAGGATAAAAAAATAAAAGAAGCACGCGATGCTTTACGTGCAAGCGAACGCGCCGAATGGCAGGCAAAAGTGGCGGATGCCCTGGAGTCATTTGAAGTGGGCGGGCTTGATCAAACCCACAATGAAATGCTGGGCAGACTGAATGAGCAAACTGCGAAAAATGAAGCCCGTATGGAAATCGCTCTCGATAGCGTAGATACCGAAACGATGGAAATTGAGGCAAATGCTGAGAAAATTCGTGCCCAGGAGCTTGTGAATCAGTTTAAACAGGAAATGGGTAAAAGCGCAGCTCCTGCTGAGAAAAAGTCTGAAAAAACCATCGAAATTAATGAAGAAGCCTCGGCTGAAAAAGAATCCGACAAAACCGTGGGCAAAGACCGTGAGAAATCCTAAGTCCACTGATTGATTACATCAAACCTAATAGGTAAGAATTATGGCAACCGAAAGTGAAAAAGAGCGTGAGCGGCTCAAAGAAGAGTACAAAGATCACTACCGGAAAATCCGTGATACAAAAGATAAATTACGTCAGTCGCGCTATGTAAAAAATATCAGTGATGCGATGGATCAGATGAATGCGGATGAACTGCTCTCTTCTGTAGATGATTTTCTTGGCAAAGTTCGTCATAAAATGACATCCATAGAAGCCCGGCTTGATGTAGCCATGGATCAGTTTTCGGAAGAGGAGGATTTGGATTCTGAACTGGATGAAGAGCTGAAGAAAAAGCGAGCCAAAGATACGCTCAAAGATATTAAGCTCGAAATGGGTTTGCTATACAGTGAACTTGAGAAACAGGCCGAAGAAATAAATGTAAAAAAAACGATTGGTCCTGAATCGGAACAGAAAAACAGCGATAAATCAGAGAATGAAGAACGATAAAGAAAAAATCATCAACTATACACGGGAAGCATTTCTGCACCCTGTAAACCTTGTTTCGCTGCTGTTGGCTACGATTACAGCGGTGATATTTGGTGGTACCGGGTTGATTTCCAACGCAATTCTCACACTTGCCTTTGGAACCGAACTGGTTTATCTGGGAGTGATTCCTCATTTATCATCCTTTCGGCGATCTATTGAGCAGAAAAAACAAAAAGAACTTACTGAGGAAGCGGGCGATCAAATGCTGTTTCATCAACTGGATGCCCGATCTCAAAAACGATTTTTGGTGCTTAAACATATCGCATCTGAAGTGAAAGGGAATTTTAAAACGCTTGCATATTCATCGCAGGGAATGTTGGAGCATGTACAGAAGAAAATGGAAGATTTGTTGTCTACTTATCTGACTTTGCTGGATATGAATCGGCGCTATCAAATTTACATGAACTCCGAAGTGGAAGAAGAGTTGAAACGGGAAGTTCAGGATCAGGAAAATCAACTGGATGGAATCAATTCCGAAAAGCTGAAAGCAACAAAAAAACGCCGAATCAATATTTTAAACAAGCGGCTTAATAAGTTTGATGTAGCCAAGGAAAAGTATCTGATTTGTGAAACCCATCTCGAGACCATCGAAGATGCAATTCGTTTTATTTATGAGCAATCGATGACCATGCAGAATGCCGAGGATGTTGGAACTCAGCTTGATTACCTGATTGACGAGATGGAAGAGACCAAAAATACGATCGAAGAACTGGATAAAAATCTGCTTCCGGGTTTCGAAATTCTGGATCAGGAACTGGAACTTGCGGAACTTCGAAAAGGCGCAGAAACCTTACACAAAGACACCGAACAAAAAGTTAAAACCAAGACATAATGCCCTACCAAACCGTTACGTTTTCTACTGATGATAATGGACTTTCCCTTCTAACGATCAACCGACCCGAAAAACTGAACGCTCTCAATCAAACCGTATTGGATGAAATTTCTAAGGTTTTGAATGAGGTTGAAGACGACGGTTCAGTAAAAGGTTTGATGATTACCGGGGCCGGTGAAAAAGCATTTGTTGCGGGAGCCGACATCAAAGAATTATCAGACTTAGACCGGAAAACAGGAGAAGAGCTTTCCAAAAAAGGGCAAGAAATTTTCAACCAAATTGAAACGTGTTCAAAACCGGTTGTTGCTATAGTGAATGGTTATGCAATGGGCGGTGGCGCAGAACTGGCGATGGCCTGTCATATTCGAATTGCTACCGAAAATGCGGTGTTTGGCCTTCCTGAAGTTTCTTTGGGACTCATTCCCGGATATGGTGGTACACAACGGCTCACAAAGCTGGTTGGTAAAGCTAAAGCATTTGAATTTATTTTAACCGGCGGACAAATTCCGGCCGAAAAGGCGTTGACAATTGGACTGGTGAATCAAGTTAGCAGCGGTGATGGCCATGAAGAAGCGAAAGCCATTTTGAGCAAAATCCTTAAAAATGGACCGGTTGCAGTCGCCAAAGCGATAGCGGCCATTAATGCGGCAGACTTAGAAGATGGATTCGCTGAGGAAGCCTCACTATTCGGAGAACTTTGCGAAACAGACGATTTTAAAGAGGGAACAACTGCATTTTTAGAAAAAAGGAAGGCTCAGTTTACAGGTAATTAGCCTTTTACACGAGTGGATCTTTGGATTACCTTGCCAGATAAAATTTTTGATGATAAAAACGTTCTATGTCGATACTATTTGTTGCCCAACACCGGGAAATGGCACCGTTTAAATCTGCAATCGAAAAGCTGGACCCCAACATGGATGTGGAGATTTGGCCACACGTTAAGAAACCGGAACGAGTGCAGTTTGCTGTGGCATGGAATCACCCTAAAAATGTATTTGATGCTTTCCCAAACCTACAGGTAATCTCATCCCTGGGCGCAGGAGTTGACCATCTTTTTACGGATAAAACCATTCCTAAAAACATTCGATTTACAAGAGTGGTAGCTCCCTCCCTCTCCGATCAAATGTGTGATTATGTTCTTGGATCGGTGTTGAATATTCTGCAAAAAACAGAAACTTACTATGATCAGCAGAAAAAAGCCGGGTGGAAACCACAGAAAACCTATCGAAAAAAGGATTTATCTGTTGGTGTGATGGGTCTCGGAGCCATTGGTAAAAAAGTAACTGAAAGGTTGGCCTTAAATGGATTTTCTGTGGCGGGATGGTCGAACAGTAAAAAAGGGATTAAGGGCATTAAAACATTTTCTGCAAGTCAGCTGGATTCTTTTCTCACACAAACGAACATCTTGGTCTGTCTGTTGCCGTTAACAACAGAAACCGAAGGAATTTTAGATCTCAAACTTTTCAAAAAACTCAATAAACCGGCTTTTGTTATAAATGTGGCTCGGGGTGAACATTTGGTTGAGGAGGATTTGATTTATTCACTCGATATTGATCTAATTAATCACGCCATTCTGGATGTTTTTTCTAAAGAACCACTTCCTGAATCACATCCATTTTGGGGTCGGGACAAAATCACCATCACACCGCATATTGCTTCCGTTACCGATGCTGATGAAGTTGCCGATCTTCTTTTAGACAACTATAAGCGATTACTTTCCGACATGGATTTACTGTATGAAGTAGATAGAAAAAAAGGTTATTAGAGCAACAAGAAGTATAGAGTTTAAAAATATCATTTCAACTTTAATCGTTGATTGAACAAATAGTATGAAAAGATATCTTTTCCTCTTCTTTTTAGTAACTACAGGCTGCCTCGGTCCTGTGACGGAGCTGTATCCTGAAGATGAAGATGAGCGGCCTATTCCCATCTATTTGATTAGCCACGGATGGCATGTAGGGATTGCTATTGAATCGACTTACATCAAAGACCACTTACCAGATCACGAAAAAATGCCCGCTGCAAAATACCTGAAATTCGGCTGGGGAGATGGCAAATATTATAGTGATTCCGATGCAGGTTTTGGCTTACTGATCAGAGCAGCTTTGTGGCCTACACGCAGTGTGCTTCACGTTGTGGGGATGGATGTCCCACCGGATCGATATTTTTCGAGAAGTGACATTATCAAGGTTCAGATCAGCAGACAGGGAGCGGATGAATTTGCACAATTTATATCTGATAGGTTTCGTCGGCATGATGAGGGAAATGTGTTGTTTTACGACGATGGACTTTACAACAACAGCTCATTTTTTGAAGCGACCGGCTTGTATTATCTGCCAAAAACTTCCAACACCTGGACAGCCAGAGCCCTTCGAAGTACCGGCTATCCAATTACTCCATTTTATTCACTTACATCGGGGAATGTTATTCAACAAGCCAGAAAAGATGGTGAAATTATTCGGTTGAAATGAACTACCTCGGGGCAGAGTGTACAGAGCCCACGAGGTATCAACTTTTAAATCCATAATTTATTTGATGAAATATGCGGATATTGGTGAGTGTCCCCCGATCGTTTGTACATCAAAACCAAGAATTGAGCATTCCAGAACTTAAAAAGTCATCCCCCAGCTCTCTCCGTTCGCTTTCGCTTACGCGTTCAAATAATGAGCCCCTTCAAAGGGGGACTTTAGTCTTTTTCCGACCCAGAGGTTCGGGGAATTAAACCACCACCTTTAATTAAAAGTTTCTATCCCAAAGCAACGTCGAGAACCATCATCACGCTAAACCCAATAATGGTTCCCAACGTGGCGATATCCGTATTTCCGTGTCGCTGTGATGTTGGAATGAGCTCTTCTACGACCACAAAAATCATGGCACCGGCAGCAAAACCCAGTGCATAGGGAAGAATAGGCTGAATAAAAATTACAGCAAGGGCGCCAATTACTGCGGAAGGTGCTTCTGCAAAACCGGAAATTTGTCCATAATTAAAGCTCAAAGAACGAGAAACTCCCTCCCCACGAAGTGGCATTGATACTGCCATTCCCTCCGGTAAATTTTGCATACTGATTCCAATCGTTAGAGCTACTGCGGCTGCAACCGTGGCGGTTCCGGTCGGATCAATTCCTGAAGCGGCGGCGCCAAACAGAACCCCTACGGCAAGTCCTTCCGGAATGTTATGAATGGTGATAGCCATCACCAAAAGAGTTGCACGCCGCCATTTGGTTTTTACTCCTTCTGCCGCATCTCTTGGCAATCCCAGGTGAAGATGGGGCACGTAAGCATCAGCCAATCGAATAAAAAAAGCGCCGGTTAAAAATCCTATAGTTGCCGGCATCCATGTAATTTGCCCCATGTTTTCTGCCATTTCCATGGATGGCTCAATTAACGACCATACTGAGGCTGCAATCATCACCCCGGCCGCAAAACCCAACATACTATCTAAAAATTTGACGCTTACATCTTTTTTAATAAATACTACAGCTGATCCAATAGCTGTGGTCATCCAACAGAATGCTCCTGCAAGTAATGCCTGCCAAACAGGTCCAAGTTCATAAAACCAAGCGGGTAAAAAATCCATTGAAGTATATAATTGAAGTTAATTTTCGCTTTAAGATACAATTTTTAGGTAAGACTAAAAATTTATTTCGTTCAATTTACTATCACAAATATTTATCCAATCTTCTTTAAAAAAATCCTTTCAAAATTATAAATACATACGGATGCTCACCTAAAGAATTAGAAAAAATAAATGATCATTTCATGATCAAAACACGAAAAGTCTGTATCTTATCATTCTATCTCAAAACAGGCTCAAACCTTCTATAACTTCCCGGGAAGGAAACCGTTTTAAGATTGATAATGTTTGATCATTGAAATTGAATTAAATCACTCAACAGAATTTTTCGATAATGCAGATTCAGTTTAACAAGGAGCTCTTTTCTACCCGCCATATCGGTTCAAACAAATCTCAAATAAATGAAATGCTGGATGCTTGCGATGCGGAAAGCCTTGATCATTTAGTGGGAGAAACGATTCCGGGTAAGATTCGTTTGGACAGACCATTAAATCTACCACCTGCTTTGGGTGAGGATGAATATTTGGAGCAAATCAAACAGATGGCCTCCAAAAATCAGATCTTCCGATCGTTTATTGGGATGGGTTATTACGAAACGGTTACACCCAATGTAATCCTTCGAAATGTATTAGAAAATCCGGGTTGGTACACTGCCTATACACCCTATCAGGCAGAAATTGCACAGGGACGATTAGAGGCACTGATAAATTTTCAGACTGCCGTTACAGATCTCACCGGAATGGAAATCGCCAATGCTTCTTTGCTTGATGAAGGAACCGCAGCAGCTGAAGCGGCTTCCATGCTCTACGGAAAACGAAAGGGCAAAAAGCGAAAAACTGCACACAAATTTTTTGTTTCTGATAACTGTCACCCGCAAACCATTTCTGTTCTTAAAAACAGAACAGAACCTTTAGATATTGAGCTTGAAATTGGCAGACTTTCGGATCTTGATGTATCTGACCCTGAACTTTTTGGAGTTCTAATTCAATATCCGGGATCAAATGGTATAGTTGAAGATCACACCGATTTGATTGAATCGGCTCATGAACACGATATATATGTTACCGTTGCCGCCGATCTTTTAAGTTTAGCGCTACTTAAATCTCCCGGAAAAATGGGAGCTGATGTGGTGGTTGGATCATCACAGCGATTTGGCGTCCCCATGGGCTATGGCGGACCACACGCTGCTTTTTTTGCCACTCGTGATGAATTTAAACGAAATATTCCCGGGCGAATTATTGGTGTTACTCAGGATGCAGAGAACAATCCTGCATTTCGAATGGCTCTTCAAACGCGAGAGCAACATATCCGTCGCGAAAAAGCTACATCAAACATTTGCACGGCACAGGTTCTGCTTGCTGTAGTTGCCGGCTTTTATACTGTTTATCACGGTCCAAAAGGGATCAGAAAAATTGCTGAACGAACTCATGGTTTGGCCAAACTGGCATCTGCAGGACTTAAAAAAATGGGTTATGAGTTAGATCACGATCACTTTTTTGACACTCTTTCAGTTCGTGTTCAAAATAAAGAATTGCAAAATTCAATCCGTGAACTGGCGTTAAAAAACAAAATGAATTTCCGGTATGATGAAAATAGCATTGGCCTCTCTTTTGATGAAAATAAAACCTTAGAAGATGTTCAGACATTGCTGGATATTTTTGCTGATGCGACCGGAAAAGAGAATGAATTTAATTTAAAAGAAGCATCCGAACTTATTAACGTTGACTTCCCGGAGAACCTCTCCAGAAAAGAACAGTATTTAGAGCATCCGGTATTTAATCAATTCCATTCCGAGCATGAGATGCTTCGGTATCTTAAAAAACTGGAAAATCGAGATCTTGATTTGACGCATTCCATGATCTCACTTGGTTCATGCACAATGAAACTCAACGCCACAGCAGAAATGATTCCGCTTACGTGGCCTGAGTTTGGGAAGATCCATCCGTTTGCACCTGAAGATCAGGCCTTGGGTTACAAACAGCTTTTTGATGAACTATCAACATGGCTTTCCGAAATTACCGGATTTCATTCTGTGTCTCTTCAGCCCAATTCCGGTGCACAGGGAGAGTTTGCCGGTTTGATGGTGATTCGAGGTTATCATAAAGCCAATGGTGACCACCACCGAAAAGTGACGATTGTCCCCTCTTCTGCTCACGGAACCAATCCTGCAAGTGCAGTAATGGCCGGTATGGACGTAGTAATCACCAAGTGTGATGAGCATGGCGATATTGATCTTAAGGACCTTAAAGAGAAAGTAGAGAAGCATAAGGATGATTTGGCAGCTCTGATGGTTACCTATCCATCAACCCACGGAGTTTTCGAACAGGATATTCGGGAAATTTGTCAGCTGATTCACGATAACGGTGGATTGGTTTACATGGATGGTGCGAATATGAATGCACAGGTTGGACTTACATCTCCCGCGCAAATCGGGGCTGATGTTTGTCACCTGAATCTGCACAAAACTTTTTGCATTCCCCACGGCGGTGGCGGACCCGGAATGGGACCTATCGGTGTGGTTGAAAAACTGACTCCATTTCTACCCGGCCATAATGTAATTCCAACCGGAGGCGATAAAGCCATTCACTCTATTTCTGCAGCGCCTTACGGAAGTGCCAGTATTCTCACTATTTCGCACGCTTATATTCGCATGATGGGAGCGGAAGGACTAATTAAAGCCACAGAAGTTGCTATTCTGAATGCAAACTACATCAAAGATCAGCTGAAAGATCATTATCCGATTTTATACACCGGCAAAGGCGGACGAACTGCGCATGAGTTCATTCTGGATATTCGAGGATTTAAACAATCAGCCGGCGTTGAAGCTGTAGATATCGCAAAACGTTTGATGGATTACGGATTCCATGCTCCAACCATGTCGTTCCCCGTTGCCGGTACATTGATGATTGAGCCAACAGAAAGTGAATCGAAAGTGGAGCTCGATCGATTTTGTGAAGTGATGATCAGTATCAGAAATGAAATTCGGGAAATTGAAGAAGGTAAATCTGACCCTGAAAATAATGTATTAAAACACGCTCCTCATACAATGCGGGTGGCGCTCAATGATGAATGGACTCGTCCCTATTCCCGTGAAAAAGCAGTCTTTCCAATTGCCGATTTACGATTCAATAAATTCTGGCCCTCTGTCAGTCGGGTCGATGATGCATACGGAGATCGAAATTTAATGTGTACGTGCATTCCTATTGAAGAATATTCTAAAGGCCAGGAACCCGCTTCTGTTTAGGTGTTTCTTAATGAATTTTTAAATCTTAAAAAAGACTAATTCGATTCTACGCAAGCATGGGTTATATTTAATGAAAGAAAAGTCTATAGTTTAAATTTAGAATGAAGAAGAAAATTGTAATTGTTGAAGATGACCGACTGTTAGGAACTGTCTTAAAAAAGATGGCTTCTGCACTTGGATTTGATGTTTTAGATATCGCACGTACAGGAGAGAGTGCAATTTCATCTATAAAAGAAAATGAGCCTGACTTGGTTTTCATGGACATCTTTTTGGCAGATGATGTTTCAGGAATTGAGGCTATGAAAAGTGTTCGCGAATATTCAAATGTTCCGGTAATTTATATTTCAGCTCAATCTGATCTTCAAATTCAAAAAGAAGCCTCTTTCCTTGGTAATTCCCGGTTTATGGTAAAACCGGTAAACATGTCTGATTTAAAAATGGCCGTTAATGGTATTTCAAGTGCTGCTTAATGCAGGATTTTGTTCAGGCCAGGCTGGGATTTTTACGCGAGGAATCGGCCTCTCATTAATTAATCCATCTGTTTTTAACGAATAGTTATTTTTTTGCAACTCTTTTAAAAGCTCGAAAACCTCTTCTCTTTCCATATCCTGTACAACAAACGATTTTCCGTGATCGCCCGATGCAACATACACTTGCAGAGTACAAAGATTGCGAAATCGCTGAATCCAGCTTTCCGAAATCGAAACATCCTGAATTCGATCTCTTTTTACAATAGATGTACTTTTCGAGAGTGTTCTGTTTCGCAGTATCAACGTATCCTTGTTCCATGCAACAGCTGCATCTTTATACTTCAGCCAGCCCCATCCGATTGAAAGAATTGACAGTAACCAAATCCAGTTGGAGGAAAAAAGCAGCCAATAAAGTCCCGCCGTCACAACGGTTAAAAGAAATGCCGATCGAAAAATATACCTTCTCGCTGCTCGTACCGGAGGACGATAACCATTGATAGTAATATCGTATGATGGTAGTATTTCATGTAAAAGCTTGCTGATTTTTGCCTGCGAAATCAGAGGAAATAATACAATCGAGCCCGTACCCTTATCATCACCATAGCCGGCACTTTCGAGATGGACGGAGCCATATCCAAGCGGTTGACGAAGCAACCCTTCGTTTACATAAATTGCCTGAATTCGTTTATATGGAATTGTAATTCTTTTTTTCTCAAATATTCCTCTTGATATAACCAGCTCATCATCCTTCACCTCAACATTAAAATCTCCATACATCAGCAACGTGCTAAAAAATGAAATCAGCCACGCTACTACAACAAAAACTATTATGATGGAAAAAACTAAAAACGTATCTGTTTGTGATGGAAGCATTTCAAAGAAAAACTCGAATATCTCCGAATCACTAATTAACGGTTCCACTTGAGAAAAAAGAGTCCCTAAAATAGACAGTGCAATTCCGAAACGCCCTGATGTAGAAGCCGCAATTATTAAATCCTTTCCCGGCAGGCTAAATATTTTCCGGTTGTTTTGATCTGTCTCCTGTTCAAATTCTTCTAATTTCTCCGATCCATTTCTACGAAGAATTCTGTTGATCTCATTTGCTTTACTCTTTGTTACAGCCTCTAAAGATGCCGCACGCGAGGTTGATCCGGCTGTTTGTATATCCACTTTCACAAGCCCAAAAATTCGTTGTATCACCCCGGATGAAATATCAATAACCTGAATTCGATCTTTCGTCAGAAATAGGTTTTTCCGTACAAAAATCCCGCTTTTTATCTGAAGCTCACCCTCTTCAATTCTATATAAAAAACGCCACCACCCGGCAATACCTATTATCAGCAATAGTAAAAATCCCCCGCCAATCCACCAAAGAAATGGAAATTCTTCTCTTTGAGCCCCTACAACTAAAAATACAAGAATGGTAACGAGATTCCCCCGAATCAAACCAAATGCTCGGGTAAGTGCAGCAATTGGATGTTGTCGCTGAAATTCAAACATCATCTTCTGCCAACCGGGCGTGGGTTGATATTTGACTTCGAACACGATCTGCAATTACCGTATCAAGAGCAGGAATTTCGTGAGTGGTAGCAGCGGTAGAGATTGTTACAGTAGATAAGTTGTACCATCGTAAAAGCGGTCCTTGGCGGGTATCTACATGTTGAACACGATTGATCGGGATAAGGGTTTCCGTTCGAATCAGTACTCCTCTTATCAAGTCAATTTCATTTTCGTCCACACTATATCGCCAATACTTCCAGCGCAAATACGGAATCCAAACAATAGATAGTAGCCAATAAGTAAATACGATACCTGCAATTGCAGAAACAATCCAAAGGTGAAAATTATCAACGCCAAAAACCGCTCCGTAAGCAACAGGTAAGCCAAAGAAAAAAAGATTTCCAAACGCGCTGCCCCATTGCCATGCACGAATAGATCTCGGTGTCAATTTGTGAAACGATCGTTTATTCATTCTCTACATTTAGTTTAAGCACTAAATATACCGCGTAACGCAGAGAGATAACAGGAAGGATATAATGTTAATCCAAGCTTTTTCCGGAATCCGAATCCATAAATTCCTCGTTTGCCTGATAAGAGGTGGTGTTTCTTCGTTTCTTATCAAACTCATCTGTTTTTTTGATCCTGACAAGATAATAACCATATGAAGCCAGTGAGGATACAACGATAATTCCTGCAGTGATAAGTGTAGTTTCCATGATGAATCCAATTCATTAAACTCTATAAATGTAGAGTTAACCCATCATTTTTAGTTCCCCTAAGCAAAAAAAAAGCCACGCTGATTAGCGAGGCTTTTGTCAACTCAAAAAATACAACGAATTAACCGTTGTTTTTAATTTCTTGAATTTCAAGACGGATTTCCTGAGAAAGCTTTTTCAGGTTTTGCAGTTGCTTACGAGCTCTGGTACCTGCAGCTTTGTTTCCTTTGTTATAGAACTTGTCCATATCATCTTCAAGTTCGGTCATAAGAGTTTTTACTTCGTCAATTCTACTCATTTAATTCTCCAAATATTAGTTAAGATTTTAAATGGGGTATCTATTTTTATCCCCTCTTTTTTACTACACAGATAAATGATCTGAAGTAGTAAAACTCGCTTAAGTTAACATTCTGTGCACTAAATGCATCTATTTTTATCATTTTTTTCAGAATGTTTTCAAAATCAAGAAATATTTTGCGCTGATTAACTTCGATCTTCACTTTTTTATTAAAATTGACTAACCATACAACTTATTGTTTTTACAAAACTTAACAGATGAAGTTTTAAATCATATTATCAAAAAAAAGTTTGACGCTCTTTTTCGATGAAATCATACAGTTATTGAATTTTTTCTTCAAATTGATCTGCCACAAGTTCTCCACGCTCTTGATTTACAAATAAACAGACGACAATTGCCACCAAAAAGAGTGCGGCACAAAAGAGTACAGATTTTTGGAGACCAAATTGTGCCTGCAGCAAGCCCAACCCAATAATCCCAAAAACACCTGCCAGTTTGTTCGATAATCCCCAAAACCCAAAAAATTCTGCCGATTTCTCTTCAGGAGAAAACAATCCTACCAATGCCCGGCTCGCCGATTGGCTCGACCCCAAACTCAATCCGGCTAATACGCCAATATACAAGAACATATACTGCGCCTCTAAATCTGTACCAAACTGACCATTTACCCACGTAGTCAAATCCGTAACGGCCCAAATGCCAAGTACCGCAAAAAACCAAAGTCCTAAGGTTATGTTATAAGTGAGTTTCGCGCCAATTTTGTCTTGCAAATAACCAAAAGAAAATGCCCCGGCGGCAGCTGTTATCTGGACAATCACAAACATGTAAATTCGAACGTCTTCATCCCACATCACAACTTGATCGCCATAAATAAATGCAAACGAGATAACGATGTAAATCCCCGCCATTGCAAAAAATACGGAGATCAGAAAAATGGCAAGGTCCCAAAATTTCCTCACATCTTTGATTGTTCTACCCAATCTTGTAAATCCCATGGACGCAAACGTTTCCCCTTCCGGCAATTCTCGCCGTTTCGTGGGCTCTTTCAACCAAATAAACGTAGGTATTGCAGTCACCAAAAAGAAAAATGCTGCGAATGGCCCAACCCAACGAATCCGGTCAAAATTTTCAGCGGTTGCATCCCCTAAGTAAACAATTACAAATCCTGCGGCTACTAATCCACCTACATATCCCAACGCCCATCCAAAGCCTGAAATCTTTCCCAAATCTTTTGGTGGACCCAAACTGGGCAGAAAAGCAGCAATAAAACTTTCTCCCGTGGCATAAGCAAAATTGGAGACGATGATTAAAATAACTCCAAGAACAACCATCCCCGGCTCAACAAAATAGAGCAGAATGGTACTGAAAATGGTGAGTACATAACTGTAGAATAAGAATTTTTTCTTCAGGGCAGAGTAATCCATAATCGCTCCCAACACGGGACCTGAAAGCACCACCAGAAAATAACTAATCGCCAGCGCCACGCTCCACAACAAATTTCCAAGTCGATAATCATCAGCTACATCCCCCACAATTACCGTTGTGAACAGTACAGGAAAAATTACGGTGATGATTAAAAGCGTATATGCCTGATTGGCAAAATCGAACATTGCCCAGCCAAAAATCTCTTTTTTGGACGCACGCGGAATATCTTTTCGTTCTCTTCTCATAAACCCAAATTCAATTTAAATTTGACGGAATCTATTTAAGTCTGAGATCGATTAAAAATATTTGATTGATCTGCTCAAAAGTTTGTGGCTTGCATTCCATCTACAGCAACAAAGAAGTATGGTTTTACTTATCTTTTGTAAAAGAAAATTTAAACTGTAAAAGAGCAAAATAGATGCACGATATTGTACTGATACCCGGAGATGGAATCGGCCCTGAAATCACTAAATCTGTAACTACTATTCTTGAAGCCACCAATGTGGACATCAACTGGATTGAAGCACAAGCCGGAGAAGCCATTTTTAATGAAACCGGGAACCCTCTTCCCGAAGAAACAATCGATGCAATAAAAAAACATCGTATTGCCTTAAAAGGTCCTTTAACAACGCCTGTAGGTTCTGGATTCCGATCTATCAATGTTGCAATCCGTCAAAAGTTTGATCTTTACAGTAATATTCGTCCGGCAAAATCTGTCCCGAATGTTAACAGCAATTTCAAAAATGTAGATCTTGTACTGTTCCGCGAAAATACTCAGGGATTGTATATTGGCAAAGAGCATTGGGTTGATAAAGAGGAGACGCATGCCGAAAGTATCGCGGTAGTTACTGAAAGTGCCAGTAAAAAAATTATCACCGCTGCATTTGAGTACGCTAAAAATAACAATCGAAAAAAAATTACGCTGGTTCACAAAGCGAACATTTTAAAACTCACCACAGGACTTTTTTTAAAAGTGGGTAAAGAAATTTCTAAGAACTACCCAGACATCGAATTTCAGGATTTAATTGTTGATAACATGGCCATGCAGATGGTGATGAACCCTCAACAGTTTGATGTAATCGTAACCACAAATCTTTTTGGTGATATTTTGTCTGATCTTGCCTCCGGACTTGTGGGTGGCCTGGGCGTTACCGGATCAGCAAATATTGGAGATGATGCAGCAATGTTCGAAGCTGTTCACGGCTCAGCACCTGATATTGCGGGTCAAAACAAAGCCAATCCTATTGCGATGCTATTTTCTGCACTGATGATGCTCGATTATCTGGGCGAACGAAAAGCAGCCGAACGAATTCGATCAGCGGTATACGCCGTGCTGCTCGATCATAAAGAAGAATGTACACTGGATATCGGTGGGCAAGGAACAACAGAAAGCTTCACCAATGCAGTCTGTAATATTCTTAAAGACTAAAAGCCTGAGTTCAGGGTCGACGTCTCCAAATTTCGTCATGCCGTACTTGACACGGCATCTCCGAACCTTGAAAAAGAAGGGGGATTTCGCTGAACGTGCTAACGCTCCGAGCGAAGCAATTCACACAATTATTCGAACTCAGATTAAAAAGAATCGGAAGCATTTCATTTTGGAGTGCTTCCATTTTTCTTCTCTCCTGCTATGCTTTTCCCTTGAATTCCGATTTTTTGCAATAAATATCGTGATCACCATCTGCCAATGGAGGGTTTTCACTTTTTTGCTCACCTTAACGGCATATGAAGCCCTTTTATTTTCAAACCTGAGTTCGATTAATAAATTATTTGTTGAAAGTCCCCCTTAAAAAAGGGGGAAATAGGGGGATGTTCATCAGAATATCGCAAAATTCCATGAACACCCCTCTAAATCTCCCCTTGTTAGGGGAGACTTTTTCATGTTTTTTTAATAATCGAACTCAGGTTTCAACTCTTTGATACTGGTAACTGAGTCGCCATTCTTCAGCTCTGTTTTTAGGAGCATATCTTAAAAGAGGTTCTAAATCAGCCAAAAAACCAATTAAAATCTTTTACTTGAATTTATCCCCGAACAGTCTATTTTAGTTTTGTCTACCTGTATTTCAATACTAACCGAATAACTTATTGAACTATGTCTGATTCCAAGAAAAAAGATTCTTCACCTAAAACGGAGAGCAGCATTTCCAGAAAAAAATTCCTGGGTCAGGCAGCCATGGCTTCTGCCGGATTCATGTTTGTTCCCCGTCACGTTCTCGGTGGAACCGGGTTTGTAGCACCGAGCGACCGTTTGAATATTGCCTGTATTGGTATTGGTGGTATGGGTGGAAACAATACACGTAACCTCGCAGAACTCGGCGAAAATATCTATGCGCTTTGCGATGTAGATGAAGATTATGCGGCTGATGTATTCGGAACCTACCCAAAAGCAAAAAAATATACCGATTTCCGGGAAATGCTGGATAAAGAACCGGAAATTGATGCTGTTGTGATTTCTACTCCCGACAATAATCATGCTGCAATCGGAATTCATGCCATGGAGATGGGCAAGCATGCGTATGTAGAAAAGCCACTCACCCGAACTATTTATGAATCAAACAGAATGGCGCAGGTAGCGGCAGAAACAGGCGTGAAAACTCAAATGGGAAATCAGGGTCATGCCCGAGAGGGAACGTATAAAATTGTAGAATGGATTCGCCAGGGTGCCATTGGTGATGTTCATGAAGTTCATACATGGACCGATCGCCCACGCGGATATTGGCCACAGGGAAGCACCATGAATTATCCTGAAGAGATTCCTGCTGTTCCCGGCACCATGAATTGGGACCTGTGGGTTGGCCCTTCGCCATACCGGCCTTATCACCCTGCTTACGCTCCGTTTCGATGGAGAGGCTTCTGGGATTTTGGAGCCGGTTCTCTTGGAGATATGGGAGCTCATATTGTTGATCAACCCTATTGGGCGCTCGAATTGGATAGACCCACAACAGTGCATGCAAGTTGCACTCCATTTACAAATGCATCGTATCCTGAAGGTTCCTCTGTTCATTACGAATTCCCGGAACGAAACGGGCGTCCAGCGGTAAAACTTTCCTGGTTTGATGGAGGAATTATGCCTCCCCGCCCAAAAGAACTGGAACAAGGAAAGCAGATGGGTGCAAATGGTGGCGGTATGATTTTTTACGGATCAGATGGAATGCTTATGGCTGATGTTTACGGTGATAATCCACGGTTTATCCCGGAATCAAATCTTGATAATGTAGGCCAGCCAAGACAAATGATGGAACGATCTCCCGGAATTCACGAAGAGTGGACGCGGGCTATAAAAAATGATGGGGAAACGACTTCCAATTTTCAATATGCTTCTGAGTTAACAAAAACTATGCTGCTCGGAAATGTTGCCATTCGCTTCAGCAACCATAATAAAATCCTCGAGTATGATGGGAATAGTGAACAATTCACAAATCTTGATGAAGCAAACGAATGGCTGAAAAGTCAGCAGGAAGAGTTTCGTCCTGGCTGGAAAGAGATGATTGGATAATCCAATCTTAAAATTTATAAAACCAAGGGTTGTTGATCTCATGAGTCAACAACCCTTTCTTCTTTATGATATATCTGCTTTTTGCAAATCCTTATGCAGTTTTTGATACTCCGGTAATTCAATTGAATGCTTCTCGCCCAAACGTAAAATAGCTCCGGTAAAGGCATCAAACTCCATTTTTTTACCTACTCTTCTGTCATTCAGTGTTGAGGTAATAAAAGCACCAATATTTTGAGTTTTTACAACCATTTTCTCAAGATCTTCTTCGTGCAGGTTCACACCTTCAGCTTTTGCTACTTTTAAAATTTCATTCGCCAATTTTCGCAAGCGTGGTTTAGGTTTGCCATTTTCATACAGATGATCCGTCGTCTGATTTTCAGCGGCAGTTATCATATTAAAAATGGAGTTCCACGAAAACTTTTTCCATATTTCGCGCCGGATATTTGTACTGATTTTACATTCCACACCCACTTCATCATAAATATTTTTTATCCATTCAATTCTTTCTGATCGCCTCCCATCTTTCTCGCCTAAAATCACGCTTCCGGGATTTGTGTGTGATAGTTTACCCGGTTCCGAAATGCGAATCCCAATCCGACATAACCCATACATCACCCGTTCATCCCCAAACGCTTCCACAAGCTTTGGAATATTTTCTATCCCATTTTGTAGCGGTAAAATTTGTGTTGTTTCACTAACTACAGATTTAATTTGTTCGATGGCGTGATCAGTATCATACGATTTTACCGTAAAAAGAATCAGATCGGGTCGAGGCAAATCCACGGGGTTTTCTGAAGCAGGTCCCTCTACCACAAAATCACCATCAATACTCTCTACAACTAAACCCTGTTTTTTGATAGCCTTTAAATGCTCTCCTCTTGCCACTAATGAGATCTTACGACTGCTATTTAGCGTCAATTTTCCGCCGAAATATCCACCTACACCTCCGGCTCCCATTACCATAATATTCTTAAAATCGAAAGTGTTCATATCTCCTTATCTTTTGCTAAAACTTTATTACTTTTATGGAGTCTGTTTTCTTTTTTTTCGAAAACAGACCTCCTAAAATTATACCCGAATTTAAATAAACAGAAAAAATGTCTGTATCAAAAGAAGATGTACACTACATGGCACACTTAGCTCGTCTAAATCTGAAAGAAGACGAAGCTGAAGGGTTGAAAGAGGATATGAATAAAATTCTTGGTTATATGAAAACTCTCAACGAATTAGATACCACAGGCGTAGAGCCCCTGAACCATGTAGTTGAGCAGCCGGCTATTCTCAGAAAAGATGAGGCTAAAGAACCCATTTCACACGAAGATGCTTTGAAAAATGCACCTGATGCTGATTCTGATTACTTCCGTGTTCCAAGAGTTATTGAGTAGTACCCCACACTTTTTATAAATCTTGCGCAGGAACTTTCATCCATATAAAACCGAATGGCCCGCAAAAAAAGCAAAAAGAAAACACATTCTGAAAAGCCCGATTTTTGGGAACGTTTAACACCCCGAAAGCAACACCTTGCCTGTCTTGGCTTCCTTTTTATCCTGCCATTCTTTCTATTCACGGCATCAACCATTGGCGGTCAGCAGTATATGGGTCACGATGCCATTCAGTGGCGCGCCGGAGCAGAATCACTAATGGAGCACCGTGAAACGTTTGATGAAGTTGCTCATTGGGCAACGAATATGTTTTCGGGCATGCCCGCTACAACCATCTCCCACCCACCGCAAATTCCCAATCTGGATAACACACTTTTAAAATTATTCGATTTTATCTATCCCGCTGTTGAATTCTGGATACTTTTCGGTGGTGCCTATCTCATGTTCATTCTGATGGGAGCACGGCCGCTCACTTCTGTTTTTGGAGCCATTGTCATTGGTTTTAGCACTTACATTCCAATCATTATCGGAGCGGGTCATAACGCAAAATTCCTCTCCTACATTTATATCCCGTGGCTTTTTTCAGGATATTTTTTAGTCACCCGGTCACAACTCAATCGCTGGCTGGCGATGTTTATTTTTGCACTGGCGCTTACGCTTCATCTTCGCGCATATCATCCGCAGGTTACCTACTTCTTTCTCTTCCCGCTGCTTGCCATGTTTATTTTTGATATGGTAAAAGCCTACAAAGAGGAAAAACTCAACAAATTTTTAAATCACACGGGATGGCTCTCAGCCGCTGCTGTAATCGCCATTTTAATTTCCGTACAGCTGTATTGGAGTACGGCAGAATATTCATCTTACAGTACACGCGGTGGATCTGAAGTTGCCCAAACGGAAGGATTGTCTCAGGATTATGCTTTTGCTTGGTCACAGGGCGTGGGTGAACTCCTCACATTAGTCATTCCAAATTCCTACGGCGGAGCTTCCGGTGATGCCTACTGGGGACCCAAATCTTTTACAAGTGGCCCGCACTATATGGGCGCATTAACACTCCTGTTTTTTGTGATCGGATTGCTTAAATCTCGTCACCGCCTAAAATGGATATTCTTCGGTTCCGGTTTTGCCACCATGCTTTTTTCATTGGGTGAAAATCTCACTGCCTTAAACAGCACTATGTTCAACTATTTTCCGCTGTTTGATAAATTTCGCGCCCCGGAAATGTGGCTGATGGTCACCGTTTTCTGTTTTGGTGTGGTTGCTGTGATGGGATTTGAATGGATCGTGGATCAAATCAAACAGAAAAAGAAAGAGTGGAAAAAATCACTAATGATTTCGGCTGGAGTTGGGTTGATATTTATCTTCATCGGATTTCAAATGCTCTCGTTTGAAAAACCGGGAGAGCGCCAACAAATGGCACAGCAAATTGCCCAGCAAAATGAGGTTCCGGTTGATGATCCTCGCGTTGCCCAAACTGTAGAACGTTACGTAAACAATGAGCTCGTTCCCGAACGTCAAGACATGGCACGATCTGATTCTATCCGTTTCGGAATCTATATCACTATTGGAATCGGCGTTTTATTCCTGATAAGTGCTGCTAAAATTCCTGTGTCTGCGGGAATGGGAATCATTTGTCTGCTTATAGCCGTGGATATGATTCAGGTGGATAATCGCTATTTGAGCGAGCAATCTTTAGTGGATGGAAATGTTGACCGTGAACAAGCTGTTGAAAGTCAGATTACAGAATTGGATCGATTTATTGAAGAGAATGTTAGCCATGATGAAGGTTGGAAATATCGTGGATTACCGTTAGCGGGAAGTCCATTTCAGGATGCGATTCCTGCTTATTCTTATCCTTCTGTTGGCGGCTATTCCGGAGCCAAACTCGGCTATTATCAGGATTTAATTGATGAAGCATTCTTTTCCGGTCCGTCGGGAATTAACATCGGTGTTATGAATATGTTGAATATCAAATACATAACCGCACGTGGAGCGGTAAATATTCCCGGACTGGAAAACGTTCATCAAACGCAGGAAGGCGTGGTTCTGGAAAATCAATCCGTACTGCCAAAAGCATGGTTTGTGGATTCGGTTGATGTTCTGGAAAATCAACCCGAAGTATTACGGCAAGTATCACAGGATTTTGATGCTCAAGCCAAAGCATTTATCACACAAGAACTTTCAACTCCTATTCAGTCAGATGGCGAAAGTTCTATACAAGTGACAGAATACGGACCCAATAACATCACACTTGAAATTTCAAGAACCGAACCCGGATTTATGGTATTGGGAGAAATCTGGTATCCACCCGGCTGGTCTTCCACCTTAAATGGCGAGAAAATCGATGTCATCCGAACCAATTATGTTCTTCGTGGATTTGAGATTCCTGCAGGCGACCACGAACTTCAAATGACACTCCAACCCGTTTGGTATTCTACAGGAATCTGGCTTGCACGAATTGGAACATTTGCACTTTTAGGTGTGGGGATCTGGGGAATCACACTCTATTACAGAAAAGAGGAAGATGATCAAACCCATCCTGAATAAACTATTCTGGGGAGGATTTCGTCATCTTTTGACGGATAAACAATATGGCCGTTTCCGATATTGGCTGGAATTGGATCGATGGCCGGATTTCAAAAATCCGCAGAGTTTTTCAGAGAAAATTCAGTACATCAAGCTTCATCAACGGACTGAGTTAAGACAGCGGGTGGCAGATAGAAATCGGGTGAGGACTTACGTTGTCGAAAAAATCGGGGAAGAGCATCTCATTCCATTGATTGGTAATTATGATGAATTCACTAATAAGGTGTGGGAGTCTCTGCCAAATCAGTTCGTACTTAAGGCAAATCACGGTTGTGGGATGGTGGAAATTGTACAGGATAAATCGTCACGAAATGGAGACAAGATTCAGAAACTCACCCGTCAATGGCAGCAATTTGATTACTATAATTTCGGGAGAGAATGGGTATACAAAAACATACTAAGAACCATTATTGTTGAAGAGTTGCTTAAAACCTTAGAAGGTGACATTCCTGAAGATTATAAGTTCTTCTGTTTTGGTGGAAAAGTAAACGTGATTCAGATAGATTTTGATCGGTTCGGAGATCACACCCGTAATTTATATGATCGAAATTTTAACCTTTTACCGGCAAAACTTCTCTATCCTAATAACACTCAACCAGTAAAAAAACATTCTTTATTAAATCAAGCGATTGAAGTTGCAGAAACACTTTCTGCAGATTTCGATTTTATTCGGGTAGATCTTTTTCTGGTTGATCAACAAGTCTACTTTGGAGAACTCACCAACTATCCGGGAAATGGATTTGCTGAATTTGATCCAATCAGCTTCGATAAAGAACTTGGCGAGAAGTGGAATTTAAAAAAAAATTAAACCTTAAATGGAGTAAGTACTTTAATCGGTGCTCATGAGATCATCCCCCTTATCCCGTAAACGGGATTTTTCCCCTCCGAAGTATCGGAACTAAAAGAAGCTTCAAAGGGGGACTTTTAATAATCGAACTGGGGTTAGATAATTACAGAAATAATTTTCTTGTAATCTCTTTCACCAACAAATTTCCCGGCACCGACCGAAACATCTCCCACCACCCCGGCTCCTCTCCTTCCACCATTCGTATCCTGTAGTTTTGATACTTCTTTTGCTGCTCACTCATTTTGGACTGATGCTTTTCGTAACAGGCGTGATATCCCCGAAGCTGATCATCTGAATTTGTAATTCTATCGCGGTCATCATCCATATTAATAACTTGAAGCGTATGCTGTGCTGTTTTGATGGGGCCGTATTTCTCAACCAATCGTATCCATAAATCATAATCCTGTGCCGATGGTAGTTTCTCATCATAACCACCAATCTCCTGCAGATACTCTTTTTTGGTCAGCACCTGATTACCAACCCGGTTATAAAAAAGCAGATCATCGAGCGAAATAACAGCCGGCTTTTTCCACACGAATTCCTTCTCCCCCATCACCATTCTGTCATTTGAGCAGACCGCCGAATATCCCTCTTCAAATTCTTCCATCAATAACTCCACTCTCTTTGGACGCCAGTAATCGTCATCATCCAGACCGGTTATAAATTCTCCCGTACTTTTTTCAATCGCAATGTTCCGGCTTGCAGCAGCGCCTTTCGCAGTTTTATTGCGAATAATGGTCATCGGGTGCTCTTTAGACAGTTCCTCCAAAAGTTCGGGAGTTTCATCATCGGAAGCATCATCCACAACGACGATTTCAAGTTCATTCCACGTTTGTTCAAAAGCGGATTCTAACGCTCGTTTTAAAAGCGATGCCCGATTTTGAGTAGGAATAATAACGGAAACAAGTGGTCTTTTTTCTTCTGTCAATTCTCTTCTGCGATCAATTGGTTATATTTGCACGGTATTATGGAAACTATGAAATCTGAGTCATCTAAAACAATTATTACGGTCGCAATCTGCACGTATAATCGGGCAGACTATCTAAAGGATACGCTGAATGATTTAGCTGTACAAACTGCAGATAAAAACTCTTTTGAGGTTTTGGTGATCAATAATAACAGTACGGATCACACTGAAGCGGTATGTACAGATTTTCAGAAAACACACCCAAAAATTAACTTCCGATTTGTAGATGAAACGAATCAGGGACTTTCATTTGCGCGAAACCGGTCTGTAAAAGAGGCAACAGCAGCAACCCTCCTTTTTATTGATGATGATGTTCACCTGAAGGAGAATTTTGTCAGCACTGCATTGAATTATCTGAAATCCAGTCCACATGTTTCTTGTGCCGGCGGACGAATTTTCGTCTCTTTTGATGATGCCGATCCCGATTGGATTCCCAATGAACTGATGCCGATGTTTGGGCTACACGATTTGGGAGAATCAGATAAACTCTATCCGACGAATAATTTTCCGCGTGGTGGCAATATGCTCATCAAAAAAAGTGTATTTGAAAAACACGGTCTTTTTGATACGAACCTCGGTCGAATTGGGAAAAATCTTTTGGGGAGCGAAGAAAAGGCGTTTTTTGAATCTGTAAGAAACCAAGGAATTGAGTTACACTATTGGGCAGATTTAAAACTGTGGCATCGAATTGGATCAAACAGACTTAAAAATGAGTATCTAAAAAAGCAATCTGTGGGAATTGGAAAGAGTGAGCGTTTTAGGGTGATGCACTCAAAAGTTAAAACATCAGGCAAGTTATTCAGCGAACTCATAAAATTAACCGGAAGTGTTGTATTAGGCATGGGTTATCTGATGCGTGGAAAGGTAAAAGCGGCGACTTTTTTGCTGAAATTCAGGGTGTGGGTGTTGCAGGGGTTCATCAATCCTAAAAACGATTAGTCCTTGTCCTGCGTAAAGGTGGGGATATTCTTCATCATCTCGTTTGCATTATTGAGCATAGAATCAATGCTTTCGGGCTTTTTCTCAGCCTTTTCGGATTTATCTGCAGCACTATCCTCTTTCAATTCTTGAAAAGAATCATTTGCCGTATCTAAACAAGATTTAATACTATCGAGATTAATTTTACCCATGAGAATCCCCTAAAAACCATTTACAGAACTTTTGTTCTATCTACATAGAACACTTGGACTTATGTTTGTTACGAAAATATTTTTTTGTCAGATTAAAGCAACCGACAAAAAATGATTATCAGCAGTGATTCAATTACTATATTCCCCATGAGTTTCACCTATTATTCAAGTCACTAAAGTTAAAATTAACCAAAATATTTTGGGAATTGTTGTACGCCAGAGTCTTCTAAACTCGCTGATTACCTACACGGGAATCGGTCTTGGCTTTGTGTTAACAATTCTGCTCTATCCGCACATTCTTGATCCTGATCAATACGGACTTACCCGCATTTTGATCTCTGCCTCCATGATCAGTGCGCAGTTTGCCCACCTGGGAGTTCGGCAGTCGATCATCAAATACTTTCCCTTTTTTACCCGCACCAATACCGAAAAACATGGTCTGCTTTTTTGGACATTCCTCATTCCCCTTGTAGGATTTATACTTTTTGGGTTGATGTTTTGGCTGTTTCAGGATGCCATCCTCAACTATTACCGACAGGAATCGCCGCTTTTTCTTGATTACTACCTGTGGATTTTGCCCATCACACTTTTCATTCTCTATTTTGAGGTACTCAACAGCTACCTGCGATCCCTGAAAGATTCAACCAGCGGTTCGATTGTAAGCGAAGTCCTGAACCGGGTTTTTGTCATCCTATTTCTCGCCCTCTACTTTTTTGACCTCATTCGGTTCTCTCACTTTGTCCTTCTTTTCGCCCTAAGCTATGGTGTTCAGCCGATTCTTTTGGGATTTCAAATCTATCGAAAAGGAGAGTTTAAGCTGTCGCCAAACCTCAATATCCTACGAAAACCGCTGGTAAAAGGAATTTCAACTTACGGACTTTACTCCCTTCTCGGCGGACTCACCACCGTCATAGTTTGGAATGTAGATGTGATGATGCTCGGTGCTATGTCAGGCCTGGCTGATACCGGAATTTATGCCATCGCGTTCTATATCGGATCGGTGATTACCGTACCACAGCGTTCCATCGAAAAAATTGCGGCTCCTTTGGTTTCGGAATTTATTACAGAAAAAGATTGGGACAGTCTCTCTGAGATATACCGCAAAACCACGCTCAATCAAATGATTACCGGGCTGCTCATTTTCGGTTTGATCTGGATCAATATTGATCTGATTTTCGCGCTTCTGCCCGAACAATATGCAGCAGGGAAATGGGTGGTATTCATTGTAGGGATCGGGAAATTGTTTGATATGGCAACAGGCGTGAATGGAACCATTCTAATGAATTCGAAGCATTACCGGGTGTCATTTTATACCAATCTGTTTTTGGTTGGTGTTACTATCCTTACAAATTACCTTCTGATTCCGATTTACGGAATTATTGGAGCTGCTATTGCAACAGCATTGTCCATTTTGTTCTACAATACTGTGAAATTCTTCTATGTCTGGGCAAAAATGTCTCTCCAACCTTTTCGAATATCTTCGTTGTTAATCACTCTACTTGGAATCCTCACCATTGGTTTGATCACTCTCTTTATTGATTTTGAGTCGGTTATTTTAAACACTCTGGTTCGCAACATCCTGTTTCTTTCTACATTTTTAATGCCACTCCTTTATCTGAATGCATCACCGGATTTGAACCGACTGATTCGAAAAATTTTAATGTTCCAAAAACCGTAACAAAAATGAAAGCACTTCTTGTCGACTCGTCAGCTGATCAACCTAAAATGGTTTTGGGTGATCATCCCTCTCCAAAACCTGCGGCCGGAGAACTTCTTGTGAAAATTGAAGCAACGGCTTTGAACAGAGCAGACCTGCTGCAGAAAGCCGGAAAGTACCCCCCGCCTGAAGGGACCTCCCCTATCCTTGGACTGGAAATGGCAGGAACCGTGGAAGAAGTCGGTGAAGGAGTAACCCTTTTTGAGAAGGGTGATGCTGTTTTTGGGCTGCTGCCGGGGGGCGGATATGCTGAATACTGTACAATCCACGAAGAACTGGCCATGCCTGTTCCTGAATCGGTTTCTATTGAAGAAGCAGCCGGAATTGCCGAAACATTCCTGACTGCATTTCAGGCACTGCTATGGAATGGAGAAATTTATGATGGAGAAACCGTTTTAATTCACGCCGGTGCAGGCGGTGTCGGGACCTCAGCGATTCAGCTGGCAAAACAGGTGTATAGTGCCGAAGTGATTGCTACCGCGGGTTCACAGGAAAAACTCAAATTGTGCAAGTCACTTGGCGCAGATCTGGCCATCAACTATAAAGAGCAGGATTTTGCTGAGGTCATCGAAACGGAACTTGGTGAAAACAGCGTGGATTTGATTGTGGATTTTGTGGGTTCTGAATACTGGAATCAGAATATGGACGTGTTGGCGATGGATGGCCGGTTGATTCACCTCGCGCTGCTGGGCGGTGCAACCGTTGAAAAAATGAGCCTCGTACCGATCCTACGAAAACGACTTACTGTTCGAGGTTCTACCCTGCGAAACCGTTCGGATCTCTACAAAAAACTGCTCACCGAAGAGTTTACAGAAATCGTTTTTGATTTGATTGCATCCGGTAAAATAAAACCGATTATCGATTCCGTTTACAACTGGAGTGATGCAGATAAAGCCCATGATCGTATGGCGAAAAACCTGAATGCAGGAAAGATTATTCTGAATGGGATGTGATTCTGAGTTCTGAGTTCTGAATTCTGAGTTCTGAGTTCTGAGTTCTGAGTTCTGAGTTCTGAGTTCTGAGTTCTGAGTAAAAAATAAATTTTATTAAATAAATGAGTCAATCACAGCCGAAAAAATTAGTAGTTATTGGAGGCGGGGCCGCGGGATTTTTTACGGCTGTTAATGCTGCGAGGATGAATCCGGTACTTGATGTCACTATTCTGGAAAAATCGAGAGAAGTGTTGTCTAAAGTGAGGATTTCAGGCGGTGGGCGCTGTAACGTGACTCACCACTGTTTTGATCCCGAACAGCTATCCAAACACTATCCACGCGGTGAGAAGACCTTACGTTGGAGTTTTGAACAGTTCCAAGCCACCGATACCGTTCAGTGGTTTAAGGAACGTGGAGTGGAGTTGAAAGCCGAAGAGGATGGACGGATGTTTCCGATAACGGACGACTCCACCACGATTATTAATTGTTTGATTGATGAAGCCAAAAAACACGGCGTAAAAATCAATACAAAAAAGAAAGTTGACCGAATTGAACCGAATGTAGAAGGTCGATTCAAGCTATTTCTTCACAAGGAAAAGTCGATCCTCTGTGATCAGCTTGTTGTGGCTTCGGGTGGATTTAATCGCGAAAATGCGTACCAGTGGCTGAAGGATATTGGTCACACCGTTGTGCCACCGGTTCCTTCACTATTTACCTTTAACTTTCGGGAAAAAATCCTCAGTGATCTTGCCGGGATTTCTGTGGAGCAGGCTCAGGTTCATATCAAAGACACTAAATTCACGGAAGTGGGTCCGGTGTTGATTACACACTGGGGGCTAAGTGGCCCGGCGGTTTTAAAACTTTCAGCTTGGGCTGCGCGTGAGCTACACGATCGGGAGTATCGCTATGAGGTGGAGATCAACTGGCTCCATCCACTCAATGAGCAGGAAGTCAGAGACAAGCTGACATCGCTTCGGGATCAGAATGCAAAACGGCTGATCACAAAGCAGGATCAGTTTCCTTTTCCGGCAAGGCTTTGGGAGAAATTTACGGGGTTGTCCGCCATCAACCCGAATAAACGATGGGCTGATGTTTCAAACAAAGAGATTCACGAATTGACCCAGCAACTGGTTCGGGGTACCTACAATATTCAGGGAAAAACCACCTACAAAGAGGAGTTTGTAACCAGCGGAGGAATTCCGCTGAACGAAATTAATCCCGATACGCTGGAGAGTAAGAAAATACCGGGTCTCTACTTTGTGGGTGAGGTGTTAAATATTGATGGGGTAACAGGCGGATTTAATTTTCAGGCTGCCTGGACAAATGGATGGTTGGCGGCGAAGCATATTGCGGAGAGTTAAACCTTTTTTGAAATACTATTTATCGATTCTTTTCGTATTATTAATGTTACCTACAATGTAAGAACAATTGATATGATCAAAAAACTTCAGAAAATAGGAAACAGCAAAGGTATACTGCTTGAAAAAGCATTGCTAAAACTTTTAAAAGTGGAAGAAGACGATAACATAGAGATAGTTCCTCATGAGGAAGGGTTACTTCTTAAAAAGGTTGGAGCAAAAACTGCTTATCAGGAAATAAGTAAAACACATCGAAAGTCTCTCGATAAACTTTCTGAATAATGACTTCTCCATTTTTTTTAACGCTCAATGATATTTTATACATCCATGAACAGGAGATCAAGATATCCGGCGGAGAGCCAAATATCAGAGATTTAGATGGTATAAAAGCTTGTGTAGAGGCACCTAAAGTAAGCTTTGGAGGTGACTATCTAAATGACATTTTTGGAATGGCAACCACTTATATAACTTGTTTAACTATGCGCCATCCATTTGTGGATGGAAATAAACGGGCAGCACTTGGTTCTGCTTTGACTTTTCTTTATTTAAACGGATATTCAGTTACAGAATCTTACGATGAAGAATTAGCGGATCTGGTTTTGGACTTCATCACTAAGAAAAAATCCAAAGAAGAAGTAACGGACTTCTTCAAGTCGGTCTCTGTAAAACGCTGAATTTGATTATAAATTTGAAGCAAGGCTTATACGAACACCCCTCTAAATCTCCCCTTTTTAAGGGAGACTTTTATCATTGCCTTATATAAATTTCGAAGAAGTTAAAATTCTACTTTCTACAAAAACTTACTCGCCAAATTCGCAAGCATCGACCGCTCCCCTTTCTCCAGATTGATATGCGCATAAATATCGTTGTTGTGCAGACGATCAACCAAATAGGAAAGTCCGTTGCTTTGGGCGTCCAGATAGGGCGTATCGATCTGGAAAATATCTCCGGTAAAAATGATCTTGGTATTTTCTCCGGCACGAGTGATGATGGTTTTGATCTCATGTGGAGTCAGGTTTTGGGCTTCATCAACAATAAAGATTACGTTGCTAAGGCTTCTTCCTCGAATATACGCCAGTGGTACAATGGATAGCTTTTCATCCTGCACCATTTCGTCCAGCTTTTTATATGATTTGCTCGACTCTTTAAACTGGTTTTTTATGATATTCAGATTATCCCACAGAGGCTGCATATAGGGATCAATTTTTGATTTCACATCTCCCGGCAAATAACCAAGATCTCGATTACTTAGCGGAACGATGGGACGCGCCAAAAAGATTTGTCGATACAAGCTTCGTTGTTCAAGAGCCCCGGCAAGTGCAAGTAGGGTTTTCCCTGTTCCTGCTGCGCCGGTAACGGTAACCAGCTGGATTTCAGGATTCATGATAGCATGCATTGCAAACGTCTGCTCGGCATTTCGCGGTGAAATTCCATAAGCGTTATGCTTTTGAACCAGCTCCACATTTTTCGAATCAGCGTTGTAATGACCCAGCGCTGAACTTGAATGATTTTTGAAAATATAGTAATGATTACTGATCGGCTCAGACGACTCCAGTTCTTTCGGATCGATGGCTCCGTCTTTGTAAAACTTGTTGATCACCGCATTATCACTAAACTCCAGATCGGTTTTTCCCCTGTACAAATGATCGATGTCTTTTATACGGGTCGTCTCATAATCTTCGGCATCCAACTGCAATGCCCGGGCTTTCAGTCTCAAGTTGATGTCTTTCGAAACCAGTACCACTTTTTTCTTTATTTCCTGCTCGCGAAGTTTCAGAGCGGAGTTTAATATCCGATGATCATTTTTGGATGATCCGAACACCTTATTTGCGTCCTGCACACTTTCTTCATCACTGATAACACGGATATTTCCATGGGTTTTCCCGTTCAGGGGAATCCACATCTGCATCATATTTGAATCGGAAATTTTGTCGAGGTAGCGGATAAATTCCCGGGCGTGAAGATTGGTGACAGAATTCCCTTTTTTAAAGGAATCTAACTCTTCCAGAACGGTAATTGGAATGGCTATGTCATGTTTTTCGAAATTTTTAACAGCGTCGGAATCGTATAAAAGAACTGAGGTATCGAGGACAAAAATCTTTTGCACTTTCTTTTTCCTGGGCATGGGCCATCCGGATTAAATTCGTAGATGAGATGTCTGCAATGAGTCATTGATTAACAATAAATAAACTGTCAATGATTGTCAATTATACTCAATAACTTAATGGTTAGGTCATACCCCATTTTCTCTCAATCCAAAGCCAACATTGAATAAGCAAAAAGGAGATCAACCATAAAAGATCTGGAATTGGATTCTTTGCCAAATCAGCCCGTTCATTTTCTCTCTTATTCTGCTGTTCAACCTGATTCTTTGTATTTACATATTTTCGATATTCCCGATCAAATTTCCAGCCATCGTTATACACATAAAACCAGAAATTTTTATCGCTATAATTAGCCAGATGCCAGCCTGAATTTTCCGGCCAAAAACTTGCCGTTCCACTATTTGGATGATCAAATGCTGCCTTCACCGGAACTGATAATGTATCCGTATTCTGCATTGAACGAATTTTCATCATATTCGTCAGATCATATGCTGTAGAGGTCAGTACCATTTTTTTGTCAACCAGAGGAACCATGGGAAAATAGTCGATTAGTGATTCTTCTAAGGTTACGACCCGGCTCAGATAATCTGACCAAAAATGGTTATAAGCATCAGAATACCCGGCCAACAACCATCTGTACGTTTGATAAAAAAGATGACCTGAAACAGACCCACTTCCATTTTGAACACGAACAGCTGCCGGAATATCACCCACCCCTCTTTCCAAAACCATACTATTTTCCGGTAGCTCAATAAAGTTGAGATCCAACAAGGTAGTTCTTACAATTTCAGCCGGTGTTGACTCCACATGCGAAGGAGTCCATGAACGTTCTTCAAGCCTGTTGATCGATTCAATGCCCAACTCATCTCCCGCCAAATCAGAAAATACATCCTGCCAGTTTTCGGTTTGATTTTCTACCGGCGGGATCACCAAAACATCAAGCCCACCTTCAATTGCATCTTTAATCTGAGATTGCTGTGAACTATCCAGTTCACCAAATTCTCGCACATCCAAAATCAACAGATCTGCTTGTTGAAGATTATCTAAGATTGTATTTCTATCTGGAATTTGGGCATTCACTGCATCAAACCGAAAGCGATCATCTCCGATTCGAATTCGTTGCTGAAGGGAATGGCCTCTTTCTGCAAAATGGCTTGCGAGATAATTTACTTCAAAAGAAGGACTGTAGAGCAACACGGAAATCTTGAGTCGCTCTGGATTCACAGCCCGAATATTCCATGTTTCACTAATCACAGAATCCTCAAAAACCCACTCGAACCGATAGCTGGCCGGACCGGGTAAATCCAGTTTATCCGTAAAAGTTATTGTTCCGGATCCACCCTGACCCACCACTTCATTTCTCCACAACCGATTATCTTTATAAATTTGCAGTGAGTCATTTTCTGCGGCAGGTTGAACCGAAACAGAGATTTCAAAGTCACTTCCGGTTTCCACCTCTAATGGAGCAGAGTTCAATAGAATTCCACCATTCGGTGATGTCATCTGATGATTCCATAAATAATTTTCCGGTAGTTTTTCGTCAACTCCATATCCATAAACATCCACCTCACTTCCTTCAGAAAGAAACATAGAAAGGAGTTCTGCTGATTGTACCCGTACCCCATTCTGCAATTTCGACTCAAATGGTTCAATTGAAAAAAGAGAATCATATCGAGAGGTATTCAGGTTTTCAAAATCTGTTCCATCTGTCAAAAGTGCGTAATGGGAAGATGTATCGTCATCACGCCATCCTTCAGGCTGAATCATAAATCCCAAAAGCAACATTCCTGAAATAATTAGCAGAATGAACCGGTGCGACTTACCATACTTTTTATAGTCTGTAAACGCTGCATAAAGAGCCACGAAACTGATTACAAAAATGAATAGCAGATTAATCATTCTCTCTCCTTGTCAAATTGTAATGCTGGCCTTCGTAAAGGAGCAGGATCTCGTTTTACAGCTTCAGTGAGGTCAGACAGCCGGGTTAATAATTGCTGTTTCAAACCATCCGTCACTCCATCAGTAGCAATTTCGCGAAGTCGATTGAGCAGATAAATACGATCTGAATCAGATATTTCTGCATCGTTAATGAAGTATTCTGCAATCTGAAGTGAATTTTCATCCCTTAGGTCGTCCTCCTTAATAATGGTTTGAAGCCTGACTAATGGATTCAATTCAAGGTTTGCAGTAGATTGATTTTCGGGAAAGCTAAAATCATCATACTCACCCGTTAATCTTTTTTCATCTTCAGGAATTGGAAGAAGATCGCTCCCTGATTTTCGCAGATACTGGCGGTCCGCTTGCTGAACCTGTTTTAAAAGTTCAAGGGCTTCATATTCATGAGGCAAGGCTTCATCTGGGCGATTGGTTCGTAGAAAAAGTTCAGCATTCCACATGTGAGCAAGTGCTTGCTGAAGCATTGCCCGGGGACTTTCTGCATAAAGCGTATTCATCTCTGCACTTCCGTGATCGTGGAAAAATGCATCAGGAACATTTTGCGTCATTTCACTTTGTGCGTCCTGAAGTCCCTGTTCATTCAGGTCTTCTTCATCCTGATTTTCCCCGGCGGCATGATCGTGAGATTCACTGTGATCATCTCCCGAAACGTTTTCCATTTCACCAGGGTCACCGCCTCCCGATTCATCATCCTGACCAAGATAAGCCCCATATCGAACCCGAAGCAGATTTTGATCGCGCCCTATGACCTGTGAACGCTCATTAAACCGATTTTGACTGATGGACGGTTGATCATCCAAAAGCTCCTCTGTATCAATAATAATCTGTCGCTGACTCCGAAAATATTCCGGCAATAAATCCACCACAATGGATCCGAATGGATCCTGTTCGGTTTGGGTAGTGTCACTATAAACGATGAAATACGTTTCCGATCGCGATGTCTGCGGGTCGGGTCGATTGTCTGTTGCCTCTACATAAAAATAGAGTTCATCACCCGGTTCCATCTCCAGAGAATCCGCATGGAAATTAGCTGATGCCATTACCGATCTCGTTCCCATTCCTTCAACGTTATCAAACGACAGTGATTGATCTGTAAAACGAACACTCTCTCCCGATCCGCGGGCAAGCGTACCTTGCAGGGAGATATTTGTCACGCCATAATCATCCGTCACCTCCACATTTACATCTATTGAAGGTTCATTTGATGATATTCTTAGCCTGTGATCTTGGGGTTCAGAAAACGTAAAGTCCGGAGGTTGATCACCCCGAATAGACATTCCATAAAATTCTGTTTGAACCGTTGTGTCGTTGTTCGTCAATTCAAACTGATAAATATGATTATTCCACGCTTCCAGTGATCCTTCAAACTGATTTCCATTTTTATCAAGTGTTGCAGTTTCTCGATCAGAAAACAGCACTCTAACTTCATCAACTTCATCAGATGCATCCATTTTCCAGCGAATCATCGATCCTTCAGGAGCTTCTATATTTCCGAGTTCAATTTCCAATTTTGATGCGCCAGTGTAGGAAGGTGGTTCAATGATGATTGCACCCTGATTTAGGCCCGGTATATCATTACTTCTTACCACTACTTCTTCTAAAGACGATTCCTGATCAGGCATGATTTCTTGATTGAAATCAAAAGACGGCAATAATACTATTATCAAAGACACCAAAAGAATGCTAATTGATCCCAAAACTGACTGTTTCAAAACAGAATTAGGCGGATAAATTTCACCTTTATGTTGATCTAATATTTCCTCAACTCTCTGTTTTTGCCAGGTTTCTAAAAGGTTTGTTGGCGTTGTAACTAATAGTGAAGATGACTCTTCGAAAAACGGATAGGTTCTGTTTAAATAACGAACAATTTCGGATTTCGATGGTGTTTCGAATCCTCCGTATATCCATGTTATAAGACTTCCTGTTAGAAATGTCACTGATCCAATACCAATCAGTGTAAAGTAGGACAGATCAAAAAAAAGAGTCGGAATTGAGACTGATAATACCGCAAGGGACGCAATCAAAAGTAGTAATGCAAAGCTTTTTCTGCGCTGATATTTCCGGGAAATGTTCTCAACAATATTCATATCACATCCCCCGCGCCGGCGCCATTTTTCGTTCGGTCAGCCACAAAACCAACAGCAATCCCAAAAGCCATAGCCGAACGGATTTCGATTCAGTACCTCGATAAGGGATGCTTGCTTCACGAGTGTTCATCGTTCTTTCCTGATCAGAAATCGTTGGGCTGATCATTTCATCAATTCCCAAAATATCCTTGAATATTTGATGTCCCACCCCCGCATAAAACCAACTTTCGAGATCTCTCTCCACGTTACCGTTTACCAGAAATGTATACGGATCAATTTTTCCAAATAATGGTAAATTTGAACTCCTTGTTTTTAAAAATACTTCATCAAAACCTTCTTCTTGATTATTAACGCCGACATTCATTCCTATTGATGTCAACCGATTGGCTTCTATCCATTCTTGCTCACTTTCTTCACTTTCACTTCTCTGCAAAACCCAATTTTCATCCCCCATTTCCACAGACATCAACCCGTCTACAGCTCCAACTTCATGATCGATATTCCAGTAATTCGCCGTATACCCCAATCCTTCCTGAATCGAATTTGGGACATTCTCATGAATCACCATTCGCACAGACCCCGAAAATTGTATTGTATCCGCATCGATAATTACATCACCCGATTCTAAAATTTCTATATCTGCAAGTTCCTGAACTGAATACTGAACTCCGTTGCTGACTTTTTCACCCATGAATGATGAAGTTAGATCTTCACCTGAATTCCATGTTTTTATGGACTTTCTGTCGCTCGTTTCTTGATTTATCCACTGCACCTCAGCGGAAACTCCTGAACGAAGTTCTCCCATTCTATTACGGCTGAAAACTCCTTCAGCAATAATCACATCGGGTTGATAATCTCCATCCATCTGAGAAATTAAATTCCACCATTTGTACTCCGTAATTTTTTCTGATGATAATTCGACCTCCAGGAATCCATCTCCATTTTCTCTTGATATTGTTTGATCTGACTCTTCCTCTACCTCTGTAATTTTTACTGTATGAACAGGATCATTATCCTGAGTCCAAAACAATTGTGCCAGCAGCAAAGTGATGATCAAGACGATCAGGATTCGCACCAACAAAAGCGGAATTTCATGAAGATCAATGGTTTTGGCTCTTGAAAAACTCTCATCTGGCAGAAAGCGAAACGTACCCAGTAGAAATGGATCACCCGATTTTCGGTTCCATAAATGTACTGCGATCGGAATGGCTGTGGCAAGGCCCAACAGTAACCAAAGGGGTGAAAAGATTGTCATAAAACCGCCCGTTTTTTCAGAAACGTGTGAAGCGCTTTATTTACGGGCGTATCCATGGTAAACAGATCAATTTCGATCTTTCGGCTCCGCAAAGTCTGTTTCAGTTCTTCTAAATAATCATTCAGATTTTTCAGATATTGATCACGAACTGCATCAACCCGAATATTGCGCTCACGGTCCGATTCAGGATCTTTTATAGTGCTTGAATTTTTTAGATTCAGCGTTCTTTCTCCTTCACCCAACACCTGAATAAACTGAACTTCATGACCCAATGCTTCACTTACAGACACAAATTTTTTCCATGACTCTACTCCATCCAGCAGATCGGAACAGACGATCCAAAGCTCTCTCTTTTGAAATTTCAATGAATCAGTGAGCCAATTTGAGTCAATAGGCCATTTACCTTTACAATCAGGATTATCTAACAAACTATAAAATCGGTGAAGCTGTGATTTTCCACGTTTTTCGCGCAGATGTTTTTGCGACTCATCATTCACAATATGCAGTGCTATTGCATCTCCCTGCTGATAGGCCAACGTAGCCAAAGAAGCTGTGATCAACGAAGCGTATCGAAATCGGGTGATGTTGTTTTCAATGTAATTCATCGAGGCGGATGCATCCAGAAAAAACCGAACCGTAACGGAAGTATCTGTCTCCGCTTCTTTGATATAGTAGCGATCACTGCGGCCATACATTTTCCAATCAACCTGCCGAATATCATCGCCGGGCTGATAACTCCGATACTGACTAAACTCTCCACCCACTCCATGACGGGTTCCGCTATGCATTCCCATCAAAAATCCATCAACCACATGCTTCGCCAACAGGGCAATGTTTGCTCCGGATTTTAAGAAATCAAGTTCTTTAGAAAGTTCACTCATTCTGTTCGACCTTTTAGAGAGTACTTTCGGTCAGTTTTGTTTGATCCATCAGCCGCTGTGTAATCTGATCAGCCGTAATTCCTTCCGTTTCCGCATTAAAATTAAGCAGTAAACGATGACGCAAAACAGCTGGTGCCACAAACTTTACATCATCAAATGTTACCGAATATCGTTGATTGAGAAGTGCCCGTGCTTTTGCAGTCAAAATCATCGCCTGACCCGCACGCGGACCCGCTCCCCATTCCACCCATTGTTTCACAAAGTCATCACTGGTTGTATCGGGACGGGTTTTACGTACAATTTCATTCACTGCTGTGATCATATCATCGCTGATGGTTACCTGCCTTACCAACTGCTGAATTTCCATAATCTCCTTCACATTCATAATATTGTTTACACTCTGTTGCTCCACTCCCGTGGTTCTCTTTAGAACATCAAATTCCTCTTGTTCATCAGGATATTCAACGTGGAGAAACATCAAAAAACGATCAAGCTGTGCTTCGGGCAGCGGATAAGTTCCTGATTGTTCAATTGGATTTTGAGTGGCAAGCACAAAAAATGGTCGATCCAGCTCAAGGGTTTTTCCACCGGCAGTCACCCGAAATTCCTGCATGGCTTCGAGCAGCGCAGCCTGTGTTTTTGGAGGTGTTCGGTTGATTTCATCAGCTAAAAGAATATGAGTAAATACAGGACCTTTTTGGAAAGTAAAGTGTCTTTTCCCGGTTTTGTGATCTTCCTCCAAAATATCGGTGCCAACAATATCGGTGGGCATCAAATCCGGGGTGAATTGAATGCGTTTAAAATCTGCATCAATTGCATCAGCGAGAGTTCGGATCATTAATGTTTTTGCCAGTCCCGGTACACCCTGAAGCAGGGCATGTCCTCCGGCACAAAACGTAATGAGCAGTTCTTCGATTACACGATCCTGACCCACAATCACTTTTCCGATCTCCTTTTTAAGATCCGTTAGTTTTGCGAGCAATTCTACAACATTTTCTTTTTCTACCTTCACACTCTGTATAATTTATTATTCATAGCGTACATCACAATGTTAACGCCAAATTTTGTGTTATCCTTCGCCAGCCAACGCTTGTTACGAAAATCATAATCCCACTCGCAGCCGTAATCTTTATTACTGTAGAGAACCCTGATTTCCCCATCAATTTCTATCGCTTTCAGGTAATCATGAACAAGATCATCTCCCCAGCCATTTAGTTCGAAACTTGTTGTTGGCGGGCCATCATCAAATGAGAAAAAAGAGGAGTAAATGGGATGATCATTTGGAATTTTTTTGAGTGCATCCGGGCCAAATATTTCTGCCATCTGATTTTCGAATGATTTTGCGAAAAGCCCGTCAATATCGTGGTTACAATCATCCGCAAAAATAAATGCTCCGTTGCGCACCAGCTTTTCAAAATTCTCGTGCTCTTTATTTGAAAACTCCACCAAACGATGACCTGTTATATAGCAAAAGGGTGCTTCTAAAATGCGATCGCTCGACAGTGGAATAACTTGCTCATCGGGGCTGATGGTAAGAGTGGTATATTCAACAATGGAATGAAGCAGATTTTTGGGCATTCTTTCATCCACAAACCAATTTCCTGAATCGTACTGCATCCGTGTAAAAAAGAAATCAGCGTTGGACAGTTCTGTTATTTGTGGCCATTCCGATTCTTTCGGCACAGGCACAGCACCCTTTCCAGCTAAAAAATCTGATTCAGATTTGGGTGAATCATTCATCGCGTTACCACTTGGTTACTATCATAAAAATCCACAAACGTTTCAACCTGAATTCGATGGGTTAAATTTTGTACGTAAAAGTCCCCCTTAATAAAGGGTTCATTTTTTGAACGCGCAGCTGGTACATTTCCAGTCCCGAACTCGCTTTCGGGGCAAATTTAGGGGGATGTTTATCAGAATGTAAAAACCCGATGGACACCCCTCCCAATCTCTCCGCCAGCCGGCGGAAGACTTCTTTTTAATCAATTAATAAGATTAATAATCGAACTTAGTGTCATGTCAATTTTCATTTGTCAGATAATGACCTGACAGCATTCCCGGTGTTTTTCCGGGTTTCTGTCCGCGTCAAATAATAACGCTGTCAGATCCAGCGGGTGCTGACAGGTTGAATCCGACATTTTATGTTTGATTTAACACTAATTAAATAAAGCCACAAACGTATAACGTAAGTGGCTTCTTATTAATGCGGTTTATTATACTGCATCCGACAAACTGCTGAACGTAAAGTCTCTGATTTTCATCGGAGGGATCATATTTCCGTTGCAACGAACTGGCTTTCCAAGCTCTTCAATATTGTTGAGCATAATTACGGGACTTTCATTAAAACGGAAGTTTTTCACGGCGTGCTGAATTTCTCCATTTTCGATGTAAAAAGTCCCATCACGGGTAAGCCCGGTAAGGAGGAGTGATTGCGGATCAACCATTCGGATATACCACGAACGCGTTACTAAAATTCCACGCTCAGTTTCGCGAATCAGATCTTCTGTTGATTTTTCACCACCCGTCATGATTGCATTCACAGGTCCGGGAAGTGGATCCACTTCATTTTTATCTGCCCAAAAACGAGAATAAGAAAGGTTTTTTACCACTCCATTTTCAATCCATGTCGTTTTTTCTACCGGCAGACCCGATCCTGTCCATGGAGCGCGTGGCACATTTTCATCAAATGGATCTGAATGAATTGTGACACGTTCATCAAACATTTGCTCACCTAAACGGGTCCCTTCTCCGGATTTTGATAGAAAACTTCGGCCTTCATCAGCTTGCCGGGCCCCCATTCGGTAAAACATATTTTGCAACAATCCTACCGATGCATCCGGCTCTAAAATAACCGTGTATCTACCCGGTTCCAGGGCAACGGCATCTTCCGAATCAATCGCTTTTTGAATGGCAATTTGGGATGCTGATGCCGTATCCATTAAATCTACATCATTATAGTCGCGGGAAACCCAACCTGATCCCATTCCACTTTGTGTTCGCATTGTCACAGAAAAGTCCACGCTGCTGGATTGATTGTAAGCAAAAAGCCCCTTCTTATTCATAATTGCTTCAAAGCCTACGCTATCCTCCAAAAATCCGGCAGAAACAAGTCCATTATTTGTGCTGGGATTTATGCTATTGGCAGCTGCTTCCGCCCGATATTCAGGTGTGATTGCAGCCGTAGACTCGAAATAAGATTTCGATTCTTTGTATTCCTGAGGACCCAATGGCTCCATAAATTCAGGATTTTCAGGAGCCAGTTGAGCCAGCTCTTCAGATCGACGAACAACTTTTTCGAGGGATGCATCATCAAACTCATTGACAGATGAACTCCCTGTTTTACTACCGTATGATGAGGATACACTAAGCGAAGTATTTTGCTCTTCCCCACTGGTTGAAACGGTGTTCCGGGCATAACGAATATTTCCGCCTTCATTTCCACTTACATTTACTTCGCAGTGATCTGCATTTGACAGCCGGATCACTTTCTCCATTAACTCCCGAGCTTCATCTTTAGATAAAATGGCCATAATTTTAAACCTTAGGTTGTGTTAGAAAAAATTTTGTTTAAATATTGCGAGCTGTATTCAGCACATTTACCCCATCAAACCGCGTAGTTGAACTACCATGAGATACTGCACTCGATTGCGAAGGTTGCCCTTTTCCATCAAAGAATGATCCTCCAAGTCGATAATCTGACTCATCACAAATTGCAGAACATGAGTTCCAAAATTCCTGTGTGTTTGATTGATAGGCTACATCACGCAGCATTCCGGTAATTTCTCCGTTTTTGATTTCGTAGAAAAGCTGTCCGCCAAACTGGAAGTTATACCGCTGTTGATCAATGGAAAACGAACCGTTGTTGATGATATAGATTCCATTCTCTACATCCTTGATCATCTCATCTACAGAATAAGGATCTTTGCCGGGTTCGAGTGAAACGTTCGGCATTCGCTGAAACTGAACACTGCTCCAGCTGTCTGCATAACAGCAACCGTGTGATTCTTCTTCATTGATGATGTGTGCCTGATCTCGCGTGGCCTGATAATTCACTAAAATGCCATCCCGCACCAAATCCCACTTCTTGGTTTCCACTCCTTCATCATCATATCCTACATAACCCAATGAATTTTTCTGGGTTTTATCGGCAACCAGATTTACGCGGTTATCTCCATATTGAAAATCTCCCTGCTCCAATCTGTCTAATGTTGCAAAACTGGTTCCGGCATAATTGGCTTCGTAACCCATTACACGATCCAGTTCCAACGGGTGACCTACGGATTCATGAATTGTTAACCACAGGTGTGATGGATCCAATACCAGCGTGTATTGCCCCGGATCAACCGTTTTTGCCTTTAATTTTTCAGTTCCGGCTTTGGCAAGCTGGGCAGCATCCTCTATCATATCGTAGGAATCTTTATACAATGTTACCACACCATCAGTTTTCCCCGAGTCTTTGCCATCTAAATATTCCCATCCCATTCCCACCGGTGATCCCAATCCCTGAATGGATTCAAATGTTCCGGCAGATCGATCAACCAACGATGCATTAAACGTAGGATATATTCGATGAACATCCTGATCAATATAAGAACCTTCTGTGGATGCAAAGTATTTTTGCTCATTTACCATAAACAGGTTACTCCCGATAAACTGAGCTCCATTATCCATGGCAGCGCTGTTTACCTCCATCAAATAGTCAACTTTTTCCGCAATGGGTACTTCAAATGCATTTCGTTCGATGGGGGTTTTCCAGGAAACTTCTCCATGCGATTTAACAGGTGCCAATACCACCGGCTCGGTTTGAATGGATGAGTTTGCTTTGGCAATATTTACCGCTTGTTGAGCTGCGGCGGCAATTCCTTCATCCGTTACTTGATTTGTGGATGCAAAACCCCATGTTCCATTCGCTATCACGCGAATCCCAACACCATAACTTTCGGTGTTTACCGTATTACTTACCTGTTGCTCCCGGGTAATAATAAATTGATTTAAATAGCGGCCAATTCGAATATCTGCATAGCTTGCCCCGTGCATTTTAGCCGCATTCAGTGCTATGTCAGCCAGTCGCTTTTTATCCTCGGTGGGCAGCCAGTCTAAGGATGTAAATGCATCAACCCGACGTCCCGTTAAAGGAATCATCAGACCTCCCATTCCGAATCCGGCAATTTTGATAAAATCTTTTCTTTCCAAAAGTAAACTCCGTTTTTAATTTAAGGTTAACAGCTTAAAAAGATCCGATATCCAGGGATCAACTGGTACTGCATCAAATTCTGCGTCCCGTATTAATTACATTAACATCTTTAAATTTTGTTGTCGGGCAACCGTGGCTCACCGCACTTACCTGAGAAGGCTGTCCTTTACCATCAAAAAATGTACCGCCAAGTTCGTAGGTAGAAGGCCCGCCCAACTGATCGCAGCTATTCCAAAATTCCTGTGTGTTCGATTGATAGGCTACATCCCGCAGCTGTTGTGTGATCTTCCCGTTTTTAACCTCGTGATAGGTCTGTCCGCCAAACTGAAAGTTGTAACGCTGCTGATCTATCGAATAAGAACCACGTCCTTTTATGTAAATTCCATTTTCTGTATTAGAGATGAGATCATCCACAGACACATCTTCTTTTGCAGGTTCGAGAGACACATTCGGCATTCTCTGAAATGGAGCAGAAGACCAGCTGTCGGCGTAGCTTGAACCGTGAGATTCATCCTGATCGATAATATGAACCTGATCACGTGTTGCCTGGTAGTTGACCAAAATTCCATCGCGAACTAAATCCCATTCCTTGGTTTTGACGCCATCATCATCAAACCCAACAGTGGCCAGTGCATTTTTTTGATTCTTGTCGGCAACAAAGTTTACAATATCGCTTCCATATTGAAAATCACCCGAACGCCATTTGTCCAACGTAGCAAAACTGGTGCCGGCATAATTGGCTTCGTAACCAAGTACACGATCAAGTTCCAGCGGGTGACCAACAGATTCGTGAATCGTTAAAAAGAGATGGGAAGGATCCAAAATCAAATCATATTGACCGGGATCAATACTTTTTGCGCTGTGTTTTTCCTGCGCTTCTTCTGCCGCCAATCGGGCTTCATCAACCAAACCAAAGTTCTTTACATATTCATAACCCATTCCAATGGGTTGAGCCAAAGAATTCCGGGTTTCAAAGCCACCTTGTTCCCGGTTAATACTCGTTACCGTAAAAGCGGGCCAGCAACGGTGGATATTCTGATCAGAATAAGTCCCTTCAGTGGAAGCAAAATACTTCTGTTCATTCACAAAAAAGAGATTTGAGGAACAGAAATCCGCTCCTGCTTTTTCGGCTTCCGAATTGATCTTCATTAACAGATCTACCTTTTCGTCCATCTCTACTTCGAATGGATTTATCTCAATAGGCGTATTCCAGGAAACGTCTCCATATCCCTGAACCGGTGCAAGCTGTACGTCTTCACTTTGCAGAATAGAATTAGCCTTGGCAATTGCCACCGCCTGATCGGTCACGTTTTTAATTTCCGATTCAATCACCTGATTGGATGAAGCAAAACCCCAAGTTCCATTCACCAAAACCCGAACGCCAAAGCCGTACGATTCCGTATTTGTAATGTCATTTAATGTCTGTTCGCGGCTTCGAATAAACTGGTTCAGATATCGTCCGATGCGAATATCTGCGTATGAAGCGCCTGAATGTTGAGCTGTGGTGAGCGCTATATCAGCCAATCTTTTCTTTTCATTTACGGGAATCCCGCTGCCAAGAATTTGACTGTCAATAAAAGGTAACAAACTTACACCGGCACTACCGATACCTGCGATTCTTAAAAACTGCTTTCTATCCATGGTTTAACTTATTGAAGTGAACGCCCTTAAAAAATCAATATCTTTGATGAAATGCTACTTTATAATTGTTAAAAAAATACAAACCACCTGTAAATTAGTATTTACGCATATCTGACTACTAAAATGAATAGCATTTTATCAATAGCTGACATCAAGTCTCCCCTAATAAGGGGAGATTTAGAGGGGTGTTCAAGGACAGGTCTGTTCCGAAATTAAGAACATTTTTTATCAGAGTGCTCGTAACGGTTAATTACACTTTCGCAAAATGATAGAGAGCAATACTGGTTGCCACAGCCGCATTTAAACTTTCAACGGCTTCACTTTTACCATCAATTCGTACTTTTTTTCGAGTTGATGTAAATAGTTTTCAGAAACTCCCCTTCAGGCTTTTTCACATTTCTTCAATGAAACCTGTGGTTACAACATCGGAAACCCGTTAACGCGGGTGGGTATTAGAGTCAATTCACTTGTAATGATAATACAGGTAATGACTAATTTTACTAAAATTAGTAACAAGTTTATAAAAATACTACGCTTATGAGATATTTAATCTTGATTATATTCGCTGTTCTAATCATTACTTCTTGCGGTATTTTCGATAGTAATGACAATAACGTTCAAGAGAATGTGCTTCAACCACTCACTGTAGGCAATTGGTGGGATTATGAAGTCCGGCAGTCTCAATGGGAAAACCCGGCTGTGGATACTATACGTTATGAAGTGACCGCAGAAGTTCCGGTAACGGTTGAAGGGGCTTCACACACCGCCTTTGCGTTTAACCTACTCCCATTTCCTGAAGGAATGCCCGAATATTATTGGCTGTACAGAAACACTGAGGACGGACTTTATACAATGGGCGGGGTTGCCGAAACCGATACACTTTTTATCCAAAATATTGATAAAAAATATCCCGCCGAAATCGGTGAAACGTGGGAAAGTTCCCAAATTTCGTTTTCACGCTCGGATTTGGAGTTCTATATAAACGATACTCTAAAAATAACAGTGGTTGACACCGACAGGGAAGTAGAAACACCAGCAGGAACGTTTCGATGCATTGTCTATCATTTTGATTTAAGTGCTGGAGACGATGTAGCTGGAAGACTGGATTATTTCCAGTTTTATAGTCCGGGAGTAGGGTTGATAAAACAAGAGGAGAGAACCGGTTCTAATAACCATTTATTCACAGAATTGGTACTGATCGGGTACCATGTACAATAAAACCGATAATAAAAACAGAAAGAACCATGCGTATACTTATTACAACCATTGTGATGGTACTGTGCAGTTGGACGTGGATGCTGAAATGAACAGGAGAAACCTGTCGGGCAGGTTTATATTTACTTACCCCTTAAACTGAAACAACCCTATTCCCAATGCCACAGCCGCATTTAAACTTTCAACGGCTTCGCTTTTACCATCAATTCGTACTTTTTTTCGGGTTGATGTAAATAGTTTTCCGGATATTCCACTTCCCTCATTTCCAACCACAATCAATGTTCTTCTTGCCGGCTCTACTTCTTTTAGGCTGATCGAACCCTCGCCTCCATCCATCAAAACAACATCCCATCCATGTTCTTCAAACTCGTTTATCATTTTTGATAGGTCTCCGGATTGATAAGCAAGTCGTCCCGTGGCTCCCGCCGTGCTTCTCACTACTTTTGGATGAAATGAATCCACGGTTCCGGTTCCAAAAATGAACCCTGATACATCAAACCAGGAGGCTGTGCGAATCATCGTCCCCAAATTTCCGGGATCCTGAATCGCGTCTGTGGCTACGATCACACCTTCTGACAAAACCAGTTCATCCAAATTTACTTTGAATGGCGTTTGGCAGACTGCAATCACACCCTGAGAGTTTTCCGTATCAGAGATGGACAAAAAATCTTCGCTCTCCAATTCATAAATAGGGACATCAAACCGTTGTAAATAATCGATTTCGTTCGTTCCCTTTTCTAATAAAAGTTCATCCACCTGAATAATCCCATTTTCCAGAATTTGTTCAACACAGCGAACGCCCTCAGCCAGAAAAAGTCCTTCTCTCTTTCGGTACTTTCCCATTAACAGTTTCTTCCAGTTTTTTACCTGTTGGTTTGATGGTTTTTTAAGCGTCATAAAGTCCGACTAAAATCAAGAGAGTGATTGGGTTTCAGTTCCACAGCTTCTATATTACAAAGAAACCAAAATAAAGAACTATTTAAGGTATGAAAGATTTTTTGAGCTCGCTCGGCATTAAAGAGAAAAACGCCGGAACCTCAACCGGACAGCAATTTTTGGGGAAAGATTCTGCGAATCTGATAACCAGTCACACACCGTCTGATGGATCAAAGATTGCCGAAGTTTATGAAACCACAAAAGATGAGTATGAAAAGGTTGTTACGTCTTCGCAGGAAGCTTTTAAAACCTGGCGAATGATGCCCGCTCCTCAGCGCGGCGAAATTGTGCGGCAGATTGGAAACAAGCTCCGGGAATACAAAGAACCTCTTGGAAAACTGGTTTCCTACGAGATGGGAAAAATTTATCAGGAAGGATTGGGTGAAGTTCAGGAAATGATTGACATCTGTGATTTTGCCGTGGGACAATCCCGAATGCTCTACGGATTTACCATGCACTCCGAACGGCCACAGCACAGAATGTACGAGCAGTATCATCCGTTGGGTCCTGTTGGTGTGATTTCAGCTTTCAATTTTCCGGTAGCTGTGTACAGCTGGAACGCCATGCTTGCAGCCGTTTGTGGCGATACCGTTATTTGGAAAGGGTCAGAAAAAACTCCTCTCTGCGGTGTAGCCGTACAAAATATTGTGGCAGAAGTGCTTAAGGAAAATGACCTCCCCGAAGGAATTTTTAATCTTATTACCGGCGGACGCGAGGTGGGTCAGTGGATGACTGAAGACGAACGAATTCCTCTGATTTCGGCAACAGGCTCCATACCAATGGGCAAAAAAGTTGCGCAAGCCGTTGGTGCCCGACTCGGAAAAACGATACTCGAATTGGGTGGAAATAACGCGATTGTAATCAGTAAAGATGCCGATCTGGAAATGACTATTCGCGCCGTAGTGTTTGGTGCCGTGGGAACTGCAGGTCAGCGATGCACCAGTACCCGGCGACTCATCATTCACGAAGATGTATATGATGATGTAAAAAACCGTTTGGTAGGAAGTTATGAGAACATCAGTATTGGCGATCCCCTCGATAGCAAGACGCTTGTTGGCCCGCTAATTGATCAGGATGCAATTGATATGATGCAAAATGCGCTTGAGCAGGTGAAAAAAGAAGGCGGTTCCGTGCTGTGTGGCGGAGATGTCATCGCACGTGATGGAAATTACGTAAAACCGGCCATTTGCGAAGTAAAAAATCACTATGAAATTGTGCAGAACGAAACCTTTGCTCCTATACTCTACCTCATCAAATACAGCACCCTTGATGAAGCCATGAGCTATCACAATGGTGTGAAGCAGGGACTCAGTTCCTCCATGTTCACTCTTAATATGCGAGAGGCGGAAACCTTTCTGAGTCATCGCGGATCAGACTGCGGAATCGCCAACGTCAACATCGGAACAAGCGGTGCAGAAATTGGCGGAGCTTTTGGTGGTGAAAAAGAAACCGGCGGCGGACGAGAATCAGGCTCCGATGCATGGAAAGCGTACATGCGCCGGCAGACTAACACCATCAACTGGGGTGATGAACTGCCACTTGCACAGGGAATTGAGTTTGATGTGTAATTTTCAAGGGGCAGGGTTCAGGGTTCGGGATTTTCGAGCCTTTTCCTTTCTTAAAGGCAACCTTCATGCGTCTGAGCGGAGCGAAGTCCTTGAAGCGTTGGTACCCAAATCGCCACGCATCAAGGTCCTGTGGACGCTTGAAGGAAGCTCTTTTATTATCTTTATCACTCATAATCTCTCTTAAACTTCAACCAATTATGAAATCAATTACTACGTTATTTTTTCTTCCTTTTCTATTCATCAATGTGTCTGTTGCTCAGCACGGAACTGTTGATAATTCATTATCCGTAGACAGTGAAATTCTGGATCGAGAAATGAGCTACTCGATTTATTTACCGGAAAGTTATGAAACTTCAACCCGTGATTACCCGATCTTGTATCTACTGCATGGGATGACAGGGGATCATAACGATTGGATAACTATGGGAGAAGTTCAACGAATAGCCGGTGAAGCCATTGAAAAAGGTGATGCTCCTGAAATGATTATCATCATGCCGGATGGTTTGGATGATGCGTTCTATATTAACAATTACGATGGTTCTATTAATTGGGAAGATTTTTTTCATGAAGAATTTATCCCTGAAGTAGAGAGCCGATATCGGATTTCAGATCGTGGCACTCCAAGAGCCATCGCCGGACTCTCCATGGGTGGATATGGGGCGATGTATCACGGTGTGAAATACAAGGAAAAATTCAGCGCTGTCTATGCAATGAGCGCCGCATTTCTTGAGGTTGAACCGCTGGCAAAAGGTGAGGAAAAAAATGACTGGGATCGTGAATTCCATCAAAAAACGTGGGGGCCTGATAATGACGAAGGTTTACCTGAAAACTATAAAAAGCACTCTATACAGGAGATATTTTTAGCGATGGATCCTATTGAAACATCAGAAGAAGGAATGGGTGAAGAAGCTCCTCTTCCGCAAATTTACATTGACTGTGGGGATGATGATTTCCTTTTTGAACAAAACACCAATCTGGCAAATATTCTAAAAAGCAAAAATGTGCCCTTCGAGTTCAGAATTCGGGATGGTGCACATACCTGGGATTACTGGAGAACAGCTCTGCAAAAAACGATGGTATTTGTTGGTGATTCATTCAGGAATTAAAAGAAGTCCCCCTTTGAAGGGGGACTCCAATATTAATTTTTAATTTTCAGTCCATGCTCAAAAAACTTACTTCTACAAAAATCGATGAATTTGTCAGCCCTCATGTTGCCATCTTACTATTACGAATTGGTGCCGCAGCACTTATTATGACACATGGTATTCCCAAATTATTGAGAATACTGGATGGAAATTTTGATTTTGGTGATCCTCTTGGTATCGGCTCAACAGCGTCATTATTATTGGTAACATTTGCAGAAGCAATTTGTGCATTTTTTGTGCTATTGGGATTGTGGACACGAGCTGCTCTTATCCCCTTGATGATTAATATGACAGTCATAGTTTTTGTTGCCCATGCCGCCGATCCTTTCGGAGCAAAAGAACTTGGTTTATTTTTCTTGATTACATTTATCGCGCTGTTCTTAACCGGACCGGGTAAATACTCACTGGATTTTAAACTGAACAAAAAATAAGTTATTAGAAGCTACCAGACATGGTATTTCTATTTCCACGAACACTTCTCCTGGACTTCAACCAGCCACGAGTTCAATCTGTATTTCAACATTTGAACAGAAATACCATGTCTCATTTTTTCAATTGATCCAGTACCTTAAAACTTTCAGGTCCATATTGGAAAAGCAGATCCAGCAAACAGCAACCGGGTTCAAAACCATCAAAATGTTGTCTGTATTTTGGATGAGTGAAGGGCAGATCAGCGCGATTTTTCCCTTGTCTTTGATAGTGTCTTGCTCCCAATTCCTGGTGGTAAGTATCAGCACCTAATCTCTCGGCAAGCTTATCAGGGTTGGAGTGATAGTTTTCCATTTCACCGGAAAATTTGATATCAGCAATGATTTCAAGTTCTAAAAATTGGAAAAGTCTTTTTTCGAGATATTGAGAAAAAGGCAACAAATACTCAAAATTTGCGCCGGACTCAATATCTGTTCTGATTTCAGGCTCATAGAAATCGTAGTAAATGCTATTCCGATAATTAAACTCAATTGCCCGAAGCATGGGATCAATCCAGTTTTCGGAGTGATCAATTCGAACGTGACGAATCTCTTTTTTTCGATCCTCTGTTCGCACAGGAACATTTAAATATTGAGTTCCCTCGGGAGTGCGAATAACCGCTCGATGACTTCGCCCCTTGCGTGACCACTGCTCAGAATCTTGAACAACTACAACATCTGCGGCGATCATTGCCGCAACATCGCTCAAATCAGGAATCAAGCTTGGCTGCAGAATTGAGAGTTTCATCGTTGATGTGTTCTTAAATCAGGAACCATTTTTGGCCATGTGGTAAAGCTGAAGCATTCGAAGTTCACCATAACCAACCGATTTATTCAAATCCTCATAAACCGGTTTCAACAGTTCCGGCCCCACTTTGTTCATCGATTCCATCACCTCATCTACTTTTCTTTGAGACAAATCACATGATTTTAATATTCCTTCTGCATCCAGATCATTTCCTTCGTCTAAATATGTTTTCAGATGTTTGAGAATCGTGGGCATTTTTACGCCGTGTTCTTCAGCAAGGTGATCGAGTGATTTTCCTTCATTGAAATCGATTCCAATTTGCTCGTGTTTTTTGGAGGATGATTTTTTCTTCGTCTTCTTTTTGATCTCCCGCTTCCGCTCCTCGATATCATTTTCGGAACAATATTCCTGCACTATTTTCAGAAATTTGGAACCGTATTTTTTGTTCTTTGCATCACCCACACCGTAAATCCCCATCATACTCTCCTCTTCCTGAGGAAAGTAAAATGCCATCTCCATCAGCGTTGTATCCGGGAAAATTACGTATGGTGGGACATCCTGTTCGTCGGCAATGTCTTTCCTTTTTTTGCGGAGTTCTTCAAACAGATTTTCATCATACCGATTTTCCACTTCATCTGAAGTTCGTGCTGCAGCGCTCCCGGCAACAGCTGTTTGCGTGCGATCCAACACTCCATTTACACGTGCTTTATCTTTCAGTACCAGTCGTCCTTCATCGGTCAATAACAAACTGCCGTATTTAGGATCTTTTTCGATCATATTATTTCTAACCAACAACCTGGAAAGCTGAATCCACTGATCGCGATCAAACTCTTTCCCAATGTCGTAAGTAGACAAATTTTGATGATCGTTTTCAAGAACTTTCTTCGCTTTTGAGCCTCGTAAAATATCGGTGATATGATTCGCACCATATTTCTCACCGCTTCGCACAATGCACGACAAAAACTTTTGTGCCTGAACCGTCAGGTCTTCCATCGCCTCACTCATCGACGTGCAGTTATCACACATTCCACACTCCCGATTTGCATAGGTCTCACCAAAATAGCTCATTAACGGAATCCGGCGGCAATCGGTCGTTTCCAGATAATCGATCAGATCATCCAGATGTTTCTTTGCAACTTCCTTCTCTTCCCCCTCTTTTTGATTGATGAAGTAATTGATTTTCTGCTTATCGGAGTGGCTGTAAAGCAGCAAACAATTCGATTTTAAACCATCACGTCCTGCCCGGCCAATTTGTTGGTAGTACGATTCAATATTTTGCGGCATATCATGGTGAATTACAAATCGTACATCCGGCTTATCAATCCCCATTCCGAATGCAACGGTTGCTACAATAATGTCTATATCATCCCGAATAAATGCGTTTTGATACGTCTCCCGCTGATGTTCAGATAATCCCGCATGATACGGACGAACCGAATGTCCCTCATCTTTCAAGTCCTGATACAGCTCATCCGTTTGACGTCTTGAAAAGCAGTAAATAATTCCTGACTGGCCTTTTCGGGTATAAAGAAAATCCAAGATCTGATCCACCGGACCATCTTTGTCCACCACATTTAAAAACAGGTTTTCGCGATCAAAACTGGCGACAAACGTTTCAGAATCTCTTAGCTCCAGAATTGATTTGATATCATCCCGAACCCGCGGTGTGGCAGTCGCTGTCAAAGCCAGACAAACGGCATCGGGAAAATCTTCGCGAATTCGTGCAAGCTGACGATAATCAGGACGAAAATCATGACCCCATTCCGAAATACAGTGGGCTTCATCAATTGTAAAACAGTCGACATTTAAATTTGAAAGCAGATCACGAACCCGTGGCATCATCAATGTTTCCGGAGCCACATAAAGCATTTTGGCTTCACCGCTTCTCACTTTCGATACATTAATTCCATATTGCTGATCTGACAGCGAGCTGTTCAATACCACCGCCGGAACGCCAAATTGATTGAGCTGATCCACCTGATCTTTCATAAGCGAAATAAGTGGGGAAACAACGATGGTGAGACCATCAAAAATCATTGCGGGTATTTGATAGCAGAGGGACTTCCCTCCACCCGTTGGCATGATGACCAACGTATCTTTTTTCTGCAGAACTTTTTTGATGGCTTCACCCTGTAACGGACGAAATTCATCATAGCCAAAAGTTTCTTTAAGTATCGATTTTGCTTGCTTGAACATTGTATTTATTGATTTCAAATTCTCTTTAAAAACTATCCCTTTATCCATTAGATTCCCAACCTGAATTGATTATTTACTGGACAATTCTGAAAGCTCTTTACAAAGGTATGAACCTAAAAATTCCAATTCCTTACACTACTAACCTGAGTTCGATTGTAAATCAGGTTAATAAAGTGTTCTAACTCGAACTCAGA
>JBBDPF010000006.1:0-32227 GCA_040876545.1 Balneolaceae bacterium | reverse complement strand
CTAAACCGGAATAAGGAATAGAGTTGGGTTTTGTTGAAGAACAGACATACCATATTTGGGTTGTGAACGACACTGACAGAAGCCCGGAAAGCCCCGAGGATCGGGACCAGAAAAACACTGGCGCTGGGAATGCTGTCAGGTCTTTTACTCATCATCTGAATATCCTGCCAGGAATTGGAGTGCTTCCATCGCTGCGACAAAATAAACCATAGGAGCATTCCAGTTAATGGCAATTTCGTTGGAGGCATAGGAACACCAGTCGTCTACAAAAGATTTTGCGGGGAGATCAGATGGGTAGGGACATTCATCCTGCTGACCGGGATTGGGGCCTCCTGCTAAAAGTCCGGGAACCGGATTGGGTGTTGCACGGGCATCAGATGGACGATGGTGAATATTCATAGGGGTTTTAAATCCATGTCCTGTTAAAAAAGAAAATCCTGTGGCATTGCGTCCGAATAAATAGTCAAGATTGGAATGAGCGTAATCCAAATATTTTTGATCCTCGGTCAACAAATAAGCCTGGATCAATGCAATTCCCTGATTTGCAGCTACCGAAGAACTACCCCACATGTAGTTGTTAGGATTACCATCCATAACGGTTCTATATCCTGTATTTGAAACCTCATCAATCAAATTATCGGCCAAATTAACTATCATGCGATCAACGTTGGTTTGATCTATTTCAACCCCGCTATTATTTTTATCCATTCGGGCTAACGTATAGTAGCCTAATGTTTTAACATTCCCCCAGCTTGGAATCGACATTTCTTCAGTAGGGAATAGATCTACTGCATTATAATATTTTTCATCACCCGTAGTAACATTAAGCTCTATTGCCGCCCAAATAAATTCATCAGAAGGATCGCCGTCTCCATACGCTCCGGTTACAATATCCGGATCAAACCGTTCATTCATTGCGTTTTGATCGTACGTTTTATCGGGATTTTCTTGTGCCCATACCCACGCTTTTTCGGCAGCATTAAGTGTAGAATCTGCCAGACCGGGTACAATATTTTCATAGGGTTCAAAAATCCGGGAGGCTTGTGCCATTACCGCAGCAAAATTTAGCGTACCGGTCACGCTTTTTTGAATCACATATCGAGTTTCTTTTCCTTCTACCGGCATTACCCTTCCCGAAAAGTTTGCAGTGGTTAATTTGTGGTAGACTCCGCCATCAGAGGGATCTTGCATATTTAAGTACCACCGAAGATTCCATAGCGATTCATTTAATACATCAGGCAGGCCATTTCCACTTTCAGGTATGTTTACAGTAAATTGCTGCATATACTCCGGAAAATCTTCGTAGAGCGAAAAAAGAGTGCCCATGGTTATACCTGAATTTACAGAGTATTTATTGTAATCACCGGCATCGTACCATCCTTTGGGAGCGGATATTGTTGAGCCTTCCGGACGATGATCCGTAGCAGCCGATGGATGTACCACAACCATTGTGTCGGGGTGACCCGCCGGCCGCGCCCATTCCCCACCATATTCATGAACAATGGGGATAGACATTCGTTGAAAATAGAATCCTTTAAGGCTGGCTTTTGCAGCATCCTCATATATACGTGGAGAAACCGTGAATTGATGGGAATACCCAAGTTTGGGAATCCATAAGATGTAGGTGCCGTGTTTACTAAAATTGGAGAAATCTGCTATCCTCACTCTCTCGCCCGAATTGGGCGCTTCTTGTATCGGTTGAAGCTGACCGGTAAAGAGTGTATCAGAAAAACCGGGTGTAAGCACGTAAAAATTGTCTGATTCTCCTTCTGTAACTACAGCCTTTTTGGGTGAATCGGGATAATACCCCACCTGATTTAAATGAATGGATTCGGATAATTGCTGCGCTTCTGCTAAACTGAATGAAGTAAAGAGAAATACAAGTGGTAGTAATAGTTTCATAAATATTTGATCTGCTTTTTCACACAATAGCAACTTAACATTGTGGCATGTTTGATTTTCTGAACTATAATAACTGTGAAAAGGCTATGGGTGCAAATATAAACCTTCAGGATTCAGAGTTTAAATGATAAGGAAGCAAACCGGACAGGCCTTTCATTAATTTTTGATCAGATTTTTAATCAAAAACAACTACATCAGCACGGACTGTTAAGACTACTTTTGTGTATAAAATTAAGTTCAGGATATCTGTGTCGTACCGTACATTTGCGAGCGCAACTTTTTGACCTTCAACGGCGCCATTTTCAGCCTCAAAGTTTGCCCAAAGATTTTCCAAAGCTTCAGAATACATCATTCCCGAACCCGTCACTCGCGCAATTGCCAGAGTAGAAGCAACAGGACCGGTGGAATAGCTAATACCCAATATATAACCAACTTCAGATTCTCCGGTTACATTTGTGGCAGCTATTGTATAATTGCCTTCATTTAAATTAACGATGGTTTGATTGGCTGACAAAAAAGCTCCCGTATTAGAACAACCGGTAAGCGTAAATGCCGCAAAAAGTATAATTGCAGTGATTTTTCTCATGATGCCCTCTTTTGATTTATGATTATTTATGAAATATAGAACAATTTATTAAAAGACCCGTCAGGTTTTTAGAAAGCTCACGGGTCTTTTTTAGGTAGACAATAAATCATACAAACGGACATTTAAAAACAGGTTTTCCCTCCCCACCTGTTTACTTTTCAATAAGCCGGCATCTTCCAGCTCGCGCAGGTATTCGGCAGCGGTTTGACGTTTGGCAATACCCCGGTCCACCAGATATTTTACTTTGCAATAAGGCTGTTCAAACAGCAATTCAATCAGTTCCTTCGAGTACACGCGCCCCGGCAGTTTCTCTCTGGCTATTTCCAGGGTTTCCCCGAGTAATGAAAGTATTTGTTCTATTTGATCCATTGTTTGTCGGGAGGTTTTTTCAACTGCGTTCAGCATAAATAGTACCCATGGTTCCCAGGCTTCCTGTTCGGTTACTCCACGAAGCAATTTGTAATAGTCTTGTTTTTGGCTGATGATCGCATCACTCAGGTAAAGTACAGGGTGTGTAAGCAGTCCCTTTTCCATCAGATACAGAATATTGATCAGCCTTCCGGTACGTCCGTTGCCATCATCAAACGGGTGGATCGCTTCAAATTGATAATGTGCCACTGCCATTTTGATCAGTGGGTCCACTTCACTATCAGCATGAATATACTCCTCCAAATTTAGTAGAAGATTTCGGATCAGTGCCTCACCTTCCGGAGGCCAATAGATAATTTTTTTAGTGTTTGGATTGGCAATCACAGTTCCCGGCTCGTTGCGGATTCCCGATTTTGACTCTTTGATTGTCTGCATCAGCTCGATAAAAAGAGCGGTTGACAGGGGTCGATTTTTTAGTTCCTCAACTCCTTTCCATAATGCCTGTCGGTAGCGAAGCACTTCTTTGGTCTGCGGATCTACTGCACTGTCTTCAGCTGAAAGGGCAGTAAAAAGTTTGTCGTTTGTGGTTACAACATTTTCAATTTCAGAGCTTGATTTGGCTTCTTGTAACACAATGGAATTGACCAGTATCGAGGGATTGGGCAAGCTCTCAGACTTTCCCTTCAGTTCAGCCAGCGCACGGTTTGCACTGATAGCTGCTTTGAGAATAACCGGGGTTTCAATCTCTGCTATCGGTGGTAATGGCGGCAAGTAGTTATGTGGTTTATCGGGGCTGTACGACATGTCGATGATTTCAACAGATTAGAAATATATGTCGAAATATAGTAATTATATCGACATTAAGAAAATATATGTCGATGCCATCAACCTGTCAGCACCTACCGGATCTGACAGCGTGGAATCACCCAGAGGTCACTTTGAATCTATAATGCCGACGCTGACAGAAACCCGGCCCGAAGCTCTTTGGGACCCGAAAAAACACTGGGGCCGGGAATGCTGTCAGGTCGTTTTATCATCATACATATCGTTTTTTTTGGTTAGTAAAAAATTAATGCAAATATTGGCACATTCATCCAACCAAAACCACTAAATATGAGAGTCCAAACTTTTAAAAAATTTGTATTTACAGCTCTACTATTTTCTACTTTAGTGTCCTGCAGCTCTGAGTCAGAACCTGACAGCCAATCTCATTTTTACGATATACCGATAACAAAGATTAATCTGATCTCCGAGTTCGATCAATCCGGCGAACACTTTTTTCAGCATTTGAATTATAAATCCATTGCATTACCTAACGGAGATGTGATACTAAATGACAGAGAGGGAGAATTTATAATCCAAGTTGATGAAGACGGAGAATTTATCAAGCAAATATCAAGAAGTGGTAGAGGGCCGGGGGAGGTTCAAGATCCGTTAACAGTAAAATTAGCAGGCGATTCAACATTATTAATTTATGACCAGACCAGAAAAAGCATTATTCGCAAAACCTTAGATTCATCTGTAGTTGAAGAATTTTCTCCAACAATGAGAGGTAATTTACGGGTTATAGGGGCATCACCTACATCTGATAATAGCGTACTTAGTCTGCTGTGGTGGGATACTTCCTTTTTGATGATGGAAGATGAAGAGTCAGCCACAATATTTAAAAGCTACAATGTAGAAACTGATGAAATTCTGAATCGGATAGAATATCCCGGAGAGACTCGGGCAAGAGTCTTCGAAGGTGGCCGACTTGTGGGTGCCACATTAGTGCCGTTTGTTGGGCAGCTACTTCACGACCATTCTCCCATTGATCACCAGCTTTATGTGTTTTGGTCTGATGATTCCGAAATAGCTGTTTTAGATCCAATCGAGCTCGATACATTGAGAACAATTCCTATTAGTTTACCATCAGAGAGGCTGACCAATACGGAACGAGATTCTTTAAAAAATGAAATTCGAAGTAGTGACTGGGATGCCGTTGAGAATATGCTTCCCGAAAGAAAAACACCTGCTGAAGAAATGGTAATTGATCATCAAAACAGGATTTGGCTCAAACTTACGTTGCAATCCAATGGGTTGTGTTAAATCAAGATGGAGAACCGGAAATGCGGGTTCAGCTTCCAAAAGAAGGAATGCTTACACACATATCAGAACATCACATCGGTTTTCGTGCAGATGATCACCTGTTTGCGCTTTATGAGTTGGAGGAATGAAAACCTGTCTGAGCGCCCACCGGACCTGATGAGCGTTGGTTTTTGGGAGAATCACCCAGAATTTACTTTAATCCATAATGCCGACGCTGACAGAAACCCGGGAAAACGCCGGAATGCTGTCAGGTCATTGTTTTTCCTATTTACCAAAAATATTTCTGATTGATAACTTTTGGTTGAGAAAAAACTATCTGAGAAATCGACTCAATTTTGATAAGTGACTATATGCGGAAATATGTCTGGGAATTTTTCACGCAGAAAATCATGTTGTCAGCTAAAAAAATAGAAGCAAATGACCGAAAAAATTGCAGTAGTAACGGGCGCCAATTCAGGAATTGGTAAAATTACATCAAAAGCACTTTTGGAGGAGGGATATCGCATAGTAATGATCTGCCGAAATCCTGAAAAAGCAGAAGCAGCCAAAAAAGAGATTACCAAAGAAACCGGTAACGACCGAGTAGATATTTTGATTTGTGATTTAAGTGATATGAATCAAATCAGACAGACTGTCACAAAAATTAAATCTAATTACGAGCAGCTTGACCGACTGGTAAACAACGCCGGTTTTTTGCCCGATAGAAATCGTCAGGAGAATCAGGATGGAATAGAACTTACATTAGCAGTGAATCATCTCGCCTATTTTTTGATGACTTTTGAATTACTTCCATTGCTGGAAAAGACACCATCATCCCGCATCATAAATGTAGCCTCAGAAGCACACCGATATGGTGAATTTGATCCCGCTAATATTCAGCTAAAAAAGGGATACACAGCTTCAAAAGCGTATGGAAATTCTAAGCTTTTTAACATGATGTTTACGTTTCAGCTGAATAAAGAGCTTAAAGATAAAGACATTACAACCTACAGTTTGCACCCGGGCGTGGTGAATACCAATTTCGCGGCCGAATCAAACTCTCTGTTTGCAAAATTCTTCAATTTAGGGCGCTTTTTTATGATGTCCCCCGAAAAAGGTGCGCAGACATCCATTTATCTATGTGCTGAACCCGGAATTGGAAAACATTCAGGCAAATATTTTTCAAAGTCTAAACTGACAAAGCCAAATAAACGAGCCGCAACAGATGATCAGAAGTGCAAAAAGTTGTGGGAGATAAGTGAAGAGTTATTAAATGTATCGCGGCGTCGCTGACCCGCGAACTTTACATCAATTTTAATGTGTAAACCTGAGTTCGATTGTAAATCAGGTTAATAAAGTGTTCTAACTCGAACTCGGGTTTCAAGTTGATATTTGGTTTCTATCCGAATCCAACAGGCTGAAAGCCTGACATAACCCAGCCTATGGCAACGCCATAGGTAACAAAGGTGATGGAACACACCGCAGGCTGAAAGCCTGAAATAGTACAAATTAATATCTCAGGGACGGTCTGTTTTGAGGCTTTCAGCCTCCCCATCCTGGAAATTACGTTACCCAGAGCGCCGCTCTGGGCTGAGTTATCTCAGGCTTTCAGCCTTATTTATCTGTGCTCATTTACAATAAAGGATAGTCCGTCCGAATGGGCTTTTTAAAAGACATTATTAATCGAACTCAGGTTGTAAGTGATTACCGTCTTTCAACTATAATTACAACTAACTGCACCACAATCTTAACCAAATTATAGGTTCTTCAGGTCAGCGACCTGAATTACGTGGACCGTTCGTTCTTAAGAGGGAAATCAGTTAATTTGTAATTCGTCATAAAATCAAAATTAGCTCGAGTGTACAATAAAAAAAGCCGAAATGTCTGCACATTCCGGCTTTTGGAATGGAGTGTATAAAATTAGTTATCCATCTGCTCTAATCCGGGAAGACCGTTGGGGCTGTCCTGCTGGAACCAAAGAGTCCCTGTTTCCCGAACGGTTGGCCATTCTTGATGAAGGGTATTTCCATCATACATTCGTCCGTTTACCATCACGCGTTCGATGGTATTTGTGTTTCGGATATTATCGAGTGGATTCTGGGAAAGAATAACTAAATCAGCCATTTTTCCTTCTTCCAGCGATCCGATATCTTCGGCAAGTCCAAGCGCTTTTGCACCTTGAATAGTTGCCATTCGGAGTGCTTTATGTGGGTCCACATCATCCCAGGCCATTGCCCAAAGCTCCCAGTGATAACCCAAACCTTGCAACTGACCATGACTTCCAACACCAAGAAGTCCGCCTGCATCATAGATCTCTTTTACGGTTTGTGATTGGCGATCCATGACGTATTCATCTTCATGAAACCATCCTGCGCCACGTCGTCTGGCTTTTCCATCCAAGTCTCTTTTTGGAGTGAAATATCTAAGCTTTGGATCGTTGGCAGCATCTTCTGTGGCAAAGAAATAATTCTCTGCCCAAGGTCCGCCATACGTAACCAGTAAAGTAGGTGTGTACGCAATTTGTGATTCTGCCGTCATCTGAACAACATCGGAATACACAGGTGTGATTGGGTAATTATGCTCCTGACCGGAATACCCATCAATCAGCATATTCAAGTTCAGTTTCATGTCTAACGATCCTTCCGTTGTGGGCATTAATTCCTGCTTTTTAGCGGCTTCAAGAATCCACTGCCTTTGCTCACGATTTCCGGCTACGTACATTTTTATGGTCTTGGTGTCGTAATACTTACTGTATCGACTCAGAACTTCCTCTGCTTCCTCTAAATTACTGATCTGCTCTGACCAAAATACACCGGGTCCGGTTTGATATATTCGCGGGCCTAATAACTTGCCTGCTTCTACCTGATCGGCATACGTGAGCAAATCGGTGGTTCCGGTTTGAGGATCTCTAAGGGTAGTTACACCGTAGGCAAGATTTGCCATAAACGACCAAATTTGCGGCTGATGTAGATTTCTGAATGGGCGAACATGAGCATGTGTATCTACAAATCCGGGAACGATGGTTCGGCCGGACATATCTTTCACGTCAGCTCCTTCGGGAATATCAACAGTTCCACGTTCGCCAATCGCGTGAATACGATTATTTCTGATGACAATATCAGCATTTTCAATAACCTCGTAGTCGTTCATGGTAATCGCAGTTGCGCCACTAAGAACAAGCGTTCCCTGCGGAATATCACGGGTTGTATTTATTTCAATCCGATGTTCTTCAGGTGTGTAATCTTCAGGGCGATCGGGATCATCGTCTTTTTCGTTTTCATCGCTTTCCTCTTCATCTTCTGTGGATTCATCATCCTCACCATTTTCAGATTTCTCCGCTTCTTTTTTCTCGCGATCATATTTCTCCTGTTCCCGGTCACGTTCTTTGGCGTCATCTAAATTATATGTTACCAACGCATTCCCAATAGACCAGTAAATAGTGCGTCCATCCCAATTCCAGGCAGGGAATTGCCCGCCAATATCGGTCAGTTTTTTAACCGGAAAAGCGGCTTGATCCGGATTCGCAACGTTAATCGTGGGTGCATCACCTACACGAGGAATCGTAACGGAATAGAAATCCGTACCGATTTGTGCAAGTGCCTGATCACCCTGCGGAGCTTTATAAATAGTAGAAGCTGTCTGCGGGCTTGTTGATCCGGGGACTGTAGAACCTTGAACTTTTAGATGCTCGCGCTCGTCGGTTCCATCATACCGAATAGAAACGAGTCCCTGAGAGCTGTTACTTAAATAAATACGATCATCGTCATTCACAAAATGAGGATTTCCTCGTCCATCCGTGCCTGCAATGAAGTTTGCTTCACCGCCATTAGATGGAATCCAAATCAGATCCGTTGCTGAAAATGGGACATAAGGACCGGGGGACTCATAGTAGGAGCGTTGTTCTCCACGCACAGCTACAATTCTGTCCTGAGTTTTTGACCACGCCAGATCCTGATATAATCCCGGCTTTTCGGTCAATCGCTGTGGACTTCTTCTTCCGTTACTTCTGGTTCGATAAATGTGTCCGCCTTCTTCGGGATTCCAGGTTGCAAATGCAATCCATCGTCCATCCGGTGACCATGTTGGAAAGGCTTTAATGATGTCCATATTTGCAATCAATTCGGGAGTACCGTTGGGCAGATCCATCACATATAAATCATTGAGCACAGTAAATGCGAACCGTGAACCATCCGGTGATGGAACGCCGTCCCTGATTTGCCGGGCGATAAACTCCTCGTCATCACTCATCGGATATTCGAAAGAAAGCTGTGGGCCAAGGTCGACTTCGGCATCAATTTCGAAAGGGATTTGTTCAGCTTCTGCACCATCCCTTACAGGTACTTTCCAGATTTTTCCGCCGTAGGTAGTAATTACTGCGCTGTTATCGGGAGTAAAAGCCATATTTGGCAGAACTCCACGGGTCGCCCGTGATTCCTGATCATCCCGCTGAATAGGGTAGGCTAACCAACGATCTTCACCGGTGTCCAAATCCCGGATTCGAAGTCCGGTTTCAGTTTCGTGCCGGGTTCCGTAAACCAGCCATTTTCCATCAGAAGAAAGCGTGGGCGTAAATGCTGATCCCTGCCGTGCTGTTTGTGTATGCCGCTCTCCGGTTTCCCGATCAAATTTTGCAATCTGATATTGAGGAAAAATGGCATTGTAATTCCAGTCTCCTTGTCGCTGAGAAAACCAGATATAACGATCATCATCCCCAAAAGCAGCTTCAATAGTCTTAAATGATGTAGGCGTGTCCATAAATTCTGTTCCACTTCCTCCATCTACATGATACATTCTCATTTTATGAACACCGCCGCGCAATCCTGCTCGTGATGCAATGATATAATCGCCATCGGGAGTCCAAACTGGATCTTGCATTCGGTAGTTTTTACCCTGGGTTCGTTGCTCTGCTTCGTGCGTTTCCATATCCAAAATCCAGAGGTTTTCGCCTCCGCTTCGGTCAGATATAAAAGCCACTTTACTTCCATCAGGGCTGAATTTTGGCTGTGTATCAAAAGCCAATCCCCGGGTAATTCTGGTGGCTTCACCCCCTTCTATGGGCAATTCATACAAATCACCCATAAACTCAAAAATGATTTTTTCACCATTAGGGTGAACATCTAATGAAAGCCAGGAGGCCTCATCCGTTTGCAGATGTACGGTTCGATCCGGTTCCAATGGCAGATCGGAATGACTTGGTTCTATTTCATTACTATTTTCAGCACCATTATCCTGAGCAAAAAGAGAGGTTGAGCTCAGGGTGATAAAAATGAGCAGGGATAGTATTTTATGGTTCATAATGAACATTTTGAGTTAGAGGTTTAGCGAACAATCGAAATAAGTCCCCCTTGCTATAGGGGAGACTTTTTTTGACTAAATCAACACTTAACAAGCCTCGGTTTGATGATTCCTTAATCCAGATGGTCAGGAATATCGTAATTTATATCTGTGCGACGATAATCGAGCAGATGCTCAGCAAAATAATCCCACAGCATGCGTTCGAAATAAGCCGTGTATCGCCCAAATCCGTGGCGGGCTTCGGGGAAAATCATCATATCAAATTTCTTGCCCTCTTTGATAAGCGCATCGGCCATTCGGTATGTGTTGGCCGGATGTACATTATTATCCATTTCGCCATGGACCAAAAGAAGACGTCCGCGAAGGTTGTCGGCTAATTCCTGATTTGCAGGAATCTCTGATTCAAATCTTGTTTCTTCGGTCTCAACTTCTTCACCATCACCATTTTCGGATGTAACCATTTCTGTGACTGAATCCACTCCGTGATGCACTTCACTCCAATAAATATTGTAGACATTATTGTCGTGATTACCTGCCGATGATACCGCAACTTTAAAGAAATCAGGATATGTTAACAGGGCAGCGGTACTCATAAATCCACCACCTGAATGCCCATAAATTCCAACTCTGTCCAGATCGATGTAGGGACGTTCTGCGCCTAATTGTTCAATTCCGTACCTGTTATCCGCCAGTGCGTAATCACGCAGATTCCCATATCCATAATTGTGATACCACTTATCTCGCAGTGGAGTCCCGCCTCTGTTTCCCATCGCAATAACCACAAAACCAACTTGAGAGAGCGAATGAGCCCTGGCCGCTGTTCCGCCAATGGAGAAATTTCGTGGATAGGGTTCAACCTGTGGTCCCGGATAAACATACGAGATGATCGGATACTGTTTTTCGGGATCGAAATCAGAGGGCTTCCACATCACACCGTATAGATCGGTAACGCCATCAGCTGCTTTTACGGAGAAGTTTTCGGGCAGCGTGTAACCGGCTTCCACCATTCTTTCCAGATCAACATTTTCAAGTTCTAAAAGGATTTCGCCTTCGCTGTTTCGCAGCAGGGCAGTAGTTGGCATATCAGGTCGCGAGAAATTTTGCACAAAATAATTCTCTGTGTCGCTCATACTAAACCTGTGATTTGCATCTTCGGGAGTGAGAAGCCGTTGATCGCCACCATCAAAATTAACACTGTAATAGTGTGCGTAATTTGGATTTACGCCTTCTTCTTTACCAAACCCTTCGTAGTAAATTGTTTGAGCGGTGGTATCAATTGCCATGATATCGCCCACTACAAAAGATCCCTGTGTGATGCGATTTTGCAAGTTTCCTTCACTATCATAGCGATAAAGCTGACCCCATCCGGTTCTCTCACTCCACCATAGATATTCTTCGCCTTCATTAATAATGGCGAGCTGAGCATATCGGGTATTGAAATAGGGTTTACTTACTTCTGACCACAATACTTCGGTTTCGCCGGTTGTAGTGTTTGCCTTTACAACATCTACTTCGTCCCATGTTCGGGTTCGCCGAAGAATGTACAAGTAATCTGATTTTTCGGTTGTGAAAATTCCACCGCCATTAAAGTATGCGCCGCCAAGCGATTGATCCGGCCATTTATCTGTATCTAAGCGGACATGGTCTTTCGTTTCCATATCAAACACGAGAATTTCATCCTGATAATGATTTTCTTCACCGGGCAAGTTGTATTTGTAGGTTTCCAGTTCAGGGCGCTGTGCGATTGTGTTAATCACCCACAGCTCATCGACTTCACGGAAGTCCTGACGTTTTACAAATAGTTTTTCTGAATCTTCGAACCAGTTGACACGTGCCCGCAGTCGCTCGGTAGATGTGGTATCTCCATGATCGGACTGAAAACTATACCAGCGTTCTCCATCATCGGTGAGGCGAATTTCTGTGCTGTCGGGATCATCAGCACGCATTACATAAAGGTCGTGTTCCCGTGCAAAGGCAATCCATGTGCTGTCTGGCGAGAATGTCTCCCAACCTTCTTCCTTATCTTTTTCGAGGGAGTCGCCTTTTACCAATTCATCCCGTTCTACGTGATATTCGAATTCAATGCTATCTACATGAAACGTAAAAAAACCTCGGTCGGTGTCGTAGTCAAATTCTTTGAGGTCGAGGTCGTTGGTGTTAAATCCGCGACTGAATTCCTGGGAAAGCTGAGCGGCCATATCATCCCGGTCGAAAAGTGGACGAACCAGCTCACGGTCAGCATCCACATATATCCATCGTTTGCCATTGCTGTCTTCCCATTCGTACCAGAAGCGATCTTCATCTTCAATCCAGTTGGGGTTTAAATAGGTGCTGCCGGTCATTTTTTGCATGTTATCGGCAGTGAATCGTTCGGCGAGTTCAAAATTAGGTGTTTGAGCTTGTGCAGTTTCTGATGAGAAAAACATCACACATAACAGAGAGAGGGAAAGAGCGAAAAAGTAGCGTAGTTGCATAGAGTATTATCTAAGTTGGCTTTTTTGATTGGTGGAATATCATAAACCAAACTGAGGGATGCACGTTCTTTACAAAATTTATCTATAACCTGAGTTTTCTATCAAAAAAAAGATATAAGCTAAAATTGTCTAAGGATTTATACTATTTTAGTCGATGAATCCCCACTTTTTGTAAAGCTCTTTAGAAATCAAAAAAAAATAAATACAATTCAAACAGAACCGGGGTTAAATTTAGATGTATGAATACTATGATGAATAAACTACGAATTACACTTCAAGCACTTCTGATAGTCTCACTCGCAGGGATATTTACTTCTTGTACGGCGTATTCAAATGCATCAGAATCAAATTCAGTTGAAAATGTAACCGAACCGGATGATAAGAATTTTGACCTTCTCATAAAGAATGGAAAAGTTTTGGATGGCACAGGAAACCCCTGGTACTATGCAGATATCGGCATTGTTGATGACCAAATTGTATGGATGGGAAAATCAAAAAATGCGACTGCCAATGAAGTGATTGACGCTGAAGGATTATACGTATCACCGGGTTTTATTGATGTCCATTCCCATTCAAGTTCAGGTTTATCATCTGAGTCATTGAGTCATGGTCGGCCATTGCTTGCACAGGGAATTACGTCTGTTGTAATTAATCCTGATGGCGGCGGAAGTACGGATATTGCCGGTCAACGGGCAGAATTGGAGGAACATGGAATGGGTGTAAATGCCATCCAGTTGGTGCCGCACGGAACCGTACGCAGACAAGTATTGGGATCGGAAGATCGGGCGCCAAATTCTGAAGAACTGGAAGAGATGAAATCCATTGTAGAAGCCGGAATGAATGAAGGAGCATTTGGTCTTTCAAGCGGACTTTTTTACACCCCCGCTGCTTATGCAGAAACCGAAGAAGTGATTGAACTGGCTAAAGTCGCATCCAAATATAACGGTGTGTACAGCAGTCATATTAGAGACGAATCCGATTATAATGTAGGCTTAATTGCATCGGTGGACGAAGTGATCCGCGTTGCAGAAGAGGCCGAACTTCCGGGAATTGTATCCCATATTAAAGCTTTGGGTACGGGTGTTTGGGGATTTTCCTCTGCGGTTATCAATCGAATTGAACGAGCCCGGGATGAAGGAATAGAGGTTTTTGCAGATCAATATCCCTATCCGGCATCATCAACCAATTTAACCGCGGTTTTGATACCCTCATGGGCACGTGAGGGTGGCCGATCGGATATGTTTGAAAGATTTGAAGACACGGAACTGCTGGATGAGATAAAGATCGAAATGGAAGCAAACCTTGTGAGACGAGGGGGTGCAGAGAGTATTCAAATTGCTGATTATTCTTCTGATACTGAAATGGAAGGAAAAAGATTGAGTGCAATTGCGGAAGAGTTGGGTGAAAGTCCGATTGATGCAGCTTTGAGTTTAATTAAGGAGCAAAATCCGGGCATCGTATCTTTTAATATGAATGATGAAGATGTAGCCAGATTTATGCGCCAATCGTGGACCATGACCAGCTCAGACGGTGGACTTGTAGAAATGGGCCGGGGAGTTGTTCATCCACGTAATTACGGATCATTTCCAAGAAAAATATCAAAATATGTACAGGAAGATCAAACAGTAGAACTGCCCTTTGCTATTCGAAGTATGACCAGTTTGTCTGCCTCGGTGTTTGGCCTGCATGACCGTGGAGTTTTACGCTCCGGGCAGGTCGCTGATATTACTATTTTTGATCTGGAACAAATACAAGATCGTGCAACATACGATGATCCTCATCAGCTTTCTGAGGGTGTTGAATTTGTTATCCTAAGCGGGAAATTTGCGGTTAAATATGGTGAGTTTCAGGATGATCTTTCTGGAAAAGTGCTCTTTAATAAGCAAAATTAGTGAGTCTTCACACAATGGGCTCATTTTTTGGCCGCGAAGTGCGAAGCGAACAAAGCGTAATTGAAATTTAGGGGTTTAAGTGAACGTGGAAAATTTGATAAACACCCCTCCCCCGAATGCTTTCGGGGCCCTTGTTAGGGGAGACTTTTACCGTCAAAATTTAACAATCGAAGTAAGAAAGAAATTAAGCAACCTCCATTAACATTTAATGAGTTATCCTATGCGAAATATATTGTTACTGCTTCTATCATCACTATTTTTGTTTTCATGTGGTACATCAGAACAGACTTCCGATCAGCTCGACCAAAGAATGGTTACTGAATCTAAACTTGCTGAGGATTTATCACAGGAAGTGATTATCCGTCGAACTGAATTTGGAGTGCCTCATATTGATGCTGAAAATATTGAGGCTGCAGGATATGCCCTTGGATATTTACAAATGGAAGATCATGGGGATCGGGTGGCTGAACTCCTTTTAAAAGCAAGAGGTGAGTGGGCAAAATATAATGAGCTAACCGGCGATGATCGCTCGAGGGCGATTGATAATGATGCATCAAATCGAAGAGATCATCAACGTGCAGTTGAAACATGGTCGGATCTTGAGCCGGATACTCAAGATATGCTTGAGGGTTTTGCAAAGGGTGTAAACCGATATATTGAACTTCACCCCGATGAGTTCGATGACTGGGTTAAACCGCAATATACCAAATACGATGTGCATGCAAGAGATATTGTTTCACCCAGCGGTATCTCAATACGTAGATTTCTAACCGCACATGAGCAGCGTAGAGAACTTGGAGAAACGGTTGGTTTAATGGGAGAGAGAATAAATGAAATTTCACTGCTCGAAGATCAGACAATTTGGGCCCGCTTGGCAGCAGAATCAGAAGAGCCACATCCGGATGCCGGATCAAATGTATGGGCTTTTGCTCCGGAACGAACAACATCAGGGAATGCTATTTTGATGCGTAATCCCCATTTATCGTGGGGCGCGGGATATTATGAAGCAAAAATGGAAGTGCCGGGGAAACTTAACTTCTACGGTGATTTTAGAGTTGGTCAGGCACTGGGGATTATCGGTGGGTGGAATAACCGCCTGGGATGGTCTACCACAAATAATAGTCCCGATTTGGATGATATTTATTCTTTTGAAGCCGACCCTGACCGCCCTGATCATTTTATTCTTGATGGAACTTCAGTTCCGCTCACTAATGAAACTGTACATGTGGAATTTAAGCATGGAAATGCAATTGGCACGGAAGCCCGTAATTTTTGGTCAACACCCTATGGACCGGTAATTCATAGGGCAGATGGCAAAATCTATATTATAAAATCATCAGGTGATGGCGAGTTCCGCACCGGGGAACAGTTCTTCAAAATGATGAAGGCTCAAAACCTGGACGAGTGGAAAGACGCGATGAAAATGCGTGCGAGAGGATCATCAAACCTAACCTATGCAGATGCTGATGGGAATATTTTTTATGTGTGGAATGCAACCATACCGGATCGCCCTCATGAAGCCGTTGGAGATACAACAGCGATTCATGTTTCGGAATCTGATCAGATGTGGCAGGATATTTTAAGTTGGGATGAATTGCCTCAACTTGAAAATCCAAAGGGCGGCTATCTGAGAAACGAAAATGATACTTTTCATTTCACAAATCTAAACGAAATTCTCAGGCCGGATGATTTTCCCTCGTATTACCCTGAGCCACAGTTACGCTTAAGAAGTCAGCACTCACTTGAGTTAATTCATAACGATAAAAAATTTTCTCTTGAAGATGTTGTAGAATTGAAGCACAGCATGCGAATGTTGATGGCGGATCGGGTTAAAGACGATCTGATAAAAGCCGTAGAAATCAACAACCCCGATGGAGAAGTAGAAAGAGCGCTGGATCTTATAAAAGAGTGGGATAATACCGTTGCCCGTGATAGCCGTGGCGGAGTATTATTTAAAACATGGTGGAATCGTTACTCATCTACAGCAGACTCGGGACGAGTAGATAGTTCGCCTGAATCTGTGGGATATTCTGCCACGCCGGAGCGCCTTTTTGAAAAGCCCTGGTCTTATGATGAGCCGACAAAAACACCGTACGGACTTGCAGATTTTGATCGTGCGGTTGAGTCTTTCGAATGGGCTATAAAAGAATCCAAAAAACGCTATGGAAACTGGAATTTACCGTGGGGTGAAGTTCACAGAGGTGTGGTGGGCGATGTAGATGTAGCTATTGGAGGATGTACAGGTTTACTTGGGTGTTACCGTGTAATGTGGTTTACCGAGCACAGGGATTATGAACAGAAGCTTGAAGTTCGCGGAGGTGATGGATGGGTTTTTGCTGTTGAATTTGGAGAAGAACCACGGGCATACACTATTTTAGCTTATGGACAAAGTACTAAAGAAGATTCTCCTCACAATTCTGATCAACTGACCCTCTTTTCCAATAATGAAATGACACCTGTTGCTTTAACCAGGGAAGAGGTCGAAAAACAGGTAATACGGGAATATAGACCGGGTATTGAGAAGTGATGAAAGGAATTTCGAAGTGTTTCAACTTCATAATCCAACATTCAATCCTTTAGTTCGGGATTGATAAAGCCTCAATATGCGTTATCTTATTCTAAGGCAAATATTTAATCCAAAAATTAACCAATGAAATTAGTAGATCCATCAGGAAAAGAAGTAACCAGTAAAGAGAATAAGGAAGCCAAAGAGCTTGAAGGCCAACTAAATAAAAATATTGAAAAGCTGCTCGAGCCTATTTTAAACAAGATTAAACTATCCGGCGGACAAGTTCCCCAACAGCAGCTTATGCAACTTTCATCAGCGGCTCATCAAATGTTGTTTAATCGAATGGTGTATAATCTGGCAGTAAAAATCGGGATAAAAGATATTAGCGAACTTTTGGGCGAAGATGATGTAGAAGAACTACAGACATCACTCAGTAACCAGTTGCAGATTGTGAATCAGTCTGCACAGGAAGGTGGCGAAACCGAAGAGAAGTAAGCCTGTTTAGCAGGTCATTAATCAAAAAGGGAACTTAACATTGCGGGGATACCATGAATTCGATCTTCAAACATGCAGTTGTTGCGCTGGATTTATCCGAGGCAAGTGAATTGATTGTAAATTGTGTTTCATCTTTTCATAAACTGGGCACGGAAAGGCTCACCCTCGTAAACGTTATTCCTGTTCCACACGGACAAGATGTTTCCGACCTTGATACAAGCAATGAACAGGAGCAGCTGGCGGGTTATAAAAAACAACTGGAAGAACGTGGGTTTGAGGTTGATATTCACATCCGGACAGGAATCCATTATTATCCACCGGCAGAAATTGTGGAAGCAGCTGAAGACGTAAACGCTGATTTTATCGTGATCAGTAATCGCGGTTCAAGCAAAGTAATTGAGCTGAAATCGGGAGGGACTTCAGCTGAATTGATGCAAAGATCCAGATTCCCTGTATATCTGATAAATATTGACGTGGAAAAAGGGAAGGAAGATCCCAATGAAAGAGTGATGAAGCTAACGCATCCATGCGAAAATGCATTGGATCATGTTTTATACGCCACTGACTTTTCCGATAATGCCTATCGAACCTATAAAATTCTGCGGGATATGGAAGGGAACGGAAGCGTGGGAAAAATTTCAATCGTTCACGTTCAAGGTGATTATTCCATCGCCCTAAAAGATCCGGTCAGCCGTGATGACTTAACTGAAAAAAACCGTGAACAGCTCGATAAAATCCGAAACAAGTTTTCAGATCGTGTGAGGGAAGATGTTGATCTGATTATCACCTATGGCACTCCCTTTAAAGAAATCGTAGAGAAAGCCGAAGAGGTTGGTGCTACGATGATTATGATGGGAAGCCAGGGTGAGGGATTTGAGCCAAGCGAATACATTGGCGGCGTTAGCAGCAAGGTTACCAGACTCAGTAAATTCCCTGTATTGTTGATTTCTGCAGAGCGGGGGTAAAAAAGAATACCTTCAATTATTCGTCCTTATCTGTTCCTTTTTTAATCATCTTTTTTACTTCCTTATCAAAATCGGATTCAAACTCCTGATCTTGAATCACCCGGAATGTTGAATACTCTTTTGCTGCTAATTCCTTTGCTACTTTAGAAGATATTTTACCCGGATTGTCCAGCACTTCATAATCGTTGAATGTCAGAAATGCATCCAATCTTTCTATCCAATCCCGCATTTTCATGGGAATCTGTCGCTTGGCCTGATTTTCTGCATAATCCAAATACATAGAAACAATTCGATTTAATTCACTGATTTCGTCCTTTTCTAAGTAATTTTTGGCAATTTCTGTGTCAGATTTCAACACTTTTCCCTTGGGTGCATTCTTCCAGGTTGTTAAACCCATATTCTTCTTTTTAGCATCTGCCCGAGACTTTATGATCTCTGCCGCGGTCTGACCCGTGATTGCCCAATGCAGTTTATTTTGCACTTTTTTGAAAAAGGTTCGGGTGATTTTTGCATCCGAATCGTAATCAATACTACCCTCTGCATAAATATCGGTGATCTTTTGATAGAACCGGCGCTCGGAAGCCCTGATTTCCCGAATGCGTTCCAGTAGTTCTTCAAAGTAATCTTTGCCAAAGATCTTATTCCCTTGTTTCAGTCGCTCATCATCCAGTGCAAAACCTTTAAGAATATATTCCCGAAGAACCTTAGTTGCCCAAATACGAAACTGCGTGGCCTCGGAGGAATTGACCCGATAGCCTACGGATATAATAGCATCCAGATTATAGTATTCCAGATTTCGGGTGACTTCTCGAGCTCCTTCAGTTTGAACTGTTCGGAATTTCCGAACAGTTGCCTTTTTTATTAGCTCACCGGAATCGTAAACATTTGATAAATGTTCACTTATAGTGGATTTAACAACACCAAAAAGATGTCCTATCGCTTTTTGTGTAAGCCAAACAGTTTCATCTTCTATTGTGACTTCCACATTGATATCTCCATCTGGGGAGGTGTAAAGAATAAAATCTGATCGGTCTTCTCGTTTTTCAGCCATAATACATCACTTTTGGTGAATTTGAACGTGTAAGTAATTCTTACAAGTTGAACAACTTATTGAACAATTCGCCGTCATTAAAACCTCAATATATCCCTTGGGATTTTTTATCTATTGCAATATCAATAGATTATAGGAAATGAGTGGAAGAGTAAAAAGAGAAAGTATAAACTACTTTTGGATCAATGGCTTGAGAAAACCATAAAAATAAGATTGATGTCAGGCTTAAATCGGCTTATCTTATTAGTCTGTCAAATCGGGACGTGGCTCAGTTCGGTAGAGCATCCCGACAGGCGTGTCGGGAGGAAAGCAGGTTCAAATCCTGCGGTACCGAGTATGGATGTGAATTTTTTAATAGTAAAGATCGGGACGTGGCTCAGTTCGGTAGAGCACTCGGCTGGGGGTCGAGGGGTCGCAGGTTCAAATCCTGTCGTCCCGACATTTTAAAAAGGACGTTAGCAAGTATGCTGGCGTCCTTTTTTTATAAATACAAAGTGGGAGTGCGCATGCCATTCTATGTTTATATGATAAAATCAGACTCAACGGATAAGCATTATTATGGCCACACTTCGGATTTGGTTGTAAGGATGGAAAGTCATAATTCAACCCAAAATAAATATACGCGTGGTAAAGGCCCGTGGAAATTGGTTGGATTTGTGGAAGCAGAATCTAAAGGAGAGGCCATGAAACTGGAGAACAAGCTGAAAAAGATGAAGAATCCAAAACGGGCAAAAGTATGGATTGAGAGACGTGGCTCAAGTTCGGTAGAGCATCCCGACTTCAACGAGTTGATGTCGGGAGGGTCGCAGGTTCAAATCCTGTCGTCTCGGCTTGACAAATAGTGGCGTTTCTAAACCGTTTGATTTGGTCGTTAGGTTAAAGATTTAATTTCGTTTAAACACCTCTCTATAACATTTAAAAAAATTCGCTTTTCTAAAGGTAAAATTTGATCATTTTTCTTTTCAACTGAAATTGTTTCATCAATATATTCAAACTGAGTACTTTCCCATACTAAGACAAATATATCGGCAAGATTAAGTAGAACAGAAGCATACTCTTCAAATTTTATATGACTATGAATAATGAAATTTTTTCCATCTTTAACCCTTAAAAATTCGGGGTGACTTTCATAATCTAAGTGAGTTTTTTTACTTAAAAAACCGTAGAGTTTACCAGCTTTTGGGACAAATGCTTTCAAAGATGATATACTTTTGCTTGGGGAAGTAGCTTTGATCTTTTTCAAATCAGGTAACTTATGTACTGCATATGCCCAAGCCATTTGTTCTAATAATAATCGTGAGACGGCATGCCCTTCATATGTATTGCCTAATCGATAAAGTAGATGGGCAGAAAAAAAGCTAGATATTAATCTTTCCAATACGATAGAGGCTGCAAAAACTCCAGGAGATGGTAACCTTTTATCTTCAGAGTCGAGCCGTTCTACAGAAGAAATAACATATTCTTTTAATTCTTTATAAGCTTCAATGTATGCGGAAGATAAATCACGATCACTTTCTCTTAAATCAGGTAAATAGTTTTTCTTTGTATAATCTATACTGCTGATTCTTAATGAGGATGCAATCGCTGCTGCGGTGATGTTTTGTTTAAAGTCCTGTAAGTACTCAGAACTTTCTATTAAAGCCATATGCGCTCCTGTGAAAATAACATCAAAATCTTCTAATAACTCTCGCAATTTTCTCATTAAGTAATCATCAGAAGAAGACATAGGTGCTTTAATTAAATTTAGTAAGTGGGCCTCACAGGTATATATAAGCAGAAGATTCATCACTACATTCTATCCCATAGTAATCCATTCTGCTTGTATATTCAATTAAGGATCAAAAATGCCCGATAGTAAGAAGGGGCAGCCGATAAAATCACAACTTTCCTCACTAAAATTCCGTAAAGGTAGCAGAACCCATCAAAGCCTTGTATATTTATAGCTTAGATGTTCATCATTCATTCTGTCACTTCAAATAACCTATCATGATTATTACAATTATTGTTATTGCGGTACTGTTACTGATTTTTATCGCTTGGCCAATATCTATTTATAACAACCTCGTTACGCTAAAAAACCGATTAAAAAATGCGTTTTCGCAAATCGACGTGCAGCTAAAGCGTCGTTACGATCTGATTCCCAATTTGGTTGAAACGGCCAAGGGTTACATGAAGCACGAAAGCGGAACTCTGGAAGCGGTTATTCAGGCTCGTAATCAGGCGCAGCAAGTTGAACAGCAGGTTGCCGATAATCCTGATGATGCTGCTGCTATGCAAAAGCTTGCCGGATCGGAACAGGCATTGACCGGAGCTCTTGGAAAAATGTTTGCGCTGTCGGAATCGTATCCCGACCTGAAAGCCAATCAAAACATGATGCAGCTTTCCGAGGAGCTTTCATCTACAGAAAACAAAATCGCTTATGCGCGACAGGCTTTCAATGATGCGGTGATGACCTACAACACCGGGCGGGAAAAATTTCCCAATGTGATTTTTGCCAATGCGTTTGGCTTTAATTCTGCTGCTCAGTTTGAGCTCGATTCACCGGCGGAACGGGAAGCTCCTTCTGTCTCTTTTTAATAGTATAAGGGGTTTAATTTTTTGACCCTTTGAGTTAAAATAGGAAAAAGTCCCCCTTCCGAGGTATCGGAACTAAAAGAAGTTTGAAGGGGGAAGGCGAACGGAGTGAGCAGGTAGAGGCTTTTGCGAGATGCCGACACCTCGGCAGGGATGACTAATTTACTCAGATAAGGTTTAAAAGTTATTTATAAGTACAATTGTTCAAAAATTTCATTAATCAAAATTGGCCAATAAACCTCGGTCATTCCTAATTATAGACGTTTATGGATTTTTTCCAGGCACAAGAAAAAGCTAAAAGTAAAACGTGGAAATTAATACTGCTTTATGTGTTAGCTGTTTTCACACTCATTTGCGCAATCTATTTAGTAGTACTATTTATCTTTGACTATCAAGGGGGAGAAGTCAATGGAATCTGGAATCCTGTACTCTTTTTTACAGTATCCACATTTACCATTCTTATCATTCTGGCCGGAACCATCTTTAGGGTGATGCAGCTTCGAAAGGGCGGTTCGGCGGTGGCGGAAATGCTTGGCGGTAGAAAGCTGGATCCGTCCACGACCGATTTTAAAGAGAGACAGCTTCGCAATGTGGTTGAAGAGATGTCAATCGCATCAGGACTTCCGGTGCCGGACATTTATATACTTGATAACGAACCGTCCATCAATGCGTTTGCGGCGGGATATGGTCCGCGTGATGCAGCTGTTGGGGTGACAAGAGGAACGCTTGATCAACTGAACCGCGATGAACTTCAGGGTGTAATCGCGCATGAATTTAGCCACATTTTTAATGGCGATATGCGGATTAACATTCGCTTGATTGGAATTTTAAACGGAATTCTTCTTCTTCATTTGATGGGAATGATCTTGATGCGAAGCAGCTTTTTTGCAGGTCGTGGACGTAGCTCCAGGAACGGTAAAGATGGAGGAGCTTTTGCCATTTTAGCTTTGGGTCTTTCTCTGATTATTATCGGATATATTGGGATGATTTTTGGCAGGATGATTCAGGCCGCAGTTTCTCGTCAGCGAGAATATTTAGCTGATGCAGCGGCGGTACAATACACACGTAATCCGGATGGGCTTGCCGGAGCATTACGAAAAATTGCGAGTAAAGCGGGGAGTGGATCAGAATTGGAGGATGGCCATGCGATGGAGCTGAGCCACCTGTTTTTCGCCAATAGTTATAAATCTGCAATGAGCAGTTTGCTGGCATCCCATCCACCGATCGAAAAAAGGATAATGGCAATTGACCCGTCTCATGATGCGCTTAGTGCAAAGGAAAGTGAACGTGTTCGAAAACGGATGGAAAAATATCGTGTGGAGCAACCAAAAAGTGGTGGTGGACCTGCAAATGACTCCGGTGGTTTTGGCGAACTGTTTAGCCCAGAATTAATTCTTGCTGCGGTGGGAACTCTTGGACAAAATGATCTCACTCACGTGCAAAAAGTAATGAAAGAGCTGCCCGAAGAGATTTCAACTGCGGTGCATAATCCGTTGGAAGCTGAGGCGCTGATTTATGCATTATTATTATCAGGTGAGAAAGAGGTGAGTGTAAATCAGCTGGCTACGATCAGTAATCATAGTGGCGAAGAGGTTGCTCAGGCGGTAGAGAAAGTTCAGCCAAACCTGAAAAAAGTAAAACCGGAATGGAATTTACTGATTGTTGATTTAGCCATTCCTGCACTAAAAGGGCTTAGCGAAAAACAGTACAAACAATTTAAACACACCATCGAAGAGTTGATTCAGGCAGATGATAAAATCACTATTTTTGAGTTTGCTCTTGAGAAGGTGATTTTCCACAATTTGGATGCCCAGTTCAATAAGCAGCCGGAGTCAAAAATTAAGTATCATAACCTGAAGCCGTTGGGAAGTGAACTTTCGTATTTGCTGTCGGCAATGGCTCACGCTTCTGATGGGGAAACCCGGGAAGCGTGGGATGCATCACTTAAATCTATTGAAAAGATTCGTCCCAAAGAGATGGAGCTTTTTGAACAGGAAAAATGCACATTCGAAAATATTGATAAAGCCATAGAGGCCTTTGCACAATCAGCACGTCCGGTTCAAAAATATGTGCTTTCAGCAACCATTCATGCAGTAGCGGCCGATGGTGTGATGTCCCGCAAAGAGATTGAGTTGCTCCGTGCAATTTCTATTTCAATTGATTGCCCGCTGCCTATTATGGCTCCTTAATTATTAAAGTTCATTGTTGAACTCTTTGTGCAAATATTTTCTATTTTTAAAGATCAAACTAATTGTAATTCGAGTAACTCTCGAGCATATACCAAAACGTAAGAGAAAAGATTATGGCTTCCGTAGATATTGTAAATGAACTCAACCCACAGGAAATTGATAATGCGGTAAATAATACGTTGAAGGAAGTAGAAACCCGATACGATTTCCGCGGACTTCACACCGAAGTAGAGTTCAAAAAGAAAGACAACCGAATAGATTTACTGGCGGCAGAAAGCATGAAATTGCAGGCTGTGAAAGATATGTTAATTAAGCATTTTGTTAAACGTGGACTCGAGCCCAAAGTATTGGAATTTGGTGATGAGGAGGGAAGCAGTTCAGGTTCGGTAAAACAATCTGCCACCATTAAGGAGGGAATTGACCGCGAAACGGCAAAGAAAATTGTTAAAGAGATAAAAGCTGCAAAATTGAAAGTGCAACCGGCTATTCAGGATGATCAGGTCCGTGTTTCCGGCAAAAAAATTGATGATCTCCAGGAAATAATGCGAATTCTAAAAGCCAAAAATTTTGGAATACCTCTTCAGTTTACAAATATGAAGTGATCCTAATTAGTCTTGAGATGGTGAGTCTTGAGTCGTGAGAGAAAGTCCCCCTTTGAAGGGGGATGTCACTGCAATAATTCAAATTTATTTCCCCACTTTATTAAATCGGTAGTCTCACATCTCAAGACTCATGACTAAAAATTTAAGGCACCGCCTGCTGTAACCAATTTTCGGGGTTTACATTCTGACTCCCTTCGCGGATTAAAAAGAAAAGCACTTCCCCCCGCGTAGAATTTTCATCTCCTGAAAGTCCCAAAACATCTCCTGTCTCCAATACCTGATTTTTTTGAACAAAAATACTGCTCAAATTTCCATAAGCCGTTTTATAATTGCCATGATTCACCAACACAACCTCTCCTAAATCACGAAAAGGCATCACTTCATAAACATAGCCATCGTTTACAACCCGAACCGTTGATTGTGGAGCAGCAGCAATATCTACGCCGGGATTATTCGTACGGGTCCCTAATACAGGGTGAATCCGCACTCCAAACTTTTCAGTAATCGTCCCATTTTCCACCGGCCAAGAAAGGTTGCCTTTGGCAGCGGCAAATTCATCCTCAAAAGCACTCAATTCTTCATCACTGACACCACTCTCCCGTAAAACGGGCGTTGAATATCGTTCCTCTGCTGCTCGTCGTTCATCATCATCTTCAATATTGCCCGCTTCTGCCAACAATCGTTGACGCTCTCTTTCCGCTTCTTCAATTTGTTCTTCTTCTGCCATCAAATCATCGAGGGCGCTATCCAGTTCATCCAGCTGACTTTGATGCGCTGCTACCTGATCCCTTAAATTTTCCTGATCCTGCTTCAGAAGTTCAACATTTCTACTCTGTAAATTCTCCTGTTGTTCAAGATCTTGTTTTTCTTCTTCAATGGAAGCGAGAGCCTCACGGTTTCTCTCACGTGTAGTTTGAAGATCTTCTTTTGATTCCTCAAGTTCCTGTTGGGCGAGTTCAATTTCATTGGCCTGAGCCTGTCGGTGTTGATCAAATCTGCTCAGGTAATAGGATCGAACCAGAAGTTGATTCACTGAGGTGGATGTTAATATCAACGCGAGTTCAGTGGTTCGTCCATTTTTGTAAAGATAAGTCAGGGTTGATTTGTACTCTTCAATAAGAGATGTAAGCTGGGTTTCCAATTCATTTAAATTGGCTTCAACAATGGTGATCTCTTCGCTTATTTGAGCCTGCTCCTGTTCCATCTGCCTGATTTTTTCTTCTTGCAAGGTAATAAGCCTTCTGAGCTGCTCATACTGCTCATAAATCTGTTCGTACTGTTCCGTGGTTTCGCCAAGACGTTCATTATACGATTGAATCTGCTCCTCAAGATTCTGAATCTGGCTGCGGGTAGAACTCTGCTTATCAATAACTTCACTGCGGCGATCCTCATAGCTCGATTGGGCAAAAAGCCCCGAGGGTAATATCGGTACTAAAAAAAGCAGAATAATTGCGTATCGATAGTTCATTGGCGATAAATGGAAATATTATCCGGCAAGTCTATGGTGAGTGGCGGCAGTGATTGGTTAACCTCAAGCTGCTGCACCAAAAGCGTTGCCCGCGATTTTTCGTCTCGGCTTAAAATCGTCATTTTCCGCGGTAGTTGAAAATTATCAATCTCTCCATATCCTTCATACTCAATTTTTCTGTATGGAGCTGCAGGTGAATTTTTAGATTGTTGAACTTCCATAATCAAACCATCCGCTTTGGAAACAGTAACGGTGGCCTCATTTCGTAAAAGAACAACGTAATTATTGCCCCCATCAAAAATAGTTTCAATATCATCCTGCGTTAGGGTAAAATTAAAAAGATCAAGCATATTCAGGGAAGCAATCGAGCCAACGCTGGTTAAATCACTTTGAGCAACAGATACTTTCTCGGCATACTGATCAACCCGGTTATAAATAAGAAGGGAATCACCATCAACCAGAATTTGACCTCCCTGAATGCCTACACTCGTTCGAATATCAATAAGACTGGATGTTCGGTTTGATTGAAATTCGAGCGTCACCCGGTCACTATTGCCCGGTTCACTGATCAGCGCTCGGCCAACTCCACTAATGGTTTCAAGATCGTTGCTGTAATCGGGAATCAGATCCAAAAGTTCCTCAGTGCTGATGGAAGCCACATCCAAATCTTCGGTTTCAGTAGCCATTCGCGGGGTACTACAGGCTGAAATCAATACAGCTAAAAGAATAACCGAAAAAAAAGAGTGGTATAATTTCACTTTTGAGCTGTTTGAATTCGTTCTTTGAGGTGTTCTCTGTCTGAGTCTAATTCAAGGGCTTTGTTCCACCACTTTATGGCATCATTAGTTTCATCCAATGCGTTGTACACATCTCCAAGATGTTCGTAAACTTCAGCGCTTGCGTTGCCGGTTTCCACCGATCGTGTAATATATTCCAGCGCCTGATCGTACTTCTCGAGTTTAAAATATATCCAACCTGTTGTATCAAGATAGGCTGCATTTTTCGGCTCAAAAGAGATGGCTTTTCGGGCAAGTTCCTCAGCATATTCCAATTGTTCACCCCGCACGGAAAGGTAGTAGGCATAATTATTCATCGCGTTATGATTGTTGGAATCAAGCCGAAGGGCTCTTTCGTAATTGCTTTCCGCATCATTCCATTGATCGAGGTCCTGCATTACATCGCCGAGAGTTCCGTGAATAACCGATCTGAAATTTCGATTTGCCGGTGCCATTGTAGCATTTTCAAGCCACTCGGCAGCTTTTTCGGATTGATTTTCAAGCATAAATGAAGTTCCGGTAAAGAACTGGATGTAGGCATCATCCGGCGCATTGTCGTTGGCTAATTCTGATAACTCAATGATCTGATTATACTCTTGTTGCGAAAACAACACCTGTAATCTCTGTCTCCAGGCATCCGGATCATCCGGCATTAACTCATTTACTTTTTCGAGCTTTTTCAATGCATGGTCCAACTCATTTCGTTGAAGAAAAAATTCCGCTGCCAAAAGTTGTGCCGGACCATAATCAGGCTCATTTTCACTGAATGAAAGAAGTACATCACTGGTTTGGTTTGCCAGCGATCGGTCTTGTGGGTTTTGTTGCTGCTGGGAGTACATAAACCGCACAAGCTCCAGCTTTTGGGATGGATAGATTAGGGGATCTTGCAGCATGGTGACAAAAATTTCACCCAGTTCATCCCACTCAGATTGATTCACATAAATTTCTGCAAGTAAAAGGAGTGTTTGAGGATCGCGGGAATTTCTATTTCGCGCATCCAATAAAACATCCAGCGCTTTTTCTTCTTCCCCAATTTCCAGGTAATACTGACTGATTGCCCGAAGCGTCGTTAAATTTCCCGGGTTGATTTTTCGCATCTCCTGAAGTTCTGCCATTGCAGAATCCTGCTGTTGAAGAGCATTAAAATTCCTGAATTTTCTGAGATGAAGCTCAAAACTACCTCCTACCCGATTGATGATTTGATTGTACACTTCATTTGCTTTTCCCAGCTCCCCAAAATCTATGTGACTTTCTGCCAGCCGGTAAAGGATATCTTCATCATTGGGATGATATTCAAGCGCTTTTGTGTAGGCATTTACAGCCGCTTCATTTCTCCCCGATCGGGTATAAATTTCTGCCAGTTTAAGATGGTACCATTTATTCTCAGGTTCTAAATTGGCAGCCGATTCTCCATAATAAGCAGCATTTACAAGATCGCGCGTGGCAAGATATACATCAGCCAGCGCAAAATTGACACCCGCTTGATCGTGCAGCTTCAAATGTGCGGCTGTTAGATAATCAAGAGCTTGCTCGTACTCTTCATTTTCGAAATGAACAATCCCCTCGATGTAAGCTTTTTTCGCCCGTTCAATTTCATCTGAAGACGTACGGGAATTTTGGGCATATAAAGTGCCTTGGAGAAAAAACAGAAGTAAAAATAAAGCCAAAAAGTTTTTCATAATATAGATAGTCTGCGATGAACTAACGGAATATACAATCTTTATGGTATAAGGCTGATTTGATTCCGCATAAAATCAGCTGATGGCCCGCCTGAAAGAATTTAACTTTTTAAACGAAGTTAACATTCGTGCTCCATACCAGCTAAACCACTCGCCGTCTACCAACAACACCGACGAGCCCGGGCAAGCTTCTGAAATTTCCTTGATATGTTTTTCCTTAAATGGAAAAGGCTCACTGCTAAGTAAAATTACATCCGGCTGCAGATCATTCATCTGTTCAAGAGAGATTTTCGGATAGCGACATTCATCCCCAAACACATTAATCAAGTTCCATTCTGAAAGAACTGAATGAATATAAGTGTCTTTTCCGACGGTCATCCAGGGGTTTTTCCAGATTAAATAGGCTACAGATAGCGTTGGTTCATCCGGCCGTTCACTAAACTCTCTCTGTATGGCGTTGATCAATTTATTCGCCACGCCTAAAACATCACACCGTTTCCCGATTTGATGTATGCCAAAAAGCGCCTCTTCAATGGTTGAAATCTCTGTCACCATCACCTCAAAATCCTTCTGCAGCTCTTCCACATCCTCTTTTCTGTTTTCTTCGTGGTTTGCAATAATTAGGTCCGGTTTGATGGATGTAATCTTTCCAATATTCGGGTTTTTGGTCCCGCCAATGATGGGCACGGATTCTACTTCGCTTTTTGGATGGATGCAAAAGCGAGTGCGACCCACAACCTGATCACCCAGGCCGAGATCAAACAACAGTTCTGTCAAAGAGGGTACCAGACTTACGATGGTTTGATTTTTCATGGAAAAACTTGGCTATAATTCTGAATCTTAAAAATCTTGTCGAAAATGTCGAACAGTTAGAATTTCTATTACATCAGAACTGATCTCGTAAATCAGGCTATAATGTTTATGAACCACAAGCTCTCGAATCTTTTCATTTTTTGTTTCTCTTACGATTCTTCCTGCTTCCGGTTGACTTTTTAAATGAAAAAGTCCCCCTTAATAAAGGGGGATTCAGGGGGATGTTTGTCAGAACTTGAATAATCTGATGCACACCCCTCCCCCGAAAGCTTTCGGGGCTCTTGTTAGGGGAGACTTCGATTCTGTTTCTTGCAGTGGGCGACCAAATAATCGTCATGAATTAGAATACTGAGATTTCAATTTTGAAAAGAATTCATCATGATTAATTCCTTCACCATTATCTAATTCTGCCCGTGCAGCAGAAAGTTCTTCAAGCAACTGAATTTTATCGAGCATTTTTTGATAGTCTTCAACATCAATAAGTACGGCAGAACTTTTACCATGCTGAGTTAAAATAAGTGGACGCCGTTCTGATTTAACACGCTCAATAAATGATGCGGCATTGGCCCGGAAATCTGATAATGAACGAATATCTCGGTCAAGTTGGATATGTGGCATTTCAATTCAATTAATGGATTGTTCTATTAAATGTACCAAATTCAGAACAGATTATAGTATTGAATATTGTAATCCAATCAAAACTGCTTCAAAAATTGCACTGCCTGATTTGTATAACCGCCGCCAAATAGATTTACGTGAACCAGTAGCGGATACAAATTGTAGATGTCTATCCGCGCATCAAAACCCGGCTCGAGTGGCTGAACAGATTCATATCCGTCATAAAATTCTTTCGAAAATCCGCCAAACATTTTACTGAAGGCAAGGTCCATTTCCGGGTGACCATAATAGATAGCGGGATCAATCAACACAGCTTTTCCATCTTTGTTGAACAGATAATTACCGCTCCATAAATCGCCATGTAGCAAAGACGGTTCGCAGGGTGGAAGAAGGTCTTTAAGCTGAGAAGAGAGTTGCCCCCAGTTCGAGAGAATTTCCACATCTATTTTCCCGGAATCCACAGCCATTTTCAGCTGTGGGTTGATACGCTCCTCAATAAAAAAAGAATCCCAGTGTTCGTGGCGATGATTTTTCTGTGGCAGACTGCCAATATAATTGTCTTCATCAAGCCCAAACGTTTCGGTTTTGGTTTGATGCAGTTTTGCCAGTTCTGCTCCAAATTGAAATGAATCTCCGGTAGAACCTTCTTTTATGAACTCTATCAGTAAAAAACCGGGCAGTTTCTTTTTGGGCTGACCCACCGCAAATACTTCAGGGATAATAAGATCTGATTTTGCCGTCCGCAGATGAACAAGCCCTTCCGCTTCCTTTTTAAAAAAATCACCCGGCGCATTTCTATTCCACTTCAGAAAAAAATCTCCCTTATTGGTAGACAACTTTACCGCCTGATTAATACTTCCACCGGAAACAGACTGCGTATTTAGCAGCTTGAAGTCCAGCGAATGGGAAATAAAATCTATGATTTCGTTCGGTATCATATTTTACTTGTTTTTAAGGAACCACAAAGGGCACTAAGATCACAAAGAAAACAGTAAATGATTACTTTTATGCAAGATTACAAAAAACCTTAGAAAACAATTCTTTAAATATTTTAGTGAGATTTTTCTGATTAAATGAAATATGACTACATTACTTTTCAAATCCCCAAAAACCTTCCTCCTCAAACCACTCTCTTTGTGTCCTCTGTGCCCTTTGTGGTTAAATCAAGACTCAACCTGATTCTCCAGCTTATCCAATAACGCTTCACAACTTCTATATACTATATCATACACATCCTTAAAACCATCCATTCCACCAAAATAAGGATCGGGTACGGCCTTGGTTCCCGGCTGTGGATCGAATTCACGCATTAAAAATAGTTTGCCGGAGTATTCATTTTTGATGTCCAGTTTTTCGAGATTATCAAAGTTTTCGTGATCCATTGCCAAAATCAAATCAAACTCTTTCAAATCATCCGGTTCAAATTTTCTTGCTCGTGAAAGCAGTTCAATGCCATGTTTATTCGCCATCTCCTGACTCTTACTATTTGCTCCCTCCCCAATGTGATAGGCACCTGTCCCGGCTGAGTCGACATAAAAATAGGAGCCAAGCCCTCTATCTTTTACCAAATGCTGAAAAACACCCTCAGCCGTCGGGCTTCGGCAAATGTTACCAAGACAGACAAAACAGAGACTAAAAGGATTTTCTTTGGTGATCGGCTTTTCAAATGGAGTAGGCATAGTAAAAATTTGGTTTGGAATTAATTTACATTTAAATATTGATTGAAATGAGATCAGGTTCAAGAAAAAGTACCAGAAGCACATCTCAAAATTCTAACCTGACTTTCACCCAATCACCCCCTATATTTTCGCGCTGATATGGATGGAGGTTAAAAAATGAGCCGTACATAGCTATATACATTCCATTCATTTTCGTATATTTGGCACTTATTTGCAATTTCCTA
>JBBDPF010000005.1:0-33062 GCA_040876545.1 Balneolaceae bacterium | reverse complement strand
GCTTTTTTTATGGCTATGAATTACTACTTCTACATTCTATGCTCCGAACTAAAGGAGGTTTACTATTACGGCTCTTCTGATGATCCACCACGACGTTTAGAATACCATAATCACGAGCAGAAGGGTTTCACCCAGCGTTTTAGGCCATGGAACATTGTATTTACGCAACGTCTCGAGTCCAGACAGAAAGCTGAGGCGGCTGAAAAAATAGTTAAAGGCTGGAAAAGCAAAAAGATGACACGGCTATTAATTGAAGGGAAAATCAAGCTGGAAGATTATTTGTAACGATACAGTTTCCGAAAACTTTCAGGGCTACCCGGGAAGGGTCTGTTCCTGATTTAGGTTGACAGTTTTTGTGATTATATACTGTTATTCATGAAGTAAGAATAGACCGTTCGTGCCGTCTGCCGGCGGATCAAGAAAAAATGAACAGGGGAAAATTAATCTCCCTGTGCGCCTTGCGGTTCCCCTATCTAAATCTCTGTTCCCGTACCATCTTTTTTATAGGATCTAAAAGGGATTCCAGACCATTTGTTTTAATCTCGTACATCGTAGCAAGGTATTGTCCTAACTGGCCATTTGGAAACCCCTGGCGCTCAAACCATTCCAAATAATGTACGGGGAGATCGGTAACCTTCCACCCTTCGTATTGACCAAAAGGCATTTTTGTTTGCACCATCTTAATAAGAAAAGATCGATCGTACATATCAGAAGATTTGATAACTAAGGATAAGGTTTAAAAGATAGGGTAATAAATAAAGACTAACTAAACCGGACCTGGTAAACGATATCAAATATTCTGTGGTACTTTAACATTTCGCAGTTTGTCGGTTCTGAAGAAGGGAGACGGGGGACCGATGACCGAGTTTCGTTGATGAGTTGGTAATCAATTTAAGAATCCTCAGCCGATCTCCTGACTTCGGTCTTCCGTCCAAATAGTTCATCAGTTCTTCTGTTTCCTGCGCGTTATTCGCAGTCCCGAAATCGATTCGGGACCTTTCTCCGCGAGCTTTATAAACGATCAATCAGTGTAATAAACAATAGAGCTGTTGAAGCTATACTCGATGCCAATCCGACTCTTTCCTGTGGAGTTAACTCACGTTCTTGTGGTTTTTCTGGAATTACAATTGTTGCTCCCGGTTCAATATCCGGGTTGTTTCTGATGAACAAAAATCGTTTGGTTCGGTCAACCTCGCCGTTTGCATAAACTACATACGCTCTGTTTCTACGGCCTTCTTCTGTTACTCCACCCGCTGAGCTCAAATAATCACTGAACGATTTACTATTATCATATCGAACACTTACCGGAAAAAGGACTTCTCCTTCAATACGAACCGTTTGTAGCTGTTTAGGAACTCGAATCACATCTCCTTCTTCAAGGATTAAATCTACATTCGATTTAGGATTTTGCAATGCACCTCCAAGTTCAATTCCAACTCTTGTGGTTTGGCCATCAATACGTACCAAATCACCCACTACACTTTCTTCTTCAACTTCAATCTCACCAAGATTACGTTCCAATGAGGCCCCTTTTGGATACGCGTAGTCCGATAAACCACCGGCCCATTCAATGATGTCTGAAAGACGGGCAGTTCTGTCTTCCAATACGTACTCGCCCGGAAATTGTACTTCACCTTCAATTCGTACAATTTGTTGTTCTTGATAGTTTGGCTTCAACCGAACAAAAACCTGATCAAAGGGTCGAAGAACGAAATTTTTATCCTCCTCAGAAAAAGTTAAATCCTCATCAACTTCAAACTGAAATACTTCGGCAACACCATCAGATTTTAGCTGTTTTTCTTCATCAACAATTCTTCGTGCTACCTCTACCCGGTATTCGGCAGCATCATCCCGAAATCCATCTGCCTGTAAAATAGCATCCTCCAAAGTCGTTTCTTCTGTAAAATCAAACTGTCCAGGAGAATTTACAGCACCACTTACACGGATATTATAATCTTCACGCAACTCAAAAAGGGAAGCAACCCTTATTTCATCATCTCTTTTTAACTCAATATCGTATGTCTCCGGCTCATCAATTACGTTTCGTAAACTGAAAGGGATGGTTTCGATCGTGAGGTTATCGCGCGTTCTGTAGATTACTCCACGCTGATAATGTGCATCCTCCATAGGGCCATCCGCCTTTTCGATTAAATCGTTTAAGGTCAGCCCTTCATCAAGCTCGTACTCGCCGGGACGAAACACAGCTCCACGAATGGTTACACGGTTTTCAAAACGGTCCAACACCTCACCAACCTCAAGAATATCACCATTTCTTATTTCAAGGTCACTTCCTTCGGGATACTTTACATCAGAAACACTTCTCATCGTTGGGGTACGGCGTTTTAAAACCAATCGTTCTGTGTATGCCAGATTAGTAAATCCTCCAATGTAATCCACCAAATCTTCGAGGGTTTCACCCTCTTTTGTCTCAAAATATCCTACTCGTTTTGTTTCACCCAAAACCTGTACCCGATTCATATAGGGGTTCACTTTAATAATATCCTGATCTTTCAGCTGAATATTTCCTTCTTGATCCCCGGTTACCAGTATATCATACAGGTCGAAATTTTGGATAATTTCATTTCCCCTGATAATCTGTACATTTCGGAACGACCCGTCACGATCAGGTCCCCCTGCCGCAAATAACGCATTAAATGCAGTGGATAAGGATGATACTGTATACGTACCAGGTAATTTCACTTCCCCCATAACCGTTACTTTTATACTCCGAACATTTCCAAGGCTCACTTCCGCAAAGGTATTTCCCTCTTCGGATTGATCGGGATTTAGCCCTGAATAAATATCACCCAACCTTCTTTTAATTCGTTCACTGGCTTCTTCGATGGTTAGGCCATTTAAATAAATAGGACCTAAATTTTGTATTGTTATTGCCCCTTCTGCATTAACAATAAGCTGATAGGTCATCTCTGCGGCACCCCAAACATCAATCACAATTTGATCGCCCGCCCCTACTGTATAATTTCTTGGCGTTGGAATATTAAATGAAGGTTCAAACGTTCGTGATACTTGATTGAACAAACTCATACCAAATACCCGCTCTTCGCGTGGTATAGAATCTTGTTCCGCCTCATAATCCACAAAAATTGAGTCTACTTCAGCCAACTCCCGTGTTTGACCGGCTTGCTCCCTCTGTTCACCCTCTTCAAACTCCCCTAATGACCTCAATGAACGAATGCGCTGGGTAATTCGGCTCACTTCATTACGCTGTGCCCCTCGTTGAATAGCAAGGGCGCTAAACTGATCTAATGTAAGCCCCTGGCTTTGAATCTCCTCATCCAGTTCACGCACCTGACCATCTGAAAGATCATCGGATCGAACGGTTTCAATATCTACCCCTTCCGGCAAAGACTGAGCTTTTGAATAATCTGCATTGATTAAAGAAAAAATAAGAAAAGGTAACAGCAGGAGAAGTCTTTGAACGTTGCTCATGAGCGTTTTAAGATCGATGAAAATGGGTTAATAGAAGGACTATTTAATATGGCAAAACGAAGAGTGATAATAAGAAATTTTTGAGCACAATTGAAAGGGTTTTCACGATCCTGTCTCAAACTGTAATAACTATTAAGGTTGTGGATAAAGTAAGAATATCTCCCATCGAGGGGAGATGGTAAAAGGACTGTGCACCAAATATATGCATAGATTTTGGAAAGTTTGTCTGGATTACGCCCTTTCAGGGCTTCACTCGTTTTGAGAAGCATTATTGCATAGTGCGCTGCACTATGTTATTGACAGTGCCCCGTTGGGGCTATTATTGCAGACAACGATTTGCAGATCTTAGAACCCATTTCAAGAAATACCTTTGCCCAATTACACAGAGCCAATATTTAGTCCGATGTCTATTTTCGATCCAAAGCTCCAAAGGAGCGGCAGGCAATAGCATCGTGCATAGCGCGATGCTAATGAACGTGAACCCACACGCAGCCCCAACTGGGGCACTGTCCTGCCAGGATTTTCAATTGAATAATCATCTCAAACCAAAGCTCACAAGTCATCCCCCTATCCCGTAAACAGTATTTCCCCTTCAAATGAGGGACTTTAAAGATCTCCCATCGAGGGGAGATGGTAAAGACGGCTTGTTCCCGGCTTTTACCTGAAGCCTGTTTCTTGCCCATAACCTTTAGATGGATACCCTCAAAAACTAAGCTATCGTTTCCTGCTTTTCGCTTATTTCTGTGTACGTATAGGTCGGTACCATTTGTTTTAACAGGTATCGAATTTTTGATGTATTCCCAAGCTCTATTTCATCAAAAATATGGCCAATGATCGTGTTCAACTCTTTGCTGCTTAGCTGTTGGCTGCATACCGCCATATTTATTCGGTCATGGCACGTTGTTTGAACTCCCTCTTCTGCATTTAAAAGCTCCTCATACATTTTCTCTCCGGGCCGTAACCCATTAAACTCGATAGGAATATCTACATCCGGCTCGAGTCCGTGGAGTCGAATTAACTCTCGTGCCATATCCAGAATTTTTACAGGCTCGCCCATATCCAAAACAAAAACCTCGCCACCGTCTCCCATCGAACCGGCCTGTATTACTAATAATACAGCCTCGGGAATCGTCATAAAATACCGGGTCATTTCGGGGTCCGTAACTGTTAAAGGACCGCCTTTTTTGATCTGTCCCATAAACAGGGGCACAACAGATCCTCGAGACCCAAGGACATTTCCAAATCGAACAGAAATGAATTTTGTGGCGCACTGTTTGTTGTAAGTCATACAAATCTCTTCGGCAACACGTTTGGTAGCTCCCATCACGTTAGCCGGATTCACCGCTTTATCGGTAGAGATCATTACAAACTTATCAGTATTATATTTACAGGCTATTTCCGCAACTATTCTTGTTCCGCCAATATTTACCTTAATGGCTTCTTCAGGAAAGCTCTCCATCATCGGTACATGTTTGTAAGCCGCAGCATGAAAAACTACGTCGGGTTGTTCGGCAGAAAAGATCTGATCAATTTTTTGTTTATCTGTTATATTTGCTACACAGGGTGCAATTTGGAAACCGGTTTCATTTAACTCATTCTCGAGATGAAAAAGTTCTGTTTCATCAACATCAAGGGCAATTAATTTGGATGGATGAAGATTGGCACATTGGCGAACAATTTCACTTCCTATAGAACCGCCGGCCCCTGTTACCAACACTATTTTATCTTTAATGCTCGACCGAATTGTTTTGATGTCAATTTTAGCCGGTTCACGCCCCAAAATATCCTCAATACTGATTTCCCGAATATTACGAATCCCAACCGGATCATCCGTAAGGGAATGAAACGAAGGCAGTACCTTAATTTTCAATTCAGGGCGGATTTGTTTGATCTTGTCGATCGTTTCCCGAAGTGTTTTTTTAGGCAGCGAAGGGATAGCAATAATTAATTCTTCTACTTTATTAAACCGGATATAGGAGGTTAACCGCCGATTACCCCCCAATATTTTAACCCCATGCATATGCAGGCCATGCATGGATGTATCATCATCAAAAACAGCGGCAATATTTAAATCCCAGCTATTGTGCTTCTGAATATCCCGAATGATTTGGTCACCCGCATCCCCCGCACCATAAACAACTACACTATTTTTTACTTTCGGTGTATATACTACCTCCTCAATCATACGTTTACTAATGCGAAAACCGCCAACCGTTAGAAGACCGATAACAGAAAAAATGGCCGTGTAGGCAAAAGTGAAATTTGTGATATCAATAAATACACCTCCAACACCTATAAAAAGTATTGCCCCCGAAAAAACGCCAAAAACTGTTCTCATCAATTCCCTTAAGCTGGTGTAGCGCCAACTTACCTGGTACATTTTAAATATAGTAAGACCTATAAGTGAGCAAAGCGTAAGCCCTATTGCAACGGTAAAGGGGTAACCCAGGGATACCGAATCGAATGAAAAAAGAATAAAATACGCTGCAATTGATGATAGTAGTAGAGCCACTGAATCTCCAATTAGGAAAAAAAGTGCCCGTGTAAAGTTATTTTTTTTAGAAAACATAGATCTCTATAACATTTGGACAATATACGTCATGAATATAATGCAAAATTTTGAAAAAAATAATTTTTAACAACTGTTAGGGAACATTTTAAAAATCATTCTTCTGAAACCCATTCAAAAAATATATTTCCGTGCTTATAATAACTCTCACAATTACTTAAAATAGCAACTTATTCCGAAGTATGGAATTACATCTTACTCTCTAATCTTTTCACATATGCTGCAAATCCAAAAGAAGATGTAAGTAGTAGCAGTAAAATTAGCAGCCGGACCCCTTCAGAAACGGTTACATAAGTAATAGCACAAGAAACAGTTACAATGGTAAAAACCCCATAAAGAAGTGAAATTTTATAGTGTGGCCAGTTAAGTTCATAAAGGCGCTGGTAAAGGTGTGACCGATGGGGTTCCAAAATATTCTCTCCCCTTTTTGCTCTCCGAAACAAGGTATAGGCACCATCAAATAAAAACGGCCAAAGCATTATTGCCGCAACCCATATCAGCAGTCCTATGTCGGGTGATCCGGGTAGATACGCTGCATAAAAAGGCATGATTGCAAATAGAAAGCCTAAAAACAAACTCCCCACATCCCCCATAAATATAGATGCTGGGGCCCAGTTAAACCATAAAAAAACTGTTACAGATATAAAAATGAAGAGGTTAATGATAAGCAGTTCCGGCATATACCAACTGGACGCCAGATACATCCACCCTGCTGAGGCTGCGATGGCCTGCATGGATGCGATCCCATCTACCCCATCCATGAAGTTATAAATATTAGGGGTACCTGTTATCCAAACAAACGCAAAAACAAATCCTATAAACCCGAGATTCATCAGCCCCAAATAGGGAAGGTGAAACGTATCCATATTTCCTATAAATAGAATCACTGCTATGGCAGCAGCAGATTGGGCTCCATACCGTAATTTACGGGAAAGCTCATGTTTATCATCCATCCACCCAATAAGGGCCATCGCACACAAAATTGTAGAAAAGGTAAGGAACGAAGAACTATCTGAATAATCAGACAGGTAGGCATAAATCAGGATCGCTCCCATAGAAACTATTACAAAACCAATTCCCCCACTTGTAGGGGTCGGTTTGGTGTGGGCGCTCCGGCCATTTGGAACATCTGTAATCTGCACAGAATCTGCATAACTGATAAACCATTTCATAAACAGAAAGGTAACTGCAGCAACTGTTATAATAAATAGAGCTAATGTTAATGTAATCACGATCAATCCCGGATTATGAAATAGCACCACTGCATTACGCAAACCAAACATTCAATACACAGATTAGTCAATCCCTGTTATATATCATTCCTGATTCACACAATAGTTTTTACGTCTTTGAAGCATTTCTCCAATCTGAAGTTAAGGTAATAGATTTCCAATCATCTTTCCATTAAAAGATGGCAGAAGTTTCCGGCTGAACGGAACTGCAAAAACACTCAGGAAAAGTGAAGGCCCTTCAAGCGCGGCCGCCTTTTCGAACTCCTTGATGCGTCCGTAACGACCTGGCAGCATCGGTATGGCTACACTGACCCAAAACGATGGATAACGTAATTTCATGAAGATATCATCCTGATTTTATATCAGCATCTCCCAACGCATTTAAGTCATGCCACTGGCGGTCCGCTTACTCAGGGTGGGGACGGGCAACCGATGACCGAGTTTCGATGATGAGTCGATAATCAATTTAAGAATCTTCAGCCCGGCTTCCGTCCCCAGTCCACGGTCTATATGAGTTTTGATGATGAGTGGGTTATCAATTTGTGAATTAATGCCGGCCTCCCGTCCAAATAGTTCATCAGTTTTTCTGTTTGTCTGTTCCTCTGTTTCCTTCCCCCGGTCTTCCGTCTCCCGTCCCCGGTCTTTTCCCCCCGAACTCGCGTGAAATATTTTTTCAGTGGAGAAGTTGACTTATACTTGTACAATTGTTAATGTACAATATGCTTATTACAATAGATACTTCAGCATTATTGGCCGTGTTAGTAAATGAACCTTACAAAGCCAACATTATTGAATTAACAAGAGAAAGTGATTTACAAGCTCCTGCAAGCTTAGATGCAGAGGTTGGTAATGCACTTTCAGCCATGATTAAGCGTAACAGAATTTCTGCTTCAGATGCAGAAGAAGTGATCATTCAATATGAAAAAATTCCTATTCGAAGAACACAAATCCGATTAGCCCATGCAATTGAATTAGCGGCTACATTTAATATATATGCCTATGATGCATACGTATTAGATTGTGCGAAACAATATCAAACACCGTTATTAAGTTTGGATAAAAGAATGGTTGAATTCGCTAAACGACTTCAAATAACAACATTAGAGGTTACACCATGAAAGTATATACATATTCACAAGCCAGACAAAAACTTTCCAAACTTTTAGACGAAGCCCGGCTTGATGGGGAAGTAGGCATTAAGAAGCGTGATGGCCAAACGTTTATACTCAAATCCGTAAAAGAGAAAGGATCACCGCTCGATATAAAAGGTGTAGACACAACGTTAACTCTCGATGAGTTGAATACCATAATACGCGAAAGCCGAGAGAGAGGATAAAACGCTCTGTCTATTTGGAACCACTCCCGATTTTTTCGCCTCCACGTCATGCCGGACCCAAGAGTGACCGAGGTCGGGAGACCGATGACCGATTTTTGGTACTGAGTTATTTGCCAATTTTTAAGAGTTATTGCCGGTCTCCCATCTCCTGTCTTCCGTCCAAATAGTTCATCGGTTTCTCTGTTTGTCGGTTCTTCTGTTTTATTCCCCGCGACTCTGGCAGGACCTCCGCTATCGCTCCAGACTCTTCCAGGACACTCACCCCGGTCCTCTGTCTCCCGTCCCCGGTCTTTTTCCACTCAAATTCCCTCAAACTCCCGAACTCGCTTTTGGGAAATCCTGAGCCTTGATCTCACCACACAGAATGGATTATTTCCTTTATACCATAGACTATCGATGAATAAATAATATATTTATCTGAATATAGTTGACTTTAAAAGCAACCCATCGTTATGACAACATCTGAGATCATAAAATATCTTACGGTAAATAAACCCGAGTTTGAAAGAAAATTTGGAGTGACAAAAATTGGCCTTTTTGGAAGCTTTTCTCAAGGACGAAACAGACAAGGCAGTGATATTGATATTGTTGTTGAACTAAAAAAGCCTGATTTGCTATCACTTGTAGGAATTAAACAAATGATTGAAGAGCAGTTGCACGCCAACGTTGATATTGTAAGGTATCGCAATAAAATGAATCAAGCTCTTAAAAAAAGAATTGATAAAGATGCTTTGTATGTGTGATTATGACAAGGATCTTGTAGCCAGTATACTTGATAATATTTTATGGGCTCTGGAACAGATAGACAAACGATTTAGAGAGATCAAAACAGCTGATGATTTTTTGGATGATGATGAGGGTTTGGCAAAGCTCGATTGCATATGCATGCAGCTGATTAATATTGGGGAAGCCTTAAAACAAATAGACAAAATTACAGATAAAAAATTATTGTCTAAATATCCCTAAATAGAGTGGAAAAAAGTTATGGGAATGAGGGATATTATTACGCATCACTATTTTGATATCGATTCAGAAACAGTATTTACTGTATGTGATGAACATATTCCAGAACTAATTCAATTATCAGGACCATAAGAAATGATGTAACTGAAGATTGCTAACAACTTCCTTAAGTAACCAGCTAAAATGAAAAACTGCGGATTACCTCCTGCCCCTCGTCACCCAAGAAACGTTATATTTGTCGTCACGCAGGGCTCAAGGCACCAGGGCGGAGGTTTATAAGCCCCTCTTTCTCGGTTTATCAGTTTCTCTGTTTGTCTGTTTGTCTGTTTTATTCCCCGCGACTCTGGCAGGACCTCCGCTATCGCTCCAAACTCTGCCAGGACGCTCACCCCGGTCCTCTGTCTCCCGTCCCCGGTCTTTTCCCACTCAAATACCCACAAACAAACCTCCTCAAACAATCCCTCTCAGTGTTCTCGTGCTGGTGTTTTTTCCAGTCCCGAACTCGCTTTCGGGATGCTCCGTGGTCCCCCCTGAGCCTTGATCGTCCTCCGCATCCCATCCACCTCCGACACAGGCAGCTCCTCGCCCAGCGCCTCTACCAGCTTACGGTTTGATACAACATAATCCTCCGTCAGTTTTTGCAGGCGCTCCTCATCTAAAGGCAACGGCAGGAGGTTGCCGAGTTTTGCCATGAATTTGATAATGCCCTTCGGTGTATTGATGATCCTCGATTTTCGCCCGGATGATTCCGCAATAAATTGGATAAGCTCATGGGTGGATAAAGGCTCGGAATCGGCAATGTGATAAACCCCCGGTTTTACGGTCCCTTTCAATATCTGATGAACAATAAAGCACAGGTTTTCGATACTTAAAAACGATCGTAAGTTATCGAACCTGCCAAGGGGCCATGGAATCCCTTTTGAAATAATCTTGTACAGCAGGTTTAAGTTTCCCTTATTCCCGGGCCCATGAATCATACACGGCCTTAGTATGTACACGTTTTTCCCCGGCGGACAATGTTCAAGTATATACTCCTCCGCCTTCAGCTTGGATCTGCCATAAGCCGTGACAGGGTTTGGAGTTTCATCTTCAGTAAGCACTCCATCAGGACTATCCGAAACCGCCTTCACAGAGCTCATGAAAATAAAGGTTTCTGATTCAGGGTTTTGCACAAAATGATCAAACAATCGCTTTGTTAACCCAACATTAACATCAAAATACTCCTGCTCATTAGATACCCCTTTTACATCGTGCGCCTTGCCTGCGAGATGGATGTAGTGTGCCGGTGTTAATTCAGCCGATAACTCATCCCACGTAAACAGACTTTTTAAGTTCTCCAACCCATCAGCTTTTTTGTCCCGCACCACCCCTTCCATATCAAAAGATATATGCTCTTTTAGATAAGGCATCAGGTTGCCCCCTACAAAACCCGTCACGCCCGTGATAAATACCTTCTTCTTTTCAACCATTTAATAAGACTCTGTATTTGTGAATGGAATTAAGATATAGGTTGAATGAGCAGTTTCAAATAGATAATTGAAATTCTCCCAACGCTACGTCATGCCGGCCCTAAGAATGACCGAGGTCGGGCGACCGATAACCGATTTTTGGCGCTGAGTTATTTGCCAACCCAAGAATTATTGCCGGTCCCCAGTCTTTACTCAAATCCAAACCTCCTCAAACACCCCAACACTAAATCCGATATGGACTCGTTTTGATCATACTTTCATAAATTAAGAAATCTATTATATTGCAGTTAAGCTTAAACAACATGTTGCCTTAAATGCCACAACCCATTGATATTCAATTAAAAGTAATTCATGATCTATTTGAATTCTCAAGGCATGCTGTTGATCAAAGCATTATGCGAAATATATCCGTAACGGAAGTCAGAGAAGCAATAAATAATAATGCGAAAATTATTGAAAACTACCCAAATGATAAATATGGACCGAGTTGCTTGATATTGGGATACACAAAAAATCAACGAGCACTGCATATTCACTTATCCATCGCGACCTATTTTAAAAATTATTATATTATATGAACCTGATCCTGCAAAATGGATCAACTTCGAGGAAAGAAGGCAATGAGTAAAAAAGAAGAAAAGTTAATAGAGCAAAAAGTTAATAGAGCAAAAAGTCACTTACAGTATTGAACTGGACGGAAAGTTCTATATTGTAGAAAACGTACCTGCAAAAGTAAATGAAGATACCGGAGAACAGTATTTTGCTCCGGAAACTGTCGAAAATCTTCAAAAGAAAATCAGGGAAAATAAACAACCGAAAAGAACCATGGAAACACCGGTATTTGATTATTCAGGGTAACTACGGCCCATAGCTCTGATCCTATACTTTCTCTGTTGATCTGTTCTTCTGTTTTCTTCCCCCGGTTCTCTGTCCCCCGCCCCCGGTCTTTCGTCTCCTTTTTTCTTAGAAGGTTGGCTTCTCTTTTTACGCTTTTGAAAATATTCCAATACTTCACCTCTGAGGGAGTCGGACGGAATTCTATATCGTAAATGAGCAGAGATAAATAAGGCTGAAAGCTTGAGATAACTCAGCCCAGAGCGACGCTTTGGGGTAAGGTAATGTCCGGGACGGGGAGGCTGAAAGCCTCAAAACAGATCGTCCCTGAGATATTAATTTGTACTATTTCAGGCTTTCAGCCTGCGGTGTGTTCCGTCACCTTGTTACCTATGGCGTTGCCATAGGCTGAGTTATGTCAGGCTTTCAGCCTGTCGGATTCGGATAAAAACAAAATATAATGTTGAAATCTAAGTTCGATTTAGAACACTTTATTAACCTGATTTACAATCGAACTCAGGTTAACACGTTACTAACGGCACACTTCAACATTTCTCGGTTCATCGGTTTATCAGTTTGTCTGTTCTTCTGTTTTATTCCCCGCGACTCTGGCAGGACTTCCGCTATCGCTCCAGACTCTTCCAGGACGCTCACCCGGTTTCCAGTCTCCAGTCCAATCCCTATCGCAGACTGCCACTATCACTGAAACACTTTCTCGGTCATAACTCCTCAAGAGGCGCATTTTTAACTAACCAACTTCATAATTTATTTTTGAAGGGTTTTCAGTTCTTTTTGAAGCATCTAATAGCTCTATTCCTACAACGCCTCCCTGTTGATCATAATCAATAATTATCCCAGGTTTTTCCTCATCACTTAAAAATACTTTCGCATCAGAAAAACGCAAATATATTGCATCAGCTTCTTTATCAAATCTAATATCCATACTTCTCAATTTTTGAAGTTTTATAAGCCGTAATAACTAAATTTGGTTCTTTGCAGGTATTTACAAAAACCCTTATCAAAATGAAAAGAATTAGGTAACAATGTCTTTCGAAGCTGTTAAAATTAAAAAAAAGTCAGGTGCCCAGATCATTCAGATTCCGGAAGGTTTTAGAATTGAAGATGATAAGGTATATCTGAAAAAAGTAGGGAATTCAATTTATCTGATATCTTTCCACAATCCCTGGGATTCTTTGATAGATAGTACCGAATTATTTACGAAGGATTTCCTGGAGGAAAGGAACCAGCCTAAAATACAAAAAAGAGATCTACTTTGGCTGAAATGCAGTAACCACCTTTCTTAATTATATGTGGTAATGTTTACGCAGATATATACAGGGCACCTCGTACAGGATACAAGGCACCAGGTTCATAAGCCCCACTTTCTCGGTTCGTCGGTTTCTCTGTTTGTCTGTTCTTCTGTTTCCTGCGCGTCTTTCGCAGTCCCGAACTCGTTTCGGGGATCCCCCCGGTCGGTCTCCAGTCCCGGTCCCCAGTCTTTACTCAAATCCCCACAAACCAACCTCCTCAAACATCCCTTCTCTGTGCTCTTTGTGCTGGTGTTTTTTCCAGTCCCGAACTCGCTTTCGGGGTGCCCTGTGGTTCCCCACCCCCCAGAAGCTCACGATAAAGCCCCAGCGTCTTTTCAACCACATTTTCTATTGAAAACTCTTTTTCAGCCTTAATTCTGGAATTCTTACCAAACTCCAATCTCATCTCTTTGTTTTCTATAAGGGTACGGCTCTTTTCAGCAAGACTCTTTGAATCTTTTATAGGAACTTTAAATCCATTATATCCTTCGTCCACACATTCGTTGCAACCCGGTGCAGTAGTGGTAATGATAGGTCTTCCAATTGCACATGCTTCGATGAGTGATTTTGGTAAACCTTCCCTGTATGAGGGTAGCATTACAATATCTGATTTTTTGTAGTGATCAGCTATATTATCCTGATAACCAATCCACTCAAAGTATCCCGGTTCATTCATGTTTTCTAACTTGGACCGTGAAATATTTGAAGGATTATCCTGATCAGTTGGACCAATTAATAACCAGCTAACCTTTTCAAAATACTCATCTTTCAATATTTCTGACGCCTCTTTGAACTCTTGAATTCCCTTATCTTTTAACATTCTGGCAGCAAGGGATATAACAATTTTCCCGTTGACCATGGGCTGATTGTATCTGAATTCATCCAGATCTATACCAGACCCTTTTATTGTGATACTGTTTTTATCTGACGCAAAGCTATACGATTTAAATAACTCAAAATCTTCGGGGTTTTGAAATATAAAACTCACATTTGGTTGTTTGAATGAAAACTTCATCAAATTCTGTAGAATTAATTTTAAAAATCCTCTTTTACCATCCGAAAAGATAAAGCCCAGACCACTTATAGCATTAATTACATTACCTGATTTAGAAAATTTTGCAGCAATACTCCCATAAATTGAAGCTTTCATAGCTACATTATGAATAATGTCAGGTTTGTCATTTTTGAACGTTTTTATGAGCTTTTTAATAACGTTCAGCTCTTTAAAAATATTCGTTCCTGAACGTTCGAAAGGAATATTAACGACCTTTATACCATAACTTTCAATTTCTTTTACCCTCCCGGTATCCTGTGTCAGAACAGTAACTTCAAATCCCTGTTTTTGAGCTCCTAAAGCGATAGGTAATCGATGTGACAAAAAAAACCAGTCTACATTAACAACAATAAATAATTTCTTTCTTTTCATATTTAGATAAACTCATTTATAAAACTCTAAGATAAACTTAGCACCTATCCTTTTACCCCTTTTTTGACAATAGTAAAACAGAGAGTTTTTGAATTTTAATTTTCTATTTGAGCCAAGGCTACACTTCGTAATAATCTCTGTACCACTTCACAAATTCACGTATTCCACGCTCAATGCCATACTGTGGCTTATAATCAATATAATCGTACAAATCTTCTACATCCGCCCAGGTGGCAGGAACATCGCCCGGCTGTAAAGGCATCATATTTTTCTCTGCTTCTATACCCAGTTGTTTTTCAATTTCGTGAATAAAATCCATGAGCTTCACAGGACTGTTATGACCAATATTAAATAATTGGTAAGGAGCTTTCGCTGTGGATGGATCCGGATGATCTCCACTCCAGTTTTCATTGCCTTCAGGTGGTTTTGGAACAAGACGCGAAATACTCTCCACTATATCATCAATGTATGTAAAATCACGCTGCATCTTTCCATAGTTAAATACCTTGATGGGATCCCCTTCCAGCATCGCTTTTGTGAAAAGGAAAAGGGCCATATCCGGCCGACCCCACGGGCCATAGACTGTAAAAAACCGCAGCCCTGTAGTGGGAATATTAAAAAGATGCGAATACGTATGTGCCATCAGCTCATTGCTTTTCTTGGTGGCTGCATACAGACTGACCGGATGATCTACATTGTGCTTTACAGAAAACGGCATGTTGGTATTCAGGCCATAGACAGAACTGGATGATGCATAAATCAAGTGTTTGACAGGATAGGTTCTGCACGCTTCAATAATGTTTAAAAAACCGGTGACGTTATAATCTATATAATCCTGCGGGTGTGTTAAGCTGTGACGTACTCCCGCCTGGGCTGCCAGATTAACCACGACATCAAATTTCTGCTCTGCAAAGAGATTATTAATGATCTCTTTATTCTGCAGATCCGTTTTGATAAATTGGTACCCTTTCAACGTTTTGCTCTGAACCACCTCGCCATCTGTAATATCACTCTTGTCTATTCCATGATTCTTCAGCCGGTTGTACTTTAAATTGATATCATAGTAATCATTAATATGATCTAAACCGGTTACCTGATGGCCATTTTTCAATAATTTTTCTGCAAGATGATAGCCGATGAATCCCGCAGTACCAGTAATTAATATCTTCATTTAAGCTTTTTATTTAACCTGTTTACTGTCGTTGTTGACTAGTACTGTGAAATAAGATTTGAGGCGCTTCTTTACAAACATTTTATCATAATGTGTTTTCCAATACTTTTCTCGGCGTAATGCATCTTTTTGATTCTCTAATATGTAGATAGATATAATAAAATTTCATTGTAAGAAATTTCGCTCATTTCAAGGGATGAATCCTGCTGTGCCAGTTACTAAAATGTTCATTTAAATTTTTCTTTATTTTTCTATGCTTTCAGCCAACTTAGTTAAAAACTTATGTCTTTTTTGATCAAGAATTTCCTTGCAATAATTTTTAGACTCCTCAAAATTTTCAATTGCTTTCCGTTTCATAAGCTCTTTATCATTAGCAAGTTTTAAAATTAACTTTGCTAATTCATCCTCATCACCGGGTTTATGGATATAATTGTGATCAATTAACTCAGGAATTCCTCCAGTTGATGATCCAATAACAGGACAACCACGGCTCATTGCTTCGATAACGGCTCTTGGAAGTCCTTCTTGAAAACTGGGATGAAGATAAATATCTATAGAATCTAACCAATCAAATACCGGCCCACCGCTTGGCAGTGTCCCGTCAAAAATGACTTTATCTGCTATCTCACTTTCATTCGCAAGCCCTTCATAAAAAGATGAATCACCAGAACCTAATACACGATATTCAAAATCTAAATTTTCTCTGCCTTTAGAAAGCGCTTTAATCGCGATATGAACTCCTTTATAGCGGGTTTTTAATGAGCCAATAGTCCCAAATGTAATTTTAGAACTTGTATTCTCAATTTGATTGAGTCTTTGTTTTATGATTTTATCAGGTACATCCTCAATTTCAACATTAGAGATATTAGAAGTTACACTATCTTTTTTCGGCGGGTATCTCTGTTGTAAAAAATGATTTGAAACATATACCGTATAGTCAGATTGAGCTACTGCCGTTTGCATTCTTTTATATAAAATAGGCGCATATAGTTTTCCTTTGAGAGAACCATAATTCCATAAAGCATCCCATGCACAACCGACAACCTCGGTTCCGTATGGTTTATTCATCTTTTCAGCTAATTTCACTGCCATTAAACCGTATTCACTGGGTAATCGAGCAATTACACAATCTGCATTCTTGATTAATGAGGATAAGCGATTACATTCTCTCTTTCTGGTTCCAAAAAAAGAATTTAAACCGGAAATGCTCCTTCCAAAATGGAAAGTTGAACCATCTATTGAAGCCAAGGGCAAATTCTTATAATTATCACGTTCTTTGGTCACCCTCCCCCACACATCAATATGATCAAACACTCTTAAATATCGTTTAAATACATAACCGGGAAATTTATCAGAGTAAACATTTCTTCCATCGGAGCTGAAATAATGATCGTGAACAAAAAGTAATTTCATGAAATGGAATCTAATATCGATAAATATTTTTTTCTAATCGAATACAATAATATATCCGGGATCAGTATATTTTTAAATACTCTTCCCAAAAGACTTTTTTTCCCAATCTTATTCACCTGTACAAGCATAAATTTCATATATGATTTTCGATAAGATTCAAAACGGAATTTATATTTTAAGTTAGCTCCATCTGAAATAAATTTTGATCGATCAATTTTCTTTTGGTGCGCATCTAAAAATTGATAATGCATTTTCAAATGGTTAAAAAACTGTTCATGATCCCTTTTAAAAGATATAGAGTCATCATCTATTAAAAAATCAACCATTTGATCTGATAAATTTGCCATTTCACCAAAGAAATATAGCCTTGTATACAACTCATAGTCTTGTGAAGTAGAAGCATTGATATTATAATTAACAAGATTTGACCTGAACATTATTGACGAATGCAAAAAAGGATTTTTGCCAATAAACAACCATTTTTTAATAAGCTTGTTTGAGACAGGCAAATATCTTTTAGGAATTGAATTAGATTCTGATTGAGTAAAACATTTATAATTAGTTCCTACTAAAACACAGTTTTTATTTTCTTTCAAAAATTCAACTTGCCTTTCTATTTTATCTTTTCTCCATATGTCACCATCATCAATTCTTGCGATAAAATTTCCACTACTGGCTTCAAGACCTTTGTGGAGTGATTTAGTTAATCCAATATTTTCCGAATTTTGTATAAATTGAACCCTACTGTCACATGCTGTAACTTTTTTTATATATCTTATTTCTTCATCTATACAACCATCAAATATTATTATTACTTCAAGATTTGTATAAGTTTGATTTAGTATACTAAGTAAAGTTTTTCTTATTAATTCTTTTCTGGTCTTATATATTGAAATTATTACAGATACTTTCACACCTTACTGGTTAAATATGTTTTAAAAATATTTTTTTTAAATAGATTATGAACTACCATAGCTACTACAATCATCAACCCAGTTATCTTAAATACTTGGGATAAAAAATTAGCTAAATCAGCCCGAATACAATAAATAGCGGTAATTAACATCAGTATATAAAATACATAACTATAAACTGATTTATACTTTCTATTAAAAAAGAAAGTTAAAATAGATGAATAAAAACCCATTAATAAAATGATACCAGGTAAACCTCCAATCAAAAAACCTTGAGCAATCATCCCAAACCCCCAACCAGAACTTCCACTTAAACCATGTTCTTGCCTGTAAACATTATGAAACCATTGATTTGTACTTGTAATATCAAAATCACTAATAAATATAGTCGGAACAAAAGCTCTTACAAAGTCAGTATAAATAAAATATAAATCGTGATTTACTCCATATAGCTGTAGTACATATAAATTTCTTGATGCAGATATAAATTCATTATTTAATATAGTTTCTGCGCCAATACTTGGTAAATTTAACTCTCCTACTAGAAATATTGCTTTAAACGCCTGGGACATTGGCACCACTATAGCCGCTCCAAAAATTAACAAGAGAACGATATGAGACTTGCCTTTTCCATTTTTATCAAAAAACACTAATAGTGAAATAATTGCTACCCTAAAAACTGTATCTCTTTCTCCTGTGGCAAATAAAAAAAAGAGAAAGAAAGCAAACAATGATAATGTTACTTTATCTTTATAAATCTTCTTATTTATTCGGGTAATTCTCAATGCTATACATACTATAATCATCAAACTACTGAAATAGGCTAATTGAGGTATTATTCCAGTATTACCAGTCAACTCTCTTTTGCTAGTAGCACCACTTGTTATTACTTCATACAACCCAATTAAAACAATAGCAAAAAGACTGAATAATATAATTCGTTCACTTGTTAAAAATTTATTTTTTTTATGTAGTAAAGAAATTTTCTTTGATGCAACCTTTTCATCAATAAATAAGTTGCAAACAGTAACAAATGTAATTGCTCCCACAAATGCATAGTTCACAGAATTATTTAACAAATAAAAATCAATCTCCACAAGAGAAATACCCGTTAAAACTACTCGAAAGGGATAAAAAGTTGAATAAAGAAAGAAAAAACCAACAAACAATATCCTCGGATCAGATAAAAATCCTTTGTTAAAAGTCAGCAATACTGAAATAAAGTAAACAAAGAATATAAAAATTGATGCATATACAGAACTTGAAACAAATGAAACGATTAACAACAATAGTGAATAAATAAAAAACAGAGCTTTTTTCGAATTTTCTGATATTTTTATTCTATTCAATTTTTCCATCCTCAAAGATACACAATCCCCAATTTTCTAATATCGTTTTCAGTAGAATCTACACTAACAAGCGTTCCATTCCTATCCCACCTTGGATGCAGATCACAACGTACCTGCCCCATATATTTAAAAGGACTATAAAAGGTATCTAACTCAATAACTTCACCGGTATTAATATTTACTTTACACAAATGCTGATCATTTCTTTTATCCGGATAAGTATCTGTTATTAAAATATCCTGATCGACAGGTGATAACATAGGGTGACCGTCACGATCCAACGGAATGTTTAAGTCCTTCTTCGAACCATCGCTGAAATTATACAATGTATAGTGCCATTTCCCACTTGATTCCCGAGTTGTTGCAATAATTTCTTTTGAATTTTTCCAACAGTAATGAGAAACAATTCTGTAATCTTCGACAACCTGCAGTTTTTTTGTAATTTTATCATATAATAAAAATCGAAGTTGGCGCCCCTTGTCGTTCGGTTGTGACCAAAGATGAAAAAATGCAATTTTTTTCCCGTCCGGTGAATAGGTCGCATGATTTATATAATGTTCGTCACCTGCTATAGATTCTACATCTTCTGCCAAGGCACTAAGACTTATAACCAACTCCTTCTTATCCTTCCTCATATCATAAATAAACAGCCCATCGGATGGCGGAGCTTTCTGACCCAAAGTAACATCCTGGAAATGTGTATATCCATAACCGGGTCTCAATCTTCCCAATCTGTCAAAGTTTAATGTTAGATACTCATTTCCTAATGGAGAAATAGCATACATCGGTTCTGCGTAACTTTTTACTATCTCTCCGGTTAAAATATCTTTTTGTATCAAACCGTAACGATCAGCTACCATAGCGTTATAAAAAATCTCCCGTTCAGCCTGAATTGGATTCCATTGTAACATACAGCCCTGTTGCCAGCACCATGTAATGGTTGTACCAATTTTATGAAATTTCTTTTTAACCTCATTATTGCCAATCTCAAAATAGCCAATGTTCATCATATCACCTTCTGCAGTGGGATCTCTATCATCACAGTCTACTGAAACAGCTAATAGTTTGTCATTTGATGAGTTAAATGGAGTTTTATCATGATACCCGAAAAAAGTCGGCAGTTCTCCATCAGATAAGAATTTTGTCTTTTTCTTATATAGAGGTGCTAAATAAAACGGGTCACTATAAATAAATCGGTAAAATGCAGACCGAAACCTTCTTACCAATCGAGCCAACCCGGATTTTTTTAGTTTTTTTATAATCAATTGAAATTTCATTTCAGACTTTTAACTACTTTCCTTACAGTTTGAAAATAAGAATCAGGAAATAAAGAGATAATTCCAATACATATATTTTTAATCGGGTTTACTGAATAATAAAGCTTGTTTAATAACACAATATTTTTAACGTCAGGAAGAAATGTATTTTGTCTCCACGCACTTATTGTTCTACGATTAGAAAATTGTTTTAATAATTTTTTAGATTTTCCTGAATATTTATGAACCAAATTTTGTACTGTTAATCTCTCACATTCCGCTTCAAATTTATTCGTTTTAGTTACCATATTAACAGAATCACGATGGTAAATAGCCCCAATATGATCACTCCACACCAAGCCATTAGATAATTCAATACAACGAAGCCAGGTATCCACATCTCCCCCACGCCTTGCCTTACCTGCGGGAAAACCTCCGGCTTGTAGTAGTGTTTCACGAAAAATACATGCAACTATCGTACAAACTGGAGATCTCCCCTGTACTTGCTCATGTAAATAATCATTAAAATTAAGATTTCGATCACCTTTATTTCCATATTTTCTGAAATATGGATCTTCATAAATCTGCTCACCGGATTCGAGTTTTTTAAAATTTTCCCAACCTGAAGAGAAAAACCTCGCTTTAGGATATTTTGAAATAAGCTTGGAAACACGTTCTAAATGATTATCCATCCATTCATCGTCAGCATCCAGAAAAGCGACCCATTCACTTTTGGCTTTTTCTGTTCCTAAATTTCTTGCTGCATACCCACCCGGACCCGGCTGATCTCTGTGAAATATTGTTATTCGAGGATCATCAAACTTTTCAATCTCCTCCAAACTATTATCGGTAGATGCATCATTTATAAGTATTAGATCAAAATCACTGTACGTTTGATCTAAAACAGATTGTATAGAACGAGCGACATGAGGCGCTTTATTATGGACAGGTATTACAACTGAAAAATATGGTTTTTGCATAAAAAATAGCTATTGTCTTAAGCGTTTAGTGTTAAATATCCATAAACGGAGCCATTCAAAAAGTTCAGAAAATTTTAACATCCAAGAAATACCTAATACTTTTAATTTTGAATTAAATTTAACGTTAGACGGAATTAGTTTAGATTTTATAACCGGATCCAAAAAGCATGCAGCAACATACTTTAAACTTGGTCTTTTTTTTGTAATGTCGTAAGCTCCTCCTTTTGTGCGCTTCTTTTTTCTAATTAAATCTTTTATAGTACTTCTAACAGGGTGTTTAACAACTATATTTTGATCAAATTTTAATAAAATCCCTTCCTTTTTAACACGATTACCAAATTCATAATCACCACCCGAAAAAAGTTCTTCATTAAATAATCCTACCATTTCAATGATTTCCTTTCTTATAAATAAATTTGCAGTAACAGAAAAAAATTTCTCTATAATATTTTTTTCCTGATTAAACGAAAAAACCTGTTGATAAAGTAAAACGGGCTCTGAAGTCTCTCCATTAGAAAATTGCTCAATTTGCCCTCCCAAATAAAAAATATCTTGATTAGATTCAAAGTAGATTAATGCATTCTTCAACCAATTTACTTCTGGAATACAATCTGAATCCGTAAAAGCTAAAATATCACCTTTAGCATGCTTAATCCCTCTATTTCGAGCAGCATAAGATCCTGGTTTATCTTCAGATATTAATTGAATATTTTCAGGTAAATTATATGGAGGATTTGATTTTTCGGGATCATTATTAATAATTATTATCTCAAAATTATTTTGAGGGTAAGTTTGAGAAATTAAAGCATCTATACACAGTTTTAATCGATCCCAATCTTTATATGTTGGTATAATCACTGAAACTTTAATCATTATACAGAATTTTTAATTTTATAGTTATTATCTAAGCGACACAACTCATAAATTCTCGCTTGAAGAGTTACTTTATCTATATATTCATTTGAAATTTGAGGATTTTCTGCTTGCATATTTTGTTGATTAATCCACCACGTAATTTCGTCTGTTTTACCTTTATAAAAGGTTTCTAATGTATAAGCAATTTCAAATCCTGTGGGATTGTATGGATATGAATATATATTGTTGATCTGTTCATTAATAAACTTTTCATTGTTAATGACAGAAATCATTTTATTGAACTTATTGCTTTCCCAAAACGGGTGGTTAGGTAAATGTTTTCTATACAAACAGTAAGCATACAAATTAAATGCATGGTACCCTGCCGATTTATGCCACATCTTTTTCTTATCCCTGTTAATTTTTCGTTTTTGACGGAGTGCCTTCACAGCTTCAAAAACGTTTAATGTAAAAACAGAATGATGTAAAAAAGGGCTCGCATGAAAAACCACACCATTTGGATATAATTCTACATTCTTACCTATTGCTTCAAAAAAAGCCAAAGATCTCTTTTTTGCAGTGTCAGTTTTATATAATTGTCCTGCCACTGCACCAAACCATAACTGATGATTAAACGTAGAATCATACGAACCAAAGCTTCCATCCACATTTACTTTTCTCCACACTTTAAGCTTTGCATCCCAAGGGTGAAGCTTAAAAACTTCTTCAGCCAGCTCATAACAATCATCACGGTTTAAAACTTCTGAAGCTTTAATTAATGCCTCTAATACCCACGCCTGCCCCATAACTCCATTGCAAAAATCCTTTTTGGGGATTTTTCGACACCAAAAACTGGCATTCATAGGTCTTGCTTCTGACGAAAGTAAATAACCAGCCGCTTTGTTTGCACCATCAGCAAACATTTGTTGTCCATTTCTTTTATATAACTCACAAAAGGTAAACAACCAATGTGCCGTATTTCTTACCGGGGTTTCTTCATCAAAATAGGGTCCATTATGACCCGCTGTAAAAGATCCATCCGGTTTTTGTTGAAGCAACATAGCTTCTGCCTGCTGTGAAAGAAATTCGCTAAGTTGCATAGCTATTATTTTAATCACTTATTTTAAGTTCGGAGTATGAATATCCAAGTTTTAACAGCGTATCCCCAACAATGTCTTTTATTTTTTTTAGATCTTCTTCATGAAGTCTATTTAACTGATTTTTATTTACACTGGTATCAAAATGATTCTCTAATTCATTTTTTGTGTACCACACAAGCTGGCGGTCGTAAGCACCTTTAAACTTTGTTTTACCATTTTTACCAACCAAGCTTTTGTGCTGTAGTCTGAAATGTTCACAATCTGATATATCTAAACCACAATGTTCAAAGATTTGGTTTATCATTTTTAAAGGCTTCTCGATAATATCTTCAAAGCGTACAATCAGATAATCTTCATTGTTAGAATTTTTAAGCATCAGCTTACCGACTTCATTGTACAAATTTGCCATCTCTGTGAGTGGTCTCCCTCTTCTCATTTGTCCTTCTATTACAGAAAGTCCATTTCGAACAATACATATAAATTTCGCATCAGGATACATTTCTCTGAACATATCATTCAAAAAAATTAATCCATTATGTGCTTTAAATGTTAGTCGTGCTTGTTTAAGCTCTTTTTTTGTATAATATAATTCAGGTGATTTCCAAAGATTTTTGGATTCATGTAAAGCTTTTAATTTTTCTCTATATAAAATCCAATCTATATATCGAAGTATTGATTCTGATGGTACATAACGAGAATCTAAAGACAGTCGGTCAAACAAATCTTGTTTTGTTCTTAATTTTATAGGGTATTCGTAGATTAGTTTTTTAAACCATTTTTTTCCTTTATTCTCACCTCGGGCTCCTCCTTTAATTACTTTATTTAATTCGCCTGATGGTGCTGCAAGATGCTTATGAGAAAGCAGTAGATTCATAAGTATATTAGTCCCCCCTCTTCCAAAACCATTGACAATTACTGGTTCTTTGTTATACATAAATTTGTTCATTTATAAATTTCAAAGAAATTATCTAATCGTTTTTTAATTTCTTTATCCATGTAATTTATGGTTTCAGGTTTTAGCTCTTCTCTATACCCTCCAATCTTACCCTTTCTCGTTTTATAAGTATCAGTATTCAATTTGTCAGTGGGTGTCAATCGCCCAATATTAATAACTTCTTGTTTTTCCATTTTTCGCATATTCTGAAAAGAACAAAATTCAATTGCTTTATGAATAGATTCATCTGAAATCTTTTCAAGTGATAGAAAGTTTAAGAGAGATCGCAACTCCTGAAAAGGTTCTTTTTTTAAAGCTTCATAGTGGACCAAATGAAAAGATTTTGGAACAGAATAGTTCTTAGCCCAAACATTATAAAAATGTAATAATGATAGTAACCCCCCTTTTTCTTCAAAAATTAATTCGTCTATATTTCCTTTGTAAGCTTGTTTACGATATTTTTTCTGATAAAAGGAGGAAACAATCACATCTCTGGGGTCCCGAACAAGGAACACTACTTTTTTATGTTTGTATTTTTTCTTATCAGTTTCAATATTTTCAGCAGACTTCCATTGAGGATTATCATCATGAGAAACAATAATCAAAGGTATAGTTATATTATTTTGTTTACATACCATATAAACATCTTCCAAATCAGAAGGATCTTCAGAATTAATTTTATATTCAAACTCAATAATTTTACCTATAAGTAATCTCAGCCATGTTCTTCCACATTTTGGATATGATATCAATTGAACATCGTTCTGGTAGAATATTTTTACTCTTTGAAATTTATTCTTAATTCTATTTAGCATCTTTTATTGTCAAATTTAATAATTGAACATAATCTTTACCCATTCTTTCTATGGTATAATAATCTTTAACAGTTTCTATAGCATTATGTCCCATTTTTTTTCTAAGCAAGGGTTTTGATAAAACCTCTTTAATCACATTAAAAAGTTTATCGATATTTTCAGATGGCACTAAAATTCCATTCTCATATGAATCGATAATTTCTGAAGGCCCTGTTTTGCAAGCGGTGGCAATACAACAAACTCCCAAAACCATAGCCTCAAGAAGGGTATTTGGCATACCTTCTTTGCGTGAAGATAAAATAAACAAGTCCGAGTTTTTAACTGCCGAATAGGGGTTTTTTAGCTCACCATGAAAATGCACGTATTGAGAAATGTTTAAATCCTGAATCATCTCGTGCAGGGATTCTTCGTCATCACCTGAACCAATAACATGTAACTTTACCTTGGGTTGTCTTTCAAGGAAAACTATTTTTTGAAATGCTTTCAGTAATATATCAATTCCTTTTCTTTTAATATCTATACTTCCTACAAATGAAATATGAAAGCTATCAGTTTTGTATTCAGTCGGGGGCTTTTTTTTACTCAACTTTTTTATTTCATCTACATTTACACCATTCGGGATACAACTGATTTTTTTCTTAGAGAGTGGAAAATATTCCTGTAAATCCTCTTTTCCCTCTTCTGAAACTGTTACAATTTTAGTTGCTTTACCAAATTTTCGGTAATATTTCACGATCTTCTTCAACTTCTGATAAGGGCTACCTTTTAATACTGGCACAGACCCAGATAAAACTAAAATAACAGGCAAGGGATTTCGAATTTTTTGATTAGCAAGCAAAGTAATTTGGTGTCCCATATTTGCTCTTGACAAAATTGCTTGACAATCCCACTCTTGAATCGATTTAGCAAGAGCTCCAGCTCTTTTGGTATTTACAAGTCTTTCTCCTGAATGTTCAGGTGCTCCAATATGGACGACTTGAATTCCAGCTTTCTTAAAGGTAGTCTCAAATTCACCCCATCCTTGAATGTTGAATATTACAGGGTTATATCCTCTTTTTTTTAGTTGTGTCGCTATTCTGAATGCCTGCTTTTCAGTTCCCCTACGTTTTAAATAAGGAAGTGTAATTGCAATATTTCTCAAATTATCAGTTACCATTTTCAACACTACCCTTTCTTTTATTAAACCGAAGGTACTTGCTCCATTTTAGATACTTTGTTTTTATTTTTTTTTCAATTTTCTCTTTTATAGATCGTGGTTTTACTTCAATATTTGTTTTTTCATAGCCAAATAATCCCATCATATCTCCTAATAAATTCTCAATTTTTTTTATGTCCTGTGGATCAAGATTAACTTTCCATTTATCTAACCGACTACTATCAGGGGCACCACCAACAAGCTGATGCTGCAAATTTGTATATTTAGGTAGTTTAAATCCCTGACCTAAAATCATTTCAGAACGATAATGAAGACCTGTAAAATCACAGATTTCAACAAGAGATTCCTCCGTGTTTTGTACGATATCTTCATATCGAACTAACAGACATTTATCCGGATATCTATGCTGAAAAGCTAATGCATAGCTGATTTTATGAGACCACCAAATAGCCGTTTCCTCAGCGATTACAGGTCCCCAATCAACATTTATAACAGAAGAAAAAATTGCTCGTGGATCTCTGATTATATGTATAAATTTAGCATTAGGAAATGTCTTAAGGAGAGTAGCTCCTTCCTGAAAATTTTGAGGGGTATGATCTATCCAAGTCACCCATTTTTGGGAATTATGCTTAATACTGTATGTATCAACTAAAGCATATAAAAAGTTCTGGTAATCAGCAGCTTTCATATGGTTAGGGAAATTAAACGACGGTATATCAATATCCCATATTTTAAAGCGAAAAGAATTTTTTAAAGTTTGAACAAATTTTTGTGAATTAATTCCTTTTTCAGTATTGATAAGAGATTTTAAAAGAATCGTTTGTTTAAAATGAGATTCAGGAGTTGTCATAGCTTCATCAGCTGTTCCTAACATAGCTCCAAGCATAGTTGTCCCACTCCTTGGACATCCACCTATAAAAATAACATTCTTTTTTTTATTCAATGGGTAAAAGTATCAAAATTATAATTACCTGAACTAATTTCTTCAGAAAAAATTTCTGAAACATCCTCAATCAATTTTTTATTATAGAGTTCATTTAATGATATTTTTTTTCTAACCCCAGATTTATTTTTTGGTAACCATCCATCAAATTCAATATCTATCTTATTACAAATAATTTCTAAATCATTATGTAAGTTTTCAAATCTTCCGATTTTATTTACCGCAACTTTATTATCGATAGTATATAGAGGGTAATTTAAAAATCCATCTAATTTGTTTGCAGTTAACCATTCATTGTTTCCTTCTTTTATTTGATGAATAAATTTTTTAAATCCTGGCGGATTTATATGATCTTTTGTTCTCCAATAGTAAAAAGAAACAATTCTATCAAAAGGATTCCTTTCGAATGTGAATTTGTAATATTGATTCCAGATATCCTTACCAACCATTTTTTTAATTTCCAAAGCTCCTAAATGAGTTGAACTTACATCATGAACTTGTTTTACATATCTCCGATAAGCTTGTACCCTGAAATTTTCTTTTAAAAAATCTTTCGGACGAATAGACATTATAGACTTTGTCCAATCCGGAGGGTATATCCCATGCTTGACACCTCCTGTAATATAACCTCTTACCACATCACCTGACCCAAGGTATCTCATAAGTGATATACCTATACTCGAACCGGCAGTTTTTCTGCCATGGATAAAAATAAACTTTTTACTGTGTGAAATAATCATATAACAAGCTACAATTCATTAATCAATTCCTAAACTCTTTGCTTTTTTCCAGTAATTTTTGTGGCTGTTTTTTTCAATAACGTTACCTTCTTTCAGTAGAAAATAACATTACGGGCAATCATAATAATCATTTTATCTCCACGAAGCTGTTCAATCACATTATCTCAGAACGGTAAAACAATTTTGAGCTAAAAAATTAACTAGTAAAATAGCATTTCAAAGTAATGGTTCCTGTAGATAGAAAAAAGATTCTTTTTAGTCATGGTTAATAGCAGAGGGTATAATCGGAGCTGTAAAAAAAGTAGACCCCGGATCGGGGTCCGGGGTGACGTTGCGTTGTTCACGTAAACCTCCAAGGTTTCAAAAACCTTGGAGGTTTTTCCAACGCCTTAATCTACCAAATTCATCCGCCTGAATTCATCACTATGTTCCAGTAGCTCTTCAAAGCTTCCGTTTTCTATAATCTTTCCTTCATTCATCAGATAGATTGTATCACAATTTTTTACGGTCGTTAACCGGTGGGCAATCATGATAATCGTCCGGTCTCCACGGAGTTGTTCAATGGCATCTATCACAAATTTTTCGGTTATATTATCGAGTGCAGAGGTTGCCTCGTCCATTACCAATACCTGAGGATTATCATACAGGGCTCGTGCAATTCCTATTCGCTGCTGCTGTCCGCCGGAAAGAAGAACTCCCCGTTCCCCTACAACCGTATCCATCCCTTCCGGCAACCGACCGACCAGTTCATCCAGCTGTGCAGCTTCTACTGCCGCTTCAATTTTATCTTCATCGATCTGATCATCAGGAATACCAAATGCGATATTTCGTCGGATGGTATCATCCAAAAGAAAGATTTGCTGTGGGATGTAGCCAATATTTTGCTGCCAACCACGAATGTTTGTTTCGATATCAACATCATCTACCAGGATCTTTCCGTCACTCGGTTCCAAAAGCCCAAGAATTATATCAGCCATTGTTGTCTTTCCTGCCCCTGATTCACCGACAAATGCTATGGCTTCCCCTCGATTTATTTTCATGGAAACTCCTGCAACGGCCTGTTCGTTTTGTTCTGGGTAACTATACCGGATTTTCTGTAATAATATAGACTCATTCAATTGCAGCTTTTCTATATTATTATTTAAAATATCTTTACGGACATTTTGATATTCATTTTCCAATAGTTTTAAATCAACATAGATCGCTTCAACAGAGGCAGCATTATACTGTATCATAGATGTTTGAGAGATGACCTGATTAAAAACAGGCATTAACCGAACCGTAGCTGTACCGAAAAGAGCTAAAATGGGGACAATGGCTGAAATCGCTCTTCCCTCCCAAACCAATATCAGTGCAATAAGCAGTATTCCCACTACGGCAAGGGTTTCAATAATATATTTAGGAATTTGTTTTACAACATAGGTGTAAATATTGGCAATTTTACTTCGTTCTGCCCATTCCCCATACTCTTTCAAAAACAAAAGCTCACGATTCAACACCCGTGTCGCTTTTAAGCCTCCCAACCCCTGAAGGACGGTTTTATTTTTCATTTTACGGGCCTCGCGATCCTCAATCCCATATTCACGGTTCTTTTCGCGTGTATACTTTAAAAACCCACCACCCCCTACCCCTAAAAAGAGAATGGTAACAATTGTAATTAAGGGTTCGATTATTAACAGTGCGCCCAAAATAACCACGAACATGGTCAGGTTCAGGGCCAGCTCCATAAACGGAAGCATCACCCCATCTACCACTTTTCTGGTTTCACCGGTCACATTCCGAAGTAATTCCGCTGAATTCCTACTAATGTAAAAGGTATATGGAGAAGCCATATAGGCTTTAAACAGACGATTTTCGAGTTGCACCCCCCGGTTGGCGATAAATCTCTTTTTTACATAGATAAAGAAACTGAGATAAATATTTTTAACGAGATAGACCACAATTAAAAGAATGGCACCATACACAACCAACTCTTCGGAACTGGTAATATTCATTGCGAGGAGCAGATCTCCCAATATTGGATATTGAAGCAAATTTTCGGGTTCCGAAACGGCAATCACAAATACTGGTATCATCCCAATGCCAAGCACTTCCAAGACAGACCCAGTCACCATCATCCCAAACAGAATGAGCAGTTTAAACCGATCCTTTGATGGAAACAGGCGGTATATTTTTTTTAGGGAGTCAAGCATTTTTCAAGTTGCAGGGTACAGGGTTTCCCGAAACAAGTTCGGGACTGCGAAAAACACGCAGCAGGTTTCAGGATGTCCCGAAGTGTCGGGACCCCGTTTTATTCGGGTCAGGTTTAGTTTTAAGGAAATCTCATGTCTAATGTTTCAAGCCTAAAGTGTCAACCTTTCAAATTCTCTTTGAGTACGTTCCAGACGTTTTTTGCGAATACGATAAAGATACCTAAAAAGCCGCCCAGGAATATGGATAGGATTAATAATAAGATTGAACCTGATCCGGTGGTATGTGGAAGACTTGGTTTTTGCAGGACATTAAATACCGGTGTCTGTTCCTGGAGGCGTATACGGGATTGTTCCAGCTCTTGTGCAAGGGTATTATATACATTAAACGTTACGTTCCTTCGGTTTTGAAGATCTTCCTGTTGTGTGCGCGCTACTGCCGTGGTAATATTCACATTGCGATCGCTGAATCGTGCCATTTCAAGCTGCGCCTCTTCATAGCGCTGCTTGGCATCTTCCATCTGATTTTCTACAAACTCCATATTTTGACGATACTTCTCAATCCGGTAGCCGACCACATAATCCTGAATTTGCTTGATTACAAAGTCATTGAGCTCGGCCGCAGCCACTGCATCCGGCATATTGATCTTAAACGTAACCAGGTTCCCATCCTGCTCTAAAACCATGCGCTCCTGCATTAATTTAATAGCTTCTCTTTGCTCTTTGTTAAGACTGAGAAAACGAATATCCTGTTCCTCAATATCAGGGACGTCTAATGAATCGTCACTCCCCGAAAAAAGGCTTCGTACTCCACTATACAGGGTAATGGGAAGTTTAATGGTGTAATCCACTAAAAAATCAGCGGTTTTCTCTGTAAACGGAGGCTCATAGATTTCATTGAAATAGACAAGAGGTGTTGTACTTCTATTGAGCTCTTCAAACGTCACCTCATGCGAAACCACCTCTAACATAAAATCGGCACTCTCCATAATTCTCGGATACAGTGACGGAGGTATTACCCCTTCCGGCTGGCCACTTCCTCCCCCACCAAACCCACCAAATTGTTGTGCAAGAGCTTGGATTTGTGACTGTCCTTGCTGCTCTTCCTGAATAAGAATTGCATCGGATTCATATTCACGTCCCCCAAACAGAAACACAAAAAGCCCCAGTGTAAAAACAACCGCAGTGGTAATAAGAATGGTCTTTCTCCCCTCCCACAATACCTTAATCAGGTCGATCAGGCTAATTTCATCCTCTTCACGATACCCCTGATCCATATACTCAACCGGCACATATCGAACTTCAGGTTTGTCGGGTTTTTCCGATCCGGATTCGGAGATATTCTTTTCGCTCATTCAGTTACTACTATTCTATAGAATCAATTTTCAAGAGGTTGAATTTAACAGGAAATGGATAGAGTTAAAAGAAAAAAGTGGGGGGAACCACAAAGGGCACAAGGAGCACAAAGAGGAAGTGTTTATGGTGGATGGTTTTTGGGAATTTTAAAAAGCAGAAGGTTCTGTTCAATTGTGATGAAACATAAAAAGGCGATGAACCAGCCTCCCCTCTCGAGAGGGGATTTGAGGGGTGTGTTCGAAGGGTTGTTTAACTGGAAAAAACCAGCGTCCTGGCAGAGCCAGAAGTGAAACGGAAGTCCTTCATGCGTCGCGGAGCAGGAGGAACCACAGAGCTCACGGAGAACACAAAGAAGGTGTGTTTCAGGCGTTCTGATTTTCGGGAATTTTATGAAGCAGAAGGTTCTGTTCAATTGTGATGAAACATAAAAAGGCGATGAACCAGCCTCCCCTCTCGAGAGGGGATTTGAGGGGTGTGTTCGAAGGGTTGTTTAACTGGAAAAAACCAGCGTCCTGGCAGAGCCAGAAGTGAAACGGAAGTCCTTCATGCGTCGCGGAGCAGGAGGAACCACAGAGCTCACGGAGAACACAAAGAAGGTGTGTTTCAGGCGTTCTGATTTTCGGGAATTTTATGAAGCAGAAGATTCTGTTCAATTATGATGAAACATAAAAAGGCGATGAACCAGCCTCCCCTCTTGAGAGGGGATTTGAGGGGTGTGTTCGAGGGGTTGTTTAACTGGAAAAAACCAGCGTCCTGGCAGAGCCAGAAGTGAAACGGAAGTCCTTCATGCGTCGCGGAGCAGGAGGAACCACAGAGCTCACGGAGAACACAAAGAAGGTGTGTTTCAGGCGTTCTGATTTTCGGGAATTTTATGAAGCAGAAGATTCTGTTCAATTATGATGAAACATAAAAAGGCGATGAACCAGCCTCCCCTCTTGAGAGGGGATTTGAGGGGTGTGTTCGATGGGTACAATTTACGGGGAAAATCAGCGCCTTGGCAGAGCCTGAAGTGAAGCCAGAGTCACGGAGCTCACGGAGAAACACAAAGAGGAAATGTTTTAGGGGTTGTTATTTCATCATTGTTAATAGAATTAACCTTCGACCAAGAAACCCAAGCCCCAAAGAATAGAGATACCACATTAAAATCCCATCGGCATAAAAATTCACAAAGGTTTAAAACTCAATTCCGATGGGTTAATCGTCAAAACCAGATCAACGAACCTTTACCATACATAAATTCATCCAACACCCTGTAGGTGCCTAAAATAGGTTGACATAAATATTCACTTATAATCTGAATGT
>JBBDPF010000004.1:279572-440330 GCA_040876545.1 Balneolaceae bacterium | reverse complement strand
AATCAGAAGATAAGCTCCTTTTTATTTCCTTCAAGTAACCTAATAGTACGGTCTCAAGTGGTTAGATGAACCGCCACGCTTCAAGGTGTAAACACGCTTGAAGGAAGCTCTTTATTTTTGGTATATCACTTCAACATCAGCTCCAAGAACATCTTCCAAGAGGGTTCGTTTCCTCATGGCACCCCAAATTTCAAGCTGTGGATCGGCTTCCGTTTGTATGATGATTTTTACTTTTGAATTCTGTTTCACTACATCCAGACTTCTCACGTTTTGATAGTGGCTGCGGTCGAGTCCATCTGCGACTCTTAATATTCCGGATAATTTTTTAACCCGTCCTCTCTGTTCTTTTGATAAAGCCTTAAAATAAGAGTGCCTCATTTTGGGAGTCGACCTTCGGTGATACCGGGCTACATTTGCCATCAACTCAATTTCGTACTCCTTAAACCCCATTAAAGCAGAATTTCTGATGATATACAACGCATGTTTATGATGTTTTTTATGCGAGATAAAGTATCCTATATCATGCATTAAGGCGGCAAAGTGCAGCAGATCACGGTCGTCATCAGAGAGTTGAAGCTGATCACGAAATTCATCAAAAAGAGTTAGTGATAGCTGAGCTACGTGACTGGAATGTGCTTCATGCCAGTCATATTTATTTACCAGCTCCATCACACTTCGTAATCTTGGGCTATACGAACCATTTTTAAGCTGAAGGTCACTCATCTCTTTTTTGATATAACGCAGAATGATTCCCTCGCGCAGTGCCTGTGATGAAATTTTTACTTTTTCGATGCCAAATGTTTTTAGCACATATCGAACCAATACCAAACCGGGAACTATTATATCAATTCGTTTTTCATCCAGTCCGGTCAGATCTGACCGTTCTTTACTATTCATTTTGATCACATCATCATAAAACTCAAAAAAATCAATGGATGAAAATTCGAGCTCATTAATGGAAAGTGAGGGCGACATTTTTTTTCGGGCAGAAATCATCAACGCTATATTTTGCATGGTACCGGATGAGCCAATCAACAGTGAAGCCCGATTCATGGCAAAAGCCTGGGCTACATCCACTAAATTTTCTTTGTAGTGATGGATCAGTTTTTCAATTTCTTCATCGGTGATGGGATCATTATCCACCAAAGAAGCCGTCATCCGTGCTACGCCCAATTTTTTACTGCTAACATGATAAAACACGTTTTTATCACCCAGTAAAAATTCCACACTTCCTCCACCGATGTCCATAATCAGGGAGGGTTTATCGGGCATTTCAATACCGTGCCGCACGGCAAGTCCAATCAATTCTGCTTCTACCCTGCCCGGAATAGCATTGATTTTAATACCAATTTCATCAATCACTTTCTGGATAAATTCCCCGCCATTTTCAGCTTCACGAATGGCACTTGTTGCGTTGGCTAAAATTTTTGAGGAGTTCTGATGATCCGACAAGGTTTTTATTCGTTTTAAAGCGTTCAGCCCTCTTTCTATCGCTTGTGGAGACAACTTGTTATCAAACCCTTTTTCGGAAAGCAGCACCATCTCTTTTAGCCTGTCGATAATATAAAAACTGCCATCAGAGAAAATATCAACGATAATCGCATGAAATGAATTGGTGCCTAAATCAATGGCGGTTATTCGTTTGATGGGGATTTTTCCCGGGGTTTGTTCCATTTTGTTCGTTTATAATCCATTTGGTTGTTAAAATGATACTGAATGCATATGTCAATATCTTCTTTTCATTCTATACAAAACATCTTCCCAATCTACATCAGACAATTCCTTTACAAAATCCGTATTTTTACTGTGATATTTGTTCGATGAAAATCCAAAGTTCGCGGTGATATGAGTCAACATTCAGTTTCTGAATTCAAATCTGTGCCATGGTGTTTTAATGGCCATACTCATACCATTTTACCATCGCTGTTATTTTCATCTCCGGCGATGGAGTACAAGCGAATTCGCATTACAACCCCCGATGATGATTTTCTCGATCTGGATGTTGCTGAACAGGAAAATGAGGACTCTCCTGTAGTAGTGATTTTTCATGGGCTGGAGGGATCATCCGAACGGTATTATGTTCGGAAACTCGGCAAACACCTTTTTGATGCAGGGATGCATATTGTAGCTGTCAATTTTCGAAGCTGCAGTGGGGTGATGAATAAGCAGCCACGATTTTATCACTCCGGTGAAACAGAAGATCCCGGTATTATTTTTAGATGGGTGGATAATTATTTTTCTTCCACAAAAAAATTTGCTGCAGGTTTTTCTTTAGGCGCAAGTATGTTGCTTAATTATTTGCGACAACAAAATAACTATCCTATTACTGCTTTTTCAGCCGTTTCCACACCTTTTAATTTAAAGAGTGGATCCATCAACCTACAAAAAGGGTTTAACAGGATATATGATTATCGTTTTTTACGAACGCTTGTTTTAAAACTTGATGAGAAAAGGGAAATGTTTCCGGGTTTACCCATGTTTAGCGGGAGTACGCTTTACGATTTTGATGACCAGATAACCGGACCTATTCATGGATTTGATGATGCGGATGATTATTACAGAACCTGTTCGAGTGCTTTTTTTATGAATGAAATTCAAACGCCGGGGTTGATTATCCACAGTAAGCAAGATCCGCTTTGCCCGTTTGAATTCACACCGATTGATGATATTGAAAACAACTCAAACCTTACATCTGCTTTTCTTGAAAGAGGTGGCCATGTTGGATTTTGGAGTCAGCCGTCAGGTTGGATGGAACACGCAACGGCACAATATTTTGAACAATTTTTATAGCCTATTATTCACTTTTTGATTTTCAACACTTACAATCATTTATGAACTCAAATAACGACTCTACAGTAATTATTATCGGAGCGGGACCTATTGGTCTGGCAACGGCTATTTCACTTAAAAACCGAGGGATTAATTCTCAAATTATCGATCGGGGATGTTTAGTGAACTCAATTTATCACTATCCCATCAACATGACCTTTTTCTCTACATCCGACCGGTTGGAAATCGGCAATGTTCCATTTATATCCCATGGCCCAAAACCTACCCGAAAAGAAGCACTTGAGTACTATCGCCGGGCTGCAGAACATTACGATCTGAATATCAATCTCTACGAAACGGTAGAAAAAGTAGAAGGAAAAGATGGAAGTTATAGCGTTTCGACTGATAAGGGAAGCTACAAAGCCTCTAAGATAGTCGTTGCCACAGGATTTTATGGTCAGGAAAATAAGATGAATGTACCCGGAGAGGAATTATCAAAAGTACTTCACTATTATGATGAACCTCATCGATATGCATGGCAAAACGTTTTGATTGTTGGCGGAGGAAATTCTGCCGCGGATGCTGCTCTTGAAACCTATAGATGTGGAGCCAATGTTTCTGTTTTGGTACGACACGATACTTTAAAACCGACGATCAAATATTGGGTAAAGCCGGATATTGACAATCGAATTAAGGAAGGTTCCATCACCGGGTATTTTAATTCAGAAGTGAAAGAGATCAGAGAAAAAGAAGTGGATATCTTAACTCCGGATGGACCTAAAACCATCCCAAATGATTTTGTTTTGGCCATGACCGGCTACCGGCCTCATTACGGTTTGATGAAAGCCTTGAAGATAGAATTGACCGATGACGACATAAAAATGCCTATTTATAATGATGAAACATTGGAAACCAATCGGAAAGGGATGTATGTAGCGGGTGTGGTTTGTGGAGGAATGGATACAAGTAAACTATTTATTGAGAATACCCGGATACATGCCGATCATATTGCCACTGATATTGAAAAGAAACTTAATTGAACCAGTAGTTAAGTATGGAAATTGGAAACAGTGTTACAATCAAACATGAAGGTGTAATACTTAAGAAGGGCAAAAATCTTGCAAAATACGGACATCCTGCTCATCCGTTAATCCAACAATCCTGTTTATTATAAAAAAAGAGGGGCAAGCGACCCACATCACGCCGCTACGACCTACTACCGCTGCTGCCTTCCGACCCTGACGGAATTCATAGGGAGCTGGCTGTGTAGAACTTGCCCCGAGCCTTAAATATACGGCTTATGCACTTTCTATGAAAGGTAGAAACTCTTTAAATTTTTGATGTCTGATCAAAAACACCATCCCAATCCTCTCCGGGTAAATCGTCTTTTAATTCATCACATCGCTGGATGTACAAACGGGATGGATTCATCAACTTTGTCTTTATGCGGGATATGAATTGTTCACTACTTTCTGTTTGATGAAATAGTTCATTCGCCTGTGCCCATTCTTGTTCATAGAACAAATCGGTTGCATTTTGAAACTGCTCAACAGCCTTAATTGCTTTAGGTGAAGCCTCCGAAATGAGATCAATCAGCTCATAAATTTCAACCGGTTCTTTTCGTCCTTTTACCCGGATTTTGTCTAAAAACCGGGTCAGGAAAATCTTTCTTTCGGGGTCAGCCTGATCAAGGGTAGTTTTGGTAATAATAGTTTGAACACCATATTTTTTACAGGCAGATTCGCAACGAGCAGCAATATTTACCTGATCACCCAATATTGTATAATTAAAACGCTGACGAGAACCCATATTCCCCACGACCATTTTACCTGTATTAACTCCAATTCTAATTCGAAGATCTAATACTTCTCCGGGTAGATTTTCATCTGATTTTTTCCAATTGTTTCTTACTCCTTCCAAAGCTTTCTGCATTTTTAAAGCTGTTATACAGGCTCTGTACGCATGGTCTTTAAGATCCAGTGGGGCGCCGTAGAAAGCCATTACCGCATCACCTATATATTTATCAAGAGTGCCACTTTCTTCCATTATGATTCTCGTCATCTCTTCAAGATAATCATTCATCAACCCGATCAACCTGGACGGTTCAAGTTGTTCGGATAGCGTGGAAAAATTCGCTATATCACTAAATAAAGCTGAAATTTCTTTTTCTTCCCCACCCAGTCCAATAGTATCTTCCGAGGCTACCATCTGTTTAACTAATTTTGGAGATACATAAGATGCAAACATATCTCTAATACGCTTTTTCTCTTTCTCTTCACGGAAGTATTGATATGCTGTGGTACTTCCATAAGCTGTAACTATTGCTATTACCGGGCTGACATAAAAAAGGATTACCTGATGAGATAGAAAGATAAAAATGGATATTCCTATCCATCCAGCAAGGATAACAACCATAGAAAAAAAGGCACGCCAAAATGATAAAAACCCTGTTAATCCAACAATCAACAAAGAAAACAACAGTAACAGAATAAAATGTATTGCATCTGAAATGTGAAACAAGTAGTTGTCATCTAATATTGCCTGAAGAGCATTTGCTTGAATCTCCACCCCGGGCATGGCCATCCTTCCATGATCTCCCCGAAAAGGAACAGAATGAATATCATGAAGTTCCGCCATGGTTGCTCCAACCAGTACGATCTTGTCTTTCAATATTCCCTTCTGTAGAATTCCGTATTCCGGATCATCAAACAGATTCATTTCGAAAGCCTCCATTTCTGTAACCGTATCGAAATCTTTATCGTCTATTATTTTTTCGAGGCTGATATAATCAAAAGTTCTTTCTCCACCATAGTAGTTTAAGAGCATTGAATTACTCTTTGTAAGAGGGATTTTATATTCACCAAAAATTAAATTTTGCCCTTGTTCAAAAATATCTGCATTTCCCTGCAACAAACGAACCATTTCCAGTACTAACGAATAATATTCGCTATCCATCACTTGGTCTTTAATCAGGTAGTGTCGTATAAAATCGTCTGGATCGTTCATCATGGTAACCAATCCGGTGGGGTTAGGATTAGCGTTCCTTAACAGGGAGTTTGGCATTACAAGATTTGTTGATTCGCTTGAAACTCCACTGCCAGTACGAGTTTGTCTATTAATGTGGCCGGATAATACAACATTCTTATAATTGGACAGTGATTCTGCAAAAAGCGAATCATTTTGTGCATTTATTCTATCAGACTGGTCAAAAATGACATCAATACCAATTGCCTTTACGCCTGCACGATTTAAATTTTCAATAAGGTTGGCATAAATATATCTGGGCCAGGGGTATTGATAAGGAATTTCTTCATCCGCAGCCTGACTTATTTCCACAATCACAATATCGGAATGTTCAACACTTTCTGCACCACGAATACCGAAGAGCATATCACGTGTTTTTAATTCCAAAATTTGAATAGGGGACAGATATCCTAATACAGCAGAAAAGACAAAAACAGCTATTCCTATACAAAAAATAGGGTTTATTCTGAACTTCCACGTTTTCTTAGAAAGAATCCTGTTATTCATCGTTAGAAGCTATAAATGTATTGAGCTTCTAAAATGCGGTCATTAGGTATTCTTTCCAGATTACCTGTTACATCAGATAAATTAGACAAATATGCATTCGCATGAATTGCATGATGTTCGGACATTTTATATTGAACACCCGTTCGAATACTGTAAGCATTAGTATGTCTTATGATATTATCCTCTCCCGGTTCATAAAAGTTATCAGAAGAATCATCGGGATTGTTATTTACATTTACCAGAAGTGGTCTGCTATCAAATCGATTTCTTGTAATGGCAAAATTTACATTCAAATTTAAAGTACCATTCATTAAAAAGGTATCAGCTCCAACATCTACTCCTCGAATATTTACACTTGATAATCCACTTAACGATTCGGATTGATTTATACTATACCCAATTCTGGTTCGTAGCGGAAGGGTTGCTCTGTCTATCCGACTTGTTATTCGAACCGAAGTATTAATATTATTAGTGTTTCCATATGCAAATACTTCATCCTTCTTTTTTGTTAACCCAATATTTACACCCAATTCGTGATCCAAATTTAACAAATTGAAATTCTGTGTAACGGATGCATTAACACTGTACGTCTCACTGTGTTTGGGGTTTGGCGCAGTTAAAAAGATCCCATCAGATAATGTATAGTTACGCACAGCGCGATTCATTAGGTTTGGATCTATATATGGGTTATTCCTCTCCGTATTATTACCTTGTAATCTATGTCGGGTCGATACATTTATCCGCGGAAGCTTTTGACTTACAGGATACCAACTAATCCCGGCTCTATAAGTTGTAGTTCTCAATGTAGCATCTCTAGTTTCCAATAGATTATCTCTTAGGTTTTCATAGCCTAATGTTACATAGATTTGATTCCCAAAAAGCCTAATTCTATCAGACAGTGAAAATCCTGAAACATCCCTTCGAATAGAGCTATTTGCTAAAGAATGGTAATCGGGGCCTGTCCATCGGTACCGGATCTGAAACTGATTTTCCAAATAGTTTAGATCCAATCTGGTATCATTGGCAAAAATAGAAGAGGGAATGAATGGATCAGCAACAGTTCTACCATCAATTTCCTGTAATCTTAATGGAAGATTATTCATTTGATCGTTGATAATTATGAGCCAGGAAAGTTGGTCGAATAAATTTTCCATGTCCTGATCGATACCCAAACCCAATTCTTCTGCACGTTCTCGAGTTAAAGGGCCGTTTGTAATATCATAGTTCAATAAACTTGCTCCCCCTTCGGATCTGAACTGGATTCGTTGATCATCAAAAGTAAATTTAAGTCCTGTTCCTAAAACAAAATTGCCCATTGGAGCAGGATTTGAGCCAATAATACGCAGGTTATCCGGGTTCTGCTCAAGATGGCTTCTTTCAGTCTGATCTAAATGACTTCCAAGTGCCGGATTTAGATTTAGTAAATCAGTATAATTATTGATCAGGTTTAAAGAAGTTGTATCATCTTCAATTTTTAAGCCATGTAGAGAGAATTCAAATTTATCACGTTTTCCAAATGTTAATCCACCTCCAATAACGTTTTTTTGATAAGAGCCACGCCCACCCTCGGCAAAGTCCAGGAAATACAAAGTTCCTACTGTTTGACCGGCCATTATCCGATCCTCTGCACTAATTTCCTGATAAATATTGTTGATGCTCCTGCTCATTCGTCCCATCATAAATCGGGCTTCTAAAAATTCATTAAACATATACAAATGTGAATCCACACCTCGTATTCGCCTACCATTGATCGATAAGTCGCTTAAATAAGGATAGATATCTCCACCTTTTAAATGGAATCGATCCTTAAACCTAATATCTGCACTCAGTCGATTTTGAGGCTGCAATCGATTTGATTCCTGAGATGTAAAATAACCAGACATTGAATAGCTCCAGCCACCTTCTTGCCCCGACACCTGAATCCTGCCCCCCAAAGCATCACGACTACTTCCTCCTATTTCCTGACTTCTACTCGAAATTTCAACGCTCCCAGAGGGGCTCCGTCTTTGCTCAATAGTTATATCATCAATATCTTCTGATCCTTCTCTATTAACTGCAAAGGTTTCCGGTTGGTTGCTTACTACTCTAAAATCCCAGCTTACCACTTCAAAGGTCTCATTATCTTTTTCAAACTGTACGGAGAGTGTCTGTATTCCTTCATCCAGGTGTTTCGGTAGATATTTGATGACAGAGGGAGAAATGTTTGCATCATCAGAGACATCTTCTTCATTCAAAACCAACTTGAACTCTCCTCCCTCAGTATCTATCTCATCATAATAAATAGCTACGGCAACCAGTAGATCTTCATCCAAAAGGGATTTTCCTGGTTTTGGAGAAAGAATTGTATAGTCTACAAAATCGGCAATCGGCAACTCCATTTCTTCTGAATTCACTACATCTACCTGAAGAGGAGAGCTTCCACTTTCAATATCAGGATAAGTAATGGTTTGACCTGAACGGGTGAGTAATTTTATATAATATTCCAGCCCTGTAATATCCTCGTCATTGAATGATATAGGAAATGAAACTTTTCCAGCTTCAAAAGCAACTTCTTGCCGGGAAAATGAATTACTGCCGGATGTTCTCTTGAATAAAATTGCTTCGGTAATCTGTTGGTTATAAAAACCAGGTGCTTCAAACTCCAAAACAGTGGCTTCATGAAGTTTTATGAATGCAGGTTGTTGATGACGAACTCCATGCTGTGCAACCATTGATTGGCTTGCAACAACCAGCATGATAGTCAATAGCAACAAAGATTTACCGGTTTTCATAACAGAGTTTATGCTATTTAATTTACATCCTAATCATTTTGTTCTATATAATCCATTTCAATTTCTCGGAGTTGACCATTTTCATCTCTAAACCTTAGCTTGAGCGTCCGTTCAATTAGATCGGAATCAAGAATTTTATAATCCTCAGATAATTCTGCAATTTCTTCGCTATTCAGTGTTCCGGTTTCGATTCCTTCGCCATCCTCATCCACCTTAGCATACATTCCCCCTGTAATTGTTACAGTCATCCCCGATTCTCTTGCTACTACCTCAACTTCACCTTCTTCCACCCAATAATACCCTGTAGATCGGGATCCAAAAATGGTTCCTTTAACTGCCGCTACTGAGTTATAAGTTCCTATTTCCACATCACTACCGGCATCAGGGTTTATATTCATAAATATCTCACCGGTTTCCACACTGATATTTGATGAAGAACTTCTATCTCTGCGAACTTCTCCCCTTATTATTAACTGCGACTCCGGACGTACTCTTGTGATACTTTCGTCCATAAACAGTATCATGGCATAACCATCCTGATTTGTTTGCAAAGTATCTCCGCTAAATAATGAAGTACCAACCTCAGCCGTATCCACTTGAGCATTTGATATAAAAACAGACGGAACAGATCGTCGTATTAATCCCAGTTCATTCCCCTCGTAAATGTCTTCAATTTCTGTCCACACCATTCCTATGCAAACCAAACAAATAAGGCATTTTACAGAGATCAGGATTGGTTTATATTGCGTTTTCATTCTCTAAGGAATTTAGCTTCACCATTTTGAACTTTCTCAATCAGCAAAAGTAAATTCTCTTTTGCCATTTCTCCAAAAAACTCCTGACCATCCTGATCTATGCTTTCCAAATCATAGTTACCGGCTTGTAATTCTCTTGCTGTTTCATAACCAACAATCATCTCAAGTAGTCTAAACAATTCATCATCATTATCGGTACCAAAGCCCTCAGATTCATCAGATGAACCTAAACGGAAACTCCAAATCTCTGAAGCTGTTTCTTCCTGATTAGCAGCCGTTTCAATTACAGAAAAGACCTGCCAATAATATGTCTTTTCTTCCTGTAAAGGTTGTACACCCGACATAGGATATTGAAAACCCGGTTCATCTACTAATACGTCCATCATCTCAAAATCAAGCAGGTTAGGAGAACCCCCCATTCGTGAGGCAGTAGTACTTTTTGCATTCTGAATAGATGTTTCGGGATTTTCGCCATGTTGCTCCTCTACAAGAATAACTCGATAAGTAACATTTCGTGGACCATCCCATCTAAATTCCGGATAAAGATTATTAATTATAAAATCTAACCCTACATAATCTCCGGGAGAAAAAAGTAAAAGGTCAGGTTCAGAATCGAGCATTTGCCCCCCGAATGTAAAAGAAGAACTTTCAACGGGCCTACTATCCTGGAAAAGTTCTACTGAAATAGTGTATTCGTCACTCGGAAGATACCTTCTACCTTGAAGTCTATTCAAGAAGTTTAATCCGCTACTAGTCCACTCAAGAGCAAATCTTAATTCTTCTTCAACTCCCGGTAAACGTTGTCTTGCCAAATCGTTATTACTGATAAAAAAAGATTGCCCGGATCTGAGAGAAAAGGATTTAGAAGCTTCCTGTTGATAGTTTAAAATAGTACCAGCCTTTTGGCTACTCAAAGAAACATTCAAATGAAGGCCTTCAACAGTAGAGTCGGAATTATTCTGCATGTACATATTCATAAACCGTTCACCACGGCCACCAGAGTCAAAAGAAAAGATTCCAACTTGGATTAATTGAGCATCTATTAATAATGGCTCCACATCAACTTCGAGAGAAATGTTTGATGACTGAGCTAATAGCTGCATCTCCAGCATACCTGAAAGAAAAAACAGGATTATAATCCACTTATACCAATCTCTGTTAATCTTGAGCATTTCCCTGTACTTGATTCTATCTATAGAGCTCTTTATACCAACACGTTGAAACAATGTTAATGAACATACAACAGCCCAATATAAGATTCAACTTAATATCTTGAAGAAATATAGTGTAACAATTAACTTTGAGAACTCTCTATATTTATGAAAAGCCTTTAAAATCTACAGGAACAAATTTATTAAAAACTTATTATAGCAGTAGTTAACTATATAATATGTGGAGCTACAGGGATTCGAACCCTGGACCTTCGCGCTGCCAGCGCGACGCTCTAGCCAACTGAGCTATAGCCCCATTTCAGAGCTCTAAATATATGACGATTAATATACAGAAACCAAAAAAGGTTTTTGTTTACGCTTGATGGTTATGTATTTTTTACCTGAATTTATAAATTAGTATCATTCATTTTCACTCTAACCTCCACAGGAGACTCTTATGCTTAAACAATCACAACTTATTTTAACCGGCTTACTCTTAGCGGGTCTTACATTTTACGGATGCTCATCCAATGGGCCGAGCGAAGAACCAGATCCAGTAACCCTCGAATGGCTCATGACGCTATCTGACGAAGAGCTCATGGAACGTGATACAGACGGTGATGGCCTTAACGATTACGACGAAATCAATGTACACGGAACGGACCCGCTCAACGCAGATACTGATGATGATGGTTTAACTGATTCTGACGAAATCAATGATTACGGAACCGATGCTCTTAATCCTGATACGGATGAAGAAGGACTGAATGACGGAGATGAAGTAAATGTGTACAATTCCGATCCACTTAATCCTGATACTGACGATGATGGACTAAACGACAGCGAAGAAGTTTCAGATTACGGAACAGATCCATTAAACCCTGATACCGATGGTGACGGAATTAATGATGGAGAAGAAGCAAGTCAGTTCGATACTGATGCTTTGAATCCTGATACAGATGGCGATGGATTTGCTGACGGACAAGAGATTGAAATGGATACAGATCCTTTAGATCCTAACGATCCTCCTTTCATCGAAGAATTAACAACTGTTAATTTTGGTTTTGACCGATCAGATATTACGGACGCAGCTGCACAGCAACTTTCTGATAATGTTGATATGCTTCTGGAGTCAGACCAATTCAGGGTTCGTGTTGATGCCTATACCGATCATGTTGGTGGCGATCAGTACAATCAGCGTTTAAGTCTACGACGTGCAAATTCCGTTGTTGATTTCTACGAAGAAAATGGAATCAGCGAAGACCGAATTGAGTCTCGTGGATTGGGTAAAGCCCCAACCCCATGTGCTGAAGCTGAGCAAGATTCAGATACTCCCGGTTGCGAAAGAAACCGACGAGCGGAATCTATTCCTTTAAATCCGTTTCCTTTCGAGCCTGATACCTACCAACCGGTAGACAGAGTTGAGTACTAAGAATTTTAACAGATCTTAAAGGTTATTAAAGAAAGGCGAGTCAAATTGACTCGCCTTTTTTATTATAATCTGGTTTTTTCGATTGTTCAGGAAAGCAATCTTGAATACAAACACCCACCTTTTTAAGTCTTTTTTGATACCGATACCTCGGTGAGGGATTTTTTTACGTTCAAGAATTAACAAAAGAATTCAGATTAGAAGTATCGTGGGACACTTACTCCTATAAAGCTTCCGCTTCTATCGAGTCGTTTGGCAAAATCGACCCTTAAGATTCCAAATATGCTGTTTACGCTTATCCCTGCTTCGGAATGAACGCCATCAGAAACCATAGGAAGAAAGTTTATATTCTCTCTATTTACCTCACTATACCCGGCACCACCAAACACGATAATGCCCCATCCACGATCCGAAAGGGCTCGCAAACCTATTAATTCAAAAGGAATGGACCTGAAATTATGCTCAACACTTAGTGTCCAGTATCGATCTCCTTCATAAGGAGTTCCATTTCTTGTTTTTAAAGAGCTAAAGGGTGTAAACCGACTAATCACACCATCAACCGCACCAAATCGCTGTGGAGGCAATTCTCCAAAGGCATAGCCTGTAGAAAAATGGACATCCAAGGTGTTTGCAAATAATCTTCTTCCATATAAGGTTTCCATTGACCAATCAGCAGCAAAAGCTACATTTGTAAAGTTGAAATCACTTCCAAGTCGATCATCTGAATACTCTACATTTATTTCAAACTGTCTTCTTCCGGCAAATCCATAATTTAAACTTTCAACATTATATGCGATACCTGCCTCAAAAGAATGAAGTACACCATTTTCAATATTGGGATTTGGGCGTCTTGTACTATGCCAGTCAAACAAGCTGTAATCAAAAACTTCTTTCTCGTATGAGTAATGACGTTCGTGATTGTACACAAAATTGATGTCTGTTCTGGGAAGAATGCTTTCAAAAACAACCCCTCCGAACATCCGCTCGTTTTTGAAGTAATCGAAATAATCCTCTCTGCCCATCAGCGTGCTAAAACTATTCATAAATAAAGAATACAGGCGTGAATCATATCTGAGATCGGTGATATTTTCGTACCCTCCTAAAATCCGAATCGTTGCAAACCTATTTGACGTAAGCCGTTGATCGAGCCTCAAGCCATAATCCCAGTTTTTTGGTTGGGTATTATAATCGAAAAAAACGTTTGTGTGTAAGCCAATAGATTCGAACCGCCTGTCGAAACCGGCACCGAGCCGATACCCATCAACCCGGTTAAAGCCTAACCTGATTCCAACTCCGGCAGGTACAAAATTTTGCATACCAAATATACCTGAACCTGAATCATCATCATCCCCCATATCAAGTTGATCAGCAAGAAAACCGGAGGGTTTAAAAGCTTTTTCAAGTGTATTTGTACTGTCAATTTCGGCGTAGGCGCTCTCTTCTTCTTTTGAAAGGGGAATGCGTTCTGTTTCGACGGATGTTAAATTTGATGTGGCTACTGAACTATCTGCCCTTACCAAACCTCTTTCCTCTCTGTAAAGAGAATCGGGTAATTCAACATTAATCTCATAGTCCGAAATTCTGGATGTCTGCCTAAATTTTATAGCCGGAAACCGCAGCCCAATCATAGAAATCCGAACCGTGCCATTGATCCGCACATCAACAGGCAGCCAAAAATCTCCCCCGTAATTACTAAACTGTTGCTTATATGCCAGATCAAATTCTTGCACAGGTGGTGGAAATCTTACAACATCATTGGGCTTTAAATCCACTTCTAATAGCGCATAATTAACACCATCTACATAGGCAATCCCTTCGAAGGTAGGTTGTAATTTTCGTTTGGGGATTACCTCAATTTTGTAGACCGGCTTGTCATCCACCTGCATGGTTTCAAGCAGTTTAAAATCATAAAAGGATAATGCATTCGGATGGGTGATTCCAACCATCTCAAAACCGGAAATTTCTATATTATCATCATAAAAATTGGGTAAAAATCGTACTCCGGCAAAATTCTGATCAGCCGTTATGTTTGATGTTTGTCGTTTATAAAGCTGAACTTCCCGGTGCCCACGTTCAGAATCCCAAAACGATCGGGTACCGCTTTCCGTAATTGATACGATAGATGTATCATTTTCAATAACCTGGCGTGTATATGCTTCGGCTTGGTAAGTGTTTAAATTAGCTCGCCATATTTTTTTTCTCTCAATGACCCTTTCCATAATAGACAAACCCGGATCACGATCTGTAACCACAACTTCTTCCATTTCGGTTATGGATCTACTTAATTCAAATGAAAGGAGTTCTTCGGGGAGTTCTTCCAAAAATAACGACTTCGTTTCGTACCCCATAAACCTTACCGAAATCGTTATCGGAAATTCACTCACTTTTAATTCAAATTCTCCATCATTATTTGTGATGGTTCCGCGATAGGTGTCTTCAATTAAAACAGTAGCTGCAGGTAACGTCTCTTGCGTATCGGCATCAATTACCACACCCTTCACCGTAGGTTGTGCAGATAACGCCGAAACAAATACGAATAAAAAAAGAGAAGAAATCAACAAATACTTCATCTTACAGATTTTTTTGATGTAAACTCTCAACCTGTACGCAAAAAAGGAGGGCAGCGTTGCAAACAATATCAACTATTTAGCGACAAGGAATCATCCTTTGTTCAGACTTCATTCTCCAAAACAACAGCCGGTTCAAGCGGTCGAACCACAACTTCATCGCTGGGTTCAAAAATCACTCGGTTATCGGTATGCACTATATATCGATCTCCCCCATACTCTACATGATAGGTAATATCGTGCCCTTTAAACTCTCTTGCGGCAATAATTCCCAGCCTGGTATTATCTGTGGTTCCATTTGGTTTTTCAATGGTAAGATGCTCTGGACGGATCGAACAGGTTACATTCCCTTTTGCACGGCAGTTCAATTTCACGTGTCCTAAATTCGTCTGAATAAAATCATTGTCTTCAACATTCACTTCAAACAGATTTGTTTTACCTAAAAATTGGGCTACAAATTTGGTGCGGGGTTTGTAGTACACTTCTTCGGGAGTTCCAATCTGCTCAATTCTTCCATTATTCATGACAGCAACACGGTCGGCAAACGAAAGTGCCTCTTCTTGATCATGGGTCACTAAAACTGCACTCATTCTTGCTTTTTTGATGATCGATCGAACCTCTTTCCGCGTTGTGGTTCGAAGCATTGCATCTAAATTAGAGAATGGTTCATCTAACAATATCAATTCCGGTTCCGGTGCAATGGCACGGGCTAATGCTACTCGCTGTTGTTGCCCACCGGATAAGTCCATCGGGCTTCGATCTTTAAAATCACCCATTCCTGTTCGGCACAACACTTCTTCGGCAAATACTTTTCTTTTATGCCTGGGTAAATTTTTAAGTCCAAAAGCCACATTATCCAGAGCGGACATATGTGGAAACAGGGCATAATCCTGAAAAACAAAACCGACCCCTCTTTTTTGCGGAGAGATATGGGTCCGGGTTGATGACAGTAGATTATCGTTTAAATAAACTTCACCACTATTCAGTTTTTCAAAACCCGAAATTAAACGAAGTGTAGTTGTTTTTCCGCAACCGCTTGGTCCCAAAAGGGCAAATATTTCGTCCCGGGCTACACTAAATGAAGCATTTTTAACAACAGGATTGTCTTTTTCAAATTCTTTGACAATATTTTTGACTTCAAGTAACATCTTGTTTGATCAATATCTGTTAAAGCGAAAGCTCTTATTTAAATTCAGTCTATATAAAGTAAGGAAAAATATCGTATCTAAAAAAACCACTGCTTTTGTTTTTATAACTGTTTTTTATAAATGAAGGTTTAATCAAATATGTTTTTTATTTTAGTTCAAATATAAACGCTCAGGACCTATCATCACTCAAAAACAAACTTTTTATGAAAAATTTACTTAGCTACATTGGTATTGCGTTAATGGGGATTTTGCTCTTTCAAGCATGTGGACAAACCGAAGAAGAAATTGAGTACGATCAGGAGGCCGTACAAGATTCTCTGGAACAGGTTTACGAAGCAGAAATGGAACAAATGCGCCAAGATAGTATTGCCCAGGCAGAAGCAGATAGCATTGCAGCAGCCGAAGCGGAGCCGGATATTGAATACTCCGATAATGGTGAATACTCCGTTCAGGTTGAATCCTGGAGATCCAGAGAGAAAGCACAAGCACAGGCTGAAGAATGGAAAGAACGCGGCTTTGACCACGCATTTGTTGTGGAATATGGAGATAGCGACGTTGGCGACTTATGGTTTCGAATTCGTATCGGGCAATTTGACACCATTGAAATGGCAACTGATTTAAAAGAACAGCTTGAGGAAGATTATAACGTACAATCCTGGATATCTAAATAAGAAATAAGTATAAAGAAAAGAGGTGTATAGCTAAAAACACCTACTTCTAATTACCTAAATTCGCATAAATTAGAAACTTATGTGAATTTTGTTGCGCATTATCCAACATTTTCGCTACTTTCAATTGCGCTCAAGTAGCGTCTCTCTTGATGAATAGTCAGGGCATCACACCGGATACGTGTGATGCCTTATTTTTTTCTCACCTTTTTTGAAACTTCTTTTCTCTCTTCTCGTAATTTTCTTTCCCACTTCCATTCTTAGTTCTATATTGGACAGATCTTGATTACTAATAATAATGCAACGTAATGAAAAACTTCAGCATAAATCATAGAACTCGCAGTGGGTACAGCGTTATAGATTTGCATGGTGAACTTGACGCACACACGGCTTCACAGCTCGAAGATGCCCTGAAAGACCTGATCAACCAGAAAAAGTGTAAAATTATTGTTAATTGCACCGAACTGGATTATATAGCCAGCGCCGGATTAGGAGTGTTTATGGCCTACATCGAAGACGTTCGTGAGGATGGAGGTGATATAAAGCTTACCAATATGAATGACAAGGTATATAATGTATTTGATTTACTCGGCTTTCCTGCCCTATATGATATTTTGAAAGATGAATCTGATGCTATTGATAACTTTAACAAGTAATTATTGTCTTTCTTGAATAGCAAAACCACATATCAGATTAATATATCTGCTTCTACCCGAAATCTATCGGATGTAAGGGATTTTATTACCAATCATGCAGAATCGTATGGATTTGTTGCAGATCAAATTGCAGATATTCGTTTAGCTGTTGATGAGGCAGTTACAAATATTATCAAACACGCCTATCAAAATGATCCATCACAAGAGATCAACATCAGCTTAAAATTTAACGACCCTGAATTATGTATTTTTCTCACCGACACAGGTAAAACTTTCGAGTTTGGAACCTACAAGCAGCCTGACATCAAAAAACAGATTGAACAAAAAAAGCGTGGGGGTATGGGTGTTTATTTAATCCATTCCCTCATGGATAAGGTGACTTACACCCGAAAAGGACAGAAAAATAGAATGATAATGTGTAAAAACAGGAAGTGATATTTTGACCCCTTCAACCCCGTCTGAAGAAAATAATTCCCGTTTTGAACTAAAAGCAGTTCTTGATACAACTCGAATGCTTTTAGAATCCAGAAGTAAAGATTTTATTCTGCAAAATCTTCTTCTAATTATAATGGGTAAACTTTTGGTGCCCAAAGCCGGAATATTGCTGTTTGACAGTAAAACAGGGTTGTATACGCTCGCCAAAAAGAAAGGCGCGTTTAAATTTGAACAGGGAGAAACTGTAACCCTCTCGTTTAGTAAATCAAACATCAATCATTCGCACATTTCTTATGATTCGTGTAAAGATGAGGTACCCGAATTAATATCAAATATGACCGGGAGCACGTTTTTTAACCTGCGAATTGTAAATCGGCACATCGGTTATCTGTTTATCAGTAAAAAAGCTGTGGATAAACCGATGCTACAATCCGAACTTGAATTTATTGAAAGCCTGTCCATTATCTCTTCTGCTGCGATTGCGAATTCAGAAATGTTTGAAGAGCTTAAAACAACGAATCAGAATTTAGATCATCGAATTCATGAATTAAACACGCTGTTTGATCTGTCTAAAGAGTTTAACCTATTGGTAGACAGAGAGAAAATATCGAGGATTTTCAAGTTCGCTTTGCTTGGTCAGCTATTTGTACGCTCGTTTTTTCTCTTGTATAAAAATACGGATTCTGTTGAGGTATTGGCTTCAAGTAACTTATCAAATCCCATTTTAGAAAAGACAGCAGTATCCATTTTTGAACTGACAGAAAATATAGTAAGCGTTGATGAAGACTTAGCGGACAAGTTTCCCCTTTTGAAGAAAAATGATATTGCCGCTCTTATAGAAATATCTATCCAAAACAAGAAAATTGCGGTTATTGGTGTTGGTAAACGGGCAAACAACAAACCGTTCACAGAGGCGGATTTTAACTTTTTAAAATCCCTCTCCAACCTTGCGGTTATCTCTATCCAAAAAACGTATCTGATTGAAGAGCAGATTGAAAAAGAGCGGATGGAAGAAGAACTTTCCATTGCCAAATCAATCCAAAACGGACTGCTGCCAAATCCTATCCCAAAGGTTGAAGGTCTGGATTTATCAGCAATAACAATTTCATCGAGTCAGGTGGGTGGCGATTATTTTGATATTGCTCAAACCCCCGATGGCAACTATGTTTTTGCTATTGCCGATGTAACCGGCAAAGGATTTCCGGCAGCTTTGTTGATGGCAAACCTCCAATCTATGCTTCACGTTCTATTGCCGGTTGATATAACACTGGCAAAAGCCACGGAACGGATTAATAATCTGATTTTCAAAAATACCCCAAGTGATAAATTTATCACCTTTTTTTGGGGAAAGTTTTTAAAAGACAAACAACTGTTTAAATATGTAAATGCCGGCCATAATCCGCCTCTCCATCTACCTCAGGAATCCGATCAATTCCAAGAACTCGACAAAGGAGGCCTGCTTTTAGGGGCACTTCAAGCAATGGCTCCCTATCAAGAAACCGATATCCCTCTTAAGCAAGGAGATATTGTTGTTTTATATACCGATGGCGTAAATGAAGCCCAAACTGTAGAAGGAGAAAAGGAGTTTGGTGAAGAAAAGCTTAAGGAATGTATTCTTAAACATCGAGACAGGTCTGCCCGTTACATTCAGGACCAGATAATCCACGAGGTAAATCTATTTACCGATGGCCATCAGTTTGATGACCTGACACTTCTGATTTTTAAAGTCAGTTAAGCCGACTTTCCATTGTTTCGGATAAGCTTCTGTTTTGATGGCGTTCCGAAAGTGCCATAATGGCTTCGTAGGTACGGTATCGGTTCTTAATTTCATTTACATATTGTACGGTTTCAATCCCTCTTGCAAAGCCATGTCTTGCATTTTGGTTATATCGCCGTTGCATAAGTTTGAGTAACGCTTCAGAAACATCTTCCCAATCATTTGGGTCTTTATTACCATCAATTGCCAATCGCCGCGCATCAGCAACATGCCCCATCCCTGCATTGTAAGTAGCCAGCGCAAACGCCCATTGGTTGGTGCTGTCCATATATGCATAGTGCCTAAGGTGCTCTTTTATGATCCGGGTTCCCTCCTTAATATTTGTTACAGGGTCGTATAGCTGTTCATATTCGGTTGTAACGAACCGAGGGATAATCTGCATCAAGCCAACTGCGCCGGCCCAGCTCTTGCTGTTAGGATTGAATTCTGATTCCTGTGCGATCATAGCCGTAACCAACAGCCAATCTAACCCTGCAGAATCTGCAACCATACGAATCATTTCATCATAAGGGGAAATAGTACCAATACTTTGATACTGCCATTCGGGATTATAATATTGAGCTATTTGCTGACTTTCCTGGAAATATCGCTTCTGCAAAATATTTAGGAACGCGGATCTCCTTGGCTCATCTCTATCCTCCGTAATTCGAAAATGTTTATATAAAAAACGGTTCATTCTTGTCTCTAATTCGGATGAATTTTTGCGAATAGCCCATGCAATAGTATCTTTTTCGGTAATTTTTGGCCCTGCAAACAAACCATCCATATAACGGTTGGCCGCATCAAACATATTATCATCAGCCACTGTTGCCATTAAATCTCCGGTAGCGACTTCCACCAATGTTGCTTCTGTATCCAGTTCGTCCGGAATAATTTGAATATTCAAATCGTACCCCTGATCTACCAACTCCATCAATTTACTATAGTAAGAGCTGTTACGACGAACTGAAATGGGAATTTGGGATACAGCAAGTTCCTCAAGAGTATTTGGAACAGTTTCCAATTCAGCAGAGAATACAATAAGCTGATCTACAAAATTATACGGGCGCGTAAAGTTTACATACTCTTCTCGCTCGGGTGTGATGGTATAATTAGCGGCAATTACGTCCCCTTCTCCACTGTTAAGCAGATCAAACGGATTTTCATCAGGCCCTACAATTACCACTTCCAGGGCAAGATCATTCTCTCTTGTAAACTCTCTAATAAGCTCATATTCAAACCCTACTTCTATTCCTTGATTTAGAAAGTACGTATTAGAACTATACTGGGTTATCATCCTAAAGACACCGCGATTTTTAATATCTGAAAAATCACGCTCAACCGGGTCAAATACAGATATCCCTAAATCATTTTCTACAACTTCTTCAGTTACTGTTTCCTCCACTTGGGTTTGGCCACAGGCGAGGAACAGTGAGAGGAAAACTACAATAGTAATTTCCCGGTAGTTTACTGAGCGTTTAAATTTGTATCGGGTATGTTTCATATGGTACAGGTTGGTTCCTGTTGAGCCGCCCCTATTAAAGCTTTAAATAGTGGGGGTAAATAACACCGTTGTTAAAGTCATGTGTTTAACGCTGTTACGTATAAAATCGTTTACCGTCAATAACTTAGTTCTTTTTAAATCCTAAAACCTGTATTAACCTATATTAAAGAGCATTATTTTCTCTTTTTTTATTTTATAAAAGTACCTTATTTGATCGTAATCACCAAAGTTACACCTAATTTTTCATCTTCTAAGTTAGAATAGTTTAAGGTTCAATTTGCGCGGGTTTTACTCTTTTTATCCAGGTCATGGTAACTCCTACTAAAATGACAAACATAGCACCTATTGAGAGAATAGAAGGCATTTCATTAAATATAAAATAGGCAGCAATTGCGGCGAAAATAGCTTCAGATAGAATTAATGTCGATAATAGTGTGGGTGAAACATATTTTACAGCATAGTTCATAGAACCGTGGCCAATTATAGTGGGACCTATTGCCAATGCAACTCCAACCAATAATGCCGTGTAACTAATTACCGGTAATCCACCGATCCAAACTATTGTAAGAATCCCACAGGTAATCGCTGCGTATCCGTATACATAAAATACATAGTCGATCCACTCAGCATGTTGCCTGATTTTTCTGCCCAGCATAAAATAGGCTACAAAAATAACGGCGGCGGTAAATGCCAATCCGTTTCCTAATAGAGCTTGAGGAAACGCATCAAGGCTCACATCATCGGCCAAACCTAATAGCGCAGATCCTGTAAATGAAATGAATACTCCTATCCAAACCAGCAGACGAAATTTTCGTTTAAAAATCAGGCTTTCCGCAACAATTAGCATTACGGGATGCATGGTCACCAATACAGAAGCCGAAGCAACAGACGTATAATGAAGTGAGGCAATCCAAAACGTGAAGTGCATTCCTAAACAAACCCCTGCCGCTACCATCAGCCACATTTTAACTCCCTGTTGTTTTAGATCGGAATATTTTTGTCGTTTTACCAACCAAAAGGGGAGCAGAAAAAGCACTGAAAATCCGGTACGTAATAGTGCAAGGGCAATAGGTTCAGTATCTGTAGCAAACCGAACCAAAATTGGGGCTATCCCAAACGTAATCAGGCCTACAACAAGCAGAGTGACAACTTTTGCAATGGGAATTTCTTGGCTTGATGAAGTGCTCACCGAATTCTGTCCATGGATTTAACCAATTCTTCATCTTTTTTGATGTACCGAATAGAGGTCCACATCAAAACAAGAGCGGTTGCAATCAATCCTATGCTGGCAACTTCTCTCCATAAAAAGGTTCCAAAACCGCCCAGTGTAAATAAAACCCCCACGGCAATTGCCAGCGCAGCTATTTGAAAATAGATAGCCATTTTAACCCATTTTATTTGATTGGGCCTATTGCTGTAAAAGAAGATTGCAGCAAAACTGACCAACATTGCGCCCGTAAGAAATATCGCAAAGCTAATGCCAATCCAGGCAGAAGGATCGTTTAATGTGTGACGATAGATGGGCGTAAAAAACACGCCACAATTTAAAATAGCAGCAAGTGCAAGAAAAATGGTCTGTATTCTCTGAATCAAATCTACGGGATTGCTTTTATGGATGACTTTAAAAATAAAGAATCAAGCAGGGAGAAACCATATAGAATTGAAGCTTCTTGTAAGAATGTAATCCACTCATACAAGAAATTAATCACTTCAATTACGCTTTGGATCGCATGCGTCCTGCAAGAGAATCAAATGCTGAATACAGAACCGGCACAACCACAAGGGTCAAGAATGTGGCAAATGTTAACCCACTGATAATCGCGATTCCCATTGGTCCCCAAAACGCGGTGCTTTCTGATCCAAATTGCAAATTAGGATCGAGGTCCGTAAACAGGCCTACAAAATCAACGTTAATTCCAAAGGTTAGTGGTACCAACCCTAAAATTGTGGTAAGGGCAGTTAAAATAACAGGTCTGAAACGAATTACACCGGCTTCGATAATGGCGTCTTTTTTCTTCTTTCCCTCTTCTGTGAGTTGTTTCACATAATCGAGCAGTACAATGTTATTTACACAAACAATTCCGGCCAGAGATATAACTCCGATAAATGTCATCAAGCCAAAGGAAGTACGGGTAAGAATCAATCCGAGTAATACTCCTGTTAAGCTTAATCCCACCGCTGTCATAATAATAAAGGGTGATACTATGTTATTAAACTTCGCAAGCATTACGAGAAAAATTAGTGCAAAACCGACCATTAACGCAGTGGTTAAAAATCCGAACGCTTCTTCCTGATCTTCTCCTTCACCGGTATACTCCATTATATACCCCGGTGGAAGATCTGTTCTATATTCTGCCAATACTTCCTGGGTTCTTGCCAGCACTTCCGGTCCGCTAAAACCCGGTGCCGCCCGCCCCTCAACCGTTGCTGTTCGTTGAAGGTTTAGGCGGGTAATAGAGCCAAGGCCTGTTCCTTCCTCGAAAGTCGCAACTGAAACAAGAGGCACTGAAGTACCCATTGAGTTGATATTTAAGTTTGCAAGACTTTCCAAATCCTGGCGATCCTCAGGCCTTAAGCGAACAGTGATATCGTATTCATCTTCACCATCGCGCCACTTGCTGGCTTCCAACCCATTATTGGCTATTCGTATGGTTTGTCCGATTTCACTCATATTTAACCCAAAACGACTCGCATTTTCATAATCTACCAATATGCGATATTCCGGTAAGCCACCTGAGACATTATTTCGAACATCAACCAAACCGGGAATTTCTCCAGTTGCTGATGCTTCTGAAAGCCGTTGTGTTAATTCGCGGGAAATACGGGTAATCTCATCAAAATCTTCTCCTGATACTTCAATATTTACAGGTGCGCCGGTTGGAGGACCCACTTGTGGCCCGTCTATATTTACTCGTACATCCGGAATATCGGTTATTACTTCACGGAATTTGGAAATGGTTTCAGATGAAGATTCAGCCCGTTCACCATAGTCCACAAGATTTACGGTAAGTCTCGACATTTCGGGGTTTTGACCTCCACCACCAAACATTGGATCGCCGGACACCCCTACATTAATCTGAATGTTTTCGATGTTGGCTTTAACCGCCGGATCTTCAGCCATCAAGTTGTATAACTGCTGCTGCACATCTTTGGCAATAGAATTACTTGCTTCTACATTCATTCCTATTGGACCTTCCAATTCGATGGTTATCTGAGCAGGATCTGTTTCCGGGAAAAACTCAACGCCTGATGGGGCAATCGCAAACAATCCAAAAATAGCTATTAACACTCCCATCACCCCGTTTAGAAGCAGGGCGCGATTATCCGTTAGTATAATTGGGGCATCCGATTTCCTGAATGTTCCAAGAAACCCGATAACTACAATTACAACTGGCAACAGAAGCAAATTGATCCAAACGGAGAGTTCAACAGTTTGCCCTAAGGAGACTAAAGCCAATATTAGAGCAATAAATCCTCCCAAAGCCAGTCCACTCATTATTGAAAGTTTACCTCCTTTAAAGATCGCTTCTATAAAATGGACGATAATCATCAGAAGGCCAATGCCAGCAAAAACACCGGCAGCGATTAATAATGCTGAACCCGCCGGTGATATAAGCTGAATCAAACCGCCCATAATACCAAGCACCACAGCAAGAGTTAAGCTTCCCAATGCGGCTGTATTTCTTAAAAGAGCGTACTTTTGTGAATAGTCTCTTTCCAACATCCAGTTTAAAAATACCTGATACTGTTCAATTACATATGGCAGCTGTTCTTCTGAAAACTTTTTGGAAGCAGGCTTGATTAGATATCTATAGATAAAGTAGAAAAACAAAATTGTAAGCACCGATACAATCAGTGTATTCATGTTTGCCATTCCTATCGCTACTAACCCAAAAATAGTTATCCCAAGAAGAATACCTTTCACCAATGGAGTTTTGGGTTTCGACTCTTCATCATCAAGCCGTACGAGGTAGGCGGTCAATACCGGATACAGTACAAGTGCCACAAAGAGTGAACATAAAAGCACAATAATTAATGTAAGCGGTAAATACCCCATAAACTGGCCAATAATACCGGGCCAGAAAGTCATCGGGATAAATGCGGCTAACAATGTAGCTGTAGCTGCAATTAAAGCATACCCTACTTCATCTGTGGCAACTTTGGCGGCCTCAAACCGGCTGTACCCCAATTCTCTGTAGCGATAAATATTTTCAACCACTACTACCGAGTTATCAACCAAGAGGCCCAAGGCAATAATCAAGCTAAAGAGAATAATAAAATTGGCAGAATATCCGAGTCCAAATAAAACGATAAATCCAATAAAGATAGATAACGGAACCGCTGTGGCCACTAATAATGCATTTCGTATTCCAAGGAAAAATACCAGCACCAAAACAACAAACAGCATACCGCTGATAATACTGTTTTCCAGATCTGAAATAAGATCTACAATTTGTTCACTTTGGTCGCCTGTAATTACAACATTTGTACCTGTTGGCAACGGAAAATCATCTGTTATCGCCAATACATCCTGCACAGTGTCTAAAATATTTACACCGGGACGCTTTTTCACATTTAAACTGATTACCTCCTGATCCTGGATTTCTGAATCATCAAGGTTAACCATACTTCCATTTTCTTCTATCTGATAAGCTCGAAGGCGAGCGAAACTTTCCCGATCTTTAAACCCAAAAAATACATCCGCCACATCGCGCATATAAACAAGTCCGGGTGCCTCTGGTTCTTCTCCATTACCTCCATTAGGCTGTGAAACCACCAGATTTTCAATTTCTGTTGGTTCATCAAATTCTCCACTTACCCGAACGAGATAGCTAAACATATCTACATCAACATCTCCACCAGGAATCGTAATATTTTGATTTTGAATGGCGCCAACTAACTGTCCAAAAGCAAGGTTATATCCATTTAATGCGCCAAGATCTACATCTACCTGAACTTCACGCTCTACATTTCCAAGAATTTCAACCTCACGAATACCCGAAAGTGCTTCTAATTCATCCTGAAGACGTTCGGCAACTTCCGTTAATCGAGAAGTAGAATAATTGGCCGATAAGTTAATTGTGGTAATAGGTACATCATCCAGATCTATCTCCACAATGAAAGGTTCTTCTGCATCCGGTGGAAGTTCGGTACGTGCAAGATCTACCCGCTCCCGCACTCTTTGGCTGGCCTCGGAGAGTGGCACATCTAAATCAAATTCCACAACCACACTGCTAAAACTTTCTGTAGTGGTTGATCGAATTTCCTTAACGCCATTTATTCCCTGTAACTCGCGCTCAATGGGTTGCGTTATCAACGATTCCATATCCGATGGGCTGATACCGGGATAAACCGTATTGACAATAAATATTGGGATTTCAATAGACGGGTTCGATTCCTTCGGAATTGAACTATAGCTAAATGCACCTGCAATGAATAAGATTGCCGTGAGAACTACAATTACCGTTCGATTCTTTATAGTTAGTTCAGTTAATTTCATATAATTTTTGTGGAAGTCTATTCCAAATTACGTTTAAAACGATGTGGTAGGTGAATCACTTCGTTGAAGTTCTTGAGCCCGTTCTACACTGGTTGAATTTTTCAAAATATTCAGCCGATCACCCACACTAAGAGTTCTCATTCCGGCTACGATCACTTCATCCCCCTCCGAAAGTCCTTTTACAATCTCGATTAAAGCTCCTGAGGCGCGACCTGTTTGCACCTGCACTAATTCGGCAATTTTTCGGCCCTCTTCTGCGCGCGCAATAAAAACATTTACTGCATTTTCATCGCGAACAATAGCCGTTCGGGGAATAATTATGGCATTATCTATTGTACGACGCTTCATTTGCACTTCAGCCACCATTTCGGGTTTAAGATTTGCATTCGCATTGTTGATCTCTATTTCTACGGGAAAAGTTCGTGTATTAGGATCAATTACATTCCCGATAAACGATACTTTCGTTTCAATGGCCTCACCCTCATAGGAAGTAAAATTTACCCTAACCGGTGTACCCATAATTATGTCTGACGAATACCGCTCAGGGACTCCTGCATTTATCAGCACTTTATCTGTATTCACCAATCTAACTACCGGCATTCCCGGGCTGATCAGTTCACCGGTCCTAACAAAACGTTCCTCAACCCGTCCATTGAAGGGAGCGTTTATATTTGCATCATCCAGCTGCTTTTCGGCTTGATTTAGCTGTGCCCTTGCCTGATCGCGCTGAGCTTGTGCTGCATTAAAATCTTGTGTACTGATAATAGAATCGGCGTATAAAGATTCGAGCCGGTTAAATGAATCTTCTGCAAGTTCATAAGCGGTTTGGGCAGATTCGTATTGCGAGCGAATTAATCGGTCATCAATCTGAGCAATAGCTTCACCTTCTGCAACCGTTTCTCCACGGCTGAGGATGCTCATAATTCTGCCGTTCGTTTCTGATGAAATCGTAGCATCTTCGAGGGCTTCAACCGTTCCCGTAAGGCGGAAGTAATCATCAAACGAGCCCGGTGTTACTGTTACGGTTTCTACCGAAGATTGAGGTGTTCGATCTTCCTGTTCTGTGTTTTCTACCGCTGTTTCATCCGAATTGCACGCAGATATAATCCCGATAAGAATGATAAAAAAGAATAACTGTGATGGTCTGTACATAGATTTGATGGGTGATTTATTCATTAATTTCTACAGCTGGTTTTCCAATTGCCTTTTCGTAACCGCTCAACGCCGTAACATAACTATGCACGGCAGAGAGGTAATTCAGCCTACTTTGATCTAATAGTGAAGATGCCTGTCTTTCTTCCAATGGTGTGCCTGCCCCTTCCTGAAGCCGGGTTCTTGCAAACTCGTAGTTGGTTTCAGCTCGTTCAATATTTCGCTGCTGACTCACTATCCGTTCGTAGGCGGTTTCTAATTCTTTAATGGCCTGATCAACTTCCAAATAGATTGAATTTTTCAAAAACTCTTTATCAATCTCTGCCTGTCGGATTTCGATGGTGTTTTGCTGAACTTGAGCACTTCGCTGAAACCCATCAAAAATTGACCAATTTAGTGAAATCCCTACGGCCACAGCAGGGTTCCAATAAGATTCGCTAAAAAAACCACGTTGTTCGGACTGAAACCGAAACTGCTCACCCTGAACCTGAGAGATTGCGGTGCGATCATCGGGCAGCTGACCTACATATGCTGCATTTGCAAATGCATTTACCGTTGGAAAGTATTGCGAGCGGGTAATATTTCTATTTACATCTAACAGCCCTAAACGTTCATCCGCTTGATTTAAATCGGGACGTTGCCCTATTGCCATTCGATAGGTTTCCTCCTTATCCAAAAGGTTCGGCATTATGTCTTCAGAAAACTCAAGAGCTCCCCGTAGCTGTACATTTGTTTGAACTGGAATACCCAATTGCAGGCTCAAATTTTTAACCGCCAGTTCGGCTTGATTTTTTGCTTCAATCAAATCTGTCTCAATATTCACAAGCTCCACTTCGGCGCTCATTCTATCACTTTTCGAAAGCACACCCGCCTCAACGGACGCGCGTGTTTCCTCAACTGTATTGCGCAAGCGTTCTACACTGGTTTCTAAAACGTCAGTCTGCTCTTTGGCTAAAAGGGCATTATAAAAAGCGTTTTTGATATCATCGATAACCTGCTGCTGATCGAGTTGAGCTTGGCTTTCGTTGATATTACGCAGGCTTTGTGCTCCCTTAATTGCAGCAAAAGCAGCCCCGTTATATAACGCCTGCGTTACCGAAGCACCAAATTCAAACTGATTCTCGACTGAGAAAGGATTGTCTTGCCCTCCGGGCGGGGTAATACCTGAATCTTCGTATCCTTGTTGCTGCCGTTCCATATACTCATCAAATGAAATAGGATCTGTTCCGGCATCTCCATCTGTTCGCGCACCTTCGTTGAATGCCAGCCAATCTATTGCGCCAAACGACTCAAACAACCCTCCGGCATCAGAACCTGCAAAAGGGTTAGGCGACACCACATTCCGTGTGTATGTTCCACTTGCATTTACTTGTGGATACACTGCTCCCCATGCCTCACGAATTTGTTGATCAGCCGTTTCGATATCCAAAATGCCTTTTCTTAGCATATAATTATTTACCAATGCTATCTGTACAGCCTCTTCAACAGTAATAGTGATCTCCTTAGGAAAATCATTCTCTCTTTCTTGTTCTTGCGCCTGTACATTTACAAAGCTATTGGCAAGAAGCATTATTGAAAGCACAACGAAGCTTTTTAGAACTACTATATTTCGATGCATATTTTATTGACCGTGATTTTCTTTCGTTCGTTTCAAAAATTTAATTACGTGATGTAAAAGTAGAAGTTTCAAATTATTATGACTTTCAGTCAATTTTTTATCAATCCGGTGCCAACCAAGTGGATAAAGTTTTTCATAATCGACTCGAGATCAAAATCTACTTCATTTAAAACTTCGAACTCGCTGCTACTTTGCTTCAATAATACCATATTGATAATCCCTTTTGATGCCCCCCAAATAATCAGCCCTAATTCTTGAGGGTTGTATGAATCATCAATAGACCCATCTTGCATACCAATTTGCAAGGCTCGAACGATATAAGTCATCGCTTCTTTTGTATTCACTTTGCACTGGTTTATAATATCACCTGATTCAATTTTTTTGTCTCTAACAATACTCTCATAAAAGTTAAAAGCATAAAAATACTGACTATTATCTTTTATAAAGTTCAAATAGGTGTTCCCTAACTCCTCAACCATTTTTAAACCTGATAGATCTCTTGTAAGCACTTTCGCCATTTGGTCGTTCAGCTTACTTGACCCACGCTCACAAATAGCAATATAAATGTGTGCTTTACTTTTAAAATGATTGTAGAGAGTTCCTTTAGCTACTTCTGCTTTTTCAGCAATTTCGTCCATGGTTGCATTGTCAAAACCATGTTTTATAATGGTTTCTTCTGCAACATCAAGTATCATCTCGCGCCTTTGTATCCGTTCGCGCTCTTTGCGGGATAATTTTGTCATTTTTGACTACAAGTCATTTTTTGAATTAAGGTCACAAAACTATGACTTTATCCAATTACATCCAATAAGTTTATTTAGAATTTTTATACACATTTTACAGAATTAAAAAAGATATAGAGAGGTAGATATGTTTATATTTCCCGCCTCAAAAAAAAATGTATATGATCAAAAATCGCCGTATCCCTCTTACTGATGTCGCTCTGTTTTGTATTGCTTTTATTTGGGCGCTTAATTTCTCAGTCATTAAAGCAAGTTTGTCAGAAATAGAACCTTACAGTTTTAATTCTGCACGATTTATTTTGGCTACCCTATTGGTTTTGGGAATTGTATTCTGGAAAAAAGCATGGTTTACTATTCCTAAAAAAGACTGGGTCCCGTTAATTTTCATCGGGTTGATTGGAAATCTTTTGTATCAATGGCTGTTTATTGTGGGGATAGATTTAACCCTTTCTGCCAATGCGGCCGTTATGCTTGGAACTATTCCAATCTGGATCGCCATTTTCTCCCATTTCTTTTCTGATGAACAGATGTCCTGGTTAAAATTCATGGGCGTAACCCTCGCTTTTGTCGGAGTTGCCGCCATAATATTGGGTGGGGAGAATTCCCTTAATTTTGCTTCCGATACGTTTACGGGAGTTGTCATTATTGTACTGGCAGCAATAACCTGGGCTATTTATACCATTCGCTCTAAAAATTTTCTAAAAGACTATACACCTCTCCAGTTTTCTGCAATGATGACACTTGTTGGTGCCATCTCTTTAACAATTATTTCGTTTTTTGTGGCAGGCAGTACAAATTGGAACGAGGTTTCAGTACCGGCGTATGGCGGAGTTATTTACAGTGGAGCATTATCAATTGGACTTGCCTACCTGATTTGGAATAATGGAATAGTAAAAGTTGGCCCGGTAAAAACATCAGTCTATCAAAACCTTGTGCCGGTACTCGGGGTGATTTTTGGAATCATTTTATTAAACGAATCCTTAAGCTCACTCCAATATCTTGGATCTGCTATAACGGTAGCCGGTGTGGTTATTACAAGAAAGAGTAAATAATTCGAGTTTAAACATACATGTTGAACCTACTTTATTTATCACAATATCATCCACCCGAAATTGGCGCCGGTGCTGTACGCAGCAAGTTTACCAGTAGCTATTTAGCTAAAAATGGCTGGAGTGTTGATGTGGTTTGTGAAAGGCCCAACTATCCTGATGGTGAGTTAAAAGATGGTTTTAGAGACAAACGGAACTACAAAGAGGAGGTTCACAAAAGCCTTACAATTCACAGAGTATGGTCTGCGGTTAACAAAAGAAGCCATTTCGCCGAACAGCTATGGTTCTATATCTCATTTATGATGTCCGGATTTTTTTATGTTCTTCAAAATCCTAAAAAATATGATTTGATTTACGCAAGTTCCCCTCCTGCATTTGTCGGTATTTCCGGCTTAATGTTGAGTAAAATTATAGGGACAAAATTTGTAATAGAAATACGTGATATCTGGCCTGATGTGGTTTTACCTACTCACAAAAACAATTCCTTCCTTTATAGAGTGGGTCAGTTGATTGAAAAATGGATCTATTCCAGTGCAGATTTAATAGTATCTGTTACGGAACCAGCAGAAGAAATTATACGTAACCGCAGCGGTTCAACGCCGGTCGTTACCATTCCAAATGGTGTTGATGTATCTCTTTTTGAAAAAATTGATCAACCCGAAAACAAAATGGATGGAAAATATGATAAATTAACATTTAGGGTGGGGTATATAGGTTCTTTAGGATTCATTCATGATTTAAAAACCTTTGTAGAAGCAGCTAAACTATGTGAAGACGATCCCTCCATTCGGTTTGTAATTATTGGAGATGGCAGGAAATATAATGAACTGACAGATTTAATATCCTCAATTAAACCCAATAATCTGGATTGGATTGGGCTCAAAAGCCACCAAAAAATTCCATCCTACATTTCAAGTTTTGATCTGGCCATTAATCCTATCGTTAAATCGAAGGCATTTGAATCAATCATCACGGTCAAATTTTATGAATACTTGGCCTGCGGAACTCCGGTCATTACCTGTGGGAAAGGAGCTAATGAGAAGATTGGAATCCGTAGCAAAGCAGCCGTTACAATTGAGCCTGAAAATGCTGCTCTGTTAGCTAACACCATCAAAGAACTAAAAAGTAAACCCACCCTTCTAAAGAAAATGTCTATTGATGGAACAACATTTATCCAAAATAATTATTCACGGAAAGAAGCATCCAAAAAATTATTACATGAGCTTGAAAAGCTGATCCACAAATAAATCTTCACTCATATTCAATATATGACTCTTTTTTCGATCCTATCTTTAACTATCCGATTTGTTAGTCTGTATGTCGGATATATCTATTTTGACTTTTATACTGCACTTCGGCTGATGGTTGCCGGACAGATTTTCGTATATATTCTACATAGCATTTTTACATGGGTTTCTGCGACTAATTTTGAACAGCATCAACCAAAATAAACCGTTCTGTATGAAGGTATTTATCGTGTCACATAACTATCCATCGGCAGAACAACCGTACATACATACGTTTGTTAAAGATCATTTTGATGTGGTTAAAAAAATGGACGGAATCACTCCAGAGCTGCTTATTCCCACACCAAGGTTGATTCCATTTACAAGACGTCATAAGCTACAAAACAGCACACTACTCGACTCAGAATCAGGGCAGAGAATTCACTATATCTCTATTCCAAAAATGTTACGTCCCAAACGGGTACAAAAAAACATTACTAAAAAGTTACTGAATTTTCTTCCCCCTTCGGATAAATGCATTGTACATCTTCATTGGATCTATCCATCCGGGTTAGCAATCCCGGAATTAAACAAATTTGGATATAAAACTGTACTGACTATTCACAGAGGAGATTGGTACCAGACGATATCTCAACCTAAATTACTCCCAATTATTAAGAGAGTTCTTTCTTCTGCTGATACTCTTTTAGTAAGCGGGCCTCGGTTGAAAGATGATATTTTAAAAATATTTCCTGATCTAAATATTGAAGTAAGCTATAACTACATCAATACAAAACAGTTTTTAATTCCTGCAAAAGAAGTCCGCCTTCGTTCAAAAAAAGCTTTGGGTTGGGACGAGTCGAAAATCAACTTTTTTACAGTTGCCAATATTCGTTTCGAAAAAGGGATTGATTGTCTTTTAGATACAATTCGTGACTTAAACAGAAATGATTTACACTTTCATATACTTGGTCAGCCGGGAAAAAGAAATTATGGCAAGTTAATCACCTCTAAAACAGAATCTATGAAGGGTGATCCAATCACCTTTTACAACCCGATTTCCCGTAACGAGTTAGTTAACTATTACAATGCGGCAGACGCTTATATTTTACCCAGCAGATCAGAAGGGTTTAACGTGTCTCTTTTAGAAGCATTAGCTACGGGACTTCCGGTTATCGCCACTAAAACAGGAGGAGCAGAACTTCTTATTGAAAATTGCGGAGGTTTTTTAGCTGAACCCGGATCCGTTCGTTCGTTGGTAAAATGCTTAAACGAATATCCAACGAGAAGATCTCAAGAAAGATCAAACCGATCAGTAAAATATGTTCAAGAGCATTTCAGTTTTAAACAGTATCAAACATTCTTACAGGGAATTTATAAACCATCATGAGAGAAGTTAAAACTGCTACGTTCCTTTTAAAATGTGCCCCAAATTCAATTTATGGATGGGTATAATATATTTATTGGCAAACGCATCTTTTTGGATTCCAAGGAGTCCGGTTCCTCTAAAATCAACAATACAGAAATTTTCTTCGGTATCTACAACTTCACCGATACCATAATATTCGGGTGAGGGCCCATAATAGACCAAATCGCCCATTTGAACAATGTTTACAGCTCTTCTGTGGTAGGGTAAAATTACCGGGAGCAGGTCTAATCGATAAGAGAGTCGACGATTTTTTGTTGCCATCTAATTACTTGCTTCAAATATAATGGTTCTACTGTTTTCCCCGGTTGTTTCAAATATAATAGTTTGAACTGTATCTGGTAAAATAGATTTGATGCGCTCAGGCCATTCGATTACGCAAACGCCATTTCCATAAAAATATTCTTCTGCCCCAAACTCTATGGCTTCCATTGGATCTTCAATTCTATAGCAATCGAAATGATATATGGGAGGGTTTGACAGGTATTCATTTATCAGCGTATATGTAGGGCTTCTAACTTCTTCTGAGTCGATACCAAAAGCTCTAACAAAGCCTTTCACAAAGTGTGTTTTTCCTGATCCAAGTTCCCCTTGCAGGCAGATTATATCGCCGGCGTTCACTTTCTGCGCAAAACCTGCAGCAATCTGCATGGTTTCTTCTTCGCTGCGGCTTACCTTTTTTTCCATTACATCAAGATCGGGGTTTCAACGTAGCTACAGGGAGAATCATCTCTTCCATTGAAGCACCACCATGCTGAAAGGTATCCATATACATATTTTGAAATTTGTGGTAATTTGTTGGATACACAAAATAATAGTCTTCCTTAGCAATGATAAAAGTATTCGCGGGTGGATCAACCGGAAGCATATACTCTTCTGGCTTGTCGATATAAATCGCCGCGTTTTCTTCTGCCTTTAAATTTCGGCCGTACTTATAACGCAAATTTGTTGCTGCATCACGGTCGCCAAACACTTTGGTGTCACGCAATGCCCTAACGGCTCCATGATCCGTTGAAACCACAACATTTACATCTTGTGCAGCCAGTTCTTTAAAAATTTGCAGGAGTGATGAGTGTTGAAACCATGTTTCAGTCAAATCCCGAAAAGCGGGGACATCCGGAGAAAGCTGTTTTATCACCTCAGAATCGGACCGGCTGTGAACAAGTGTATCAACAAAATTGTAAACAATAGCCGAAAGTGGCGTTTGTGTATAATTCGAAATTCTATCGGCTATTTTTTTTCCATCCTCAGGACGGATAATTTTTTCGTATTTCACCTGATCAGAAAGATGATATCTCTTCAGATATTTTTTTAAAAGTTCTTCTTCGTGCTGATTTAAGGAAGTTTCATCCTGACCCATAGACCACAACTGTGGGTATTTTGTCTTAATCTCCAGTGGATGCAGCCCCGAAAAAATTGAATTTCTGGAATACGGAGTAGCAGTGGGAAGTATTGAGTAGTAAAAATCTGTTTCGATGGAATAGTACTCCGTTAAAATTCTTTCGAAAAGCAGCCACTGATCATACCGCATACAATCAATTAAAATAAACACAACCGGTTTATCATCATTCATTTTCGGAAACACTTTTTTCTGAAGCAGATCGGGACTTAACAAGGGTCGATCTTCAAGATCTTTTCCTAACCAGGATTTGTACTGAAGTTCGATAAACCGTGCAAAAGCTTGATTTGCCTGCTGAAACTGATCCTGCAATACTTGTTGTAACCCCTCTTCAGAATCCTCCAGATTAATTTCCCAGTGGGTAAGAGTTCTGTAAATCTCAATCCAGCCTTTCCAGTCTGTTTGTTCGTTAAATCTTGAAGAAAGCTCATTAAAGTTCTTCAGGTACGATTGTGCGGATTTCTCATTTTCAATCCGGCGTTTATCCAAAATTCGTTTTATGGTAAGAAGTATTTGATTTGGATTAACGGGCTTGATGAGATAATCAGAAATTTTACTTCCGATCGCATCTTCCATAATCGACTCTTCCTCACTCTTGGTAATCATCACAACAGGAAGCGAAGGCTGAATATTTTGGATTTTTTCGAGCGTTGCCAAACCGTCCATTCCCGGCATCTGTTCATCTAAAAAAACAATATCAAATACTTGACTCTCGATAACAGACACAGCGTCTTCGCCATTTGTTACCGGGGTGATATCAAACCCCTTTTTTTCTAAAAAAATGATATGAGATTTTAGCTGATCAATTTCATCATCAGCCCAGAGAATTCGGTTTGCCATAGTCGGGTTATTTTGTTTGTATTAAAAATACTGAATGCCACCCGTGATAGGAAACCTTATTCGCTATAACTCGATCAAATCTTTAATCTGTTCGAATCTTGCCGGTCCTATTCCTTTTATTTCAAGTAGCTGGTTTTTAGCAGAAAACGAGCCGTTTTCTGCTCTCCACTCAACAATTCGTACTGAGTAGGCGGGGCCAATTCCCGGAAGCTCCTGAAGTTCTGTGGCATCTGCACTATTGATATTAATAAATGATTCGTCTGTATTTTCTTGTGCAACAGTGTCACTATCAACAGTATCAACCCTAACTTGTTCCTTGCTTATGGATTTAGCCTCATCAAGTTCAGGATTATATCGAGCCATTATATTTTCTTGTTCGGTCTGTTGAATCCGGCTCCTTTCATTAAAAACCTGTTCGAGCTCCGCATATTTTTCTTCACTGTTATAAGTTTCCGGCGCGGCCCAGAATAACAGAGATGATATGAGCATTGCAGTGGTCATTAAAATAGAAATTACCAGTCGTTCGCTTCGTTTTATTTGAAGTCGATCCAGAAAAAAGAAGATTTTTCGTTTCATAGTTTGTCGGTGTTTAGTTCATCCTTACTTTTATGAACCTGAAAATCATCATTCCTTACAGTTTTTTATGAAAAACCAATCAAATAATTTCGTTTTTGAGGGGCAGAACGTTTCCTGGCAAAAGATTGGAAATGGTAAACCGTTAATTATCCTTCATGGATGGGGCAGCAGTTCTGCTGTGATGCTACCCCTTGCAAAAAGTCTTGAATCGACTCACGAATGCTATTTAATCGATTTTCCGGGATTTGGTGCATCTCCTGAACCCAAAGAAGCATGGGCAGTTGGTGATTTTGCAGAAATGGTGAGAGCGTTTATAAATCAAGTTATTCCAGGCAAAAAAACAGACCTTTTAGTTCATTCTTACGGTGGCAGGGTGGCATTAAAATTACTTTCAACTACTTCGGCTTCTACAACTATCAAAAAAATACTCATCACCGGAGGAGCAGGTTTAAAGCCCAAAAGAAAACCTTCGTTTTACTTCAAAAAATACACCGCCAAAACATTAAAATTACCTTTTTTAATTCTACCCGGGTCGCTTCGAGACAAAGGGTTAAACTACCTGCGACAAACGACAATTTGGAAATCTCTTGGTTCTTCTGATTATCAAAAACTTTCCGGTGTGATGAGGGAAACGTTTGTGAAATCAGTATCGGAATATTTTGATGATGTATTACCCTCTATTGATCATGACATTCTTTTGCTTTGGGGACGGGATGATTATTCTACACCTTTGGAACAGGCTAAACGATTGGAAAAGGGATTGAAAAACAGTGCTTTGGTAGTTATTGATGATGCCGATCACTACGCTTTTTTAGACCAACCCCATAAGTTTACTGCTATTGCCAAAGCTTTTTTTGAAGGGTAGATCTTGCAGTTAAATTTCGCATAAAAAAAGCCCGATTCCTTTCGGAAACGGGCTTTAAAGTGTTTACATACAAACTAATTTCTTAGTCGTATACTAAGCTTGATACTTCAGTAGCGCTTAGTCCTTTATCAGTTTCTTCAACTGAAAATTCAACGGCTTCGCCGTCTTCAAGGCCTTCTTGAAAGCCTAAGTTTTCAACGTTATTTCTATGTACAAAAATATCTTTTCCGCCTTCGTCTGGTTGGATAAATCCAAAACCTTTCTCTGCGTCAAACCATTTTACTTTACCTTTTTGCTTACTCATATCTATATATATATTATTTATACACCTAAGTGTTCATCCAATGAAAAGAAGGGCTATACCGTGTCGTTTCCAAAAAAATTACTAATGTGTCGTAGGTGGGATTAAAATTAACTCTTATAAACTAATGGTTATTTCAACCAATTGCTATTTAAATCTTGTTAGGGAATAAAAAGAATGAAAGAAACCCCGACTATTTTAAAGCCGGGTAACCCATTTAATGAAAGGCACCCCATCGAAAACTTGTGCAGTTTCCTTCTTCCTTTCCATTTTTTTCGCACTCTTCTCTTTTTTCAAACCCTTGTTTGGAAAAAGCTTCAATATCTCCATTTTTCTTTGTTCTTCTCCAACGCCATTCACCTTTAACATCCTGGTAGATTTCACATTTAGGCATAATTACTATCTTTTAATTGATTGATGTTTCAATGCTTATGTTTTTTAAATTAAAAAATGATACATAAGAAATTGTAGTTACGAATCCTCACTGCCATTTACAATTGATATATTACTTTAAGCAGCCTTTCGTTGTAACCGTTACCTTTAATAACGAAAAGAAGCTGTTAAATTTCAAAAATAACATTCTGAGGAAGTACTTGTCATGAATCCAAATTCAACAAATAAATTAGCTGTCCTCATAGATGCCGACAATGCCCAGCCATCTATAACCGAAAATCTATTGGCTGAAATTGCAAAATATGGTACCGCAAACGTAAAGAGGATTTATGGTGATTGGACAATGCCTCAGCTTCGGGGCTGGAAAGAACTTCTGCTCCAGCATTCTATTCAGCCCATTCAGCAGTTTGGCTATACAAAGGGAAAAAACTCCACTGACAGCGCTTTAATTATTGACGCAATGGATCTTTTATACACCGGACGCTTTGATGGTTTCTGTTTGGTGAGCAGTGACAGTGATTTCACCAAACTGGCGGCACGTATCCGCGAATCAGGGCTAACCGTTTATGGCTTTGGAGAAAAGAAAACTCCTGATCCATTTGTAGCTGCATGCGATAAATTTATCTACACAGAGGTGCTAAAAGTTGATGGGGATGACAAAAGCACTAAGAAGAGAGAGCCCATCAATGAGCTCAAACAAGACACCAAACTTGTTAACCTTATGCGAAGTGCAATAGAGGCTTCATCAGACGAAAGTGGGTGGGCACATCTTGCACCGGTAGGAAGTTATATTGCAAAACAATCTCCCGGGTTCGATCCCCGAAATTATGGGTTCCAAAAACTTGGAGAACTTGTTAAGGCCATGAACCTTTTTGAACAGGAAGAACGATCTGTTGGCGAAGGACAATCGAAAGCAATTTATGTGAAAGACAAAAGAAAATAAGAGCATCTGATTGATGCTCTTATCGATAAATTATTTTCTATTAACAATTACGGTTTGGTAGGCTGATTTCACCTTTTTACCCGCCAATGCTTCACTTACGTTGAAAAGGTGATCTCCAATTTTCTCCATTCGATTTAAGTAATCAAGATAGATAAATCCGGCTTTGTTTGTGTACTCTCCTTTTTCGAGACGCTTGTAATGAAAGTCCATTAATTTATCTCTATGTGTGTTGATTTTGTCCTCAATCTCTATCGCTTTGTTCAGATCAAATTCACCATTATTTTTATCCAGATTCTTACGTACGTGACGGATAGCTTTATAAATTAAATCAAGCATCGTACCTACTTCTTTAATTGCATCATCAGGAAGTTTAATATCTTCGTTCTGCATCTCCTCAAAGGTTTTCGACATTTGGAAGTAGATATCTCCAATCCGCTCAAGGTCATTAATCATACTGTGCATAGCACGGATTTTACGTGTGGCTGATTCAGATAAATTATATCCGGAAATATTGGTGAGATACTCTGCAATTTCCAGCTCAATGTTATCTGTAATTTGCTCTCGTTTTTTAATCTTTGCCAGGAATTTTTCATGCTTCTTCTGTTTTTTGAAAAAGAGACCTTCGAAACTAAAGTGCATTTTCTCGATAAGTTTCCCGAACAGCTCAATTTCTTTATGCGCTTGTGCAATAGAAATTTCAGGAGAAGACATCATCCCGGACGAGATATATTGCAACCTAAACTTACTATCGGCACCTTTTTTCTCTGATTGAAATCTTTCAACCAGTTTGATGATAGCCGGTACAAAGGCAAATAGAAGAATCACATTTAACACATTAAAGGTAGTGTGAAAGAGTGACAAGGCAAGTGTTGCATTAGCTCTTCCAACCTCATCAGCAGCTTCAAATACAGACCCTACACTTGGATCAAAAAAGCTCATAATATTATCTATTCCTGCTAAGAAAGGCTGGAGAACAATGAGCATCCATATCACCCCAACTACATTGAAAATAAAATGGAATCTTGCTGCCCTTTTTGCGTGTACATTTCCAATTATTGCGGCAATATTAGCTGTAACGGTCGTTCCAATATTTTCACCCAAAATCATTGCTGCAGCTATTGGAAAATCAATCCATCCCTGAAAAAGCATCACAAGGGTAATCGTTGTAGAAGCAGATGAAGACTGTGTAAGGAGTGTTAAAATCCCACCAATCAAAACAAAAAGTAATATTGAAGCAAATCCGAACTCGGTGTATTGATCGAGAAATACAAACATCTCAGGATTTTCACTAATGCTCGGAACTGCATTTTTGATGAACTCAAGACCAATAAAAAGGATACCAAAACCAATCATGGCTTCAGCTAAACTTCTTAGTTTTTCTCTCCCGATAAACATAAATGGAAAAAAGATACCGATTAACATGATTGCAATCGGAGTAATTTCCATTTTAAAGCCAAAAATGGAAACCATCCATGCAGTTACGGTTGTTCCTATGTTTGCCCCCATAATCACACCGGTAGACTCAATAAATGTGATGAGCCCCGCATTAACGAAACTAACCACCATCACCGTTGTCGCAGAAGATGATTGAGTAATAGTAGTTGCACCAAAACCGGTAATAATACCCCGAAACCTCGTGGTAGTCATACCTTTAAGAATCGACCGAAGTTTACCGCCTGCAACTTTTTGAAGCCCTTCACTAAAGATTTTCATTCCATAAAGGAAAATCCCAAGTGCCCCTACAAGCTGTAAAAAGTCAAATAGTGTATAGTTCATATTGTTGAATTCACTAAATAAAGTTGAGCAATACCATTAACCCCATATTTTGAGCACTCAAATATAATAGAATGTTTTCACTTTATGTGAATTTTAAAGCCAATTATTGTGATGTTAACATTAACTTAACATTGTGCTTATTTGCCAAAGTCTACAGGATCAATTTTATAAAAAGAAAACAGCTGTTTATAGAGATTTTTGTACTCTTGTTTTAACTTTATTGGGTTCTCGAAAAAAGCCTCTGTTGCAACAGAAAAAAATTCAGCTGGTTCGGTAGCGCCATACTCATCTAACACTGAATTTTCATTACGCTTTACTTTTCTGCAAAGTTCTTTATAAGATGTCGCTAAAATATTATTCCATTCATTTTTTTGAATAACATTTCCTTCTAATGTAATTCCTGCAGTTAATCCGTAGCGCTGATCTAATTGATGAGCAAATTCATGAAAAATCAAATTCTGTTTTTTGTTTTCATCATAAATATTATCCTCTATATCACTCCACGAAAGTACGATACTCCCAGTATTCCAAGACTCTCCTTTTCTTGCTTCCGATCCTGTTGTAACAATCCCTGTTTCATCTTCTTCATGAACAGGAGCGATATAATCATCAGGATACACCAAAATAGTTTGTAAATCAGGGTAATAATCAGATGTTTCCTCCAGCAACAAAACACACGCGTACGCAGAAATAATCACTTTTTTTTGATCTGTCATTCGTAATCCGCCACACCCTTCGAAAAGCTTTTCATTAATAAAAACCATCACTCTCTGCCTTAAAATCTCTTGGTATTTTTCCGGTAGTTTTTGATAGTAGGGCACCTTTTCATCTAATATATTTTGCCAACTATTAGGGAATGGTTTTCCCCGCATCCACCGTCTTTTTATGTATCTGAAAATTGGCATTACGATAAGACTTATTGAAGTGAATTTAAATATAGGTACTTCTTTACTAACCTATGAAGCTCACCGGAAGTGAGTCGTTTTTATGATTCCCATTCTTTTCTATTTTAAGGGTCATCATTTTTAACAATTACCCTCCCAACATGCTACAGCGTTTTATACTCTTCCTTATTCTTATCATTCTATCATTAGGTTGCCAACCACAAGAATATGATCTGATCATTACCAATGGTATTGTTTATGATGGATCCGGTGATGAAGCCGTATCAACAGATATAGGCATTATTGACGATCGGATTGTTAAAGTAGGAACCATCAGAAATAAATCGGGAGCAGCTGAGGTGTTAGACGCAAAAGGTCAGGCTGTGGCACCGGGATTTATAAATATGCTTAGCTGGGGGGCAGGATCTCTTGTTGATGATGGGCGCTCTGTTAGCGGAATTAAACAAGGGGTAACGCTGGAACTTTTCGGGGAAGGATCATCCCCCGGACCCCTAAGTCGAGAAATGCAGCAAAACCGCTGGGGTGAAAATGAGGATGATTATGATTGGCGTACACTTGGCGAATCATTACAGTGGATGGAAGATAATGGGATTTCAACGAATGTTGGATCATTTGTAGGAGCAACAACCCTGCGTGTCCACGAGGTGGGACGAAATGATCGTGAACCCACCGAAGATGAAATGCAAAATATGAAAAATTTGGTGCGCGAATCTATGGAAGAAGGTGCAATGGGATTGGGCACATCACTTATTTACGCACCGGCTTTTTATGCTTCCACCGAAGAGTTGATTGAACTCTCAAAAGTAGTGGCCGAATACAATGGAATGTATATTTCTCACATTAGAAGTGAAGGAAACCAATTTGCGGAATCTGTTGATGAGCTCCTAAGAATCGGACGGGAAGCCGGATTGCATGCTGAGATTCATCACCTGAAAGCAGCCGGAAAAGATAACTGGCACAAGCTGGATGAAGTTATCAACCAGATTGAAAATGCACGCTCTGATGGTCAGGCTGTAACCGCAAACATGTACACTTACGAAGCAGCTGCTACCAGTCTTGCTGCAATATTTCCACCGTGGACTCAGGATGGGGGACATTCCAATTGGATTGAACGACTCAAAGATCCTGAAACAAGAGCGCAAATTGTAGAAGAGATAAAGACTCCAACTGATGATTGGGAGAACTTCTACCTGATGTCCGGCGGCGGAGAAAATATTATTCTGGTTGGTTTTCAATCAGATGAACTCCAACAATATGTTGGAATGACACTCAGTGAAATTGCTGAGGAGCATGGAAAAGATGAAGTTGAAACAGCTGTTGATTTAACAATCGAAGACAATAACCGAATTGGGTCCATTTACTATTTAATGAGTGAAGAGAATGTTGAGCGTCAGGTTCAGCTTCTCTGGATGAGCTTTGGATCAGATGGCGGAACGTTTGCTGCTGAGGGAGATATTTTAAACCGGCAAATGCACCCACGGGCCTGGGGTAATTTTGCCCGATTGTTTGCAAAATATGTTCGTGACCTTAATCTTATTTCTATTGAAGAAGCCGTTCATCGATTAACCGGTTTACCGGCCACGAACTTAAAGCTGAATAATCGTGGATTCATTAAAGAGGGTTACTTTGCTGATCTCGTAATTTTTGATCCTGAAACCATTCAGGATCATGCCACTTTCGAAGAACCTCATCAATATGCCACCGGTGTTGATCACGTTTTTGTAAACGGAATTCAAATGCTGAAAGATGGCGATCATACCGGTAATTTCGGTGGAAGATTTGTTAAAGGACCGGGATTTATCGGTAATTAATTTCCCTATCACTGGTCGCATAAATCTATTTTTACGGATAAATAATTAGTGGACATCCATCTTTTTAAAAAAATATTCATTAGAAATTTTTAATATTAGAAAATTCTAATATATTGTATCCGTGTTCAGTACCCCCACAAATAAAAATATTTTGTGAGACACGATGGCTTTCGAGGTTTAAAACATGCTTGCCTCAATTTGTCTCTGGTAAAATTTATAGTGCTAAATCTCAGAATTATGAAAAAAGCAGCTCAAACTTACGATTACTCTTTATTGGTTGATCCCCTTCGAATGGGAGACCATCATAAAATCGAAAAGTCCCTTGAAGATTTAATACTGAAGCTCAAACAGTATTTAGAAGTAGTAATGGGTGCGAATAGGGAAGCATCTGAAGAGTGTGCCCAACAGGCGTTTTTAAATGTATATGAGCGAATTAAAAAGGATAAAATTCGCAATAAGAAACACATTTACACCTACATGATTAAAGCATGCAGGCACGAATATATTCGATATATAAAAAAACAACACTCGTTTTTATCAGATGATAATATAGAACAACAGTTTCCCGAGCCTGCTGAACAAATTGAAAATCTTGCTGATAAAGAGCGAATGGAAATTTTAAAAATCTGTTTGTTGGAGCTTGATGAGGATTCGAGAGAATTCATCACACATTTTATGAATTCTCCTGAAACAACGACAAAAGAAGCCAGCCAATTTTTTAATATCTCTGAGGCTAATGTCAGAACAAAAAAATACCGGATCACAAAAATGCTGCATGAAGCCTACCAAAAAAGATCAACCTACACATCTGAATCCCTACATCCGGATTATGTTTCAAAAACGTCCTTAGAACTGGCTTTGAAAGTATCTTAATTTGATTTAGAGAATTTTTCGTGCTCCGGAATACTCTTTTCAAATTCAAGCATAAAGGTTGTGCCCTCATCTGAGGAATCAAATTTATATGTAGCGTTCAGTTGATTGGATATAACCCCAATAAGAGTCATTCCAAGAGAATCTGATTCTTCAATAATAAAGTCTTTTGGGAAACCCACTCCATTATCTCCTATCTCAATGCGGATAATATTTTTTCGAGTCTCTGAAAGATTCACAGATATTGTGCCGTTACTTTTCCCTACAAACGCATGCTTCATAATGTTTGTAAGCACTTCATTAATAATTAGAGAGCAGGGAATTGCCTGATTAATACTCAGGTGGGTTGACTGAATATTTGAATCAATTTCCAGGTTCAGTTCAGATTTAAATGTTTTAAATATGTTCTTCATCAATCGGTGGATATTCTCAGTAAAATCCAGATTCGAAAAATTATTGGATTGATAAAGCTGCTCATGGATTTGTGACATGGTTTGAACCCGTGAAACACAATCTTGCAATCTAACCGCCTCTTCCCCATCATCTTCAGTCCCTTGCAGCTGCAATAGCCCCACAACAACAGCAAGATTGTTCTTTACTCTGTGATGTATCTCAGCTAAAAGCGCCTCCTTTTCTGCCAATGATTCTATAAGTTGTTGACGTTGATTTTTTCGGTCGGTAACATCACGAGAGTTTGCTACCAATCCACCAACTGCAGGATCATTCCTCATATCCGTAACTGTTGTTTCCAACCAACGCCATTGTCCATCTTTATTTCTAAAACGAAATGGATCAATTTCTATTCGTTCCTTTTTAGATGTTATGGAGGAAAGTACTTCCTGCAATCTTTCACTGTCTTCGGGGTGAATAAAATCAAACGCATTTTTACCTACTAAATCCGACGACATATAGCCAAGAACAGACTTAATTGTTGGGCTTACATATGTAAAATTCGCATCTTCATCTAAAATGCCTATGATGTCTGATCCTTCTTGAACGAGTGACCTAAATCGCTGCTCACTTAACCGTACATGCTCCTCAGCCTGTTTGCGATTTGTTACATTTTGGCTGATACCATAAAAACGGATACATTTTCCATCTTTGTACTCAGGTTCACCGGTGGCACGCATCCAGCGTTCATCTCCTTTTCCGCTGATTATTTTAAGTTCTACATCAAAAGGAATTTCTTTTTCGATTGCATCGTACGCTGCTTTTGCAAATATCTTCCTGTCGTACCCTTCCTTAAACAGGTTAACAGTTTGATCTACATCCGGTACATGATCTTCATCAAATCCATGAACTTCTTTTGTAAGGGGTGACCAATGCAGTTTCTGATTGATCATGTCAAACTCCCAGGTTCCAATACGGGCTAATTGATAGGCTTTATCTACCAACTTTTGATTTTCGTTCAGCTCTTGCTGCGTACGGAGACTCTGAATTTTGGAAGCAAGTGCTGTGGTTAAGGAATCAAGTAATCTTTGATCTTCTTCCAAAAACGGTTTGTTTTCGGTGTACGATTTAGAAGTTTGATGTGCCAGAGTAAAGTGTATATAAACTTCGGGGCTAACTTCGGCCTTAGAATGCAACTCCCAGTTTGTTTCGCTAAACGATGAAGCCATAAATTTTTGATCTTCAAATACGATATTCGCACTAATATTTTGTGATGAAAACCATCCCGAATCCAAAATGGATATTGCTTGGGTTAGCAGATCTTCTACCGACTCAACTTTTTCATTCAAACCTGAAATTTCATGTAAAATTTCCAGATGAGATTTCATTCTTTGGCGAATTAGAGAAAGTGAAAGAATTGGACTGCTTTTTCCAGCTTTTTTATCAGACATTTAATTTTTTACCTCAAATTCTTGTAATAACCAAGTTGGTGAGATTGAACTATTCCAATCCATAAATTTAATAGGCAAGGTGGCTTCATACGTTCCTAAAGCATGTAATCAGCGGCAATTACAGGTTTGATTTAAACATATATTTTCTGTTTGAGCAACATATTCATTTAAATAAGAAAATGAGCTTTAACGTACAACAGATGTAGCTTATATAATCTTTAAATTTGTAAAAAATTCAGCACTTGTATTTTGATGGATCCTCTTGTCTGCCTTGCATATATGATGAAGTGAGTTTGGAAGCACAACAAGTTTTGAATTGGGAATTTTACTGAATATTTGAACCGTATCATTCACAGAAGTTCACTGGAATGATACCTCGTAAACTTGATAAAGGAACCTTTCAGAAGAGTTTAACAAAGGTAATTGCACGTAACAATGATGTAATTGTGACATTCGAACCCTTTTACCTACCAAACTAAGAAAATGATTTTGTTTTTCTGATTGGTGCCACAGCCAGCCATTGTGAAAAACCGGGGACTAATGTGTGTAAATTCTACTTCCTATATGTTCAACTATAGCTTCGCAGCTTCTAATTTAGATCTAATCCTATTTTTAATAGATGCCCGTAAAACCCTTCTCAAAGCTTATAAAGCCCATTATTTGAATAATATAAAAAGAGTTGAACTTTATAATAAGATGAATTGGCATCATACTTGTATATAAAGTAAAAAGTATTGCATAAATCACGTATCAACTCTGAATGAGAAATTTTAATACATCAATTGACCAACTTTATTCCATAATTTCAACCGACAAGGTCTATTTACGCTATGCCACGAAATGGTTAGAAAATACGGCAAAAGTTATTCGGGAAAACCAGAAAAAGGCGTGAATTACTTCAATGTTTCAGATACCACAAAAATCTGGGGCGAAATTCAATCCCCAGTCTGGAGCAGTACAAAAATATCTTTAACCAGTTTTAGAAAAAATGAAATTTAAACTACTTATCTATATAGGTTTAGCACTTTTTATTATTATCGTATTGGGGGGATTTGTCGCATTACGAAATCTCACTATAGAACAACCTGTTGATGAAAACAGAACGGTTTATATAAAAAAAACCGGGGAGGGATATCAACTTTTTAGAAATGGTGAGCCGTTTTTTATACAGGGGGCTGGGGGAGATTCTTACTTCAAAGAGCTGGCAGAAATCGGAGGTAACACAATCAGGTTGTACGACCCGATAGATCTTGAAGATAAATTAGATGAAGCGTACAAATATGATTTAGCAGTCATCGTTGATATCCCAATACCTGAGTATAGCAAGTTATACAATTTGTATGATGATGAAGATGAAAATGCCATTCTAAAACAAGAAATAAAGGATTTAGTTCATCAGCATAAAGATCATCCGGCACTTTTAGTATGGAATCTCGGCAACGAGGTTAATTATCCATTTGTTTTTAAAAAGAATGATTTTATTAGAACGTTCAATGAGTTGGTATCTATAATACATGACGTTGATCCAAATCATCCCGTTTCAACGTCAATTATCGGAGTTGGACGAAAGACTATGAGTAGCATTTACATTCATTCTCCCGAATTAGATATTATATCATTTAACACTTTCGGCAATACAAGGTTTGTCAACTCAAACTTGGCTCAAATTTCCTTTTTATTCGGCCCCAGACCCTACTTTTTTAGTGAATATGGACCAAACGGACCTTGGGAATCAAATACTACATCCTGGGGTGCACCCATAGAGGCTACAAGTTCAATAAAGTCTAAAAGTATTAGAACACGGTTTAATATGATTAATGATATTGAAGATCCGGCAAACCTTGGATCTTTACTATTTTACTGGGGAACAAAACTTGAGCGTACTCATACCTGGTTCAGCCTTTTTAAAGATGGGTACAAATCAGAAATCATTAATGTTATTGAAACCCTATGGAAACAACCGGACTTCTCTCCTGAATTAAATGAAAGAGATTTCATATTGGCAAATAATACAGATGCAAACGATGATATTATTTTTTCAACAGCTGAACTACACCAATCGGACACTTCACCCAGATTAAGTGGAATGGAACACATGCTGGTAAATAATAAGGGCGCACACGATAATATTATTTTTTCACCCAGTGAATTAAGCCGTGCAGAAATATTTTTTCAGGAAAACAATAATAATCTCGTGCGTATTGATTGGGAAATATATCCTGAAGCTTGGTATAGCGATACAAGTGAACTGATATTAAACAATTATAAACCGATTGACACTTTTGTCAACTTCGAAAAAAACAAAACAACTTTCCTTGCCCCAATAAAAGAAGGGCCCTATAGAATATTTGCATATATCTACAATCAGGATGGTTTTTATGCTACCACAAACATTCCATTTTACGTTTTAAAGCACAAGTGAGCACAAACATCAAAACCATTAAAAACCCGACCCAGAGAGAAAAGCTAACGCTGAGATTTTTAATAATCCTTGGGCTGTTAAGTATTATCAATTTTTTCTATTGGTTTCTTACACCGGAATTTATTGATAATACATTGCTTTACTGGCTGCTAATTGGACCTTTGGCATTTGACAGCTTCCGGGTTATTTATATCTGGTATCATTACTGGGATATTTCTGTTCCTGAGAAACCCATTCTTACAAAAAAACTTACCGTTGATGTACTTACTACATACTTCCCCGGTGAACCTTACGATATGGTGAAAGGAACCCTTCTTGCCATTCAGGGGATGAAATATCCTCACACAACCTATTTATGTGATGAAGCAGACGACTCTCATTTAAAAGAGTTTTGTAAAAAGCACGGGATCAAGCATGTAACAAGAAACAACCGGATTAATGCCAAGGCTGGAAATATCAACAATGCCCTTAAACAGGCAACCGGAGATATTTGCCTGATTCTTGATCCCGACCATGTGCCAAAAGAACATTTTTTGGATGAGGTTGTCCCCTATTTTGAGGACGAAAAAATCGGGTTCGTCCAGTCTGTTCAGGCTTATTACAATGTTGATGAATCACTGGTAGCTAAAGGAGCTGCCGAACAAACATTCCATTTTTACGGGCCGGTAATGATGACCATGAACACCTACGGAACGGTAAATGCCATTGGTGCAAATTGTGTTTTCAGACGTAAAGCGCTCGATTCAATTGGCGGCCATGCTCCCGGCTTAGCGGAAGACATGCATACCGCAATGCAACTTTATGCAAAAGGATGGAAATCGGTTTATGTTCCAAAAGTCTTCACAAAAGGACTTGTACCAGCTTCGCTGACGTCGTATTACAAACAGCAGTTGAAATGGTCGAGAGGAACCTTTGAATTGTTGGTTTCTGTTTATCCAAAACTGTTTAAAAATTTTACCTGGCGACAACGAATTCATTTCGGAATTTTACCCCTTCATTACCTTTCCGGTTTTATTATTCTGATAAGTTTCCTAATCCCAATTATCTCATTATTTGGGGCTGCCATGCCATGGAAAGGTAACCTTATTAATTTTGGATATATTTTTATCCCCGTTTTAACATCATTTTTGGGCATACGGTTTTATGTGCAACGGTGGGTTATGGATAAAAGTGAATGGGGAACCCACTTGATGGGCGCACTACTGTTGGCATGTACATGGTGGATTAACATTATCGGGTTTGTTTACACGATTATTCGTAAAAAAGTGCCCTATCTGCCCACACCCAAAGAAGACAAAGAACGTACCTGTTGGAAAATACTGATCCCAAACCTCGTTGTTGGGGCAATTTCTATTGCTGCTGTCATTTATGGCCTGACTATAAATTACACTCCCTTTTCAATTTTTATGTCTGGCTTTGCTTTGGTGAATACATTTCTCATGTTTTTTACGCTGGTGCTTGCTTATGAAAAACAAAAACCGATAATGGTAACCCATGAATTTAAAGAACAAAAAAAATCACTTTTAAATTATACACGGAATATAAGCTATTATACCTGGCAAAAAGCAGCGTTACCTTTGGTATTAGTTATTTCAGCACTATCAGGTGGCTTTTACTATCATACTGAATATATAAAATGGGAAGGCGTTCAACCCGAAGTTCAGGAGAAAAATGTTATGAATTACATTGGGATTTTTGCTCCTCAAAATGACGATGGAATCACCAAAATCGAAAATGTAAATTATGTTTCTGATCAAATAGAGGAAAATTTTGATATTGTTTCGCTTTATATAGCGTGGGAAAAGGATATTGAATCGAATTTTCCGAATGCCATTCTTGAGTCAGTGTATCAGAATAAGTCCATCCCAATGATTACCTGGGAACCGTGGTTACATTCCTTTGAAGATGAAATAACGGGCAGCGCCCATGTTTACGATCTCATTTCAAGCGGTTTTTTTGATGATTATATTTCTCAATTTGCAGACAAACTCAAAAACCTGGACATGCCTGTTTTTTTGAGGTTTGCACATGAGTTTGACAATCCGTTTTACCCTTGGTTTATGTCGGGAAAGGAGGCCGAAACTAAATTTAAAGACGCATGGATTCATACGTATGAAATCTTTAAAAACAGTAATGCCCACAATGTAATATGGATTTGGAATCCATGGAAGGCAGAAAACCTTGCGGAATTTTATCCCGGCAGCGAATATGTTGACTGGATTGGAATTAATATTCTCAATTACGGAGCGTACAACATGGATGGGGAATGGCATGATTTTGAAAGCCTGTACGAACCTTTTCACGAGGAGTTAATTAATTTACCATCAACTCCGGTAGTCATTTCCGAATTTGGAACATTACGCGATGGCCAAACCCAAAACCAATGGATTGAGAATGCGTTTTCTGTTATTGAAAATGATTATACAGAAATAAAATCCGTGATTTATTTTAACAGTAAGGTGGATAACAATTGGCCCGCAGGACTGCAATCCGATGAATACCTTGACTGGACCATTCCTCAAAATCAGGTGATTAAAAATTCATTCAAGAGCAAAGAAGTCCCTGAGTATGTTTTTGCACCCTTACCCATTCTTAACCATGATAACGCTGAATCAAACACAGTTTCAGGTAGCTTAGAAGATGTAAAAGGCATTAACCTGAAATATGGCAATGACTGGCGAAAAAATTATCATGTTTTGGACAGGAGAAAGCTACAAAACGATTTCGAGCGAATTAAAACCCTTGGGTTAAATACCATCAAAATTTCAGGGAATTCCGTTTATGATTATAATATTTTAAATATTTCCAGAGAGATGAACCTTGATGTTTCATTTGGTTTTTGGATTCCGGAATCCATTGATTTTATGAACGACACGTTGAAAACAACTCAGTTAAAAGAAACAATCATCAACGAGATTGAACAGCATAAAACCCAACCACATATTACTTCATGGAATATTCAGAATGATGTCCTTTTCAACCAGAAAGATTTTTTCCATAAACCGGAATTACTGTACCAGAATCGCGCCTATATAATCTGGCTACAAGAACTGGTTTCAGAAATAAAAAAGGCTGATCCCACCAGACCGGTAATACTTGACCTTGAAGTAAACCTACTCTCGATATATCACGCCCAGATGCTTGCTAAAAATGTAATTGGAATCGATTATTATGGTTTAACGGTAAAAAATGATGAACATTTACGTTCATTAATTGATTATTTCGAAAATGCCGAAACTGATTTTTTATTCAGCGAAATTGACACTGATGTTCTTCTTCATTCTGAAATATGGAATTCGCATCCTTCGTTCTTCATAACCTCCTGGCAAGACCAACACGAAAGCAACAAACTCACTCTTGACGGAATTACCGACCGAAATGGCCGGGCAAAAAATGAATACGTTCAACTCATTCATTCTTTACATGAATCGAATACTACGAATAACAAAATAATTGCAAGAATTTTAAAGCCGGCAATACGTCTGTATGGAAATTCAGACTTGCATTACAACGCAATGCTTTACGATAATGATGAAGGATGGGAATACGGTGTGAACTATGAGGATTATTCTTTTGAATGGTTGCTGGTAAAATGTGATGAACATGGAAATTATCTTGCGGTAAAAGATATTGATACCGGACCTGTTTTAAGATTAAAAATACCTGAAAACCATGAGTATTTTAAGCTATTACTTACCGTATCTGACGGTAATACTGTTACCTCAACCATAACAACATTACATACTCCATTGGAGCAAAATGAAAACAGTATTAAATAATTATTATTCACATATTTACATAGAAATTCCAACGCCCCATTTTACACTAACTGACAAATCAACCAAGTGTTGTAAAAACACTTTCACTCAAATTTGAATTTGCTCTCCATAAAAAAATCCTCCAATATAAAAAAGCCCCGTCTAATTGAATAAACGGGGCTCCTCCATGTGTACACCCGACAAGATTCGAACTTGTAACCGCCTGATTCGTAGTCAGGTACTCTATCCAGTTGAGCTACGGGTGCATTTTAGTGTCAATATGTTTAGTTAAAAGTTCTTTGTAATTAATCTCGAACTTGTAACCGTCCCGACGCCTCGGGATACTCTATCCAGTTGAGCTACGGGTGCATTAAATTATTTTTTTTGAAGACTTTTAATATAGGAAGCTTTAAGCTTAAGTGTCAACTAAAATGAAGAATGAAAAAGGCTTTCTGTTATGATAAAAAGCCTCTTTCAGAGATCATTTAATAGTTTAATGAAGATTTTATATAATCCATAAAATGGTGTATACAGAAGCGCCAATCAAAAAAAATACATAGTTACTCTCTTTTTCTTCCGGTAGTTCTTCTTTAAAAGAGTTAACGATTATTGCGCCTGAAAGCAGTGCAAATAGGATGTAAGATATATAGTCAGGAATGGTAAAAACTGTTCCGATGATCCACCCTGTTAATACGGAAATTGTCATTACCCAACGGCCTGCTTTATCATACATTTTATCATGATGTAGAAGTAGAGAATAATCAATAATCAACAAGTGAAAACATAAAGCCAACAGAGTTAAGAATGAGCTGATATCATCCACACGAAGTTCGGTGTGAAGATAATAACCTATAATACTGTTGAATAGTGCAAATATACCCACATGAGACCAGAAAACTGTTTGTTCTTCAACTGGTTCGTCTTTAGTTGAATATCCTTCCCTGTAGTGTATAACCCCTCTTTCAACACCATAAAAAAGGAGTATTCCACACATCGATAATACAAATAGATCATTTTCGAAAAATGGGGGTAACAACTTTTCATTTAGTGATTCCTGCATATCACTTAACTCAGGAATGATATGCAGGAATACAAAAGCAACAGAAATTCCACCGAACAAAGAGAGCCACTTTCTTCTGGGTAATGGATTTAGTAAGGCTATTTTGCTCGCCGATAGATGGACAATAACAATTAATACTACCATGAAAGCGGACAGGAACATACATCTAAACTTTTTCGAGATTACGATTGATCAATTTTGTGTAAAGCTGACTAATAGTTTCTCCAAAAGAGTGATCCGTATTAATTTTTATCATGTGCTTGTTATCAATTTCTACAGGTGAATTATAAAATGAAGACACTCTTTCAAAATCCTCCAATCTCGCATCTGAAATAACATCCTTCTTTTCCTCTCTTTCTTTCAGACGCTTTACAATGGTCGTATTATCAGCCACTGTTTCTACAAACTTATACTCGATTTTTTCTTTCTCCAGCGTAGTTATCAGCTTCTTTCTTAACTTTGGGTTACTGAATGTAGCGTCCAGAATAATGGGTTTACCCTTTTTAAAAGACTCTATAGCTTTACTTATTAAATTCTCATAAGTCTCACCTGACATCTGCGAAGAATACAACGATTCTCGTTTCTGAAGAGGAGTTCGTTCGTTAATTGTAATTCCTGCCAATGTTTTACGAATGATATCAGATGAATAATAATCGCTATTTATCTGATCTGACAGATGCTTTGCTATTGTACTTTTCCCGGCCCCAACTCTGCCCATCACTACAATAACTACCGGTCCTGACCCAAATAATGCGTAGCGCAATGATAATTTAAAATAATCACTTGCTCGGTCCACTAACGGTTTTCGATCCTTTTCGTCTATTTCATCTTCAACACTTTGTAAGCTTTTCACTTTCCCTTTCACGTAAGCACGGTAACATTTATAAAAGTCGATGATCTGCAACAGATCTGGGTCGCCCATTTTTGCTGACATCTGCCTGACGAAATAACGCTCTTCATTCCGGCACTGATTAAAATCTAAATCCATAGCCAAAAATGCCAGGTCTGCTGCGAGGTCTCCATATCGAAACCGGTCATTGAACTCAATACAATCATAGATCTGAATTTTTTGAGGCGTAATGTGGATATGATCAAGATGTAAATCTCCATGTCCGTCAACAATGCGCTCTTCATCGATTCTCTTTTGAAAAAGCTGGTTGTGTTTATCTAAATATTGATTTGTGAAAAAATTGATCGCCTTAAACGTATTTCCATTTATAGTGTGATCGATAAAAGATTCCGTCTGGTCAAAATTTTCATCCGTATTCGTTTTTATAGCATCAACCGTTCCCCATTTCGATAATTCCTTACCCTTTTCCTGTTTTTTATAAAAATCAGACAATATATCAGCAATTCTGTCGAGGTGTTCATTTTCCAGTCTCTTTTCCTTTATGTATTGGTGTAAAAAATGTTCATCCGACAGCTTTTCCATTTTCACCGCGTACTCAACAATTTCTTGGCTTTCGGGATTCTCTTCAAACCGATAGCCGCGTTCGTGTTCGGCAATTCCAACCACTCCAAGATAAACGCCCTCCGTGAGCCGACGGTTCAGCTCTATCTCCCGATAGCAAAATTCTTTCCGTTTCTGAAGCGTACTATAGTCCAAAAAACCAAAATCGATAGCTTTTTTAAACTTATATACAAATGAGCCGGCAATATAAACATGTGAAATATGGGTTTGGATATACTGCAAATCATCAACAGGGTGAGGATAAGAATCGGGTTTCTCTAAGAAAGATTGGAGATCAGAAAAAGTCGCGTTTTTCATGGGTTAATCATTCTACTCTTATAGAATTATAAACAGCTTATTTAAATAATGTCACGGTTCTTGCCATCTAAAATTTGGGTATTCTGACGTGATTCTCCAAATTTCATCCCAGTCAAATTCAGGCATGTTATTCATTGCAGAGCTGCCATTCATTTCTGATGTTCGCAGCCCGGTGGATCCTCTTGAGCTTCCGCGTCCGCTTGCCCTCCTCTGGTCAGTTCCTTCAGTATCCCAATAGCTGTCTGTTATATTGGCTCTATTTGTCCCAATCAATCCACCTAATTGCTCATCACCCGTTACTCTGCCGGTTGCATAGGAATATTCAACGGTTCCATTTGATCGATTTTCCCCTACTAATCCGCCCACATTTTCGTCTCCAGTTACTTCACTATGCGAATACGAGTGGCTGATGCTCCCCGTATTATAGCCTGCCAATCCGCCAATTCTATCATCATCGGCTGAGACAGATCCTTCCGAGTAAGATCCGTAAACTTCTTGGTGGTTCTGCCCTACCAATCCACCCACTTCTTCCTCGCCTGTTACATCCACAGACACATAAGATTCTGTAATTCTCCCATTATTCCTGCCCACAAGTCCACCCACTTTTTCCTCTCCGGCTACTGAACCATATACATACGAGCGGATAACCTCTCCGTTATTATTTCCAACCAAACCACCTACAATTTCATCACCCGAAATACCGGCGTTTCTTAACCCTGTATTTTTGATGATTCCATTGTTTACAAATCCAAATAATCCCACATTATCTCCATCACCCCGACTTATGCTCAATCTTGAAATTTCATATCCATCTCCATCATAACTTCCGTTAAATGGCGAAGATTCACTTCCGATGGGTTTAAAGCCCTGTCCCCGATTCCAATTCGAGGTTGCAACTGCATTTATATTGTTTATCTGAATGAAGTGTTTGTCTATGTATTTTTCATCCTCGATGTTCTGTAATTGTTCAATCGTGGAAATTCTATATGGGTTCAGTTCAGTCCCACTGCCACCCTCGAAATCGGTATTATGTTGTACAAAAACTGCCTTTACAACTTTATTAGTATCAATCGTAAGTGATTGTGGGTTTTGGGTCTCGCTCAAATCTTCGTCCCATTCTAAAAATTGCCAACCGTCTTCTGCTACAGCCGTTAATTCAACAACTGAATTAATTTCATAAAAATCGTCTGTTTCATTACCTGAGAGTAAAACTACATTCACTGTACCATTTCCTTCTGTCTCTAAACGTACCGTGAATAATATTTCCTCAAATACAGCTGTCACCTCTTTTTCAGTATCTACTGTTATTTGAAGCGGATTTTTATCATTAAGTGTTTCTCCTCTCCATTCTACAAAACTCCATTTTTCTGCCGATTCTGCTGTTAATTCAACCACGGTTCCATGTGGATAATCAGTAGTTTTTGGTTGAACAATTCTTTCTTCTACCGTTCCTTCTCCCTCAATATTAACTGTTAGTGGATAATCCCTTTCCAAAAATAGAGCTGTTATTTCTTTATCACCATCCATAAAAACGGTATCAGGGTTGATGTCTCCTTCATGATCACCCTGCCAGCTTTCAAAAACCCAACCCTCGCTTGGAGATGCCGATATTATAATGGAGTCACCTTCAGCTATTTCTCCCGGTTCGGGTAAAACAGTTCCCCCCTCAACCGGATCAACTAAAATGTTAACACTGTATGATGGATTATTTAGGGTAGGAGGGCTACCCGGACCACAAGCAGAAAGAAATTGAAGTGAAAGAATAATCGAAATTAAATAGGAAACTCTCTTCATAATGCAGGATCATTTGTTCTTTTTCTCTCAAGACAGATTTTAATCTCTTTATAGAAGTAAACGATACTGCAAATGAGTCTTCTTATATATTCTATAAGATTTTTTACATAATTATTGGATTATTATTTCATTAAAGATATTGGTTCAACAAATTAACATACAACTACCCAAGTTAGGAACAAACAAGGTCTTAACAGCCAAGAATAATGCAAATCATTTCCATATTTATATAATGGATAGTATACGTAAGTTTCTCAATTTTCAATCGAAAATAGACTTACACCAATCTCTCAATTAAATAAAAACTGTTTATGACTGATTTAAGAATTAAAGGTAACTGGAATGAAATAAAGGGAAAACTCAAGCAAAAATATGGAGATCTCTCTGATGACGACCTTTCCTATGCGGAAGGAAAAGAAGATGAACTTCTCGGAAAGCTCCAGAAAAAAACGGGGAAAACGAAAGCCGAAATCTCTAAAGAGATTAATCAAATGACTAATTAAAAATCACCAGAAAACAATAACCTAAATCTTTGAAATTATGGTTCATAAAATCTTAAATAAAACAACTACAGTACTCTTTATTTTAACAGCATCCTTTTTCTTGGTTCAATGTGGCGATAGCCCGGATAATACAAGTGAGGTGTATGACGATAATACCAACACAGAAATGCAAGCTGAAGGAGAATTTGAAGAGGAACGGGATGAATTAGTCAGCGATCTTGAAGACCTTCAAGAGGATCTCGATCAGAGAATAGAAGACCTGAATTCGAGAATCGAAGAGGATGGCGATCAGGCCGATGAAAGTTTGATAGCAACACGAAACGAAGTCCAAAATAATCGTACTGAATTAGAACAGACCTTGCAAGAGGTTGAAAATACATCAGAAGAAAATTGGGCATCTGTGAGATCCGAATCCCGGGACTTTTATGACAGGGTTTCATCACAACTGGAAGAGTGGGCCAATAGGATTGACGATGAGGTTGACAATTAAATAGCTTTAAGTTATTTAAATTTCTATAAAAAACGGAGAGAATAATGAGATCACTTTTATATATAATCGCCGTCATTATGGTCATCGGGTGGCTTTTTGGATTTCTCGTCTATTCAATAGGAGGATTAATCCATATTTTACTCGTCATTGCTGTTATCGCAATACTTTTAGATTTGATTGGGAGCCGACGTACAGTTTAATAGTAATTAAAAGCGGCAGTAAAGTATACTGACAAAACTGACTTCTCATAAACATATCAAAAGGGAATGAGAGTCTACGCTTTTCTACTAATATCTAAATCAAGAAAGCCATGACCTACAAAACATTCTTAATCATTGCCGCTTTTGTTATCGGATTGTTGATGCTATTAGCGGCTACGAACCCGGTAGATGAGGGGACAGATGAAGTTATCCGGGGATCAGCAATCAGCCTTTCAGGTGTCGTTGTTGATGCAACCACGCGGGAAGGAATCCCCCAGGCGGACGTTACTTTGCAAGAAGAAGGTGAATCAACCTCAACAGATGAATATGGCTCGTTTTATTTTTCTGATATTGAGATAGGAACTCATAGTGTTTCAGTAGAGGCCGTTAATTACAGACCTGCCCAGGAAAGGGTTGAAGTCACCGAGGAAGGGGCATCCGTAGAATTCCAACTGGACCCTGAATACGAATAATCATCATCCAAAAAAAGTAAAGGGAGTGATTATTAATCACTCCCTTTTTTCTACACTTTTTGAAGTGACTTTCTTTTCTTTTTTATCATTTTTATAAAATCAGACGGACACAATCCGGTCGCCTTTTTAAATTGATTTGAAAGATGAGCACAACTACTGTATTGAAGCTTATAAGAAATTTCAGTTAAGGTATGTTCCCCTAACATTAAAAGTTCTTTAACACGTTCAATTTTCACCCTTATTACAAACTGTTGGATGGTTACACAATTTTGCTTGAAAAACACATTTGATAAGTAATTGTAACTATACCCAATTTTTGCGCTGAGAAGATCTGAAAAATTTAAGTGAGGCTGTTCTTCAATATTGTATACATAATCAAAAATAACATGTTTTATACGCTCAACCAGTTGGTCTACTTTCTTTTCGCATAACTCCAACTCCACCTTGGAAATTTCATTGTTCAGCTCACTTAATTTTTTATCCGAAAGCTCGTGTTTCGTTTCAATAATACCCAAACCTACGTTTATGGGTATTATATCCAGCTCTTTTAATATTTCATTTACGCATAGAATACATCGTTTACTCACCATGTTCTTAACAAATATTTGCATACTATCTCTTCTCTTGTTTTTTGTGCATTGTGGTTCTCTTTTTTACCACAGTCGATTTTAATTTACACCCCGATCGTTTTTCATCAGGGGCTACTCCCCTTGTTAAGTTTAATTTTTTTAGTGACGAAAAGTTTACAAAATTCTTAAATAATATTACAAAATTATACGGTTTTTAAAGAAAACTGGAAGCAACCGTCTGCCGGCTGATTTTATGGCACCAAGCGAAATCACAAGGTGTCCAAAACCGTTTAACGAAAATGAAAGAATTTTACAACACCGAATGATCTGCTCCTTTTTTCGCAGAGTATCGCTGAGTTACCCGCAGATATGAAGAATGGCTACACTTCTTGTATGGTTTTTCTATTGCTTTTCTTTTCTTTAAAATGGGAAGGGGGTAAGCCGGTAACTTTTTTAAACTGGTTAGAAAGATGTGCACAACTACTATACTGAAGGATGTATGAAATTTGCGTTAGCGTGTGTTCGTCCATCATCAGGAGTTCCTTTACACGTTCAATTTTAATACGTATCACATATTCCTGAATTGTAATGCTATTTTGCTTTAAAAAAATATTGGATAAATAATTGTAGTTATACCCTAACTTTTTACTTAACAGATCGGATATATTAAAATTTGGCTGATTTTCTATGTTGTACACAAAGTCGATAATCACATGTTTAATACTTTCTACCACTTGATCAACTTTCTTTTCACACAGCTCAAGATCTACTTTCTTCAATTTCGAATTCAGGTCTGATAACATCTCTCTTGAAAGATCCTCTTTTGTAACAATGACCCCCAAGCTTACTTTTACCGGTTTTATATCCAGCCTCTTTAAAATGCCTTTTACATACAACAGACACCGCTTACTTACCATGTTTTTGACGTATATCTTCATTTATCCTTCTCTTAATGTCATATTAGTTATCCCTTATTACAGAATAATCTGTTAATTTTATAGGAAAAATTATCTCATTAAAAAAATTTAATGTCTATAACATATAAATATAATTAATAGATGCAAATAATTTAATGTCTTATTTAACAGGTACTTACTTGGAAATAAGTAAAAAAAATAAATGTTATCCTAATCGTTAAGAATTAAAGTTGCTTTTATATAGTTGCATAATGCCATCTTTTTCCCTATGGAGTGAGTGTTGATTGCGATTTAAATGCTCAATATACAATTGAATAAAATCAGCATACGATCGATGATCAACCCTCTCAGGTGGGCTTTTATCCTCGTTTAAACGTTTTTTCTTGACCAATCTAAGCCTTCCTGATCTCAGCATAAAATGTACCCTCTTCATAATTATTTCTCTTTTTCTTTATTTAGATAAAAAGAAGATTGGGTAAATTTATTTTGAATAGTATTACAGATAAATGAAAATCCTTTATAAAATTTTCATTTATTAGGCCTGTAAACCTGAGATCGATTGTAAATCAGGTTAATAAAGTGTTCTAAATCGAACTCCGATTTCAAGATTATAGTTGGTTTCTATCCAAATTCGACAGGCTGAAAGCCTGACATAACCCAGCCTATGGCAACGCCATAGGGTACAAGGTGACGGAACACACCGCAGGCTGAAAGCCTGAAATAGTGCACATTAATATCTCAGGGACGATCTGTTTTAAGGCTTTCAGCCTTCTGCTCACTTACGATATAGGATTCCGTCTGACTCCCTCAGAAGGGGGCTTATAAACGACATTAATGAACTACCTCGTGGGCAGAACCCATAAGATATCAACACAATTCATTTGATAAAGTATGGGATTATTGGTGAGTGTCCCCCTTTGAAGGGGGGAAGTGTAAGAGCGATGATTACACTGGGGGATAACTTTTAAGGGTTATGACCTTGAATTTACATTCAAACCAATATCAAAGCCCTCGGTCATCCCCCTGAACCTCCTGCGTCGGTTCTCTCCCCCTTCAAGCTTCTTTTAGTTCCGATACTTCGGAAGGGGACTTTAGTCTTTTTCCGACCCAGAGATTAAACCATCTTTGATTAAACCTCCTGAAGACTCAATCGTCCTATCCCCTTCAGCTTTTTATACTTCGAAGGTGCCAACCCCATCACTTTTTTAAACTGGTTGGATAGATGTGCGCAACTGCTGTACTGAAGCCTGTACGAAATCTCTGTCAACGAATATTCGCCCATCATCAAAAGCTCTTTTACCCGCTCAATTTTTACTTTTATCAAATATTGCTGAATGGTAACGCAGTTCTGCTTAAAAAATACATTAGACAGATAATTATAACTGTAGCCTAAATTATCACTCAATATATCCGAAAAGTTTTGATATGGTTTTTCACCAATATTATGTACATAATCAATCACCACATGTTTGATTTTTTCGGACAGTTGATCTTCTTTTTTTTCACAAAACTCCAACTCCGCTTTTTCCAGCTTTCGGTTCAGCTTAACCAACTGGTCACCTGATAAATCCTCCTCCGTAATAATCTCGCCCAAACCCACTTTGATGGGTTTTATATTGAGTTCTTCCAGCGAATTTTTCACATATAAAATGCAGCTTTTGCTAACCATGTTCTTTACATAGATCTTCATAATTCTCTCTTTTTTTGAATTGTTTTATATTAAAATGAGCCTGTAAAAATCAGTCTGGCTTCCTGTCTTTCTCTCTCTCTCTCAGACTACGTAAATCACGCAGGTTCATAAAATAGTGAAGCTATAACCAGCTTCCTGTATAACTCACTATCAAACTTTTGTCATAAATAAAACCACGACTCTTTCTCTTTTTTGATGTCATTTTCTCAAGGTTTTTAACCTCTTAAAACTGTTAATCAATCAAGCTGTTTTTTATGGCATATCGTGCAATTTCCACATTCGACTTCATGTTCATCTTCTCTTTTACTCTTGCCCTATAGGTATGCACAGTGGGAACACTCAACGAAAGTTCCTCAGCAATGGTGCTAATTCGTTTTCCATTTGCAATCATACATAAAACCTCAAACTCCCGGTCCGATAAACTTTCATGAAGAGGCAGGTCCCCTTTCACATTAAGTTGCTGTGCAAGCTGCTCCGCCACATTTTGGCTGATGTACTGTTTCTTTTGATTAACAATCACCCTAATGGCTTTAATGAGTTCATCCGACACCCCCGATTTTGTTAAATATCCTGCAGCGCCGGCTTTAATCACCCTAACTGCATATCGATCAACCGGGTGCATACTCAAAATTAAAACCGGTAATTTTGGGTACAAACCTTTTATATCTTTTAAAACATTCAACCCACTTCTGCCGGGCATTGTTATATCGAGGATTACAATATCAGGAAGGTTTTCAGATAAAATCTTCAATAATTCTGCCGCATTTGTCGCTTCTTGTACCACTTTAATATCAATCGACTCTTCCGCTACTATTTTTTTCACTCCTTCTCTCACTAAAAAATGATCATCAGCAATAACAACATTAATTATCTTACTCATGTTTGCTCACTTTCAGTACTTGATTTTTTTTCTCTCAATGGAATTGTCAACCGCACCAAGGTTCCCTTTTTTTTATCACCTTCGAAAGTGATTGTTCCCTTAAAAGTTGCACTTCGTTCTTTCATTCCCAAAATACCGAGGGACTCGGGATGATCAATCTCCTCTACTGAAATTCCCCTGCCATTATCATGAACATTCAGGTGCAAATAATCATCATCTTTTTCTAACAGCACATCTACTTTAGTTGCATTGGCATGCCTCATAATATTGGTCAGTATTTCCTGGAAAACCCTAAAAACAGTCGTAGCCAATTCATCATCAAGATTATTAAAAGAGTTATCTGCACAAACAAACTTCACTTTAATCCCCGTCTGTTTTCTAAATTCGCTGCACTGCCATTCCAGGGCTTCTTTTAAATCAAGATCAACCAACGCACCCGGCCTCAACTCCATAGTAATTCGTTGCACCGATTGTATGATGGTATCAATCCCATTCACCACTTCAGAAATTTCATCGGAATACCTCGACATATATCTGTCTCCATACTCTTTCTTTCTTCGGTTGATTGAGGAAGTGACATCCATCTTTAAAACGGTTAGCATTTGTCCAAGTTCATCATGAATGTCACGGGCAATTCGGATGCGCTCGTTTTCCCTTATTTTTTCCTGTCTGGCGGTTAAACTTTTTAACTTTTGAGTATAGGTTTGTAATTTGCGTTCGGTTTCTTTGATGTCTGTGATATCCTGTCCAATTCCTGTAAGTTGTAAAGCATTGCCATCCTGATCCGTTTCAATTTCTCCGCGCCCATAAAACACTTTCTCTTTTCCATTAGGTTGAATAATCCTGTACTCAAAACTATATCCTTCCCCTTTTACCAAAGCAGACTTTATATTTCTTTCGGCTTTATTACGATCATCAGGATGTACAAATTGCAGTGCCTCTTCCAGCGTTTCTATTTTCGCATTTTTACCCAAACCCATCAATTTTCGCAACTCCTCCGATAGAGTTACTTGATTCGTGTTTATATCCAATTCCCACCCGCCAATTTTGGCTATCTGATGAGCATGAAATAGCTGTTCTTTGCTCCTTTCTAACTCTATCCTGGCATTTACACGATGGGTTATATCACGAGAGTTAAAAAGAAAACCCGGGCCAAGCATTGGATCTATTATATTTTTCGCAAAACTTTCCAGATGTCGCCATGTTCCATCTTTGTGTTGATACCGAAATTCCAGAGAGCTTTTATTTCCTGTCTTTCTTTTAACTCTTATTAGTGCTTGCTTTACTTTATTACTGTCATCCGGATGAATATAGTTGAATAGGTTTTTGTCCACTACTTCATCTGGTTGGTAGCCAAGAATCCGTTTTAAGGCGGGGTTTTCAAACCGAATGGTCCCGTCAAAATTGAGTACAGTAATAATTTCTCCGGCATTTTCAATTAAATGTTGATAATGTTCTTTACTTCGTTTTATCTCTTCGATGGATTTTTTAAGGTGCTCTATCTCTTTTTTCTGCTCTCCATCCATTTCCCGCTTTTTTTCATCAACCTTCATTACTTTTTTTGATTGTTTTTATGGCAAGCAAACAATTTGCGGCTATTAATATATATTGGTCATCAATATTCGAAATTGCATTATAGAAGACGATTTTAGTGTTACATGTTTTTGTTGGAGTGTTATAATTAATCACCTTTTCTTAATTAGAGTGACCCAAAACGGTATCAAAGACATATTGAAATATTTTACAACTGTCCAAAACGATTAACGTAAATGACCGAATGACATCTGCCCCTTTCTCGCTGAGTTATCCGCAGATTTACGCAGATTATCTGCGAAGCTCAGAGGATTTATCTGGGGTTCTTTGCGAAAAAAGAAGGGGATCAATTTTTGATCTACAAGGTAAAACCCGCAATGTTTTTCATTCAAAAATCCTCGCATATTTTCAGTTGTTTATCACTATCAGAAAGGAAACATTGCGGGTTTCTCACGAAGACTTTCAAATGAATTCTAAACTGTTTTGGACATATCGAAATATTTATAAGAATGACATGGTTTTTTGTAATGGAAAACAGGGCCTATTTAAGGAGTTTAATACAAGAAATTAAAAATCATAAAAGTGAGGGAAGTCATGTCACACGAAAAGTATCAGGAATGTATAGACGCTTGTAACGCCTGTGCAGTAGAATGTTCACATTGTGCTACAGCCTGTTTAAAAGAAGAAAACATTAAAAAACTGACCCGCTGCATTCAATTGGATCACGATTGTGCAGATATCTGTCATTTAGCTGCAAAATTTATGGCACGAGGATCAGAATTTGCAGAACGGATTTGTCGTGTTTGTGCAGAAATTTGTGAAGCTTGTGGCGAAGAATGCCAGCAACATGATATGGATCATTGCCAAAAATGTGCAGATGCCTGCTTTAAATGCGCAGAAATTTGCCGTGAAATGTCTATGGCCAAAGCGTAATAATTACATGAAGCTCTTACCGGAATATTAATCATAGAAAGAAATTCCGGTGAGAGTTTTCCATTATTTTAATAGATCTCGATCTCATAAACCTATTTGACGATAACTAAGAAATTTTCCCGCCTTTATATTCAACATTATAAAATCAAGAGAAATGAAAGCTTTATGCTGGTATGGCAAAGATGATGTGCGAATAAATAATGTACCCGATCCCGAAATTCAAAAAGCAGATGACATCATTGTAAAGGTAACATCCACGGCCATTTGTGGCTCCGATCTTCACCTGCTTAGTGGATTGATGCCAACCATGGAAGAGGGTGATATTCTTGGACACGAGTTTATGGGCGAAGTGGTAGATGTAGGTAAAGATGTCACTAATTTTAAAAATGGTGACCGGGTTGTTGTCCCTTTTACCATTTCTTGCGGTCACTGCCACTTTTGTAGTCACCAGCTCTATTCACTCTGCGATAACGGTAACCGCAACGCCGATCAAGCCCAAAAAGTAATGGGGCACTCTCCGGCCGGTTTATTTGGTTATTCACATATGCTTGGAGGATATTCCGGAGGTCAGGCAGAGTATGTTCGCGTTCCCTATGCTAATGCAGGCCCTATAAAAGTTCCTGATTCCCTTTCAGACGACAAAGCTTTATTTCTTTCTGATATTTTTCCAACCGGTTATATGGCCGCCGAAAATGCCGATATTAAAGATGGAGATATTGTAGCCATTTGGGGCTGTGGCCCTGTAGGACAATTCACCATCAAAAGCGCCTGGATGTTAGGGGCTGCCCGGGTAATCGCCATTGATATTGTTCCCGAGAGATTAAAAATGGCAGAGAATATTGGGAACGCCGAAACCATTAATTCCTCAACCTATTCAGAAATATACGAGCGGTTAATGGAAATGACTGAGGGCCGCGGACCCGATTCCTGTATTGATGCCGTTGGCGCTGAAGCTCATGGTGGAAATACAGTTCGTGAAATTAAAGACAAAGCCCTGGAAAAAGCACACCTTGGAACCTCAAAACCATATGTACTTCAACAGATGATTCACAGCTGTAAAAAGGGAGGTACTCTATCTATTCCGGGCGTGTATGTCGGTCCGGTAAACATGTTTCCAATGGGCAGTGCAATGAATAAAGCCTTAACGTTTAAAATGGGGCAAACTCATGTTCAACGTTATCTGAAACCGCTATTAACAAAAATTGAAGATGAACAAATCGATCCATCATTTGTCATCACGCACAGGTTAAAACTCGATGATGCCCCGGATGCATATAAAACCTTCAGGGATAAAAAAGACGGATGCATAAAAGTGGTCATGTCCCCCTAATTTCTATGGCTCATAAATCTATATCATTATGGTTCGTAAACTATTATCAGGGGCTGTTGCAGGAACGTCTGCAATGACTTTATTCAGTTATTATTTATCCTATAAAACGGATAAACAATTCAAAGAACCTATGCTTCTAAACCAACTTTTACGCATTTCAAACAGAAATTCCCTCGCCGGATGGAACCTTCACTATTTAATTGGATTCCTTTTTACAGCAGGTTCGCACTCTTTTTGGAAGTGTAAAAAAATAGATCCAACTTTTCACAGCGGGTTATTGTTAGGCTTGATGTATGGATTCATTGGAATATTGGGATGGCATATCCTGTTCAAGCTTCACTCCAATCCACCATCCATAAAACTGAGAATGTATTTTATCCATCTTTTAGCAGCCCATGTAATTTTTGGTTTAGGCTCAACAGCCGGCTATAAACTACTTCACCGTTAACTCTTCCATTATGAAAATTGGAGCGGTCATTAACAACGCATCTGGGGTACTCTCTCCCGAAGAGACAAAGCGCCGACTTAATGAAATCAAAGAAAAGCTTGCCGATCGTGTATCATCAAACCTGTTGGCTATTGTGCCGGGCAATCAAGTAAAACAGGAACTCGAACGAATTGTAAAACAGGATATTGATATTCTGATTGTTGGAGGAGGAGATGGAACTGTAAGCACAGCAGCAAGTTTTGTAGCCGGTACAGATATTTCCCTGTTGGTTCTTGCTCTCGGTACCAAAAACAATTTTGCCAAAGATGCCGGAATTCCGCTTAACCCTTTAGAAGCCATTGCCCTGCTTGATAACATGAAAAAATGGGAAATTGATATTGGGGAAGTAAATGAATATACATTTATCAATAATGCTACCGTTGGCTTGTATCCAAAAATTGTAAAAGAGCGGGAAAAAAGAACGAAGAGGTACAACTGGCAGAAATGGAGGGCGAAAATTGCTGCAGGAAATCTTGTTTTAAGAAGGTTGCCCCGAATGAGAATGTCGGTAGAGGCAGACAATATCAATACCCAACTTTATTCTCCATTTCTATTTGTGGGCAATAACGAATACAAGGAAATTATCAACCCAAATTATTTCAGGGAATCATTAAATGAAGGAAAGCTTTGGCTTTGTTTTGCCCGTTCATCGGGAGTTAGTTCCCTGATGCTCATGGCCTGGCATCTTATTACAAAAGGAATTCGCGAAACTGACAATCTGGAAACTCATCTGGTTACAGATTTAACAATCAACACATGGAAACGAAAAGTTACGGTGGCAATTGATGGAGAAAACCATCAGTTAAAAACACCCCTTCGGTTTAGAATACGAACTAAATATTTGCGTCTTATCGTATCATGAAAACAATTGCACATATATCCGACCTCCATTTTAGCACAGAAGATTCAACCATAGCAGAAGCACTGGTAAAGGATTTACAAAAATTTAATCCTGCTGTTGTTATTAACAGCGGTGATTTTACACAGCGTGCAAGGAGCTCACAGTTTAAAGCAGCGGCATCCTATTTAAAGCGACTTCCAAAGCCGCAAATCAACGTTCCCGGAAATCATGACATCCCACTTTTTGATCTGTTTCGTCGCTTTTTTAGTCCTTTAACAAGGTTTAGAAAATTTATTTCAGATGAGAGATTTCCCCGTTACATGGATGATAATCTGATCGTTCTTGGCATAAATACTGCACGATCGCTTACCTGGAAAAGCGGAAGAATTTCGAAGGAACAAGTAGATGAGATGGAGCAAATACTGTTAAACCTACCTCAATCTCATTTTAAAATTGTTGTAACACATCATCCGTTTATTCCACCTCCCGGAGAGGAAAATATCGGGGTGAAATTGGTTGGCCGTGCAAAAAAAGCACTTGCTGTTATTGAGCGAAGCAATGTAGATCTTCTGCTTGCCGGACATCTACACGAAGGTTATACCGGCGATATTCGTACATTTTATCCCTCTTCAAAACGATCCATTGTAGTGGCTCAAGCGGGAACTGCAATATCAAAACGTGTTCGTCATGACCCTAACGGATATAACTTAATACGGATTGGGGAAGATATCATTGATATTGAGGTAAGACGATGGTTGGCCACAAAATCAGTTTTTTCGAAAGCAGAAAGAATTGTTTTCACAAAAAAAGATAATAAATGGGTATCCGAAACGGCAAAAACCGGGGTTGTTTTATAAGCCAACAATTGCATATGGCTTTATTTATTTACTGCCAAGTAAGCTTCCTCAGCCGACGTAATGTTTGAATAATCTCCCCTCAACGCTTTAAGAGCATGTTTTTCCTGTTCAATTTCTTTGCGCATTCTAAATTTTAGTTTTCTAAACAGCGTTACCGGAGGGCACCAACCCTGAAGGGAATATTGGGCTAAAAAGCCGGTAACAACAACCGGCAGTGTAAGCCAGTATTTATTTTTAATTGATAACATGAATCCGGTAATTGCCAAAGTAGACATGTTTACTTCTAAAACCCTTTCAATATCCCATTCTTTTTCCAATTCTGTAATCCGCTGAGAAATCACTTGATCTGACCTGTCGAAATAGTCCTTCACATTTTCAAATGTCTTTTGATCAATCATCTGTTTCAATTGTTCAGGTGTACTCTCCCTTACCGCGTATCCTTTTGTGATAAAATTGTTCATGGGCTGTAAATATTAATGATTTCAGTTGATGAGCTGATTTTCAATAGCATAATGAGCCATTTCTATATTGGTATTCAGGTTCATCTTTTCTTTAATTCTCGATCGGTAGGAGTGAATTGTATGGAAACTTAACGACAGTTTTCGTGCCACATTCTGAACGCTATACCCCGCCGCAATCAAACACATAATTTCGTATTCACGGTTGGAAAGAGATTCATGCGGAGGCCGGTTATTATGATCCATCTGAAGGGCCAACTGCTCTGCAACTTCCGTTGAAATATATTTCCTTTTTTCAGTAACAATTTTACGAATCGCTGTAATCAGATGGTCAGAAGTACTTGTTTTACATAAATAGCCCATCGCACCAGCTTTTAACGACCGGATGGCAAACCGTTCTGCCGGATGAATACTCAACATTAAAATGGGAAGATTTGGGTAGATATTTAAAATATCTTCAATTAAATCCAGTCCGCTCTTCCCCGACATGCTGATTTCTAAAATAAGTATATCGGGCACGTCATTTTCAAGTAAACAGAATACTTCATTTCCGTCTTTTACTTCTCCGGTTACCTGTATATCCAATTGATTTTGAATAACTTTTTTGATCCCTTCTCTCATCAATGGATGACTATCCGCTATCGCAACACTTATCATACATTACCTCTCCATTAATTCTTAATCAGAAATCATTTTTTTTTGATATTGTTCCCTCGCGTCCATTCACATCAAATTTATGTACATGAGCTCTTAAAGATTATTTGCTGAGATTTGGTTTTTTGCAAATGGATTTCAACAGATAAAAACTAAAAGTGTTCTTGCTTTTAGCTACGAAAGAAAACTAACAAACTTCAAAGAGGCAGGAGTTATATATAGCTTTAAATGTTTTGCAAGATTGACTCTTACTTTCCATTTAAAACTCATAGCTATAAATGTAGTAAAATTTGCTACATCAAAACCGCGCTTATTACTATTTATAAGCTTCAAGAAAAATTAAATATTGAGTAAGCGAAAAACGAAACAAGAGCTATTTCCCCAAAGAGGGTTTTAAATTTTAATAACAAAAAGAGAAAGAATCATGCAAGCAACTAAGACTAAAAACAGGAACAAAGAAGAAGGCCAAGTGGCCAGAGAGATAGAAGACGTAACTGCTGATGTACCCTCTGATGTATATCTATGGTCTGCAGTAAGCATAATGGGTGTTGCACTTACCTTAGAACTTCTCAAAAAATATGATAAGGCGCTGTTTGTAGGACAGTGGGCAGCCCCAATTTTGATTATGGGTGTTTACAACAAAATTATAAAAACCCAAGGATCTGAATAATTCTTGTTGATCATCAATCCAGATCAACCCTATTTAATACAGAAAATTAAAAAAAACAACCCTATAAAACGTAAGAGAACTATGTCACCAAAAACCCAGACACTTGAGAAAAAGGATTCCAAATTCCAAGAACTATTCCTTCACGAATTAAAAGACATTTATTGGGCAGAAACCCACCTGGCAAAAACACTGCCTAAAATGAAAGATAAAGCAACCTCCGAAAAACTATCGAATGCAATTGGTGCTCATATAAAAGAGACCGAAAAGCAAATCGAGCGGCTCGAAGAGGTCTTTGAAATGCTGGATGAAGAGGCAGAAAGTGTAACCTGCGAAGCAATGAAAGGTTTGATTAAAGAGGCAGAAGAAATATTAGATGATACTGAATCTGATACTATGGTAAGAGATGCCGGTATTATTATCGCCAGCCAAAAAGTAGAGCATTACGAAATTGCCTCGTACGGTTCTTTAGTACATCTGTGTAAAAAAATGGGTCTATCAGATTGTGCTAACCTGCTGGAAAAAACTCTTGAAGAAGAGAAAAAAGCAGACAAAAAGTTAACTGAAATTGCCGAAAAAGAAGTTAATGAAAAAGCCATGCAAGAATGAGATCAAATAATAAGCTGTACCATTAAAATTCAAAATGAGTTCTAAAACAGATTGGCTAACTGAAGAATAAATTTTGGCATTTTCATGTTTAAACTGGGGTTGCGGAGGTCAGCCTAACAATGAACGAGTTTTTGGGAAAACTAAGCATTCCTATAGGCTTAGTTCAATTACCGGTAATCAGGAGATTGTTGTCAGCGATTACGTTATAAATGAATTGAAGAAAACCCAAAAACAGTTCGGTATGTAACGTAATCCGACCTTACCCCAACTAACCATTAAAGCGAGAGAACAATGAAAACTGCCACCTACGATATAAAACAAAACCTGAATGCAAAGCTCATCCGCCCCGGTGATGTTAATTATGATGAAGAGCGCAAAATTTACAATGCGATGATTGATAAACGACCGGCTCTTTTTGCCAAATGTAAATCATTTCAGGAAGTCATTGAGGCTGTTAAGTATGCCAGAGATGAAACAATGGAGGTTTCCATACGTAGCGGGGGCCACAGTGGCCCCGGGCTTTCATTGGTGGACGACGGACTGGTGATTGATCTTTCTCTTATGAAAGGCATTCAAGTAGATCCCGATAACAAAACAGCACGGGTTGAACCCGGATGCACTTGGGGTGAGGTTGATGCGGCAACGCATGAATTCGGCCTTGCAACAGTGAGCGGGGTCATATCTACAACCGGTGTTGGCGGACTTACACTCGGGGGCGGCCACGGATATCTTACCCGTAAATATGGGCTGACCATTGATAATTTGCTCAGTGCTGATGTGGTACTTGCCAATGGAAAACTTATACACACCAGTAAAGAAGAACATCCAGATTTGTTTTGGGCATTGCGCGGTGGCGGTGGAAATTTTGGCGTTGTAACTTCATTTGAGTATCGGCTCCATCCGGTTAAAAATGTAATTGCGGGACCAATGTTCTGGCCAATCGATCAGCTTGAAACTACCATGAAGTGGTACCGCAACTGGCTGGCTGAAATGCCTGATGATGTATACGCTTTTTACCTTGTTGCGGAAGTGGCAGCAGGAGATCCTTTTCCAGAGGAAATTCATGGGAAAAAAGTATGCGGTCTATTATGGTGCTATACCGGCCAAAAGGATCAGTTTGAAGAATTTGTACAACAAGCCCGCGATGTAGCCGAGCCGTTATTTGAATTTACGGGAGAAATGCCCTACACCACACTGCAATCCATGTTCGATGGACTTTATCCTACCGGTCATCAATGGTATTGGAAGGGTGATTTTGTCAAAGACTTGAGTGATGAAGCCATTCAAGAACACTTGAAATTTGCCAAAGTACCTACACCTCAATCAACCATGCATCTGTACCCCGTGGATGGTGCCGTACATAAAGTGGGAAAGGATGAAACGGCTTGGAGTAAACGTGATGCCCGGTGGTCGATGGTAATCGTAGGTGTGGACCCCAACCCTGCGAATACTGAAAAAATCAAAACATGGGCCCGAAATTACTGGGAAGCCCTGCACCCTCACACTCTTGGTGGATCTTACATCAATTTTATGATGGAAGAAGGGCAGGATCGCGTAGAAGCATCATACGGCGATAATTACAGACGATTACAGAAAGTAAAAGCTAAATACGACCCTGATAATTTTTTCCATGTAAATCAGAATATTAAACCAAGAAACGAATAGAATTTTCCTTAAAGAAGGAGTGATTGTATAAAAAACACAACAGGTATAATGTTGAACAAACAAAAAAAACAGAAGTTAAAAGAAGAAGAACTGCCTAAACAATCACAGTCACTTCCCGGTGAAGAATCGGAGATGGATCCAAAACCTGAAATTATTCGGGGTACATATAAAGGCAGTGAAAAATTAAAAGATAAGGTTGCGCTGATTACCGGAGGAGACTCCGGAATCGGACGCGCCATTGCAGTCCATTTCGCCCGTGAAGGGGCGAATGTGGCTATTATTTATTTGAGCGAAGATGATGATGCCCATACCACAGAAAACATGGTGAAAGCAGAAGGGAGTGAGTGTATGGTGCTTCGTGGTGATATTCGCAGTAAAGAGTTCTGTTTTCAGTGTATTCAGGATGTTGTTAGTACGTTTGGCAAATTGAATATTCTGGTTAATAATGCCGCAGAGCAACATATCCGCCAGGGAATTAAAGAGATTGATCTGGATGTAGTTGAACGTACTTTTCAAACCAACATCATCTCTATGTTTTATCTCACACAAAATGCAGTTAAGCATATGCAAAAGGATGATTGCATCATAAATACAACCAGTGTGGTGGCTTATCAGGGCCGAAAATACCTGATCGATTATGGTGCTACAAAAGGTGCCATTACCTCCTTTACCCGTTCGTTAAGTGATGATTTAGCCCCCGACGGAATTAGGGTAAATGCCGTGGCCCCTGGTCCGATCTGGACTCCCCTAATCCCTGCTTCATTTGACGAAGATCATGTAGCAAATTTCGGTAAATCCACTACGATGGGTCGACCTGGCCAACCATCTGAGGTGGCTCCTGCTTATGTATTTCTGGCATCGAAAGACGCCTCTTACATGTCTGGACAGGTAATCCACATCAATGGCGGAGAAGCGGTCGGAAGCTAAACCAAGTGCCTTTTAATCTGCAGCTAAATCCGGGGCTGATGTCTTTTTCTGTGGAAAATCGGTGAGTTCATAAATGAGCGGTTCCAGTTCAAAGAGCGGACTGGGACATTTCTTTACAGAGATTCGTTTCCCTTCCTTTAAATGTTCTATATCTACCGTTACCGAAACAATATCATTCACAACTCGAACCATCTCGGTAGACACCGGAATTGCAAAATATCGGGTAGACCAGCCAAACAAATGTTCACTCCCTAAAATGATGAATTCTACATCATCATGTCTCCTGGATTTCACTAAACCTGCAATAAAACCCATTATTTGCCCCTTATGATTGCTTACCGGTGCTCCTACAGAGTCGATGACAACTTCAATTTCATGTTTTTTTAACTTCATAATTACTCTCCGTTGGTTTTTTGAAATTACTCCTGAATTTAAAACTACAGTTAGCTCCCTTAACAGTAGTACCCTACAAGATGACTGCCACCGTGACGGTAACATATAGAAGAGCTTTTGATTTTCTTGTAGTAAATAATGCTACGCTATAAAAAAGCCAAAATGAACTACCTCGGGGCAGAGCCCACGAGGTATCAACTTTACATCCATAATTTATTTGATAAAATATGAGATTATTGGTGAGTGTCCCCCGTTGAAGGGGAAAGTGTAAGAGCGATAGCGATTACACTGGGGGATGACTTTTAAGGGTTATGATCTTGAATTTACATTCGAACCAATATCAAAGCCTCGGTCATCCCCCTGAACCTCCTGCGTCGGTTCTCTCCCCCTTCAAGCTTCTTTTAGTTCCGATACTTCGGAAGGGGACTTTAGTCTTTTTCCGACCCAGAGGGTCGGGGAATTAAACCACCTTTGATTAAAAAATGCTCATGCATTTATCATAAATGCCCTTTTATCAACAGTTTAAAAGACTTGTAGTAAAATATACCACGAACAATCCCTAAAGTTCGCTATGCACTTTTCTAAGGTAGCAAACGATATTGATATCGAAGTAGTGATAAAAAATCATGTATAACATTAATAAAACTTAAATCAAGCAATTATGAATTCAAGAATTATATCTTCATCATCAATCACGGGAAAAAATGTATATAACATGGAAGGCGAAAATATTGGAGATATCAAGGATTTGATGATCAATCCACAAGATGCCAAAGTAGCCTATGCCGTTCTTTCATTCGGTGGATTTTTAGATATTGGCAGTAAGTATTTTGCCATTCCTTTGGAAGCACTCCAATTCTCTGAGCGTGATGAAACCATCAAGCTGGACGTCAAAAAAGAAACATTGGAAAATGCACCCAGTTTTGATAAAGAAAACTGGCCTATGACTGCCGATAATGAATTTATAGACACTGTTTACAGCCACTACGGCTATGAAAATCAAGGCCGGGCTGTTCTTTAAAGCTGTTTCTTTCTACAAGTTCCTACACCCCTAACCCGGATTATTCACTTCTTCGTGACTAATCAGGGCTAAGAGAGTACACTTACTCTACCCTGAGAGAGATAAGGGTATTCTCTTCTTTTTTTAGATCAAGAGAAGCTACTATTTAAATCAAGATTTTAATCATGGACAAATCAGAAAATCAAGAGAACGGTAAGAGACAGGTTGACGAACATTCAAAAAATAAAGACCTGGAGCAATTTCGGGAATCTTCAGATGATAAATATCAAACTACCGAGCAGGGAGTCAGGGTTAATCATACCGATGATTCGCTAAAAGCGGGGAATCGCGGACCCACCATCATGGAAGATTTTCATTTCCGTGAGAAAATGACTCATTTTGATCATGAACGAATCCCGGAAAGAGTGGTACATGCGCGAGGATCAGCGGCACATGGTTTTTTTCAGCCCTATGAAAATGCCTCTAAGTATACAAAAGCTGCTTTTTTACAGGACCCAAACCAGAAAACACCGGTTTTTGTACGATTTTCTACCGTTGTAGGTTCGCGAGGATCAGCCGATACGGTGCGTGATGTTCGGGGATTTGCCACAAAATTCTACACCGAAGATGGGAATTATGATCTTGTTGGAAATAACATGCCAGTATTTTTTATCCAAGATGGAATTAAATTTCCCGATTTGGTTCACTCCATCAAACCGGAACCGGATAACGAAATGCCCCAGGCTTCTGCTGCACACGATACATTCTGGGATTTCGCCTCTCTAACCCCCGAAACCACTCACATGTTGATGTGGGTTTTATCAGACCGTGCCCTCCCCCGAAGCTACCGAATGATGGAAGGGTTTGGGGTCCATACTTTTCGTTTAATTGACCATGAAGGAAAATCACGGTTTGTGAAATTTCATTGGAGACCAACATTGGGAACCCATTCGCTGGTGTGGGATGAAACACAAAAAGTGGCAGGTAAAGATCCCGATTTTAACCGGCGTGATTTGTGGGAAGCAATTGATAATGGAGATTATCCGGAGTTCGAACTTGGAGTCCAAATTGTTGAAGAAAAAGATGAGCATTCATTTGATTTTGATTTACTGGATTCCACTAAAATAATCCCTGAAGAAAAGGTACCGGTTATTAAAATTGGGAAAATGACGCTGAACAAAAATCCCGATAATTTTTTCGCAGAAACTGAACAAGTGGCATTTCATGTAGGAAATGTAGTGCCGGGCATCGATTTCACAAACGATCCACTGCTTCAAGGGCGACTGTTTTCCTATTTAGATACCCAGCTGCTTCGTCTTGGAGGACCCAATTTTGCTGAGATCCCAATCAACCGGCCGGTAGCAGACGTTCATAATAATCAGCGAGATGGGTTTTCAAGGCAAAAAATTAATAAAGGAAAGGGATCGTATCTACCAAATACAACCCGAGGTGGATGCCCTATGTCTGCGCCCGAAAATTTGGGGGGATTTGTACATCACGCCGAAAAAGTTGACGGGCAAAAAATCAGGGAGAGGAGTGATAGTTTTAAAGATCACTTTAGCCAGGCCACATTGTTCTGGAACAGTATGTCTAAACCAGAGAAAGAACATATTATAAAAGCGACACATTTTGAACTGGGAAAAGTGATGGATAAAGAGGTTAGAAGGCGAGTGATTTACGACCTGTTTAACAATGTAGATCACGAATTTGCCATACAGGTGGCCAAAGGGGTTGGTATTGAACCACCGGCATCAGAAACGATAAAGAATCATGGAAAAACATCTCCAGCGGTTAGCATGGAAAATACCGTTAAGAATTCTATCGCAACGCGGAAAATTGCGTTCCTTGCATTGGATGATGCAGATTTGTCTCAAGTTCATTCGGTTAAAGAAAAGTTATTGAAAGAGGGAGCACAGGTTCATATTATTTCGAAACACGGAGGAATGATTAAAAGTGGAAAAACGGAAATAGAAGTGGATAAAACCTTTATCACCGCCGATTCTGTTATATATGATGCTGTATTTATTCCGGGTGGCAAAAAATTTGTTAAAAAGCTTAAGGAATCAGGAGATGCCCTTCATTTTGTGAACGAAGCTTTTAAACACTGTAAACCCATTGCTGCACTGGGAGAAGGAGTGACTTTTTTGCGGGAATGCAGATTACCGGGTATCAATATTGCCACTACTATTCCCGGAGATTTTAGAGCCGAAAAAGGGGTGATAACGGGAAATCCAGGAAAACCGGATTCGTTTATTGAAGCCTTTATAAAATCGATTGCACAGCATCGACATTGGGATAGAGAAACCATTGAACAGGTACCCGCATAACGATTCCTGAAGAATTCATTTTTTGAACTGTCATCAGAAATCATCTTAAAACATCAATTATATAAAGACGTTATGAGAGATCAATTAAAGAGACGTAAACGAGAAAATTATAACGAAAATGTACACAAAGAGATCCTTGAGCTGCATTACCCAAGCTGGGATATGGAAGAGCTGGATTTATCGGCGCGCTATAAAAAAGTAGAGAATTACATTTCTGAGCAAGAGATGGATCAACCACAAATAAAAAAGAGCAACTATTATAAACCCTATCGAAATGAATGACTTAAATTTTGAAAAGCATATTCATGAGGTGAACGAATACATCAACCAGTTAGCTGATAGCCTTGGCCACTCCCAGGAAAAGCAACGTGTGATGATTATTTGGAGGGCTGTAATGCATACCATTCGGGATCGAATACAAATTTCGGAATCGTTTGATCTAATCTCCCCTTTACCTATGATTTTAAAAGGGGTTTATACCACAGGATGGAAATACACCGAATCACCCCCTTATGATTTTACCACTATTGAACAGATGAAAACGCAGGTTAAAGCACTCCAAAATCAATACGGGGAACAAGAATTTAGCTGGGGCAAATCCACCGAAGAAATTATTTCTATCGTAATGGATTCACTCGTAAAGTATTTGCCTGAGGGACAAATGGAACACATTCGTGGCCAGTTGCCACAGGAGATAAAAACGTTGGTTTGAAAATCTCTTATTCAGGAATTTCTTTTTCGTACTTAACAGTAAAAAGTATACAATTTAAGCAAAAATTTGGAAGAGGCGGAGTGAAATAAAAGACCTCTTTTAAAAGTTATTAATTGATAAACAATAGTTGCAGTTCGACTTATTCAGCTGTTTTAAAAACCAATAGAGAGAGGATATTTTATGAAAAATCTACATTTCACCACTTCCCTTTTGGGTTTCATACTTTTACTTGGGGCGATTTTTTTCGCACAGTGTGATACGGATACGAGGAACGATCAATTTTCACAAGAACAGGAACAAGTTCCACGCGTAGATGAAGAAGACCGCCGCTACGACGGCACAGAAACGGAAGGAACCGGCTCTGGAAATCAAGAGACCGCACAAAATTTTGAGGAAGAGCGAGACCAATTGGCGGCAGATATCGAAGAGCTAAATAATCAGTTAAGTGAGGAGCTATCGGACAGAGCCAACCTCTCGGAGGAACAGGCAGAACAGATAGAAAATGACCAAACGGAATTAAGTAGAATTTTAAGAGAAGTTCAAACCGCAACAGAAAGTAACTGGGAAGATATTCATTCAGATGCCCAACAAACGTACGAGCAGGTATCCTCTCGATATGACCAGAGAGGCAATACAACGATGGGTGATTAAGATTTGCATGAAATTGCCCTAATGAATGACGAATACCAAGAGGATAAGCATTAATCGTTTATCCTCTTTTTTTGGCTTTTAAATATAAAACGCATGAAAATACCTGCTTTAGCAATACATGGCGGATCTGGGACTGCCCCTAATTCTATAAGGGATAAAAGAATCACCAAAATTTATCTCGATGCTCTTCAGGAAGCTTTAGAAGCGGGATTTTATTTACTAAAACATGACCATTCTGCTCTTGAAACTGTAGCAAAAGCGGTATCTGTTTTGGAAGATTGTGAACTGTACAATGCGGGAAAAGGATCTGTGTTTACCGCTAATGGTGAACACGAAATGGATGCGGCTATTATGGATGGAAAAACCCTTGAGGCGGGAGCCATTGCAGGAATTCAGGGAATCAAAAATCCGGTACTGCTTGCCAATGATATCCTTCACCACACATCGTTTGTAATGTTATCGGGCAGTAAAGCTATGGATTTTGCAAAAGAACAAGGATATGAATTTTATCCTCCCTCCTATTTTTTTACTCAATATAGGTACGATCAGTGGCAGGCAGTGAAAGGGAGTGAAAAAATAAAGCTGGACCATTCGCACGGTGATTCTACATTTGGTACCGTAGGTGCGGTAGCCGTGGACAGCAATGGAAATTTGGCAGCGGCAACATCAACAGGTGGCGTAACCAATAAAAAATGGGGCCGCGTGGGAGACAGTCCTTTAATTGGCGCCGGTACGTATGCAAATAATAAAACCTGCGCAGTTTCCTGCACAGGCTACGGTGAATATTTCATTAGGGGTGTGGTGGCTTATGATGTATCAAGCCGGATGGAATACGGCGGAATGAGCTTAGAACAAGCTGTCCAAGAAGTTGTTCATAAAAAATTAAAAGAAATGGGCGGTGAAGGCGGACTTATTTCTATCGATTCTCAAGGGAATATTTACATGCCTTTTAACACCGAAGGCATGTATCGCGGGATGATGAATGATGAAGATTCTTTTACGCAGATTTTATAAAAACCCAAAAGACACGCGAAGTCTTCTAAGACTTCGTGTGTCTCGTTAAGCTTATAGATTAAAACCCATTTCGGCTTACTGTTTCTTCCTCCTTGTGATGCCTTGCATCGTAATGAATTTCAGCTTTTTTCTCGCGAATATAATATTTGTCTTGAGTAGCCAAAATATGAACCGTTAAATTGGCCAGGGAAATGGGCACATAATCCCTGAGGGTGTCGTATTGGTTAAAATCAAGGTTGCTGCCATCAAACAGAACAACCATTCCTGATCCGATAATTTCGCAAACATTTCCTTCGGTGATAATAATGCCGGTATCTTCGCCTAACCCCACCCCTAATTTTTCAGGATGTAGAGCAACAGCTTCTGCCAGTCGGCCAAATCGTCCACGGCGGATAAAATGGCTGTCGAAAATAACATCCCCCATAAAACCGAGGCCTTTTCCCCACTTCAGATCATTCTTTTTCAACACCGTTCCGTTGCGCCCTCCGGCAATCATTTCGGCAGACATCACAACGGAGCCGGCACTGGTTCCGGCAATCACAAATTTTTCATTCAAATAGCGCTTAGTGAGCAGCTCGTGCGTTAGCGTATCTTTAATGTATCGACTAATCTGACTTTGATCACCCCCTGAAAACAGAACGGCATCGGCTTCTTTTATTCTCTGTAAAGTGGACGGATCGTCTGCCGTTTCCCGGTGGCGGATATCCAGAATGCCCACATTTTCTGCACCGAGAATCTTAAATGTTTCCTTGTACTTTTTCCCCACTACCTCAGGAATAGCAGATGCACTGGTTATTACTTCTATTCTACTTTCCCGACCGCCGGAATGATTGAGAATGTCTTGAAGGATAAAACCTTCACCAAATTGAGGGTGAAATTTTTCATCCTTCTTTTTGAATTCTTTCTGTTCATTTCCGCCAATAGCAATAAGCGTACCTTGTGGATTCATTATTTTCTATGATTTAATTATGAATATAATTTAGGAAACTTTTGGATGTAAAATAGCACAATGGAGAGTGGACAAGCTTCCGAAACACACCACAATATGGCTTTAATATAGATTAAAGAGCGTTTTAATTTTACTGAAGTAAAAATTATGTAATAAAAATCACGCATTACATAACCACTCATAAATGTTCATTCTCTAAATTGTTGAAGTGACGATTTAAAGAAATTTAATCAATGTAAGAGGCGCGCATGAATATCCTAAACATCAAGGTCACTTGCGGGCCTAACTATTGGTCTGTAACAAAACATCGGCTTGTTGTTATGCAACTTGATTTAGAAAGGTTGGAAACTGAGCCTACCGATGAGATCAATGGGTTTTACCAACAAATTAAAGAAGTGTTCCCTGGCCTTTACGATCATCAATGCTCCGAAGGTGTACCCGGTGGGTTTTTTAGTCGTGTGGAGAGAGGAACATGGATGGGTCACGTAATTGAACATATCGCCCTTGAACTCCAAATTTTAGCCGGTTATGATGTAGGTTTTGGCCGCACACGTGGCACCGGAATTAAAGGACATTACAATGTTGTGTTTGAATGTACCGATGAAGGGTCTGGCAAACTTATCGCTAAAAAAGCTGTTGCCATTGCACAAGATTTAATTGATGGATCTCCCATTGATGTTAAAAAACATGTGCAGGAAATTCGGGCCATAAACCTAAAAAATATGCCTGGTCCCAGCACCTCATCTATATTACAAGAGGCCAAAACCAGAAACATTCCGGTAATCAGGTTGGAGGATAAATCCACCTGGCAACTTGGCTATGGAAAACATCAAAAAAGAATTGCGGCTACCATTACTTCTAATACAAGTTTAATGGCCGTTGAAATAGCTGATAATAAAAAAGCGTGCCGTGAATTCTTACGAGAGATGTCTATCCCGATTGCAAAAGGAGATGTTGTTTATTCCATTTCTGAACTTAAAGAATATGTAGAAAAAATTGGATTCCCCTTGGTTGCCAAGCCGGTTGATGGAAATCAGGGCCGCGGGGTCACTACCAATATAAAATCGTACGAAGCCGCGCTAAATGCCTTCCATTTAGCGTCTGAATATTCAAAAGGTGTAATTATAGAACGGCATATGCCGGGCAACGATTATCGTTTATTGGTGATCAATCATAAAGTAGTTGCCGTTGCAAAAAGAACGCCTGCACACATCAAAGGAGACGGTTTATCCACTATTCAACAATTAATTGATGTTGTAAATCAGGATGAATGCCGAGGTGACTGCCATGATAGTGCCCTTACAAAAATCAGGATTGGAACTACCGCCAAATCCATTTTGGATCAAAAAGGATATACATTGGATTCTGTTTTGATGAAGGGGGAAGTTCTCTATTTAGATCATGCTGCCAACCTCAGCAAAGGCGGAACGGCAGAGGACATCACCGATCAGGTTCACCCCAAAGTCATAAAAATGGCCGAAAGAATAAGTCATGGAATTGGCTTGGATATTTGTGGAATTGACGTGATAGCCCCAACCCTCGATCAACCCATGGAAACCACCCGGGGTGTAGTTCTCGAGGTAAATGCCGCCCCCGGATTTCGCATGCACCTTTCCCCATCGAAAGGAGAATCGCGGAATGTGGCGGTCCCCGTTTTGGACATGTTATATCCTCCTAAAGCAGAAAGTCGTATTCCCATCATCGCCGTAACCGGAACCAACGGCAAAACAACAACCACACGGCTGATTTCGCATATTTTACAGCAACAAGGCGGACAAATAGGCTACACCACTACCGATGGCATTTATGTTAATGAGAATTTAATCCAAAAAGGAGATTGTGGAGGACCGCAAAGTGCACAAACTATTTTGAAAGATCCCACAGTGGATATGGCGGTGCTTGAGTGTGCAAGAGGAGGAATATTACGATCCGGACTGGGGTTCGATCAGTGCGATGTTGGGGTTGTAACCAATGTTTCATCAGATCATTTAGGTCTGGATAGTATTCATACGATCGAACAAATGGCGCGCCTTAAATCTGTTGTGCCGGATTCAGTTCACTCATCAGGCTATGCAGTATTAAATGCTGATGACAATCGTGTTTTTGCCATGCGAAAAAACCTGAATTGTAATATTGTTCTATTCTCAATGGATGCAGACGATCCTAACTTAATGAGACATAGAGAATCTGGTGGAATTTGTGTTGTTTACGCAAAACAGCATATCACCGTTTGGGATGGAAAGATCACCCATACCATAGAAAATATTCAAAATATACCCTTGAGTTTTGGTGGTCAGGCAGGATTTATGATCGAAAATATTTTGGCTGCAGTTGCCGCTGCCTACACTCAGGATGTATCGCCTGAAGATATACGAAAAGCGCTAAACAGTTTCCACCCATCACCCGAAAAAACACCTGGAAGAATGAACCTGTTCCGTTTCGAGAACTATGATGTACTGGTTGATTACTGTCATAATCCTGCAGGAATGAAAGCCATTAAAGATTATATAGCCAGTACTACTTATCTCACCAAAATAGGTATTGTTTGTGGCATTGGGGATCGCAGAGATGAAGATAACTTTGAAATTGGCCGGCTTTCGGCAGAATTGTTCGACAAAGTGATTATACGTGAAGATGCCAACCTTCGTGGAAAAGCACCGGGTGAAGCAACTGAAGTCGTAAAAAGAGGGATTGATATTTCTCCCTATAATCCTCCGGTGGTATCTATCCATAACGAAAAACAGTCACTACTTTTCGCTATGGAAAATGCACATCCTGATACCTTAATTATGCTTTGCGTTGAAAACGTAGACGAAATTATCAGCCTGCTAAAACAGCAGCCTAAAGATTCGAAAAACTCAATGGTTCTCCAACAAGTGGTAACAGAATAGATGTAGGTTTTTGGTGTTTAAAAATAGCAACCCTAAAGGAGTGTCATATCACCCCCTACATTCGCTTTGAATACAGGATGAACAAAGTGGTTACATCATGAGAGAAAAATAGAAATGAACATGTTTCTGAAGAAATATAAAATGCCGTTGTATGGAGGGGTATTAACTGCTCTTTTTACAGGAATTGCAGCTTATGTAGTAGGAAGCCTTTCTGGCTACGAAGCCATGCAGCTGCTGGAATCTTCACTACCTCGAATCGGCACCCTTTTCAACACGATTATTTTGGCCTCTGCAACCATTTTGGCTCTAATACTCACACTATTGGGGATCAGTACAAGCAGTGATTCAAACCTAAAAAAAGATCACTACAAGCAGGTGTTAAATCTGGCTTGGTTTGATGCGTTTCTCTTTGTGGTAACACTCATCTTCTTTCAGCTTTTTAATATTCCCATCACCGAATCAGATAACGTACCCACATCCTACTACACTTTTTTCTATTGGGCAGCGGTCTTTATTTCATCGTTGGTCAGCGGCTTAATGGTAGCCGTTATTTTAATGCTTTACAGCACCGTGCAAAACATCATCCGAATCGTTGGGCTTGGAGAAGATCTTGATCTTATTTCTGAGGAGGAAGAAGAACCGGCACATCAACAGGTAGAGTGACTAAACTTCATCCTCTCAACACATCAAAAAAAGTTTATCTCAACGTCATTTTTGCTTTTTTGTCGGTAAGAACAAAACTATCCTTGGGCGGCTGTAGTTGATTTTTCTCAGAAATAAGATTAAGAGCTAAATGAATGACATTTTTAAGCGCTTCAAATCCCGAGGGTTTTTGTATGTAATAATCGGCACCATTTATATACAGCTGACTTACAATTTCTTCATCAAAACTGGTTGAAAATATAATAACGGGTAAGCTATGCAAACGATTGTTAACCCTTATTTCCGATAAACATTCCAGTCCGTTTTTACGGGGCATGTTAATGTCTAAAAAAATGACATCAGGCAACTGAATGTTTTCATCAGTAAGACTCTGCATCAACCGTTCACCATCAGAAACGATGGTAAGATCAACTGCCAATGATAGTTCATCAATTGCTTCATTAAATAGAAAAGCGTCATCTGTGTCGTCTTCGGCAAGAATAATGTAGATAGGTGTGCTCATGATTTCTGCTTTAGTATTGCTCTTTTTATTGGAAAGCTCTCTTTTTTCCCTTCTAAAAACGTTCTATTTTCAAATTTATTGAAAAGAGTTTGCACTCATTATTTGTTACATGAGTGGTATAGATTCACACCTGTCCAAAACATTTTAGAATTCATTAAAACTCTTCGTTTCTGTTCATATGGGATAGATTTTATTGTAGATCTAAAATCGACCCCCCTTTTTTTTCTCGCAGAGAACCGCAGATGAATCCGCTGAGCCTCGCAGATATTCTGCGTAAATCTGCGTTTAACTCAGCGATACTCTGCGAGAAAGGGAACAGGTTATTCAGGGTTGTAATCTTCTTTTAATTTCATGAATCGTTTTGGACAGTTGTGGTATAAGTTATTCCCTTTAACCCTGCCCATTCTCTGATCTTTTATTGTGCAAGGGCAAATAGATATCGAATGTAGTTCCGGCGTTTAATACACTTCTGGCGGTTATAAATCCTTCATGATTGTCCACAATCTTTTTCACAATTGCCAGGCCGATGCCTGTACCGTCATATTCATCCTTGCTATGAAGTTTTTCAAAAACTTCGAACACTTTTTCCTGATACCCCTCTTCAATTCCGATTCCATTATCCGTTACAAAAATATGGCAATATTCTACATCCGGTTGAAGCTTATCTGATTGCAGATCGCTCCCTTTCATGTGTCTTGCCTGGATCTTGATATGAGGGGGAACATCCGGTTTACAAAATTTTAACGCATTGCTGATTAGGTTATGCATAAGCTGGCGAAACTGGAATACAATAACATCACCCTCACAAAGTTCACCAATTTCAATGGTTGCTTTTTTCTCTTTTATTTCTTCACTAAAGGTCTTTTTAACCCCCTTTACAATTTTTTTAAGACTACTTGTTTTAAAAACTTTTTCTGAGGATGCTAAACTGGAAAACGTAAGTAAATCTTCAATTAGGGTTTGCATTCGGTCGGCAGTCTCGTTTATAAGCTGAAAATATTTCCTCCCTTTCTCTGTAATGGAATCATTTTCGAGCATTCGCCCGGTAAAAATTAAAATTTTTCTAAGGGGTACTTTTAAATCGTGGGAAGCGACGTATGCAAATTGTTTCAGCTCTTTGTTGGATAGTTCAAGCCTTTCAGCATAATTCCGCAATTCAATTGCCGATTTTTTCTGCTCGGTAATATCCCTAATCGCTGCCGAAACAAGCATACCATCTTCGGTTTCTATTGGGCTCAAACTAATCTCCACCGGGAATTCTGTGCCATCTTTTTTCATTCCAAAAAGTTCCATCCCAACTCCCAAAACCCTGGTTCTGGGTTCAGAGAAAAAATCCTGTCGGTGATTAGAATGCACGTCTTTAAACTGGTTTGGTATAAGAACCTCCACCTGTTCGCCAATAATTTCCTCACGTTGACACTCAAATAACTTTTCAGTCTGGGCATTTATCAATTCAATTCTACCCTCTTTATTAACTATAACCATTGCATCCGGTGCCGACTCTAAAAGTCCTTTAAATTTGGCCTCATTTTTTTTCCGGGTAGTAATATCACGAATAGCGGCCGACACAAATAATCCTTCTTCCAGCTTCAATGGGCTTAAACTAATTTCAACAGGAAATTCTTTTCCATCTTTACGCAGGCCAAAAAGTTCAAGTCCCACTCCCATCTCACGCACTTTAGGATCTTCAAAAAAATTCTTGCGATGACCGGCATGTTTATCTTTATAACGCATGGGAATCAATTTCTCTACATCCTCTCCCATAAGTTCAGAACGCTCGTACCCAAACAGCTTTTCGGTCTGGGCATTTACCAATACCATTTGCCCAAAATTGTTAACGATAACCATGGCATCAGGGGCCGATTCCAAGAGTGCCTGAAATTTTCCCTCCGATTTTTTCTTATCCGTAATATCCCGCAGAACTTTGGTCATTCCCCGGAGCTTACCTTTATCATCCCTTAAAGCTGAAAGGCTAACCGATACATATAGAGTATTGTTATGTTTATCAATCCTTTCTGTTTCATAATTTTTGATATTTTCCCCCCACAAAATGCTTTCCATCATTTTCTTCTTTTCATGGACTAACCCCGGAGGAAAGATAATATCAATATCGCGGCCCAGCAGCTCTTCGGATGTGTAACCGAAAAGTACTTGGGCTGCCTCATTAGTAAAAATAATCTTTCCATTGAGCTCACTCACAATCACGGCATCTTTCACAGATTCTATAATTGACAGATGAGAAATAGGTATTTTTTTTTGTTTCCTTGAAGAATACATGTACTTACTATTATTCTTACTATGGAGCGATAAGACTTTTTCTCAACCGCTTATACCGTTTTACAAACCTCCTTTTGATAACACCTACAATAAAAAGGTCAGGGAATCGAGAAACAGACTCTATCTATTTCTTATAAACAATCGAATTAGTATACGATGAACCCTTCCTAATCATATTATATGCAAATCAATTAATGATTGTAACATTCACAGTTATTGGGTTCTAACCTAAAAGATAATTAGGAATTTTAAGCACAAAGTGGAAAAGGAAATCAATAGATGGGGAGTAATTCATTGTCAGGAGTGAGATATTTTTAAATGATAGATCGATATCTGTAATGCCTCTATTTTTTATCCTTATTAGATTGGGTTAAAGAAATTATGAACAATTAAAACAGGAGAGATATGTTCTATCACGATGGAGGAAAACTACAATTTGAAGTAACCGTTGAGAAACCAAACCCGGTATTTGCCAATGCTCTGCAGCAGGCGATTGGTGGGGTACAGGGTGAGATCCGGGTTTGTTTGCAATATTTGTTTCAGGCATGGGGCGCGCGTGGACCCGAAAAATATCGTGACATGCTTCTGGAAACAGGTACAGAAGAGATAAGCCACATCGAAATGCTATCAACCGCAGTGGCTTTAAACCTGGAAAATGCACCGGCTGATATGCAGGAAGCCGCTGCCGAAGATCCCGTACTGCACGCAGCCATGGGCGGCATGAATATTCAGCATGCCATAACAACCTGTATGGCCGCTATGCCGGTGGATGCAAGTGGCGTTCCGTTTAATTGCAGCCACGTGTATGCGAGTGGAAATATCGCCGCAGATATGTTGGCAAATGTTACAGCGGAAAGTACAGGCAGAATGCTGGCGGTAAAACTGTATAATATGACTGACGACAGCGGAATGAAAAAAATGCTGAGCTTTTTAATTGCACGCGATACCATGCATCAAAACCAGTGGCTGGCGGCCTATGAGGAACTGGGCGGCTACAAAAGTCACCCCATTCCAGATACATTCGATCAATCCTTAGAACCGGAAGAGTATAACTACACTTTTTATACTACTAATATTGATCAACATAAAGAAGGTCCTATCGGCCGATGGTCTGAGGGTAAAAGCATGGATGGAAAAGGAGAATTCAGGCAACAGCCAATGAATCCGGCAGCTGGTGTTCCTCATTTGAGTAGGCCAAATGGCAAAGCGCCGGTTCAACAATCGCAAAAAGTATGACGGCTTTATTAACACACAACCCTCCAAGGGTTTAAAACCCTTGGAGGGTTACTCATCTCTTTTATATTACAGATCTTCTCTTTCGAGCATTAGATTCTCCCCTAAAAAATTTTCAAGACCATTAAAAATCTGCATGTAAATGTATTTTTTTGTAAGATCTTCTAAGTCCTGTAAAAATTTCCGTATAACAGTACTACAACATCAAAAAACGATGCCGAATAAATTAGAAATCACACAATTGTTGGTGAAAGCGCGGAAAGGACACGAGGATGCATATAATAACCTATATCCTCTTGTGTATAAAAAATTACGTTATCTTGCACAAAATCAATTAAACAGAGAGTACTCCACACATACATTCTGCAAAACGGATCTGGTTCATGAGGTTTACGAAAAAATGGTGGATAAGCAGGATTTAGACTATCGCGACCGAGCTCATTTTTATGCAATAGCTACCCGGTCCATGCGCCAAATTTTAATTGATTATGCCCGAAAGAAAAAAGCATTGAAAAGGGGTGGTGCAAGAACTGAAGTTGATATTGATTTACAGAATATACAAGCTAATGAACATGCAGAGCAGATTTTAGCGCTTGATGAGCTTCTTATCAAACTAAATGAACTGGATGAACGAATGTGCAAAGTGGTAGAACTTCGTTTTTTTGGCGGATTAAGTATCGAAGATACATCCGATGTCCTTAATATTTCGGTTGCTACCGTAAATCGCGACTGGGTTAAAGCGCGGGCCTGGCTATATCAACAACTGAACGAGCCTTCTTAGCCCGAATTATTCACGAATATGTATGGATAAGTAACTTAACATACTGAAATCACTGTGTTTACTGTTATTTGTATGATAGCTCAAATTTGGGTGTAGATTTTTGCGGCGTAATTTTAATGTGTACTGCGTTTAAGTGGAAATGCCTTACTCAGGGTACATAAGTACCCTTCCGTCGCCATTCCCACTTCGCCTTGTTCACCCTCGAACGCTTTTCGGGGCTTGATGAATAATCCGGGTTAGGTAGCCACAGGTACTTATTTTGATATGGATTTTTATTCTTTACGCATAAATCTATAGAAGCGGAACAATATTCATAATCCAGAAAATGACCAAAAAACACTGGCGACAAATATTATCAATTGTAGATAAAGCGCTTGATCTTGCACCTGCCAACAGAAAATCTTTTGTGGATGAGGAATGCAAAAATAACCCACTTCTGCGGGATGAAGTACATAAATTTCTTGATTCCATTGATACATCTGAAGTTTTCTGGGATAGTATGCTGGAATCCAGTAATGCCCTGGTTAATGAATTAACATCATCCGGTTCCGATTTTGATAAACTAATGCCTTTATCGCCACTAAAACAGGCAGGATCCTATAAAGTAGTGAAACTGATTGCAAGAGGTGGGATGAGCGATGTGTATTTGGGCGAAAGAAGCGACGGGCAATTTCAACGTCAGGCAGTGATTAAAATATTACGAAAGGAGCTTGTCTCTAATAATCATATAAAACTTTTTTTTGCTGAACGTGAAATCCTTTCCAGTTTAGAGCATTCCAATATTGCCCGGCTGTATGATGCGGGAATAGAAGATGATCGCCCCTATTTTATAATGGAATATGTAGAGGGAAAACCTATTACTGAGTTCTGCAGAGAAAATAATTGTTCTTTTGAAAGCAAGATAGAACTCTTTAAACAAGTTAGCTCTGCAATAAACTATGCACATAGAAACCTGATTGTACACAGGGATCTAAAGCCGGACAATATTTTTGTAAAACCGGACGGGACAGTTAAAATTCTCGATTTTGGTATTGCAAAAGTAATTGACGAAGAAATTAGCGAAGTAGATACAGGCCCCCGGCTAATGTCTATTCAATATGCTGCACCCGAGCAGGTTACGCATAATAAAATTACCACATCTACGGATGTTTATGCACTGGGGTTACTCTTATACGAATTACTGACCGGTTTTAAACCATTTAATTTAGAAGGGAAAAAACTGACTGATGTTGAATTAATCATTCAGTACGAAAACCCTGTAAAGCCGAGCTTGAGGATCAGTAATTCAACCCTTCTTAAAAAAATCAAAGGGGATTGGGATGCGATCATCCTTACATCACTAAAAAAAGAACCCGAACATCGCTATTCGTCGGTTGATAAATTACTATTCGATATAAGCTGTTATGAGTCTCAAATTCCGATTCGTGCAAGGAAGCATTCTCTAAGCTATGTAAGCTCAACATTTATAGCCCGGAGAAAAAAGGAGATTACAATTTTCGCTGTGCTATTTATTACCATTACAGGAATGTTGGCAATTCATTATTCTGAAATTCAAAAACAAAAAAATATAGCCCTTGAAGGTCAGGAACAGGCAGAATTTGTGACCGATTTTATGGTTGATCTTTTCAACTCTGCTTCACCTCGTTTAAACATGGGAGACACGCTTACTGTATATGATCTGCTGGAAAAAGGGGGCAGTAAAATTGATACCCTCGATGAAAACTTTTCAGCAAAACCAAATCTGTTGATGGCAGTGGCGAGTTCGCATACTAATTTGGGTAACTATAGAGAATCCATAGATTTTTATGAACAGGCGTATGAGATTGTAACGTCTACAAACAAAAACTCTCTTGAACATTCGGAAGTCGCAATTGCAATGGGGAAAATGTACTCCACATTTCGGGTTTTTGATCGTGCTGCAGAATATTTCGAGGAAGCCTATAAGATCATTGAAGAAAGAGGAGAAACTAATATTTCTGAAAAGATTCATGATATGAATATATCCTATGCGAATGTGATGTCAGAATTGGGAGAATCGGACAAGTCGATTGATTTACTTGAAGAATCACTGGAGTATTATAATCGGTTTGATGGTGGGCAGGATAAGTTATACTCAATCAAATTAAATCTCGCAAAAACCTACAGACATAATCTTGATTACGAAAAAAGTGAATCTTTATATCGTGAACTCATAGCTGAAATTGATCAGTTTGAAACATCACGTGAATCTGGACCCTACGTAATTTATAATAACCTTGCCTATTTGTTAAAAATTCAGGGCAAAACTGAAGAGTCAATCGAATATTATAATAATGCTTACGATAGTTATGCAGCTGTTTATGGAGAAGATCACCCAAATGCGTTGATGATTTTAAACAATCTTTCTGCTGCCTATTTATACCTTAATAACCACCCAATGGCAGAAACAATCCTTAAAGAGACACTGCAACTTGTTATGGAAAGGTATGATGAAAATCACTGGAGAGTTGGGACTGCTCATAACACCTTGGGAATTTTTTATTTAAAAAGAGAATCCTTTGAGCAAGCTGAAGACATGTTCGAAAAAGCCACAAATATTTATATTGATGTATTGGGTGACCACAGCTGGACGGCAATTAGCGCAACCTACCTTGCTTTTTGTCAGACCAAAAATGGACAAGATGGAGATCAGCTATTTCAAAATGCTTATACAGTTTTTGAATCCCATAAAGGGGATTTCAATCATGATGAGAAAAATAAGCTTGACGGATTAATTGATAATATCAGGCAAAATGCCGGTACGGATTGGCAAGAAAAATTGGTTCTTCTTGAGGAGTTGATGTAATTGTGACCTCCCTGTAAATTGAAACCGGGATAACTTCTCAAGTATCACTACTCTTAATAAAAAAAGCAGCCCGGGTTTTCACCCCGGACTGCTTTATGTAACATGAAAAGGCTTTTAAGCCCTTAAAGTTAAATTTTTAACTTACTTCAGCTATCTCGTTGGCACCCAATATAGTTGCAGCTTCATTCATCATTCGTCCATTTTATAAAGACCGGGAAAAGTGTTTTGAAAACTATTACGTCATCAACATGCATCTGAATTACAGAATAACTGTTACACAGCGCGGAAGATTAGTTGCATATCTAATTGATTTTATGAAAAAGAAAAAAGGTGTAATCCTTCTGCTTAAAGCTTGGATGCTGTTTCTGTTCACTGATCTTCGAGATTACCTAATCTTTTTTGCTTGAGTTGTTTGAAAAATAAAGGGCTAAGGCCGGTCACTTTTTTGAACTGGTTTGAGAGGTGAGCTACACTGCTGTAATGTAATTTTTTGGATATTTCGGTAATGCTGAGTTCATCATTTAAAATCAGTTCTTTGGCTTTTTCAATTTTATGGCAGATGATAAATTGCTGAATGGTAATTCCGTTTATCCTTGAAAAAATATTGGACAAGTGGTTGTAATCCAGTCCGATTTTTTCGCTGATATAGCCTGAATAATTTATCAGGGGTTTTTTATCAGAGTGAGCAATCATTTCAACAATAACGGTTTTAATTCTATTGATCAGTACTATTCGCTTATCGTCCATTAATTCCGGATCAAATAACTTCCGCTTTTGCCCGATAGAAGTGTTTAAAGTACTTGATTTGTTCATGTGTGAGCTTATGAAATTGTGTATGGAAAATGTTATTACTTATCTGATACTTCACGGATATAAAAAAGGACAGGTTTTAAGGCCTGTCCTTTTAAATTTATGATGAGTTTGCCTTACCTCGCAGAAATGATATCAACCAGAACTGTACGATTATAGAATCGTTGTTCAGGTAAAGTATTTCTGAACTGTGACTGTGAAATTACCGCGCCGTGGCCTTTAACATCAAACTTGACGTCTGTTCGCCCGGCTTTTGTTAGCCCGTTTTGTATGATGGTTCTGACATTGGCTGCTCTGGCCTCAGATAGCCGCTGATTGTGGCTGCCGTCACCGATTGTATCGGAATAACCCTGTATCCGTACCGTTGCTCCGGTAGGAATTGCAGGCGCAACAACATCCAGCAGGTATTTTTCATAGGCAGCTATGGCTTGTGATTGATCAAACTCAAAAATCACGCTGTATCTATTGCCATGCTCAACAACAGGTGTAACCCATTGAACAATCTCAGCTCGTGACTCTTTACGAACTGTGCCACCATTATTTGCTTCTCCAATCATAGTGAACTTATAATTACCACTTGAACGGTCACCCAGTATTGACTTACCGGAAAGTCTGACCTGGTCTGTGTAATAAGGACCAAAGGTTTTCATTTGATCGTTTTCGTCTCTTACTTCAAGTTTCCAAGACTTAAACTCTTCCGCTGCGCCATCGGCATTAAAAGTTACATAACTGTCTAAGGGTGCTTCCTGTTCATTTGCAATAGATCTCAATGGTGCATTTGGCCCCGTTTGGTACTCTTTCAACAACGCTGCTGAACTGCTCTGAATTGTCACTCTGCTGCGTTCTTGACGAAGAAGTTCAAGGTCAGAATTTCCACCCGTTGGCATCGATGATGAGCTTTGACCTTCAGTTGTGATTCTGGATGCGGTTATACCAAAGGTTGTAACCAGATACGATTTTATGGATTCTGCTTTCTGTCTCGCATCTTGTACCCCGCGATCAGATAATCCGGCCAGTGTTATTCTGGTTGATGGATTTTTTACCATTCGGTCGCCCACAATATTCAGAATATTGTAATAGACTGTCATTTGACGTGATGACCGCCCAACAGCAGTGATCTGATTGAAGCGGCCCAATTGATCTTCACTGAAATTCGCTGCCTGCTCTTTGTTCAGTTTTGTGTATCTGACCGGAATCGATGTTGATTCCCGGTCGAAGAATACATAGTTGCGAAGCGGAAATGATTCGATGAAACTGACGGCAACTGGTGTGTTAACCGGTGAGTTTACCGTAAAATTAATCGCAGGTAACGGTGCAACGGCCACTGGAGATCTGGTCTCAATACGCTTACCTCTGCCAAATTTAACGGCCACTCCGGCTCTTATCGTGGTTATATTCCATGTTTCTATTGAACGTGGAGTCTGGCCCATATATGGATGATATGACAGAAAAGGAGATATCATATACTGCGTTTTATTGGACGTAGAGCTGATAGGAATATCCCACCCTGCCCCAATTTGCATGGATATCTGTGATTTTTCCATTTCGCTAAAATCACCTTGTATGTTTTCTTCTTGCGAAGAATTAGGGAAATCAGGGTTCACACCTTGATTGTATTCGAATGATTTATTGAGCAGAAATGCAAAACGCGGACCACCGAACAAATATAAATTGGATTTGAACGGAGCCACTCTAATGCTGGGCTCAACCGTTATATAGCTCAGTTTAGTTGATAAATCTAACGGACAGTCGCATGGCGACATCACTTGGTCAAATTCACCCCTTCGGCTATCTAAACCACCTTGTAGCATAAAACCGAAAAGGGTTTCCGGCCGATGATACTCGATCGTAGGCGCTAAAAACAACCCGATGCCATTTCCATGGCCAAAAGGCTGTGCAGACATTTCACCTTCGCTTAGTTGTTGTGTTGTACCCTGATAGAAGTTCGCGTTAGCTGCACCAGCTATTCCGAATCTCCAGGTTGGTCTCTCATATTGAACTTCTTGCGCATTAACAAGCGCAGGGACTCCAGTCAGTATCACAGCACTGATGAAAAAACATGCCATCAGTTTGTTAATTTTCCACGGGATGCGTGGTTTTGTTTTAAAGTTTAATTGTGTTTTCATTTTTTTTATATAAAACTGTTTGTTGTGACCCCTTCAAGAAATTTTGAAGGGGGTGTAAGCATATCCTGTTTAGGATTACTTTAATTGGTTTGCTTATTGCTGGAAACCCGGTACGTTAACCGTATTGCTATCCAGTGCAATGGTACCGGCGTTAATTGCGCCTGCAAGGATTCTCCCGTTTATTACGGCACCGGTATTAGCAGTGACATCACGTCCGGAAACTATAGTTCCATGAAAGGTAGTAGCCACTCCAATAGTCGCATCCTCAGTTGGGACCCAGAACACATTTTTTTCATTGGCACCGTTAGCGAGGGTAACATCAGCCTCTGTGGTCAGCGAAGATCCTATCTGGAAAACCCACACAGCATTCGGGTCACCACCGGCATCAAGTACAAGCGGTGTAGAAACCAACATGGTACTACCGGAAGTATATGTACCCGGTGCTATACCGTTAGGATATAATGCCCCAAGATCTGCGCCCGCTGCAATAGTTGTTCCCGGAGGAAGGTTCTTGTAGTAGTCATATGCTTCCAAAAGATCTGCCCTGGCCTGAGCTGACTCAGTGTTATTTATGTTTGTCGTTCCGTTCACAATGCCCGGAGGAAAACCGGTCATAGATGTACCGGGATCAAGAGAAACATCTCCATTAATAACAGTATTACCTGTATTGGTGATCGCGGAGGTTGCCATGATACCGTATGTTTCGGCTGTTCCAAGTACTATTTGTTCTTGTGAAGGTGTCGTGAAAGACCATACATAGTCATTTTCAAGAGCAATACCATTTTCATCTTCGGCTCCCGTAGTAATCGTTGCTGTATAGGTGGTACCTGATGAAAGGTCAACATCCGGTTCGAAAGAAGCGGTTATGTCATTGGTATTGTAGGAAACAGTACCATCAATTTGTGTTACATCATCGAATAAAGTGAATGTTGTTTCATCTATAGTTAAGGCATCCATTGACTGACTAAAGATTGCTGTAACTATTTTATTTAGTTCTACATCCTGTTCCTGGTCTTCAGGATCAGTAGAATCCACAGTCGGGATTAGAGCGTCACCTGTCGTAAAAGACCATACATAGTCATTTTCAAGAGCAGTACCATTTTCATCTTCGGCTCCGGTAGTAATAGTAGCAGTATAGAGTGTTTCCGAGGAAAGGTTAACATCAGGTTCAAATGAAGCGGTTGCATCATTTGTATTGTAGGAAACAGTACCATCAACTTGTGTTGCATCATCGAATAAAGTGAATGTTGTTTCATCAATACTTAATGCATCCATGGCCTGGTTAAAGGTTACTGTAACTATTTTATTTAGTTCTACATCTTGTTCCTCATCTTCAGGATCGGTAGAATCCACAGTCGGGATTAGGGCTTCTCCTGTCGTGAAAGACCATACATAGTCTTCAAGCATTTGATTGCCAAGTGGGTCTTCAATAGTGTTATTAATTCTGCCACTATAAACCGTTCCTGATGATAAAGGAGCATCCGGAGTAAAACTCATGGTATTGCTGGCATCATCAAATGTCATGGTACCGCTCATTGCGGCGACCTGATTACTTGTCATATTAGAAGAAACTTTCGCAGAACCTGATGTCAAGGCAAACGCTTCCGGGGTCATTGTATCCGGATTAATCTTTTCTTGGAAGGTTACTGTTATAACCGCATTTTCTTGAACGCCTGTTGCCAGGTTCAAAGGGCTGGTCGACTCCACAAGAGGACAAAATCCTTCGATTCCCCCCGTTACATTGTCGTTGCACCCTACCATAACTACAGCCAGTAAAGAGGCCGCAAATACAGTACGATATAAATATTTATTAATTGATTTCATGTTATTTAAGAATTACCCGATAAAACGGGTTATAGTGATAAAATTATCACGAGGACAACATGCCTATGAATCACAGAGTAATTGTTACACACCGCGGGAGATTAGTTACATAACTGATTGTTTTTCCGTTAGTGATTTAACTTGAGCTGATATCACTTAACTTATAGCACCCCTATTCCCTGATCCTCATAATCAAGGATCCGACAACATCCATTTCTCCGAATAATCTTCATATTTAGCGATAAAGCTGGCTTTTCAAATCCGGAGATGGAAAAGTGGAAGTTTAATTGGGAAAAGTTGTTTCCTGACTTCCGCACTTTTTTGATGTAAAAAGTATTGTCATTGTTTTTTAATGACTTACGAGTATAAAAACAATGATTGGGTGTCCCGATCTTTTTTTGGCGTATTTTCGGGATATGTTTGTACGCGTCTTTTCCTGATTTAGAGCCATATTTGTATCGCTTTTGTGGGGTACAAAGTCTACAAAGAGTTGGAAAGGCAGTTAAAAGAGAAGAAAACGGAGCTAAGTCCGGAAAAAGCCATCAATATCGCAAAAACAATCTATGCCATAAAAGTCGTCACTCCTTTGAACAAGGAGGAAATACATCAAACCCTAATCTTGAATGAGGAGCAGCGGATTCTATCTGAATTATTTAACTTTTAACAGGGTGTCCCAATGCGGAAGTCAGGAAAGAATATTCCTCGTTCATATGCGGCAAAATTGCTCTTTCTTACATATTAAGCAGCAATTTATAAACTTCACTCATTGATCAAAAAGCAGGTAAATGCAGGTTTTGTTTGCCAAATATCACATTGATTTTATGTTTCGATTTGAACCAGTTTACATAAAAAAATCCCGAACGAGTATTTCATCATCCGGGATAAAGTAACTACCAGTTCAGGTGGCAGTACTTTCAGGCTACGAAAGTTTCATTATGACTTATCACACTTAACTAACAAACGGATTGCTGGCTCCTGTTATTAATACACAATGAGCGGATATTTTATTGATGAATGGCATCTATTAGAAGTTATTTTCCAACTATTTCTTAATACTTACCTCGAATTTTAGCGATCCGTTGCAGGGTGTTTTTTACATGGGCTTGTAATCCCTGATAATCTTCTTTCTCCAAAAACTCTTTCCTGATTAATTTGGACCCCATCCCCACGCAGGTCACGCCCGCATCAAACCAGCCCCGCAAATTCTCCTCATCCGCCGACACCCCACCCGTCGGCATGATACTTGTCCACGGGCACGGGCCTTTAATCGCCTTGACAAACCCCGGTCCCAGCTGGCTCCCGGGAAATACCTTGACCACTTCAGCCCCTAATTCCTCAGCACGGGCTATTTCCGTCAGCGAGCCACATCCCGGAGACCACAGAATCTTACGCCGGTTACAAAGCAAGCCAACATCTTCACGCAATACCGGGGTCACTACAAAATTTGCCCCCAACTGGATATACAGCGCCGCCGTGGCTGCATCTGTAACAGAGCCTACTCCCAAAATCATACCGGGCAATTCTTGCGCAGCAAATTTCACCAACCCGCCAAACACCTCATGGGCAAAATCCCCGCGGTTGGTAAATTCCAGCAGGCAGGCCCCCCCTTGGTAACAGGCTCTCAGCACTTCCTTTGCTATCTCTACATCGTTGTGATAAAACAGCGGGACAAGCCCCTGCTCGTTCATCTTCGTTGCAACTTCTATTCGTGTATATTGGGCCATGTTCTGTTAAATTAAAGGTTATTGGTCTTGCTCAAATCTTCTATCTCGACACCCGGCCGGAGGCATCCCCGCCCATCAGTTTTTCCACTTCTTCCACGCTTACCTGATTGGCATCTCCATAAATGGTATGCTTCAGACACGAGGCGGCAACGGCAAAATTCAGGGCTTTCTGATCCTCTCCAGGATAAGTCAACAGCCCGTATATCAAACCGGCCATAAACGAGTCCCCACCGCCTACCCGGTCCACAATATGGGTTATATCGTAGGATGGTGATTCCAAAAATTTGTCCCCGTTATACAAAACACCGGACCATGTATTATGGGAGGCACTGATCGAGCCACGCAATGTTGTAATAATTTTTTGAGCTTTTGGAAACCGCTCCATCAACTGTTCGCAAACTGAACGATACGCTTCTGACTCTACCGTACCTCCCTGGGTGACATCTACCGATTCGGGATGGATTCCGAAATGTTTTTCAGCATCCTCTTCGTTGCCTAATATTACATCACAACCGGCTACCAGTTCCGGCATTACGTCTCCGGGTTCTTTGCCATATTTCCAGAGCTTTGCCCGGTAGTTCAAATCCGTTGATACGGTGACACCCAATTTATTGGCAGCCTCAATGGCTTCTTTACAAACATCGGCCGCTCCCTGAGAGATGGCCGGGGTAATACCCGTCCAGTGAAACCAAGTTGCCCCATCAAAAACTTGTTCCCAATCGATCATTCCCGGACGGATTGTGGACATCGCGGAATGAGCACGATCATAAATTACTTTACTTCCCCGGCTAACGGCCCCTGTTTCCAAAAAATAGATTCCAAGCCGTTCCCCACCATATACAATTTTAGACGTATCTACCCCACGCTTTCGCAGTTCCATCATTGCACATTCGCCAATGTCATTAGTAGGCAGGCGGGTCACAAACTGGCTGGGAACCCCATAATTACTTAACGATACGGCCACATTCGATTCCCCTCCCCCATAGATTGCATCAAAATAGTTTGTCTGTGAAAACCGGAAAAAACCCGGAGGTGACAACCGTAACATAATCTCGCCAAACGTTATTACTTTCTTCATTTTATCTACTTCTGATTTTACATTAAAATTAGTATTCAATAATACATTGACATGCCTTTAAAGCATTCATTCTTTACCCTTTACTCGAGTTCCCGGAATTCTTTATCCTCACCCGGATCAATCCGCGCATTCCGGAATTCTTTAATCCCTTGTCCGATACCCCGGGCTAATCCGGGAATTCGCTTCGCACCAAAGAAAAAAAGCACAACAAAAACAATAATTAACCACTCAAATCCACCTAAAAATCCCATATTATCTCCTTATTTACTTTCATTATCATTACTGCACATGTAAGTTTTTACATACTACAATAACAGTTAATACTTTAAACTTGTACCAGGTCATCTTTTTCAGGTACTTCAAGCTCTGACCCTTCTTCTACTAATGTTCTTCTTCTCCACCAGTTCGCTAATGTGGAGCCGGAAATATTCATCCAGGGGCCAAACACAGCAGGGGCCAGACCAACGGTGGCAATCCTGCCCATCTCAGCGGCCAATCCTGAAGCCATACCTCCGTTCTGCATCCCCACTTCCAGGGCAATCGTCCGACAGGATTTTTCGTCCATTTTAAACAGGCGCCCTCCCCAATAACCGAATAAATAACCAAGGGCATTATGAATAATGGCCGCCATAACTAAAAATAACCCAATAGACACCAGTGAATCCCGTCCGGCAGCAGTGATAATGGTAATAATCACTGCAATACCCACCATGGAAACAAGCGGCATAATATCATCCAACCATTTTGCTTTGCCATGTAAAAAGTGGTTGAACAGTAAGCCCAGCACAATGGGGGCAATAATCATATTCAGGATACTGATCATCATTGCTATCGTATCAATGGGAACAAACTGACCGGCCAACAGATCCATCAAAATGGGTGTCATAATGGGAGAGACCATCGTAGCCACTGCCGTCAAAGAAATAGAGAGGGCAAGATCCGCCTCAGCAATATATGCCATCACATTGGAGGCCACCCCTCCCGGACAGGAACCAATCAGCACCACACCGGCAGCAATTTCTGCTGAAAAGCCAAACGTAAGAGCCAGACTGATTCCCACCAGTGGCATAATGGTAAACTGGCAAATCATGCCGATCAACACACCCTTGGGTTTTTTCATCACACCGGCAAAATCCTTCACGCTTAACTGAGTGCCCATCCCGAACATGATGATTTGAATTAACGGGACAATCAATACTGCCGTATTAAACCCTCCCACATTCGTGATCAGGTCGGGATAAAACATCGCCAGCGATACCGAGGCAAAGATCCAGATCGAAAAGGCAAAGGATTTAAAAAGTGTTTCAGTACCCCTAACACCCAAGGCGAGGGCCACAAACATCGTGATGACCAATGGCCCGATAATCGTTGCACTGTATCCACTCACAAGCAGAATAAAGACTAAGAGAAAACATAATAAACTTACGTACAATAATGACTTATATAATAACTTCATTGTAAATCCTTTGTTTTGAAAAAATAGTAATTGCCACCCTCAAATAAACTTGTATAGCAAGAGCAACCCATTTTTTGTTGATTAAATCTTATAATGTATACTTGTTGTGATTTTACCAGGTCCTTTGTTGCAAAAATTCCTGCATTTCATCAAGGGGGACCGGTAACTGGTCCATGCGATTTTCACGAACCCAGTTCAAAAAATCCTCTTCTATTTCCGGTGTCCATTCTGTATCAATCTGTCCCGCTGAATAAACACCATCCCTCATTCTCATCTGTCCAAATTCATCACGTAATTGAACAATTTCAGCGGTGAGCACAATCTCTTCTACAAGATGGGGCGGGATAAATACAATCCCCTGTTTTTTAGCCAATGCCACATCTCCAGGCATTACGGTTACATTCCCTATTCGAATCGGCACATTAATACCCATCAGCATTACTTCTTCGAGAAATGATGGATGCCAGTCCCGTAAAAAAGCATTAAAACCCTCAATCTTTTCAAGATCCTCATCATCCCGTGAAGAACCATTAAAAATGACCCCATTCCCCGATCGTGCAAATATGGAGGTCCCTAAATTTCCACCAATCAACGTACCCTGAGCTATCTTACCAAATGAATCGGCCAGATATATATCCCCTTCCTGCAACATGTCAATTGGCCAGGAGTTCATCGGCCCCACGTGTCCGGCATCGATTCCCTCTTCCGTTAACCGGTCACTGACATCTTCCCGGTCCGGCATGTATTGGGTCGTTAACACTCTTCCTACCATCGGCTGGTCTTCATGAAGTATTTTCCAGCCACCTTCATATTGATTGGGATATCCCAGCTCATTTAAATATTGCCACGCATCCTCAAGTTTAATGTCTTTAACCCGCTCCAAGAGATCGTCAGACACTTTGGGGCGACCATCATCCATACGTTCCCCATCCCATTCGTATGTGTAATAACGGATTTCATCTTCAGAGGCAACAATCTGGTCATCCGTAACAACCTGCCCCCAGCCTGTTGTGGTTAATAATAGAGAAAATAAAAAAGTATATTTGATGGACTTTTTCAGCATAACGATTCTGAGTTTTGTTTGATTTAACTTTTTGATACAAGTATTTCTTATGAACTAATTATTCTGTCATTATAAGTTGAGTAACACAAACAGCCATTGGTGCATTAATTTCTTCACCTATGAAACTTAATTCTCCGGTTTCTTTATTTCTGTTGAACAGGACAACATGATCATCATCTCTGTTTGCAACAAACACAAATTCACCAAGTTGATCTATCATAAAATTCCTTGGGTGGCCACCTCTGGTCGGCTCATGGCCTACAAGAGTTAGATTACCCGTATCAGGGTTAACACGGTAAATTACTAAGCTGTCATGACCCCGATTGGATGCATATAAAAACCTGCCATCCGGTGATAAATGAATATCAGCAGCTGAATTATTACCATCATAATCATCCGGTAACATATTAATTCTCTGAATTTCAGATAAACCTCCGGTACTCTGATCCACATTAAATACTGCTACTGTAGAACTTAACTCTTCTACCGAATAGGCAAATTCACCATCCGGATGGATTGTAAAGTGTCGTGGCCCTGAGCCCGGAGTATTTTCAACATAAGGCATTTCGGCAGGTGACAACTCTCCTGTTGTCCTATTCACCTTATAAATTAAAATTTGATCCATCCCCAAATCCGACACATATATAAATTTGCCGTTAGCCGAAGGGATAATGGAATGCACATGTGGTGAGTTTTGGCGACCTTCATTCACGCTGTTTCCTTCATGTTGTACTACATCTACCGCTTCGCTCAGGCCACCATTTTCAGAAATCGCGAATACACTCAGGTTTCCTTCACTGTAATTCGAAACAAAGGCAAATTCCCCAAGAGGATCCACGCTTACGTGGGCAGTTCCGCGACCTTCCACAGATTGTTCATTTATCAGTTTGAGCATACCTGTTTCTGGATGTATCAAATAAGCCGAAACAGTGCCATTTTCTGTATCTTCAGAAAAAGATTCACCGCTGACTGAATACAGATACTCACCGGACGGATGGATTGCCTGAAAATTTGGACCTTTACGATCACTCACAGTTTGAATTTGATCCATCCGACCATTTTCACGGTCAAACTCAAAAATATAGAGCCCTTCACTTCCCCTATCATCAAATGTCCCGACATATACGAGTTCCTTTGCGGACTTTTCAAATGTACAGCTGCCAATGCCGATTAACATAAGGCAAAACGAAACAGAGAATAAAAATTTAATGGCTTGAGTTGTCATAAATTGTTCCCTAAAAAGAAATTATCCTTCAATATTTACTGAGATTTGATAAATACCATCTTGGGTGGAAATGTATAATATTTTATCTTCTTCCCCTCCAAAACTCACATTATTTGTAGGTGTGGGAGCCTCTATATTGCCCAGATAATCACCTGAACTGTTGAATATTTGTACACCCAGTCCCTGAGTTGTAGCAACATATAGATTTCCTTCACTGTCAATTGCCATTCCATCGGCTCCGCTTGTCTCACTATCTTCGGCCAGTTCCACAGCTGCAAAATCCCTTCTATTACTTACGGTTCCATCTTCTGCCACATCATAGGCCAGAATTTGAGTGCCTGGTGTATTCGCCACATATAATGTTCCGCCATCCGGTGAGAGGCCTAATCCATTAGGAAATTCAACATCATAAATCACTCTCGTTATTTCACCCTGACCTGAAACGTAATAGACGGACGGATCCGGCTGCATTATTTCACGGCCTGCTATAAATTGAGAATCACTAAAATATAGTCCTCCTTTTTGGTCAACAACCAGATCATTTGGCCCGTCGATTCGGGTTCCATTATACTCATCAACTACTACCCGAATTACCTGTCCGTTTTGATCCAGTTCAACCACACGGTGGCCCAGCATTTCACAAGCATAAATTGTTCCCTGACCGCTGGCTTTCAATGTTGTGGTTACATTGTTTCCACTTTTTAGGGTATCTATTGAGCCATCTGCATTCATTCGAAATGTTCGGCTTAACTCACCCGGAGAATCAAAATTGTTGTTGGTAAAATACAGATCCCCATTCATATATAATGGTGACCCTGCCGTATCAAATTCATAACCCTGGGTTACTTTCTCCAGGGTAGCATCTTCCGAAACAATGCTGTTTAAATCTATTCTAATTTCATCATTATTAGCACAGGAAGTGATTGTAACCAGAATAAGAGCAAGAGAAAAAAGACTTATTTTATAGTTCATAAGTGATATCATTTTAAGTTTTTTAAAAAATTCTTTCTACAACTCATTGTCGGGCAAAGTAAAAGCTATATAATAGTCCCCTGGTTTGGATCCTCTGCCACCGCCGGCGGCAATTATCAGGTATTGTTTACCATTCATCATATACGTTGACGGCGTGGCATAACCACCCGTTGGCAATGATGTTTCCCAAAGTATTTCGCCGGTATCTTCATCAAATGCACGTATTTTTTCATCAACCGTTGCGGCTATTATCACAAGGCCACCCCCTGTGGCAATGGGACCTCCAATATTTTTACTCCCCGTATCGTGGATGCCTTTTTCAATAAGTTCTTCATATTCTCCCAAAGGTACTTTCCATTTGATTTCCCCTGTATTCAAATCAATTGCATTGAGTGTTCCCCAGGGAGGTTCTATTGCCGGATAGCCGTTTGGATCTCTGAATTCCCTGTAAGCAGTCACATTAATGAACCGCCCGTTTGATCCGCTATTTTCTTCCACACCTTCAATTTCATGATTTACAGACCCAATACTTTCATTTTTTTCATTAAAGAGATAGGCAACAATAGCATTTTTTTCCTCTTCTGTTATATTCGGAAACGCCGGCATTCTACCATTTCCATTATCAATTACATACAGCACTTCGTCTTTAGAACTCGTTTCATTGATCTCAATCAAAGAAGGGTTAATCGGATGCTGCCCTTCACGCGAAGCTCCATGACACATGGCACAATTTTGGTGATAGAATGTTTCCCCTCTATCATATAAACTCCCCCCTGCAGGAGTTGCTTCAGCTACTTTTGTAACTGTTGAAATTTCTACCAATTCACTTGCATTGATAAATAATACACCGCTGTTTGGATTGTGTGCAGCCCCACCCCAATTCGTTGCCCCCCATGTTGAGGGGAACATAATTGTGCCCTCGGTGCTTGGTGGAGTAAATAAGCCTTCATAACTATATCTTCTATATTCAGCAAGTACTGAATCTCTTAATTCGGGTGAAATATCTGTAATTAGATCTTCACTAAAATATTGCCGAATAAGTGGCTCGGGTTTTTCTGGAAAGGGCTGAGTTGGCCAAGCCTCTTCACTTTCTGTATTCGAAGGTGGTACCGGTCGCTCCTCAATGGGAAATAAAGATTCGCCAGTTTCTCTATCTAAAAGAAAAACAAATCCATGTTTAGTTATCTGGGCAACCGCATCAATTTTTTTCCCATCTTTATTTACAGTCAACAAATTGGGAGGCGCCGGCAGATCATAGTCCCAAAGATCATGGTGTATGGTTTGATAGTGCCATACATATTCACCTGTACCGGCATCAAGAGCAAGTAAAGAATTACCATATAAATTTTCCCCGGGGCGGTTACCGCCATAAAAATCATAAGCGGGTGAACCCAAAGGGATATATACAATCCCTCTTTCTTTATCCAAGGCCATACCTGTCCAGTTATTAACACCACCCCGTCTTTTAATATCCTTCTCACTCATATTCTCCCAAGTTTCAAATCCCGGTTCTCCAGGTTGAGGAATCGTGTGAAACATCCAACGTATCTCACCAGTTCTAACGTCATAAGCACGAATATGGCCGGGTGCTGCATCATATCCTTCGCCCGTCGCGGAACCCATAATCAATAAATCTTCATATATTATTCCGGGTGAAGGAGATTTCACTGAAATAGTTTCCGGGTCTACTCCCAACCCGACGTTTAAATCAACTTTCCCATCTGTTCCAAATTCCGGTATTAACGAACCGGTTTCAGCATCAACCGCATAGATCCATGTATCCGCAGAAAAAATAATTCTTTTGTCATTACCCTCTTCCCAATAAACTACACTCCTCATGTAACCGCTACCGGTTTCCCCTTCAAAAGGATCGAACATCCATTTTTCATCTCCGGTTTCTGCATCAACCGCAAATACTTTTAAATAAGGAGATGCACCGTACAATACTCCATCAATCACAATCGGATTCGTTTCAATTGTTGTTCGTGCATTTTCAGAGAGATCTCCGGTTCTGTATGTCCAGGCAACTTCCAACTGATCTACATTCCCCTTATTGATTTGATTCAGCGCAGAGTAACTACTGCTTGTAGCATCCCCTTTATAGGTAGCCCACTGGAGATAATTATCACTACTTTCCGTTTCACAACCAATAAATAACAATATGATTAAGCAGAATCCGGCATTTTTCATGGTTTTAAACTTCGAATTTTTCACAAAAAATTTCATCCTTCTCATTCCAAACCTCTCAGTAGCGCGCGGATTGTATGATAATTTCCTTTCCAGACCTGACTTTTTCGTGAAATTTTACTTTCAGGTTGCTTATCCAAACCAAATTCATACCATCCCCCGTATTCATGATCAATCAAATATTCATTGATATATTCCCACTGCTGCACAAACTTTTCAAAGTAGTTGTGAGGATCATTAGGATACATATTTGCCATAATTAAAAGTGAGTTTAACGCTTCAGCTTGTGCCCACCAATTCTTATCATCACTTGTTATGGTCAATTCATCATCTTCAAAGTAATAACCAATGTTATATATGCCTCCTGTTTCTGAATCCCAACCCGTTTTCAAAGTATGATCCACCATTTTTTTAGCAATCTCTATTGTAACAGAGTCTTCTTCCATTCCCAATGCATGAGCAGCTTCCAACAATAAAAATGCGGTTTCAATATCATGACCGGGCGTAACATGATCCCGATTTATGTTTTCTCTTATTTCGGCTTCTGTAGAATCGCGGTAGGAAAGATGGCTCCAATCGTCCGTAAAATAGAGCTTTAAATATCCCTCTTCGGTGACCATTGTATCTCTGACGATATAAAATAACTCGGAAAGCCGATCCTGAACCCTCTCATCCGGCCAAACCAAATATAATTCAGTTAGTGCTTCCAAAATATGAATACCACTGTTATAGTCTTTTGAGTATCCGGTCGTATCTGGAGTTCCATCAGCGGCTAACGGTTGAAAATATCCTCCGTGAACAGAATCATGAGCGTGAGTATCGAGCCAATTAAATGCTTGTTTTACAAACTCGAGGGCGGTGGAATTTTTTGAAAACCCGTAATAAGCAGCCAAACCATATATGGCGAATGCATTTCCGTATAATGTTTTTGTGATTTTTTCTCCATCCTCAGAGTTGGCTATCGCTTCGCCCTCTCTTGTAACAATTTGATAGAATCCACCATATTCATGGTCCCACATTTTTTCCGTAAGAAATTCAAAACCATGTGAAGCGTACTCTTCATATCTTTTATCATGGGGATATTTGGCGCCTATTTTGGAAAGCGACCATAAGTGGCGGGCTTGGGTAACAATCATTTTATCCTGGTTATCACTCTGCTCCCAGTTATAGGAAAAATTACTCAAATATCCCCCGAATTCATGATCAAGAACTTTCGGATACCACACATCGAGTTTATTACTCAATTCATTGGCAATTTCTTCGCTAATACGTTCCCGGTCTTCCGAATCATCTGTAGTTTGAGCACACCCTGCTATACCCAAGGCTCCACATATCAACAGAAAACCCAGTGAGTCTCGTAAAATGATATCTGTTAGTTTATTCCACATATAGGATTTCAAAAATTTGAAAGATTTTAGCTAACTCCACAGACGATCCCAGAATCGAATTTTACCCCGGAGTTGATTCAAAAGTGCCCGTTCCATGGTTAACACTCTGCCTTGTTTCATCACGTATCCCATTGGATTGATTTCCCCAAAAATCTACATTAACGGTTTTCGGCCTATCCTTGGTTAATCCAATTCCTGCATCCATGCACTTGTTATTAGACGTTGGGCGAATTCATTCGGATCCAATCTCAAACCACTTAATCCGGATTCTTTGAAGAAACTTCGCCGATTTAAATTCTTATTTTTCATTATAGAAAGCTTGTTAGAGTATTTTTATCGGCCTATTCTTCCAGTCCTTTTGACTGATATATGTAAGAAAGAATTGATTCACCATTTCGTGCAAGTAAAATAAGAGGACCCCTACTTGTTGGTACCCACTCCATACTCCTAATATCTCCAGAGGCATAAAACCCAGTTTGATGGGACATAAAAGTGGTAAACCGGTCATCTTCTTCCAGTTTAAGCAATACTCCTTTTGCTGCAAGAGGGCCTGTTTCCGGCCGATTTCCGAAATTATTTCCAACAGCTAAAATTCCAAGTGAATTAAGCCCAAAAAAATCATTGATAACCATATCATGGATTGGTGAAGTTTGTGCTTCGTTTGGAAGAGAATTTTGCTCAAAAATTCCATCTCCATCATTAATGAAGACTGAGGACGAGAATGTGTGAACGTAAAGTTTTTCAGCTTCTTCTAACTGTTCAGAGGGGATTATATCTTCAATAGTTGCACTAGCCCATGATTCATAATCTGGAAAATTCTGTCTAAGATTAGAAAATTCCTGTAATATCTGATCTCTTTTTAAAACCGGATAACGTTTACCTGCGATTCCAGAGGTCATTACAGGATCCAAAAGACCGTTGTTGTTAAAATCTCCATAGTATAAAATCACAGGGTTTTCCGGGGTAGCATTAAGATCTGTATTTAAACCACGATTACCGGCTATCAAATCTAACGCTCCGTCTCCGTTGATATCTCTCACTTTCAGTACATTCCACCAGCCTGCGGTATTTTTTAACCCTGACTGTTCTGTAATCTCTCTAAAACCTATATTTTCTTCATTTTGCAAGGTTTTAAAAATCCGGATGGGCATCCATTCTCCCGTTATAATTAATTCATTGTGGGTATCATTATCGATATCTGCCCAATGTGCATCCGTTACCAGTCCGGGATTCATTAACTCCGGGGCCACTTCAGATGTAACGTCTTTAAATGTTCCACCTTCATTTTGAAGTAAAAAGCTTCTTGGAGCAGATGGATATTGGCCTGTCACAACTCTACCGCCAACAAAAAGGTCAGGACTGTTATTTTTATCAACATTTACTACTGTAACTGTTCCGCCACTGACATGCATTTCAGGTAGTGCCTCAGAATCATAAGTGAAATTCCCAAATCCATCATTCAAATACAGCCTATCTTGATACGCAGAATCATTTGCAGGCTCAAAGTTCCCACCACTCACTACATAAAGATCTGGATGCCCATTTCCATTTGCATCAAAAAAAATTGCATCAATATCTTGATAGACTCTATGATTTCCGAAGTCTCTGGTCTGAATTTCTACAAAAGTTCCATTCGTTTGCTGAAGGTAAAGTTTTGCCGCCTGATCTTGTCCGCCCCCAATAAAGAAATCATCGAGTCCGTCATTATTAATATCTGAGATAGCAATTGGCGGGCCAAGATTTGTAAGTGTATGAGGCATGAATGGCTCAAACATCTGATCAGCCTTATAACTCCCTTGATGTTTATAGCTGAGTCCAATACTCTGCTCGTCAATTGGGGCAAACATAGGTTTGGAACTTTCCTTACTTTGCCAAACATTTTCTGTTTCAGAACTGTTTTTATTTACAGTTATCTTTTGATTGGCGTTTACATTTTCTATCCATTGTCTTGATTGATCGGGCCACAAAATCTCAATATCTACCCGTTCAGCAAAACCTAATCCAAAATGAAGTACAGGTTCAACAGTAGATTGAAATCCTCTGGTCTGAAAAACTTCTTGAAAGTTGACGCTTCCATCTTTTGCAATCAACTTGACCTTGCTTCCGATTCCAAATGTATTCCCATCTTCTCCATTTAATTGGACTTTCAGAAAGTGATTATCACCGTTGTCTTTGCCAGTATTTTTAAACACAGATGCAGGTTCATTGATATTGGTTACTATCAAATCCAAAAAACCTGTATTATTTAAATCTGCATAAACTGCCCCGCTCGATACCGAATAGTTTTTAAGGCCCCAGCCAGATGTAACGTCCTTGAAGCCTAAGTTACCCGTATTTTGAAATGCAAAATTGTGCATCTCAACTTTTTCCATCTGTTGGACCAGATCGTAAACAAGTTCCGGATTAGGCGGAAGAGCTTCATCAGGATATTGCTCCCAGAAAATATCATTTAGATAGTCCAAATTCGTATAGAACCGTGGAAATCCATTTGTAATGTAGATATCTTTGTGGCCATCATTATCAAAATCAGCTATCAATGAAGCCCAGCTCCAATCTGTCTTTGAAATACCTGAAAGCTGCCCAATTTCCGAAAAAACACCTTCACCGTTATTAAGCTGAAGAGTATTTCTCATATTCTGTCGATGGAATCCATCTGCAGCTAATTCTTCATATATGCTGTAATCCGGTGCCAAAAAAATACTTTCTCTTGAATATTCCGGGGGTAGCATATCAACTACTAAAATATCCGGCAATCCATCATTATTGATATCGGCTATATCAGAACCCATCGAAAAATAAGATACTACATCAGTTCGGGCCTGTATCTCATCTTTAAATGTTCCATCCCCTTGGTTGATATACATGTAATCTCTTTCTATAAAATCATTTGTTACATAGATATCAGGCCAGCCATCTCCATTCAAGTCTGAAACGGTAGCACTTAAGCCAAAACCAAGTGGATTTTGGTGGATTTGAGCTTCTTCACTAACATCTGTAAACGTCCCGTCTCCATTATTTCTATATAACCTGTCACCTGCATAGGGGGCAATTTCATTCCGAATTGTCTGACGATTAAAACCCTGAAAATGTTTTGTATTATAATTGACTAAAAAAACATCAAGTAAACCGTTATTGTTGTAATCCAAAAATACAGCCTGTGTACAGTAACCTGGATCATTCAAACCAAATTCAGCAGCCTTTTCAGCAAATGTAAGATCTCCATTGTTAATAAAAAGTTTGTTTCTTCGGTTTTCAGGATCTTCTTTTCCGGCTTTACACACATAAATGTCTAATAAGCCATCCCCATTTATATCAACCATTGCTGTACCGGCAGTCCAACCTGTTGAATCTGATATACCTGCTTGCAGAGTAATATTTTGAAATTTGTAATCGCTTTGGTTTAGATAAAGAGCATTTTCTCCCTGATTTGCTGTAAAATAGATATCCGGTAATCCATCATTATTGATATCCCCCACAGCCACACCACCCCCGTTGTAAAAAAAATCTGATTCCAGAATATTATTACCTGGCTGCTCTTCGAGATTGTTTATAAAATCGATTCCTGTTTGAACAGTGGAGAGTGATTCGAACATTGATGGTTCTGAATTTTCTGAACTACAACTCATAATTATTAAAACGCTAATACACAAAAGTATATATAACAATAATTGATTTTTATCGATCAATTTTATCATATAAATGCTTTGACATTGTACATTTAAGAGACAATCTAAAATCTTTTTTGTAATTCTAATCAAGATTTAAAACCCTTTTAAAAAGTCTCTATTTAAAAGAATACAAAAGGAATGACTCCAACATAGTGGAATCATTCTCTTTTCTTTTGTAATCTGATCACAAAATCAGCTTATCCAAACTGCTGATTTTGATTATTTCTTTACTCATTTAGGCCATTAACTCCAAGTCCGGTCATGCGCACGGATATCATCCCATTCTGGGGTTGGCTCAAAGAACCCGGCTCCATCAATCAAGCTATCTTTAACCACATCCATGTTCAAATCAATACCTAATCCAGGTTTTTCCGGTACGGTGGCATATCCCTCATCGAAGATCATGGATGGATCTCCATTATACATATCATACCATCGTTGAAGCCCAACCGAGTGATGCTCAAGCAAATTGAAGTTCTGTGTAGCAGCTGCAATATGTACCGAAGCTAAAAACCCAACCGGTGACCCTGCAAAGTGAAGATTCATGGCAATACCCGCGTCCTGAGCATAATCACCAATTCTTTTGGTTCCCAATACCCCTGAAGAGCCTGGATCAGGATGAATAATATTCACCGCCCGTTTATCAATCAGTGGCTTACAGCCCTCCCATGTACCGATATCCTCTCCGGTTTGTGTGGGTGTCGTTGTTGATTCGGTAATTTCCCTCCACAGATCCGTCCATTTCCAGGCTACTAAATCCTCTGCATAGGAAATTGTATAGGGCTCAAGCATCCGGCAAATTTTAATCGCTTCATTCACATCAAAATGGCCAAAATGATCAATTCCCAGCGGTATTTCATAACCTACCGCATCACGCATAACACGTACATATTCCTCCATGAGTTCGAGACCTTTTTGGGTGATTTGAATCCGTGTAAAAGGGTGATCAATTGTACCATATTCACCACGTGTTCTTGAATACTGGCTTTGAAGCTCGTGTTCACCTACTGGTGCATGGGCTCTTGAATTCACAAGTGTTCCCGGTGTACGTGATAGCAATTCAATTCCAATATCCATTTTTAAAGCCGTGTAACCTTCATCTACACGTGTCTCCTTCATGTTTCGTGCAAATTCATGAGGATCTGCGGCCCCAGACGTATCAGCATAAAGTTGTATTTTATCCCGGTATTTACCCCCTAACATTTGGTAAACTGGAACTCCATAGGCCTTTCCTGCAATATCCCAAAGTGCCATCTCTACTGCAGAAACTCCCCCCCCCTGGCGACCTTCCCCGCGGAATTGTTCAATATCTTTTATGATCCATTCCACATTGCAGGGATTTCTACCCAGAATCCGGCTTTTGAGCATCAATGCATATTCTTTGGTCCCTCCATCGCGAACCTCACCATAGCCGGAAATTCCCTGGTTTGTATCAATACGAATAATAGGAACACGAAACGGAATACCATCCACTTCTGCGACACGCATATCTGTGATTTCCAACTCAGAGGGTGCTGAAAAACGATTAACTTTTGAAGTTAGATGACCAACTTGTTCTTCAATTGGAGCCATTGCCAATGAGCCCAAACCCAAACCACCCATCCCGGCTATTTTGAGAAAATTTCTTCTATCTAACCCATTATTGTTGTTTTTTTTCATAGTGTGTTTGTTTTTTTGTGTTCAATGAAATTCTATTTCGTTGTTTTTTAACAAGTAGCTATCTGCTGTTTTACATTACTTATAATTAAGTTAATACCGACTAATCAATCCACTCCCTCCAGTCTCTGGAACGTGTGTTGATAACCTGCTCAAGTGTGGACTCTCCAACTCCGAAATCTTCATGTAGCCGTCTTTGATTCGATTCGAGCCAATCAAAAAAATCTTCATTTATTTCGTCTGTCCAATCAGTTCCATACGTCTGATTTAATGTATAAACACCTTCTGAAATTCGTTGTTTTCTAAATACATCTACCATCCTGCTAACTTCAGAACTCAATAATACGTTTTCAGCCAAATGGGGAGGAATAAATAGTACTCCGGTTTCAGTTGCTAAAACTACATCACCAGGCAACACAACTGCTCGACCAATTCTGGTAGGGGCATTAATACTCATTAATGTCATATTTTGAATATATGAGGGGTCCCATCCTTTCACCCATGTGTTAAATCCTTCTATTTCACTGATACCCCCCATATCACGGGCTCCCCCATACAGGACAGGACCGTTGCCAGATGCAGAGTAAATACCCTGAGCAAGATTATCTCCAATCAGGGTTCCGTCAACGATCTTTCCGAACCCATCAGCGACATACACATCACCCTGTTCGAGCATATATATCGGATACTGATTCATGCCGCCGCCAAGACCTGCTTCCCTTCCAACTTCATGCATTCGTTCATCCAATTCTGGACTCTCAGGCATATAAATAGCTGTTAACGCTCTTCCCACCATTACCTGTTCGGGATATAATACATCCCATTGTCCTTCAAATTTATCATGATAACCAGCTCCACGAATCGTCCCCCAGGCTTCTTCAAGCCCTACATATTTCATTCGTTCCAATACTTGATCAGAGACTAATGGCCGGCCATATTCATCCCGTTCCCCCTCCCATTCAAGAGTATAAAAAACAACTTCATCTTCGGAAACCAATTGTGATTGTGCAATACTGGTGGCTATCATTAATGAATGAAGTAAGACACTTGCCAATATTGTAATGATTAGTTTTATCAATATTTTCATGAAAAAATTTATTTAGAAATTAAGACCAAGTTGAAGTTATTTAATTATCATACTGCTGGCCATTATTGGAATTTTGATCCAACCATATATCAGCATTATATCCATCGTCACCTTGTCGATCTACCGCTTCCTGCCAGTTCGATTCATTCAACGATTGTTCTGATTCATGATAAAAGGCTTTTCTTGGTATATTACCGTTTGTATAATTATTAGTACGGGTTCCCGGGTCAAGCAGTGGATATCCTGTCCTTCTCCATTCGAAATAAGGTTCATCACCACGACTAAATAATGCTATGTATCTTTCTTCACTTATTTGCTCCAGAGCAGTTTCAAAATCAGCAGACAAGGGTAATTGTGAAGCTACATAATTATCAATGTCGCCCTGTGTGATTGTTTCACCGTTAAACGTTGCATTTGTATAGGGTTCCATTGTCATTGCTGCCCGAATCCCCTGCTCATAGTATAATTGAGCATCTGCAAGGGAACCTCCCCAACCGAGAAGTGCTGCTTCTGCTTGCAGGAACAGTACTTCAGGATAGGTAAGGACATGGACCGGAACGGCTATATCTTCATTACCCCAAATTTCAAAAGAAGTAAATGAAATTTCTGACAGATCCATCGCGTTATACTGGTCATCTGTTAGATTAGGTGGAATACCAAAATATTCAAGATCATCTGGATCACCTGATACCTCAAATATATCTTTCGAAGCTTCTGTTGGCTCAGCAATAAATTCAAGTCTGGGATCATTGTTGAGCTTAAGCATATCCATAAGATGTTTTCCGATCCTTGAATTATCTCCGGGATTTCGTAGTCCTGCTTGTGCTGTACCCAACATAGGGTGTGCATTTTCATGTGAACCACCTCCGGCTTCTGTACCAACCATTGCTGATTCGCCATGGCTGGATATTAAAGGATCAGACATCGCCTCTGTTACCGCAGCTTCGGCAACAGCAGGATCCGCATATCTCATTCTCATTGCCGTTCGCAGTTTTAATGAATTGGCAAACCGACTCCACATTTCAACATCTCCCTGGTATATGATATCTCCATCTCCAAACGTAGCATCACCATTTGTGAGTTGCGCCATATAGGTGTCAATGGTGTCAATTAAGGATGGATAAATATCCGATTGCAAATCATAAACAGGGTTTGTATTACCTTCAAGTCCACTTATAGATTCGGAAAAAGGTATATCGCCTAATGCAGCAGTCAAGTTTTCAAATGTTTTGGTTTCATATAGCTTTATTATTGCCAATTTAGTTCTTGCTTCTGGAGATGTTTCATCACCATCAGCAGCTTCAAGGACTAAAGCTTTTGCTCGATCTAAATTCTTAAGAACTGTTACATATTTCAGTTCCCAAAATGCATTGTCATTCCGCCGGTGAGGTTCGTAATAGTTAGGTAAACCATCACTCGCATCATTATCTGCAAAATGCTGGGCCCATCCACCAAATATCCTGGCATCTATATACTCCCAGTTGTAATCAACGTTATCATCTCGTATCACCTCCGCAAAAACAAAACCTGGGTCGACCGAAGTCACCGACGTCGGTGGCGTATTTAATGATGAAAAATGATCCGTACATGCTGAAATCATTACAGCCAATACAAGTGATAGTAAAACTGCTTTTATTTTGAAAGTTTTCATTGTTAATCCATCTGTTGGTTTAAAAATTTTATCCATGGGTTCAATATTTAGAAAGTTTATAAGCCAATATTTAAACTGAACGAGAATGACCTCATTGATGGCCAGGACATATCTTCCATACCAAGTGAACTGGCATTTACATTCCTATTATGAGATTCAGGTGTAAATCCATCCGTATGACGTACAAAATAAAACAGGTTCTTACCCATTACGGATACTCTCAGGCTATTCATGCCTAACATATCTGATATAGATGGGGGTACACTGTAACTTAAGCGCAACTCACGCATTTTAACATACGTGGCATCATTTAGAAACTCTTCAGTTACTACACTTCCGTCATCAGGCGCTATGCGATCCCAGTAATCTTCGGCCCTTACCTCTACAGTATTTGCTTGTCCTGAAGAAGACCATCCACCATTACCATCAGAGGTGGCTGCTACTCCATCTGCTACATATGTACCGTCACGGCCTTCAGTTGTGGCTTTTGTAGTACCATAGATAGCTTCATACATATTGGATATTGAAAAAATATCTCCGCCTTTTTGGATATCTACCATAGTGGATAGAGTGAAGTTTTTATAACTAAATGTATTTGAAATACCTCCAGTCCAATCCGGCATGGCGTTTCCTATTCTAAATTCACCAGATTCCCGAATTGGCAATCCAGAGGAGTCGATTAATCTATTACCACTTTCATCCCTCAAATAACGGGCAGTCGTGGTATAAATAGCACCATATGGTTGACCTGGATCTGCATATACTGCAACATTCCTGGCATCACCAAGCATAAAGCGATCTACACCTTCTATGAGTTCAACAACCTCATTATTATTTTTTCCATAATTAAATCCGATATCCCATTGGAAATCACTACGAATAATAGGTGTGGCTTCGATCATTAACTCAAACCCATTATTCTTAATCTCACCTGCATTTACAGAACTGTTGAAATATCCTGTTGCGGAGGACACAGGTATACTCAAAATCTGGTTTTCTGTACTTGCCCAATACCACCCGGCATCCAAGCGAACTCTACCATCCAGAAATCGCAAGTCGGCACCGATCTCTGTAGCTGTACTCAACTCATTTTTAAGGTCTGTAAATGGTGTGCTATTCTGAAAAGTTGCTCCCGGCTGACCCAAATGAGGATTAGCTGTTAAGCTGTAATTACCGGTTAGCTGGTATGGATCCCCTGTATTTCCAGCCTGAGCCCATGATCCCCGAACAGAACCAAATGATATAAAATTAGGTAAATCAAAGGCATCACTAAATACAAAGTTTAATCCAAATGAAGGGTAGAGAACAGAATTATTATCTGTGGGCAGTGTAGAAGCCCAGTCGTTTCTTGCTGCCCAGTCAAGATATACTATTTCCTTCCAGTTAAACTGGCCAAATACAAATAAAGACTGTATTTCCGATTCTGAAAGTGAGTAACCGGGATTTTGAATTTGAGCATTACTGATTACATATAAACCATCAACAGCAAGTTGTTCGCCACTAAAATTGGTGTTGTTAAAATAATCTCTCTTATAGTTTCCACCCAGATTTGCGGTTACACTCAGATCCGAAGTTATGTTTCTATCTGCTGATAAAAGAAATTCTAGATTGTCTTCCCGGAACCGGTGAACCTGTTCGCTTAACGTTCCTGTTCCCTGCCCCGGTGTTCGTGTTCCGATAGCAGCGTGATTATGCCTTCGATCAACATAGAAATCTGTTTGAGCTCTCGCCTGTAATCCTAACCAATCTGTAAACTCATAATTCAACGATACAAATCCTATAACCCGTTCTCTGGTGTCTTCATTTATAATATTGTTAATAATCCAGTGCGGTTGCTCCGTATGTGTGGAGTTACTCCAGTGTTTTGGAAATCCTTCCTGATTTATAGAGCTTGCATATCCTACTATTTCATCATCTAACCCGATTACGTAATCATCAAGGCTACTACCATTTGTATTTCTGGGCATACCCCTGAACTGATAAAATACATTTTCCTGATCATCAGCAAGAGCTGCGCGGTTATAAGCTTCTTGACGCACATAATTGACTTTACCTTCAGCCGAAAAACGCTCGCTGATTTGGTGTGACGCTCTTAGGTTTACCCCCCTTCTTGTAAGTTCATTGGTCGGTAAAATCCCTTGATTTTGCATATCACTTAAGGATAGCCTAAATGTGGTTGATTCATTACCTCCACTTAAAGCAAGTGTATTGTCTATAGTCAATTGGTCTCTAAAAAAATCTTTCGCATTATCAGGCTGTGGGCTAAAAGAAACCTGTTGTCCATCCCAGTTATACACTTGGCCTCCATCCATTTCAGGACCCCAGCTTTTTGGATGTTGCGGACCATCCGCATCAGTAGTTAATTGAGGAGTCCAATTAGGTTGACCATTTGTTTCCCATTCGGTACGGGATCGCACATCACCATTTCCATCACGGAAAAATCTGTGCTGCCCATTAGACCCCAAACCGTATTCATTCTGCCAATCAGGCCAAACTGCCGGAGATCCAACTGACACTGAACTATTTAGTTCAACACCAATACCATCTCGTGATTGACCACTTTTAGTAGTAATCAGCACAACACCATTAGCACCTCTCTGTCCATATAACGATGCCGCACTTGGTCCTTTAAGCACTGACATTGAAGCAATATCATTTGGATTTATATTTTGGATTCCATCCCCCCTGTCATATCCACCCCACCGACCGGCAGAACCCCTATTGGAATTGTCTATAGGAACTCCATCTACTACATAAAGTGGCTGGTTATTCCCCCCGAGTGAACTAAAACCACGAATTATTACTTTTGATGATCCACCAGAACCACTACCTGCACTTTGTACTTGCACACCGGACACTCTTCCGGAAAGTGAATTCGCTACACTGAGATCTTGGGATTGTGCGATATCTTCGCCACTTACAGTCCCGATAGAAGAAGTAATAGAACGTTCCTCTCTTTGCAAGCCAAATGCAGTGACAACCGCTTCATCCAAATTGAATACTTCTGGCTCCAACTGCACATTAATTTCAGTGCGCCCATCCAGGGTAATCTCCTGCGACTGATAACCTATATAGGAAAACACCAAAGCTTGTGTATCATCGGGAACTGTCAGTGAAAAACTCCCTTCTACATCGGTTGTAGTCCCTATATTACTGCCCGCAACGACGACTGTAACTCCTGGAAGTGGATCGCCAAATTCTGCATCTGTAACCTCTCCTTCTACTGTGATATCTAAAACATCTTCACTTTCTAAGTTTTCAGCTTGGTCTATCAATAAATATCCATCCTGAGAAAACAGATAGGTCAGTCCGGTATCATTTAGTATAAATTCAAGAGCATCGCTTACACTAATCCTTTCTTCCTGTAGAGTGATTTTCTTTTCAGTAATAATGTCTCCGCGATAGGTAAGTTTTAAACCTGTTTCATTTGCTACTTGCCGCACGGATTCTTCTAATGTTCCATCAATGATATCTATCCTAATCTGTTCATCAATTTCAGCATTATAGAATTTTTCTTGCAGGTCATAACTATTCATTTTATAGGCAACCTGATCCTGCATCGCATGAATATTATCCTGAGGAAATACAAAAAATGCAATCGCGGAAAATAATATGGACACCTTTAACACATTTCGTAGCCATTTTTTTAATTCCATATATATATAAAGTTTAATTAAAATTAACTTAGTTGAGCGTGTAAAAAAGATTCTTTAAATTTTCGAAGCGCTTCCAGCAATGTTAAAAAAAGTATTGCTTCATTATGCTTATTCAATAGTTATTTCCATTCCATCACGTTGATACTCAATTCCCATTGATGCACCAATTACAGAGAGAACTTCATCCAATTCTGCGTAGAGAAATGTACCGGTATATGGAATGTCTTTAAGCTCATCCCGAACCCCATCGATTTGAACATTAAAGCGTCGTTCAATCCTTTTCGCAACCTTATTAAAAGGTACATTATCAAAATGAAGCCCACCTCGTGTCCACACAAAATGGTTGGTGATATTCACATTTTTGGGAGGGGAAGGATTTTCTCCTCTTTCCACAATTGTGTGCAATCCCCGAGTTAAAATAACCTGTTGATCTTCATCTAAATGAGTACCTGAGGAACCCACCGCCACTTTTCCATTTCGAACAGCCACTTCAACAGAAGCATCATCGCTCCATCCCTGAACATTAAATTCAGTTCCCAATACCTGAACTTCAACATCCTGTGCATACACGATAAAAGGGTGATTTGAGTTATGTGCAACTTCAAAATAGGCTTCTCCATCAAGGTACACCTCCCTTTTCTGGCCGGGAAACTCTTTTGGAAATTGAATTGAACTTGCTGAATTCAGAATAACTTTGGTTCCGTCAGAAAATGTAACCCGGGCCTTTTCACCTTTTCCAGTTTCAAATGTCTGCATTACATAAAATTCCGAAACCTGTTCAACATCCGTGCCCTGAGTTAGCGTATACTGCATAAAAACCCCCGCAAACATCGACACTAAAATAACTGCTGCTGTTCTTAATACATACAGAGGCATTTTGGAAACTTTTCGAGACCTATAATCTTTATTTAAGTTATGAGGTTTTGCTATACCCTGACGATGCTGAAATTCTTTCCATGCTCCTTGCACATCCACATCAAATTCTTCCCGGGGTGTTAGCTCCCAAATATCTTTCAAATCCTGAACCAATTTTCTGTTCGCAGGTTTTTCATCCATCCAATCCATTATAATACGATGCTGATCTTCATCTGCTTCCCCTATTATAAATTTTTGAATTAACACCCAATATTTCTGATTCAAATCTTACCTTACTATTATTCTGATTTTATTCTTTCACTCTCTAAAACAATCGAAAAAAAGAACACCCTGTATTTTTTTTTAGATTTCGGTAAGTAATAAACAAAAACTCCAGAAAGGTGGCGCTATAAGGTATTCAGGTACATTTATAAACCTAAATTCAATTCAGAATCCTAAACTATACAGTAGCCAGTCTAAGAAAAGAAGGAAATATCGCCCCAATAATTCGGGTGATTCAAGACCAGAAAAGTGCTGGCTGTTCGGGGAAAAAGTGAACGGTTCGAAGGTCACTTATTTGTTGAACGCGATAGCGAAATGATAGTTACAATCAATTACAAATTATTCAGCCCACGTTTTTTATCCTGCCATCATTGCAATGGCAAAAAAGGGTAACAAATAAGACAACTGCTCTCTAAGAGTTTTTAATGTCCTTGTCATTTGAGATTCTACTGTTTTTACAGACACACCCATAACCTCAGCAATTTCAGTATAGGTTAATCCATCATGTCTGTGAAGTTTATATGTGATTTTACTGCGGGGCGGCAACTCTTCTATGGCTCTGGAAATTGCAGTACTTATCTGATGCTCTCTAATTTCATCACGATACTTTATGCTTGGATGTTCTTTCTGATTCATCCATTCACTGTCATATTTTTCTTTTATTTCCTGATGCTTTAATTGATTAAGCGCTAAATTTCTCGCTGATTTATATAAATACGAACGTATTGTTTTCTCTGTATCCACGTTCCACTCTTCTCTTTTTTCCCAAAGAATGGTAAATAATTCTTGAACCAGCTCTTCTGCAATAGCTTTTGAATCCACATAACGCCAAACAAACCTTGTTAAAGGCAAATAGTACTTTTTAAACAAAATCTCGAAAGATCTCTCATCTTTTTTTTGAATATTTTCTATCCAAAACTCATCTTCATAGTGATTATGACTATCAAATGTTGACATCTTTTTATAACAAAGTTGAGCAAAAAACTAAGATTGAGCAATCACAATGGATTGTACAGAAGTTTAATCTTATTTATAAGAACAAATAATCTTAACCCCTGCTAAAATGAGAAAGAACAGAATAGTTTCAAAAGATTTTTACCTCTTTAAACAGAAGACAGAAATTACCAATAAATAAAATGGCTACTAATTCAACAAATCGTAAGCAAAAAGTTTATAAAAAAGTTAGACTCTTTTTATTCTCCTGACTTCCGCATTAGGAGACCCTGTTAAAAGTTAAATAATTCAGGTCAACGCAATAAGAAGCATTTAAATGGAAAATGTTTGTCATATGTTGACTAACTCAAAAGCACAAATCCATAATTCATTGTAAGTAAATATCTTATGGGGTTTAAGTTAGTGCGCTTTTTGTACGTGGAAAAGACTATTTCTCGTTCAGATACGTCAGATTGCTCTTTGTTGCATGTTAAGCAACTATTCGCAAACTTCACTCATTGATCAAAAAGCAGGATAAATGCAGGTTTTGTTGACCGAGTTTACATAAAAAAATCCCGAACGAGTATTTCATCATCCGGGATAAAGTAACTACCAGTTCAGGTGGCAGTACTTTCAGGCTACGAAAGTTTCATTTATTCTCTTCATAAATAAAACTAATTCTACCTTACTAAATTTCCGTTTTCATCCCATTCGGCAACTAAACTTCTTTCTTCAGGCCGTACACACTCTTCAAGCATTTTTTCGGTATAAGAAAGGCCATGTTTTTCGAGAACCTCCTCTGGTACACCATCCCAAACGTTCGAGCGGTTTCCCTCATAACCTAAATCCTCAACGCCCATTTCAGAAGTAAAAAATCCGGTGGCAGTGAGATTTCTCATCCGGTTAAAGAACCGAACCGCATACTGCATATCGTCGCTTGCCTCATCGGGATAAGCAATATCATCAAGCAATTCTTTTTGCTGTGATTCTGAACAGTTCACAAAAACATTATCAAACCGTTTTTTGCACTGGTTATCCATCCACATCAACCCTCCCCGGGTGGGCACCTGCATGGAAGGTATATCTTTCATCATAAATTCTATAAAATCAGGAACTCCGGCATCTGTTGCGCTTCCGGAAGTTTCATCGGCAGGAATAATAAAATCTACAAGAACTTCGACTGTACGACGCTCATGGTCGGTAAAAAATTTATCTGAATGGAGTTGTTCATCCCGCAAGGTCTCTTCTTCGGTACGTCCATAAGAACCATCTGCTATAATTTCCCTGCTTGTTTCAACATCTTCAGAAGTACAGGAATTGAGTAAAAATCCTGTACCCACAGAACCGGCTAACATCAGCTTTAAATATTCTCGTCTATTCATTTTTAATAGGGTTTAAAATTTTATCCGATATTCTGTTTTTTTAGCTGATCAACAATATAATCGCACGTTCGCCATGAGAGTGCTAAGATCGTCCACGTTGGATTCTTATCCGCCTGGGAGACAAACGATCCTGCATCTACCACAAAAAGATTATCGCATTCATGCGCCTGAGAATATTCATTAAGTACGGAAGTGGTTGGGTCATCGCCCATACGAGTGGTTCCTACTTCATGGATAATCCGACCGGGTGCTTCCAAACCGTACTGAGATTCCTCTCCCGGTTTTTCGCCCAATAAGGTTCCTCCCATGCTGGTTAGAAGTTCCTCGAACGTTTCCTGCATATGCTGGGCCTGTTTTACCTCATTTTCTGTCCAGTTGTAATTAAATCGCAGTACAGGAATTCCGAATTCATCTACCGTATTTGGATCAATCTCGCAGTAATTATCGTACTGGGCTACGCTTTCACCCCGTCCGGCTACACCTACGGTTGCCCCAAAAATTTTGCGGATATCGTTTTTCAACCCGACTCCGTATCCTCCATTTTGTGAAGGATTCCCCATCTCATCGGTAATATATTGACGGAGATTATCCATCCCGAAACCAAAACCGTAGGAAGGCATACCCATTCCCCCACCAAATTCGAGGTGATAACCCCGGGGAAAATCCTGCTTGCTATTATCGAGCCACCAGGGAGAATATACATGAGCTCCACCTACTCCATCCTCATTATAACGATCACGGCCAATTAGTTCAGGGATAATTGCAGACCTGCTTGCACCGGTTGAATCGTGTAAATATCTACCTACCATTCCACTTCCATTTGCTAACCCATCGGGATGAGCAGGAGACTTAGAGTTCAACAAAATTCGGGCAGATTCGCAAGCCGAGGCTCCAAGAACAACTACTTTTGCCTTTATTTGATACTCTTGTTTATCTCTTTTACTGATGTATGAAACACCTGTAGCCTTACCGCTATTATCGGTGATGACTTCACGAACCATGGCATTCGTGTAAAGATCTACATTGCCTTGTTGCATTGCAGGCTGAACAAGACATGTACCTGATGAAAAATCAGCATAAATACTGCACGCACGGTTGCACTGGTTGCAATAAAAACAAACTCCCCGTTCATTATTTACCGGCCGAGTGAGGACTGACTTGCGCATCGGAATAACCGGGATATTTGTTTTACCGGCTCCTTGAGCTATATAAAGTTCATGTAGCCTGGGTTTTGGAGGAGGTAAAAAGAATCCGTCGGGATCATCTTCGAGCCCTTCATTGGTGCCAAAAACACCAATGAGTTTATCAACTTTATCGTAATAAGGTTTAACATCATCATAGCTAATAGGCCAGTTATCACCTAAACCATCCTCATTTTTTCGCTTAAAGTCTTTGGGACCAAAACGTAAAGAAATTCTACCCCAATGATTGGTACGGCCGCCAAGCATTCGTGATCTAAACCAATCAAACTCTGTTCCTTGAGCTCTCGTGTAGGGTTCACCTTCTATTTCCCATCCACCCCAAGCAGCATCAAAATCACCAAATGGCCGGACCGTTCCGGCTCCTCTGCGTGGTGATTCCCAAGGCCAGCGAAACTGAGTTCGATATTCATCCTTTGCCGGATCATAATCTCCACCGGCTTCCATCACGGCTACGCTTAAACCCGCGTTAGCAAGAATTTTTGAAGCCATTCCTCCGCCGGCCCCTGATCCAACAATGACCACATCATATTGCTGTCCTGTTTGTAAAATTTCGAATGCCATAAATTTATATGCCTTTTATAGGTGCTAATTAGAGCTGTTAATACTTTGTTAATCCAACGGACGTATTTCAATATTTCTGTAATAAATCCGGCTGTCGGGATCATGAGCTTGTAGTGCAATCGTTCCGCTACTCAACCTAATATCGCCTTCACGATCTTCCGGTTCTGTAAATTCCATGACTGTTTCTCCATCCACTTTAAATTCTATATAATCTCTATCTACTTTGATGGTATAGGTAAACCACTCATTATCTTCATGAGGGGCATTATCCATCACATTTTCAACAGAGTAAAGACTGCCTGTTTTTATTGGGTCACTGTGAGTAGCATTCAACTGGGCTTCATAGCCATGTGCGGGCCAGCCTTCTTCCTGATATTGTGTGTGAAAAAAGATTCCTGAGTTGGCACTTGGATAAGTATACACTTCAGCCCGAAACTCAAAGTTTTCGAAATCGGCATCTTCAACAGGTCCCTCATAAAAAAGGTGTGAGCGGGGACCATCTACCACGATTTTTCCATCTTCTATTTTAAAAGACTCGGTATTTTCACTGGCCTTCCAGTTTTCAAATGTCTCCCCATCCCAAATGGATATCCATTCATTATTGTCTTCAATAGCTGTTCCTTCATTGCTCATATATGCTGATAAGAGGGTGAAACTAATAAGAAGCAACAGAAAGTATTTTATTTTAATCAAGGTCATATATTGACACCTTTTTATTTTAATATTTAAAATTGAATTTACTTATTACTTAAGCAGGCATATCCGGCAACGACCATCCATCTCTGTATTGATGACGAATTAAATTACCCGCAAACTCTTTTGCATTAATCGGATCGGTCATTTCGCGGCTAAAACTTGGATTTCCATCCTCCATACGAAATTCATCTTTGGTTACTATTTGAAGAGTTTCATCATCACCAATGTTGGTAAACTCCATATTTTCCCCGTACCACTCCAGCTTTTTATCCAGTTCCTGCAGTCGAACTGCCAATACGCCCATGACTACCATTTCGTTGAAAGGGCCGGCTTCATCAAAGTTTGATTTGGTTTCTACACGGTTTTCTGGGCTTTCCTTGCATGCCCTTACCCAATCCATTTGATGATTTGTGTCTACACGGCGTTCGGTTTCAGGGACTTCGGGTGTCCGGCCAGACAATAACCAGGGATCCGCACCATAGCATCCACAAATCAATGTATCTTTGGTGCCATGGAATAACACTCCACCTCCCTGATGATTCATATCTCTGCCTTCGGGCCATCCTTCAGGTTTCAAAGGTTGAATACCACCATCATACCAATGCACTTCAACTTCAGGAAGCGTTTCATTTTTTTTACTTTTTCGTTCCGGATAGATCAATTGCACTTTTTGGGCCATTAAAGCGGTTGTTTTTCCAATCTCGTTGGCATAATGGGCTATACTTCGTACGGGTGTACCGTCGGGGAGTTGGCCAAGCATTCCGTTATTGGTTTTATAACCTGCCGCAAAAGCTGTTGCACTGGATGCTGAATCAGTTACCTTTGCATCATTGGCATAGGTGGATGTCATTCCGTGATATGGCAGGGATGTCATAACCAACGGGCCAAATTCATACTCAGCGGCGGTAATCTGAGAAAAACCCATTCCATCTCCAATCAACAAAATGATGTTTTTGGGAGGTGCTAGTTCTGTATTATCATTAGAATTTACACTATTTCCTGTTTCCAATGCCTGACATGAAATAAGGGTAACAGTCAGAAAAATTAATAAAAAGTTATATTGAAACGCTCTTTTGTATATCATGTTAAATAATCTCCTTTTCTTCCAGAATTGTGGAGACATCAAAATCTTTTTGGATCGTGTGCCTGGCAACATTAAGATTATGGCCTCGATATTGACTATATAGGTATTCTAAATATTCACAGAAAAAAAGAGAGGTAAGAGCTTTTGAACTCATGCAACCATTTTCCCTTTTCATAGAAGATTGAAAAAAGATCGGAGAGCTCACACAAAAGAGTAGAAGCACAAAGATAATTTTCTTAAGCATACTGGATAATTTCATGTTGTAATTTTGTTGATTATACAAGTTCAAACTGCCCAAATTCACTCAGCCATTTCTTATTCACCCTTGAACAACGGTTCATATATCGAATCAACCTGAAAATACTCCACACCAAGATTCATGAGACGGTCAATATCTTGTCGGGCAGCATTCCATATATCTCCACCCGACATCTGCTGATATCTGAATACATTAATTGCAGCCACCACCCTCACTCCGAGTTTATGGGCTGTGTTGATCATATTTTGCTCAAGGTTGTTTCCAAGTTCAAAAAGATGGTAACGGACGCTGACATCTTCGTCGTTTTTCGCTGCTTCAACCAGATCTTCAAAGTCAATAGAAAGTGATAATTTACCCAAAAAATAATCTTGGGCTTCAGATCCACTCAAAACGAATGTGTCGGAAAATAGATCATGCTCCTTCAAAATATTTTCGATTTCCTTGTAAAATGAATCTTCAAAATCATTCCCCTTCACATCAAGCATAAGGTTAATCTTACCACTTGCCATCTGCGCTACTTCTTCAAAAAGAAGAGGACGACTTCCATCTTTAGCTGACCGAAGTTCCCGGATTTCACTCCACTTCATATCGGCAACAGCCCGGGAGTCGTAATAGTCTTTTTTGAATGTAGGGTCATGGTGAACAATCACGTAACCGTCGCTGGTTTTCCTTAGATCTATTTCAATCATCCAGTAGCCTCTCAAAATAGCTTCCTCAATGGCCGCCCGAGAATTTTCTGATCGGGTTTCATCAATAATTCCACCTCTATGAGCGATTAACTGAACAGGAATCTGGTTATTCTGCCCGTTGACTTCATTGGAAGGAACGAGCAAAATGGACAGTAAGATTAAAACTAAAGTCAGAAACGAATTGTTTTTATTCATGTATAAGTTGTTTTAAACCTGATTTAAAACACACGGTCCCAGTCACGAATCCATCGCTCAACCACCACTTTTGTCTGTGTGTAAAATTCAACAGCATGGCGTCCCTGCGCGTGTAAATCTCCAAAAAAGCTTTCCTTCCATCCACTAAAAGGAAAGTAAGCCATGGGTGCAGCCACCCCGATATTGATCCCGATATTCCCGGCACTAGCTTCATACCTGAACTGTCGGGCCGCTGCACCGCTATTGGTAAAAAGGCAAGCCATATTACCATACTTCTGTGAGTTGATCAGAGCAATGGCATCGTCGACGGTTTCCACATGCATCAGGCCGAACAGCGGACCAAAAATTTCGGTTTTAGCGATTGAGCTGTCCGGGTTTATATCATCAATAATTGTCGGGTAACTCCAGTTCCCATTTTTGAACGGTTCAACCTTTTTACCCCGACCGTCAACAATAATTTTTCCACCTTCCGTTTCGCCGATTTCAATATAACTTTCAACACGTTGCCGGCTGTCCGGCGTGATCACAGGGCCCATTTCGATATTTTTATCCATGCCGTACCCCACCTTCAAATTCGCAGCTTTTTCCATAATGGCCTCGGTAAATGGTTTTCTAGCATTCCCTACGGTGACTGCTAAAGAGTTGGCAAGGCAGCGCTGGCCGGCGCAACCAAACGCAGAATCACCGACGATACGTGTCGTCATATCCATCTCAGCATCCGGCAAAATAACAACTATATTTTTAGCACCACCCTGAGCTTGTACTCTTTTCCCATAAGTAGTACCCTTGCTGTAAATCTGACGTGCAACCGGAGATGATCCTACAAAACTGATTGCTTTAACACTCGGATTTTCAAGCAATTCGTCAACCGCTGTTTTATCACCGTTCACGAGCTGAACGACACCCTCCGGGAGGTCCAGCATATCCAGTAACTTGAAAATGTAACGAGCAGACATAGGTACTTTTTCACTGGGCTTTAATATAAAACAGTTTCCGGCCGCTACGGCATAAGGCAAAAACCACAAAGGAATCATCACAGGAAAGTTAAACGGGGTAATAGCAGTTACAACACCAAGTGGCTGCCGGATCATATGTTCGTCCACTCCAGTGGCGATATCTTCATTATTGTATCCCTGCATCATTGTGGGCATTCCGCAGGCATTTTCTACATTCTCAATGCCCCGCCGGATTTCGCCTACACTTTCATTATATGTCTTTCCACACTCATTTGTTATAATTTGTGCCAGCTCATCGATATGCTCTTCAAGAAGATTTTTAAAATGGAAGAGATACTGTATCCGTTTTGTTACCGGGGTACGACGCCACTCGTAAAACGCTTCCTCGGCAGACTCAATAGCTTTTTTTACTTCATCCTGCTGAGATAGATATACAGTAGCAATCTGCTCCATACTTGCAGGATTCATTACGGCCCGTTCGATACCCGATTCTGGTTTTTGCCAGTTTCCATTTATATAATTTGTAATTTTATTTGGTGTTGATTGCATAATATATCTTATTGATTTATTTCATGCCTGGTAAAAAGGCATTTGATTTCTTTTCTAAAAAATGAATCGATTACAGTTCTTTGATTTTTATATTTTTCCAGCGTACTTCATCGCCCCACCATGTATCGGTTCCATGTACCTGTAATGCAACATGGCCTTCGTCGCCCACTGTCTTGTACATTTTTTCTTTGTCAAAGTCGGGGTTCTTGTTGCCGGCAGCATCGAACTTGCAGATTTTAGTACCATTGATCCATGTGGTGATAATTGGGTATTTCCCCTCACACCGGATTTTCAGCGTATTAAATTCGTCCAGTTTCCAGGCGTTTATCCACTCCTCTTTGGTACAGGCGTAACGCAACGGATTCTCTTCATATCCTTGATATGGGATAAATGATTTCAATTCAAGATCCGTCAATTTATCGTTTTCAAAAACACCATAGTACCGGTACGGTTCCGTCCGCCATCCGCCTGTACTTTGTCCGTATATAAACCCGACCATACCTCCGTCATTGGGTTCGCTGTGATAATCCACATACACTTGGTACGATTCCCCGCCGGGCAGTGACCGGAGAAAAACTCCCGAATCACAACCCCACCCTGGTTTTACATCCAGCATCAATTCAAAATCATTGTACGTTTCATCGGTAAGCAGAATACCCCCGTTTCCCGATCCCGGTGGTTCCTGCTCTGAGATGATAACTCCATCTTTCACTGTCCAGCGAGCACCTTTACTGTGCCAACCGTCCAATGTTTTTCCATCAAAGAGTGACACATACCCTTTTTCTTCGTTTCGATTAGACAATCTGTTTTCCTTATTCATTCCTGCCATCACAAAAGGTGTTAATCCTAATCCTGCTGTAAGAGTAGCTGAAGATTCCAAAAACTGCCGTCGATTGATTTGCTTTTTCATAATTAATAGGGTTTGAGTTAAATTTATGGCTGACTGAGTATTACCTCCGCAAGTACAGGCAGATGGTCTGATGGAAAATGACCTTCACGGACGTCCGACAAAATTCCATGTTGAATCACTTTAAATTCTTTATTTACAAAAATATAATCTATACGACGGTCGGGACGTATTTCTTCAAACCCATTCGATGTGGAGTTAGTACCGTGGTGTCCGTTTTCTGAATGGTAAAACCCGTCATAAAGAATCAGGCTTGAATCATTCCGGTTGGCATCGGTGAGAATTTTATAAGGTTCACAATCTTCAGTAGTATTAAAATCACCGGTAAGAACAACCGGCTCATCACCTGCAATTTCTGCGATTTTCTGAACAATAAGTTCAGCGCTGTTCTTTCTAGCTTCTGTTCCTCGATGATCAAAATGAGTATTAAAAGCGTAAAAATGCTCATTGTTTTTTTTATCTCTGAAATGTGCCCAGCTTGCAATTCTCGTAATATCCGCATCCCAGCCTTTGCTACCAGCCACTTCTGGAGTTTCCGACAACCAAAAATTCCCGGTTTCAACCGGTTCAAATCGAACTGGTTTATAGAAAATTGCGCTAAACTCTCCTTCCTCATCTCCATCGTCTCTTCCCACACCTACACGATCAAACTCCTGCAGGTATCCGTCCAGATCTTCTAATTGATGGATTAAACCTTCCTGGATTCCAACGATATCCGCTTTATGAAACCGAATGGTACTGGCCACAAAATCCTTTCGGTTCAGCCAGGCATCTGCACCATCGTCAGGATTATCATAGCGAATGTTAAAAGACATTACCCGAACAGGTTCCGGGTCAGATGAAATGGTAGAGTTATTGCTGCTGCTTTCACTTTTCACACAGCTTATGACAGTAAAAAGCACTGCTGCCAACATGCACATATGTATTTTGAATAAATTTGAAATGACCATGGATTTGTCCAAGTTTTATTAAGATTAATTCAAAAAGTTATGGATTTTCGGTTCTGCTGTCGCCAAAATTGTTATAGAAAGTGACATTTTCCACCCCATCGCCTACAAAAAAAGACCGGGTTCTTTGCGATAAGTACCCTTCACCGTCATAGAACTCAACTTTTTCAACATGGCCGTTTTTGTATATAATTTCGGCAGAAACTTCGTCAGCCTGTGCACTTAGTACTTTGACATCCTCACTAGCTTGTGATGCAAATATCCTGAGCTCGCCATCATTACGGGCGGCCAGAATAAGCCTTTCATTTTGGTGGCCGTTCAATTCAGAAAGAGATTTTGCATCACCCGGAAAATAAAAACCGCTTTCTGTAAAGGATAAAGGAGTAAAATCACCCTCTCCGTTACCTTTTAACATTAGACCATTAAATGCATCATACCACCCAGTAAACATTTCGGTAGAAAATGAGTTTCCTGTCATCAGGATATCGGTAAATCCGTCACGATCGTAATCTCCGGTTAACAAGCCGTAAACGGGCGCAAATTGAGCCTCTTTAGGGAGTGGTGAAACAGCCATGTTTTCGCCGTTTCCATTCATTATAAGACTGGTTTGAAAAGTGTCTGAAGAGTAGTTTTTCCCACTGTTAAGGTGCACGCTTGACAAAAGATCTGTTAACGCTGCCTGGCCATAATCTTCATAAGTAGTAAAACGTTTGTCAAACCCAGGCATTTGGATCAGAAGATCATCCAATAGATGAACTGGTTTTCGAATACCATTCATCATTTGCGAAATAACAGGATCGGTCAGGCCATCCCTATTGAAATCATCAAAAGTAATTTGAACATTTCCTTCTTCACGATTTTTCAAAGTTGAATTAAGGCCAAGGTTACCGGCGACATAATCCGTAAAACCATCTCGGTTAAAATCGGCTGCTGCAATGCTGTTCCACCATCCAACCGTATCAGAAAGCCCCAGTTCTTCTGTTACGTTTATAAGTTTTCCTTCGTTATTTTCATAAACAGTAATAGGCATCCACTCACCGACCACGATTAAATCCAACCATTGATCATTATTAAAATCCGTCCAAAGTGCAGAAGTTACCAAGCCAATATTCTTCAGGCCGGATGCTACCTGCTCGGTAACATCCACAAAGCGGTCATCTCGGAATTTTAGAATAGCACTTTCTGGAGGAAGCGGATATTGATTTGGCGCGATTCGAGATCCAATAAACAGCTCTTTTGAACCATCCCGGTCAAAATCGGCTGCCGTAACGATGGAAGTACTGGTTCTCCTACTAGGAAGCACATCCTCCTGAAGTATGAAATTGCCTGTTCCGTCGCCATAATAGACACGGTCCTGATAATAATCAGACTCTGTGGGAAATTCATTTCCTCCGCTGGCCACATAAAGATCCATATGCCCGTTCCCATTGATATCCAAGAAAAGGGCTCCCATATCTTTCTCATAATTATTCCCTGATTCAAGATCGCGCCCTTGAAATGTTTCGTCGGCATTCTGAATGAATATCTGTCCGGATTGCTCAAAAGCCCCACCCACAAAAAAATCGTCAAGTCCATCTCCGTTTACATCGCCAACGGCCAGGCCTGGCCCGAGCTTAGAGAATTTATGAGGTAACAGCGGTTGAAACCTGAAATCGATAAAATCCTGTTCCCGATGTTTAAAATCTATTTTTCTTTCTGATGTGACATCATAAAATATCTGTGTGTTATTGGTTTGTGATCCATTTGTATTTTGCCAGTCAATTTTTTGATTACCCTCCTGCTGATAAGAAACATCCAGAATCTGATTAACCGCTGGGTTTTCGATAGTTTGTTTCACGTCATCCGGCCAAATTACCACCAGAGAATCAACTTTAGTCTTCTCTCCAAGACCAAAATGTATGGGGGTTGCCATTGCAGACAAATACCCCCTCGAAACAGAATGCTGTTGATAGAAAATTTCATCTCCTGCATGCACGGTTACATGCGAACCGATTGCCTGTTTATTTCTGCCGGGTCCGTTCAACCTTATGCTAAGGTAATTACCGGCGGTTATATCGGCCGTATTCCGATAGATAAATGCCTCTTCATTGGTATTATTTATAACAAGATCCAGTCTCCCGTCATTATCAAGATCAACATAAACGGCTCCGGTAGAATTAGAGGGTTGATTGAACCCCCAATCGTCAGATACATCCGAAAAAGTGAGGTCTCCGTTGTTTCTAAAAAGATAATTTGGTTCGTATGATCCCTCTAAACCCTGCATCTTTTCAAAAAGATCTTCCATAGTTTGCCGGTTGAACCCTGAATTTCTGAGCAGGTTCATTTTATACTTCGAAAAATCATTGTCAGCTGGATTACGAGGTATGCCATTAGTAATTATTAAGTCTTTCATGCCGTCATTATCAAGATCAGCAAAAAGAGCACTCCAGCTCCAGTCTGTTCTTTCCACACCTGCGAGGAGGCCTATTTCACTGAATACCGGCTTACCGCCCGGCCCCTTCCCGGTATTTAACTGAAGCACATTCCTATTCACCTGTGGTGAATAACCGGCTTCCAATTCCGACATAAACCGATCATAGCCCGTGGTTTGGTACATTCTTTTTGTCCGACCATCCCTTTCCGGAAGCATATCAACAGTTATTATATCCATAAGACCATCATTATTAATATCACCAAAATCAGTACCCATTGATGCATGACTGTGATGCCTAAAATATTCATTCTCATAATCTGTGAACGTACCATCCTTTTTGTTTTGATAGACTATATCATTTGGAAGATAATCGTTCGCAACATGTATGTCCGACCATCCGTCACCATTTATATCGAATACATTAATCCCCAAGCCATACCCCTCAACTAATATTCCCGCACTTTCAGATATATTTGTAAATGTGCCATCTCCATTATTTTTGTACAATCGATCAGTGTTTAAATGCTCACCTTTAGTTTGTTTTGGTCGAATAACATTTGGCGGTAATTCACCTTGACCATTTGTAAGTAAATAAAGATCCAAAAGTCCATTTTTATTATAATCAAAAAAGACTGCTTGAGATGTAACTCCGGTGTCAGCGATGCCATACTTAATAGCTTTTTCTGTAAAAGTGTTGTCACCGTTATTGATATAAAGTTCATTTCTCCTTTTAGAAGAGGCAGCATAAGGGCCTCCATAGCTAATATATATATCTAAAAATCCATCACTGTTTATATCTACCATAGTTACCCCATTTGCCCATTTACCATAGGTATCAATTCCTGAAATATTTGTAATATCCCGAAATTTAAAATCCCCTTCATTAAGGTATAATCGACTTTTACCCATATTCGATGCAAAAAAAAGTTCAACCAAACCATCGTTATTAAGATCTCCAGCCGCTACTCCGGCTCCATTATAAAACAACTCTGATGTCACAATATTCAGATCAAAACTTTCTTCAACATTGTTTTGAAAGTCCACACCTGTCTCAGAAGAGGCTAATCGTACAAAAAGCGCCGGATGTTTTTTTTTATCCGTACACCCCGTAATCAAAAGAAAAGCCAGAAACAGCGCTCCTTTGCCTTGTAAAAAGTGATGATATGGTTGCAAACATCTCATATAACTATGGAAATATATTAGAACTTGTATTAGTCGGGTAACGCAAATACTACAAATAAATCACTGGTTGGCGTGGATAATTTTCCGCTGTGTCCTTCTGAGCAATACTTGCAGTTCCCTCCCACTCCAAGGGCAATATACTGTTTCCCTTCAATTTCGTATGTACTTGGAGTGGCAAATGCTCCTGTTTCCAGTTCGGTTTCCCACAAAATTTCGCCTGTATCTTTGTCAAATGCTCTGAACATTCTATCGCGGGTGGCAGCGATAAAAATAAGTCCTCCAGCGGTAGTTATGGGACCGCCAAGATTTTGTGTTCCTGTTGGTGGAATTCCTCGTTCGGTCAATTCTTTATATTCTCCCAGTGGTACCTGCCATACGATTTCACCTTTGTTCAAGTCGATTGCATTCAGTGTTCCCCACGGTGGTTTGATTGCGGGATACTCTTCATCATCCCTGAACTGGTAATAATTTTGATGGATGTAGGGTGACATCAACTTACCTTCACCACCACTCTCCATTACTTCCCGCTCTTTCTCAAAAAGATAAGCCATAAGTGCTGTCAAATCTTCTTTCACAACGGATGACACGGCGGGCATTCCCCCTTTGCCTTCTTGAACAATTGTAGTTACTTCCGCTTCCGTAAGCCTGTCTTTAATATCCAGAAGACTGGGAGCCGGTAAAACCCCCTTTCGGTCAATCCCATGACATGCGGCACAGGTAGCTGTATATACATATTCCCCATAGGATGACATATTTGCCTGAAGTCCTTCCGTCTCAACCATTGAAATCACATAAGGAATGTTGTTTGCATTGATGTAGAGCATTCCGTTAGAGGGATCCACCGAAGCCCCTCCCCACCATGCACCGCCATGCAATCCGGGCATAAAAATAGTCCCCTCTCCCGTATCTGGTGGATCATACAGTCCTTTGGAACTAAACTTTTTAAACTCTTCTTTTGCCCACGCATTCTTTTCCGGCGATAAATCCGTCAGGTTATCTTCAGTGACTCCCTGCCTTGAAAAAGGTTCGGGTTTTACAGGCATAGGTTGTGTGGGCCAGACTTCTTCTCCGATTAATGAAGATTGTGGAACCGTCATCTCCTCAATGGGAAATAGTGATTCTCCAGTTTCGCGATTTAGCACATACACCATTCCTGTTTTGGTAACCTGTGCTACTGCATCGATATAATCACCCTTATGAAATACCGTCACAAGGTTCGGGCTTGTGGGAATATCATAATCCCAAATATCATGCCGGACGGTTTGAAAATCCCAAATCAGCTCACCGTTTAAAGCATCAAGTGCAATAATGGATGTACTAAACCGGTTCTCGCCGAGCCGATCACCTCCATAAAAATGATAAGACGGGGCACCCGTGGGGACAAATACAATACCCCTCTCATCATCAACACTCATTCCACCCCAACTGTTGGCTCCTCCAGAGATCTGCCAAGCGTTTTCCGACCATGTTTCATACCCTTCCTCTCCAGGATGTGGGATGGTGTGAAAAATCCATTCTATGTCACCTGTCACTACGTTATAAGCTCTTATGTGCCCAGGTGCAAATTGTTGAGGGCCTTCCGGCACGCGGCTTCCCATAATCAATAAATCTTCATAAAGTATGCCTGGTGATGTAGAACTTACAGAAAGTTCTTCCCAAGGCTCCCTATCCAGATCTTTCCTCAAATCTACTCGCCCATTCTCGCCAAAACTTCCTATTTGTTTGCCTGTTTCAGCATTCAAGGCATAAAGATAACTTCCTCTTGTAAAGAGAATCCGGCCTTCGTTCTCACCTTCCCAATATGTAACACCCCGATTTTGGTGTTCCGGTCCTTCTGTGTCGAACACCCACTTCTCTTCACCTGTTTTCGCATCCAGTGCAATAATTTTTAACGATGGCGAACTGATATACATCACGCCATTTACAACAATGGGATTCGCCTGAATAGTAGAACTTTCCGTGTTGTCACCAGTTCGATATTCCCAGGCGACCTCGAGAGTTTGAACATTGGATTTATTGATTTGGTCCACTGAAGAATACTTTGTGTTTGCTTTATCCCCACCTGCTACTTTCCATTCTACATATTTGCTGGAATCTATAGGAATTGATATATCTTCTGAGAATATCTGACATGCAGAAAAAATTGTAACAAACATTCCAAACAATACACAGATCAAAGTTACCCTTAAATAAATCATCATAATTGTATACATAAGAAAAATGTTAATTAATATTTAAAAATATATTCTGAAGAGTTAGTAACTTACTAGATAGTATAAATGAAAACGTAGATTTTAAAAGTCTACTCTCAATAATTTTTGAGAATATATGGAGTAAATTAATCCATTTTTAAAGACGTTGAACTTTATAACCGCCTTTACGCTTGTCATTAATGTACACGCCAAGAAAAATAAAGGCTAACAAAAAGGCCAATGGACTGATGTACAAAATTGACATTCGCCCCCCGTAATTATCGGCAGGACGAAGAACACTAAAAGCTTCTTCAGTCAGCTGACTCTCTTGGGTCATATTGGCAGCCAGTAGTGCTCGCAGAGCTTCAGGTGTATGCTCAGAATCAAACTTTCCATTTTGGTTATAGTAATCCAGTGCCTGTTCCGCTTGGTTGAGAACATTTTCGAGGTCGGCTTTAATGTACCCCAGCTCCAACAGTTCTTCTGGCTTACCTTCTGCTTGTTCGGCCTCATCAATGTACACAGGAAACCGCTGATCAATCTGCTGGAGAATCTGAACGGTTTGCTCTTCCTCCAGCGCGTCCGGCAGATGTCGGTCAGCAATAGTACCCATAATGGCATTCGACCCTCCGGCTCCAATAAATCCCATCCCCATCAACAGTACAATTCCCAACGAACCTGCCTGAGGGAATCGCTCACTCATCAACCCCACCATGGTGGGGAAATGGAAGGCGATACCGGCGGCATATACCGTAGCGGCAACCATCAATATCACAAGTCCACTTTCAAAAAAGGCGAATAGCAGCAGCCCTATGCCTGTCAGCAAAGAACCGACAAACAGCATTCCCGGAGGAGAGAGTTTTTTTACAAACGGGCCGGCAAAAAAACGCAATAGCATCATGATACCGCTGATCCACACAAACACCAGAATGCCGTGCACTCCGGCGGCTTGCAATACTTCCGGAATCCATCGCCCGGGACCCAGTTCCAGTGACAGTGTGATCATTTTTAGTATAATTAGCCCCCATACCAGTGGATGTGTAAATGTATACTTGAACATTTCTTTAATAGGTAACCCTGCCTCGCGCGTAAGAGTAGGGGGAAATTTAACCGGTATCAAAAGGTAACCATAAAGCAGTACAGGGATATAAACAATAGCAAGCTGAACCGTCCAATGTCCAATGTTTAAAGCTCCGATGCTTCCAATTTGAACCATCGCCCAGCCCATAAGTCCGCCAAGAACCATCCCTCCAGGAAAAAAAGCATGGAAATGATTAAGCTTGGTTGTTTTATTATCCGGGTAGAGGGCCGCAGTTAAATTATTTCCAACTACTTCAATAAGTCCGTTACCAAGGCCAAATCCCACCGCTCCCATAAATAAGATCCAAAAAGCATAGGATTCTCCGGCAAACCCGTAGGCAGTCAAGAAAAGAGTAACTCCTGCCAAATGGCTGATAAAAGCTCCTTTCACGGAGATTTTAAACCCGATTTTTTCCAGAGTTGGGCCAATCAGCAGCAAAGACAAGGCCATGCCCCACAAGGCAGCTCCGCCAATGTAACCAACCTGCCCATTTGTAAGCAGAAATTCGGTTTTAAGCTGCTGTAGGATATTACTGACCAATACAAAGGTAAAAGCGGTCGGTAATAACGCCAGACAGATTCCGGTAAAAATCCGCTTGCGCTGGATGACATCTGATAGTGAGTTGGCTTTGTTCATGGAGCGTTATATTTATCGTTAATCTGAGCAATGCGCACATCGCGCATATTGTTAAATAGATTTTTGCTTTTAATAATAATTACGTTGTCTTTTTCTAGTATCTTCATACTCTTTTCTCGCTTTTTTTGCCGACTGTGTTTTTGCAGTCTCAGCTACAGGAACATCCCACCATGAGTTATAACCAGGCACCTTTTGCTCTCTATCAACTTCTGCAACTATAACTTGAGATTTTTCGGCTTTGAAGGCTTTCTCTAATGCTTGATCAAGTTCAGTATATGTTCGAACCCTTTGCACACCCACTCCATAACTCCTTGCATTCAACTCAAAATCAATGGGAAGCAGATCTATTTCAGATTCACATTTATCCTTATTCTTATACCTATAATCGGTGCCAAACCTATCCGAACCTACGGATTCAGAGAGAGAACCAATACTTCCAAATCCATGGTTATTTAGCAGGACAACTGTAATTTTTATTCCTTCCTGGATGGCCGTAATCAACTCGGATGACATCATCTGGTAGGATCCATCTCCCACCATCACTACAACCTCACGATTCGGATTCGCCATCTTTACACCAAGCCCCCCAGCAATTTCATACCCCATGCACGAATACCCGTATTCCAGATGATAACCACCCGGTTCATGGCATTTCCATAATTTGTGTAAATCCCCAGGTAAACTTCCGGCGGCACAAACAACCGTGGATTTTCTTCCAGCCTTTTTATTTACAATCCTAATTATATTTGGTTGTTGCATTTTTTCTTGCTCAGGAAAATTAGTAACCCTTTCCAATTCGTTCAGCCATTGATTTTTTAGATCATTAATTTCCTGCTGATACCTTTCGTCAACCTTGTAACCCCTTAAATCGACATTAAATTCTTGAAGTGTAACTTTTGCATCTGCCTGTAAAGGAAGTGACGAAAGTTTATGTGCATCCATAGAGCAGACGTTGACATGAATAAACCGAACATTGGGGTTTTGAAACTGACTTTTTGAAGAGGTTGTAAAATCACTCAAGCGGGTCCCAAAAAGAAGGATAACATCTGCTTGTTCTGCGGCCTTGTTGGCCGCTAGTGAACCGGTTGCGCCTATGGAACCAAGGTTTTGTTGATGGTCATGTGATATTGCTCCTTTACCGGCTTGTGTTTCCCCTAAAGGAATACCCGTTTTCTCAATAAAATCTTTTAATTCCTCAGAAGCTTCACTATAGAGTATTCCTCCACCGGAAATGATAAAAGGTTTTTTAGCATGTTTTATAAGATTGATTGCTTCTTCATATAAATCCTTATCGGCACGGATACGGGGAATTTTCCAAATTCTCTTTTTAAACAAAGATGTTGGATACAAATGTGCTTCTGTCTGTACATCCTGCGGCAAACAAATTGTAACTGCTCCCGTTTCATTCGGTGAGGTGAGCACTCTCATCGCCTCCAACATTGCCCATGGCAGTTGATCAGGTCGGTTTATTCGGTCCCAATATTTCGAAACCGGTTTGAATGCATCATTTACCGTCACATCCTGACTCAACGGATACTCAAGCTGTTGCAATACGGGAGCCACATTTCTCCTTGCAAATGTATCGCTGGGAAGCAATAGTAATGGAATTCTGTTGATGGTAGCTGTAGCCGCTCCTGTTATCATATTCGTGGATCCTGGCCCTACAGAGGCTGTACAAGCAAATGTTTGAAGCCTAAATCTTGCTTTTGAATAAGCGATGGCCGTGTGAGTCATCGCCTGCTCATTTCTGGCAAGGTAGTAAGGCATATCCAGATTTTGATGCAAAGCTTGGCTGATTCCTGCTACATTCCCATGCCCAAAAATACCCCAAACGCCTTTAATAAATTGGAACTCCTTATCGTCACGCTGTACGTATTGATTGTTTAAAAATTTAATTATTGCTTGCGAGACGGTTAATTTTTTATGATTCATATAGTAGACATTCTTTTTCAATTTTACTTGTTTTTGATGGAGTGATCATCTGGAACCTTCGTGAACAATCAATCCCACTGCCTCTGCTACTGCTGCGGGAGTACTGTTCTCTGGATACAGAACATTACGCCCGAGCATAGCTCCCCGTACCTGATGGCCGGTTTTCATTGCGCTTTTGATACTTTGAAGTGTATTCTCAAGGCTGTTCCGTTCACCACCAAGGATAACAATTGGCAACGTTGTAGAATCGACAACACGGTTGAATTCTTCGGTATAAGGTATTTTTAACCAGATATTCCGGCTGTAATTGCCCAAAGCCGCTGTCATAGTTATTAAAGGAATCAGGGAATCTGCCTGTTTGACAATCTTATATTGATTGTTGATATACTCCACCGGTAAAGGTTCTAAAAAAATTGGCATATTCTCTTTGTTCATGTCTCTAACACCTTCAGCACAAGCAAGAATGGTATTTAAGGTGTCAGCCGAACTCATATCTACCCTAAGCAACATTTTGGAGGCATCAATACCAAGCTTTACGCAAGTTCGGACATTGCCGGCTGTAATCGGGTCGTTGAGTTCCCACACGGATCCAAGTAACCCGCCGCGGTTCAAGCTTGTGATAAGTAGTTTCTCATCCAGAAATCCTTTCCCCTTCTTATGCATCTCTCCGTGTAATATCAACAGCTCTTCTAGGATATCCGTACTTGCCAAAACACCGTCCATAACATCACATTTTAAAACAGAAACCAATCTGGCCAATAAATCATGACGGTTACCCATAGCCAAATTTTTCTCTCCGACGGCCAGACTTCCCCGCGCAGGATGATCGACCGCCACTATGTTTAGGTTTCCATCCAAAGTAAACGTTTTTCTTCGTTTTCTGTTTTTTGCAACCTCTTCGGCAAATCCCGGCGAATAAACCCTGTGATGAGTAATTTTTTTAAAATCGTTCAGTGTGACTACCTCTTCCCTGATAAAATCACTCATGTCAATCCCCCTTTATCTTCCACAAAAGCTTCCACCTCTTTCATACTCGGCATAAAATTCGCGCAGCCGTGGCGGGTTACCACTATAGCCCCACATGCATTTCCAAGCCTAGCACTTTTATAAAAATCCCAATTCTTCAATAAGCCATAGATAAAACCACTGGCAAATGCATCCCCTGCACCAAGGGTATTTTGCACTTCAACAGGATAGCCGGGTACATGTTCAGCTTTATTTTGATTTTTGTGATAGAGATAACACCCTTTTGTCCCCGCCTTTAGGACTAGTATTTCTCCGCCGATTTCCAGAAGATGCTGTACGGCTTCTGTTTCATCACCTTCTATTTTTGATTCGTTTACCTGTGAATCTTTGATCTGGGCATTTCCCTTTCCCCGCCAAGCTGCTGCTTTGATCTCTTCGGTTGTACCAATAATGATATCAACAAGTGGCAAAACAGAACGTAATGTTATGCCAAAGGTTTGCAAGTCCACCCACTGATCGACCCTGAAATCAACATCCAAAATAACTTTTACCCCTTGGGCAACAGCCTCTTCAACAGCATACAGTGTGGCCGATCTGGAAGGCTCTTTGCTAAAGCCCGTTCCACTAATCAGTATCGCACGGCAATTTCCGAATGGAATCTTACCAACATCTTCAACATCAATTGCTATATCCGCACAATTATCCCGGTAATAAACCAAAGGAAATTTATCCGGTGGTTCAATTCCCAAAATAACAGCACTGCTTCTTTTATCTTTTTTTCGAGCTATATATTGAGTGTTTACTTTTTCCCTGTTCAAAAAATGGATAATAAACTCCCCTACAGGATCTTCTCCAACACCAGTTAACAGGGCAGAACGAAGCCCCAACCTTTGAGTCCCCACACTAATATTTGTGGGACATCCCCCAACATAAGCGGCAAAACTGTTGATCTCTTCAAATGAACTTCCGATATCATTGGAATAGAGATCTATTGAGCTCCTGCCGATACAAATAAGATCATGAATTATTTCAGACATATATTAAAGAAATTCCGGTTGAGTGTTCACGCCAGCCCAGGATCTCTCCATGGAGTCATCAAGAGTGGCCATAATCCATATAAAGTTTATCGGATAACCTGGGACCGCTACATTTGGGTGATATCCCCGCTTGATAACCACGGCATCATTCTCGTAAACGGGGCCCAGATATTCCGGGGTTTCTAAATCTTCATAAACCAACTGTATGCCAAAAGAAGGAGGTGGCATTTCAATGTAAAGATAGATTTCTTCTTTTGTATCAGTGTGTTCGTGAGGAGGCCAGCTTGTCCAGTTTCCATCTTTGCTAAAGATGAGTCCTCCGAGAAGGCGCTTTGCGGGTAGATTTTTATCTATGAGTCTATGGATTTTACGTTCGCAGCCATCCTCACCAAGTACTTCAGTTAATTCCAGGTCGTCGTTCACTTCTTCAAAAGGAGCAAATACAGGTTCGGCACTCTCATTGGAGGGCGCTGTTGCTTCTACAATATCCAGTCCAATATCGGCAGATATCGTGCCCGAGTGACCCGGAGGAATAAAGAGAGTATCGTACTGTTTTAGATTCCAGAATTGATCCCCGAGAGTAACTCTACCACTTCCTTTCAAACAGATAAGAGCGGCTTCAAAATCGGAATTATCATATTCGATTTGCTTCGTTTCATCTTTTAAGATAATTCTGGCATACCCAAGGGATTCAAGTTCGGAATTATCCGGTGTGATAATCCAATTTCGCCCAGTTTGATTGGCAGTATTCCTGAAAATATTTTTATTCATTCTTTCTTTATCCATTAATAATTATTATCACTTTTCAACATTGCCGATATAAGTCTTTAAACTCTTATCTGGCTTTATTTTATCCTTATCTAGAAACGAGAGTCGCTGATGATTGTGCAACTGGAAATACAATAGTATCCAAAATGTTTACATGTGGCGGGCGATTTGCCATAAAGAAAATAATTTCAGCAATATCAACATCTTTTAAAGGCTCAATATTTTTATAAACTCCAGAAGCTTTATCTTCATCTCCATGAAACCTGACCTTGCTAAATTCAGTTTCAACCAAGCCGGGTGAAACTGAACTAACTCTTATATTTGTACCTGTTAAATCCATTTTAGCAGATTGAGTAATAGCTTTTACAGCGTGTTTAGTCGCGCAATAAACCGAGCCGCCGGGATATGATTCATAGCCAGCAATTGAGCCCACATTGATAATATGGCCGGCATTTCGCTTCTTCATCCGCTTGGATACAAAACGCGTCATCGACAGGAGTCCATTTATATTCGTATCGATCATTGCATCCCAGTCACTGAAATCGGCATCATTAATAGCATCTTTACCAGATGCAAGACCGGCATTATTCAGCAAAACATCTATTGGTTGCTTGATTGAATCAACACATCTTTTACAAGCATCTCTATCACGCACATCAAAACAGAAAGTTAGAATCTGTATACCATACTCTTTCTGAAGCTCCTCACGAAGGTTTTTTAATCGTTCACCCCTTCGACCGGTAATTATTAACTTTGACTGGTGCTGAGCAAAGAGTTTTGAGGAAGCTTTTCCTATACCAGATGTTGCGCCAGTTATTAAAACCCATTTATCAATTAATCGATTCAATGGTCCAGATTTTGTTCTAGTACGCCATCGCTAATGTCAATTTGATTTTGAGGAATGGCATAAAAATAATGCTTTGGCCTTACAAATGTTCGAGGTGGATCGTAAGCACCTCTATCTTCCCCATAAATAGCTACAATATCAACAATGTTGGCTCGATCCCAACGCATTAGATCATAGTGCCTTCGTTGTTCACCAGCAAGTTCAACTCGTCTTTCATGTATAATATCATCTATAGTTGCATTATTAATCGGATCCAAACCTACTCTATCTCTAACTAAGTTTAACTCGGTATCTCCATTTTCATTAGATCGGATTTTCGCTTCAGCAACATATAGATAAATTTCTGATGCTCTAAGCATCGGGAGATTCATGTTATAATCCAGTCCTCCTTCAGATCTCCAAGATGCCCATTTTTGAAAATGATATCCCGTTGTTGGTGATAGATCTGATGTATATTCAGTTGGCCCTCTATCCCCTCCTAAATCGATGATATCGCCTGGCATTAAAATAGAATCATCCAGCCTTGGATCACCTTCTTCAAACTCTTCTATAAGATCTGGTAAAGGTGCCTGAAAGTCCCATCCTCCCCACGGTCTTGGTGTAGTATATGTAGTTTGTGATTGTGTTTGCCAACCTTCAGATGACCCAATGGTGAACAAAATTTCAGGGTTGTACTGAGTTTCAACTTTAAAATTGTCATCAAAATTTTCAGCTAATGGATATGGTCCATTTATTACTTCAGATCCAGCATCAATTGCATCATCGAAACGTTCCTGGATCATATATAAGGCAGTTAGATATCCCCAAGCAGCTCCACTATGTGCCCTTCCTATATTACTCCCTGTATGTTCTTCAGGCAATAAATCAACTGCTTCTGTAAGATCAGACTCAATTTGTGAGTATGTAGCTTCCAATGTAGCTCGGGGTACATTAAATTCATTATTTAAAACATTTTCTTCAAGAATTAAAGGAACACCTCCAAATAGATTTGCAAGAGTCCAATATGAAAAAGCACGGAGAAAATGTGCTTCTCCTAAAATTCTATTTTTTTGAGATTGATCCATTTCTATTTCTGGAACATTTACTAAAATGTTGTTAGTTCTTTGAATAATTTCATACTTAGTTCTCCAAGAACTATTGATTTTACCAAGCGATGCATCATAAGTGAAATTTTCAATTCCGGAATGGTCGCCATGGTCTCCAGCCCTATACATATCATCATCAGGAATATTTAAAAGAGTTGTTATCGTATGCCCCCAAATTGAGGTCAATGGAGCATAAGCCGCATTTATTGCTGCTTCGGCATCGTTCGCACTAGACCAAAAATTGTTTGTTGAAGTCTGTCCAAATGGTGAAGTATCCAAAACACTATCATCACAACTGTTCAATACAATTAATATTGAAAATGAAAGAATAAGTGGAACTATAATCCAAGAATTAATTGTTTTTAATTTATTAAGTGGTGTTAAGTTCATAATATTTTTTTATTGATTAATAAATATTTTAAGGTCAATTTATTTTTTACTAAAAATCAATTGAAACACCAAATGTCAAACTTCTAGGTTGAGGATACTGTGCAAAATCAACATTTCGTTGCAAATTACCATCCGTATAGCCAAGTTCTGGGTCCATACCTGAATATGGTGTAATAGTAAAAACATTGACACCCGTCACATATAATCTTGCTCTACTCATTCCTAGTAATCCTGTTATATTCAGAGGTAAATCATACCCAAGTGTCACTGTTTTAAGACGAAAATAGCTTCCATTTTCAATGAAAAGATCAGAAGAACGATGATTTAAATTATCACGTAAAGTTGTCATTCTAGGAATGGAATTACTAGTTCCTTCACCATTCCATCTATTCTCTACTTCGGAATACATATTGAAAGGATAGGTTGGATCTAATCCTTGCATACGATCTGCATTAAAAATTTCAACCCCAGCTGTTCCTACAAAATGAAGATTTAAATTGAAGTTTTTATACCCAGAAGACATATTTAAACCATATGTAACATCAGGATGAGGACTACCAAGAATTGTTCTATCATCTCCATCGATTTCTCCGTCACCATTTAAATCGAGAAACCTTACATCTCCTGGTTGAATATTAGATCTATTTGAATCATTAGTTAAATTAGGATCACTATCAATTTCTTCCTGATTTTGATACAACCCATCAGTTTTCCAACCATAGAAAGTTGCTATTGGATGACCTTGAAAAGTTCTTGCAAGTTCTTGATTAGGTCTTCCATATGTTCTTGAACTCAAAAAATTATTATTAATATTTACCACTTTATTACGTATAAACGAAGCATTACCAGAAATATTAAAATCTAAATCTCCAATAGTGGAATTATATCCGATTTGAAATTCAACACCTTTATTTTGTATCTCACCAACATTTGTATCTGGAACTGTTGCAGTTCCTAATGTTCCTAGTGTCGGTGGTGCAAGTAATACATCTTTTGAATTTCTAATAAAGTATTCAATAGATCCTGTAACTTTATCATTAAGTAAGCCCGTATGTAATCCAATATTTAACATCTCTACTACTTCCCATGAAATATCAGGATTCGGTATACGTGTTTGGCTTATGCCACGAACTTGTGCCCCTTCAAAACTATACTGGGCATTTTGGGAATATAAACCAAGAAATTGATGCCGATCTATAGACTGATTACCAGACCGTCCCCAACCCGCAGTTAATCTCAAATTATTAATATGAGGTGATAGTTCGTTAAAAAAGCTTTCTTCAGAAAGTCGCCATCCTACTGAAAAAGCTGGAAAAACGCCCCATTGAGTATCTGGAGAAAACCTTGAAGAACCGTCATACCTTAAACTCCCTGTTAATAAATATTTATCGGCATATGCATAATTCATCCTCCCTAAATATGACAAAAGTGAATCTTCCCATTTTGAACCATTTGCTAGATATACTGTATCCCCAGCATCAAGAACCCTTTGAAGAGTAGATTCATTTGCAAAATCTTGTCTACTTGCACTAAATAAATCACCTTTTGATGTTTCTAATATTATACCTGTTAAGCCATCAATATCATGATTTTGACCAATGGATTGATTAAAGTTTAGAATTAATTCAGAAAGTATAGTAGTAGTCTCACTAAACTCCCGGCTTAATGAGTTTCTCGAACGAGCTCTAATTTGATCATCAACAATCACATTGAAGGCATAAAAATCATTTAATTGATAATCTATACCAACGTTCCCCCTAAGGGAAAATCCATGAACTAAATCTAAATCAGCTTGAACATTTCCCAAAACTCTTCTCCTTTCATTATTAGAATCGGAATCTTCCTCAACAGTAAAAATTGGATTATTTATATCACCAAATTCACCACTTATCTGATTGGAACTATACGATCCATCTTCAAATTGTACTGGCAGTCCAGGATGAAATCGAATAGCACTCCATAACACTCCCAATTGTGCTGATTGTGTGTTTAATGTGTTACTTGTTGTACGAGCAATTGTTAGATTTTGGCTTATGCTTAGTCTCTCACCAACATTATGGTTCGAATTTATTTTCAATCCATAACGATCAAAATATGATGATTTCATCATTCCTTTTTCATCTGCAAAGTTTCCAGATATAAAGAATGATGACCTTTCACTTCCGCCCTGAATTGAAAGGTTGTAGTCCTGTATTGTCCCTGTTCCTAATAACTCATCCTGCCAATTCGTGCGTTGGGTTTGATATTGAGGATCTTCCCAAATTGGATTTATTGGTATCCCATCATTAGTATATCGCTCACGTTTTAATTCAGCTAAAGTTGGAGCATCCAAGACATCAACTGTGTTAATGGGATTTGTAAAACCAATTGATGAATTAAATCGAAATAAAAGATCTTGATTAAAAGCACCTCTTTTTGTGGTAACTAGAATTACACCATTTGCAGCACGATTTCCATAAATAGCTGCTGATGAAGCATCTTTCAATACGTCAATCGATTCCACATCATCAGAATTGATATTGTTCAAACTTCTTATATCTGATGGCATACCATCTATCACAATAAGTGGGTCAGCATTATTTACTGTTCCTGTTCCTCGAATACGAATAGAACCAGCCGCACCTGGATCACCTCCACTTCTTACAATTTCAACACCAGAGGCCATTCCTTGAAGTGCTGTCGACAAGTCCGTTACTGGTTTATTTGCAAATTCATCAGCACGAATAGAAGATATCGATCCAGTTACTCTTTCCTGATTTTGCATACCATATCCAACAACAACCACATCGTCCAATAGTTGTGTATCAGGATTTAACTCTACATTGATTACAAGATCATCCCCAATTTCAACTTCCAATCTTTGATAACCGATGTATGTAAAAACTAAAGCGTTCAAATTTTCAGGCACTTGAACTTCATAATATCCTTCTACATTTGTAGTAGTACCAATAGTCGATCCTGTTAATTCTGCAGAACCAATGACAGTAACATTTACACCCGGAAGCGCTTCTCCTGTTTCTGCATCAAATACACTCCCTGTAATCGTATTTTGAATCATTTCAGGTTCCATAATTAATTCTTTCTCTCGCAAAATAATCACGTCTTTACTTGGAGGTAGTACCGGCTCCAGATTGGTCCCTTCAAGAAGTTTATAAATAACTTCATGTGCAGGTACATTTGTCAATGCAAAATCCACTTTTTTATTTGGCATTATATCAGGGTTGAAAGAGAACCCAATGTTGATTTTTTCAGCCAAGATTTCCAATGCTCCTTTAAGAGATATATTGGTGAATTGGATGGAAATAAGATTCTTATCAGCTGTCTTTTTATCTGAAAGCACCTGAGCTACTATATTTTCATCTTCTATATGGGAAACATCTTGCCCATTAGCCGAATCAACTCCTGATAAATAAAATAAAATTCCAAATATCAGAACCATTGCTGGTTTATAAAACCGCTTCCAATCATTCATGTAACTATTTTTAGACATAATGTTTATAGGTTTTCGTGAAAGTTAAATTATTGATCAGATATCAATGATGAGTGTTCCCATGTCACCTGATCGTCCTCCCTTACAAATTCGAGGTCAAGTGATAGGCCAATGACTGATAGGGTTTTTTCTAATGATTCATCAGAAAAATTAGCTGTTAAATGAAAGTTCTTGATTTCTTCATCCTTATAAGAACATTCAATACTGTAAAGGCGGTTTAATTGAACGCAGACCTGTCCAAGAGTTAAATCTTCAAATATTAATTCACCACTTCTCCAAGCCAAATAGTTATCTACTGCAATTTCATCAACTTCTATAGTTCCTTCGGTATTATCTAAATATCCATACTGACCTTTAGAAAGTATTACCGCAATTTGTTCTGCACTTGCCAATGAAGCATTCTTAAAAGAAACCTTTCCATCTACAACAGCAACTTGGTCATTATCTTGGTGGGATAATGAACGGACATTAAAAGCTGTACCAAGCACCTCAATGGTAGATCTATTAGCACGAATTACAAATGGGTGTTCAGTATCATGAGCAACATCGAAGTACCCTTCACCGGTTAGGGTAACCTCCCTATCACCGTTCATGAAATCATTAGAGACAATCAATGTAGAATTACTATTGAGCCGAACCATAGTACCATCGCCAAGCTTGATTTCCCGGTTTTGTTCTTCTTCGGTCTGGAAGATAATTGGCTCTATTTCAACAACTTGCTCCGCTTCATAACGTTGTTGAGTAATAGCAAAAAATGAAGCCGTAAGAATGACCAATATTGAGGCGGCCGCTTTTACTGTATATCCCAACCAGTCATTTCTACGTATAGAAAAAACGTTATTCTTTCTCCTAATATCATATTTAATGGAATCGAATAGTTTATCTGATTTGAGCTCAGGTACCATATCACGTAACTCACGTCTATCCATCAAACCTGCATCCACGTCAAGCCTTTCCTTCAGGTATTGTTTGCCTTCGGCTGTTTCAAACCAGTCCAATACATCTTGGGTTTCTTCAGGAGTAGCCTGATTATTAAAGAATTTTTTAACGATTTTACTATTCATATTTCTGATTAATCGAATGTGTCATTTAACGACTTCTACTATGAATACACAATCGATCGGCAAAAGTATTAGATGAAATTTATTTTTTTTTCGTGAGGCGGGAAATAGTAGGAACCTGAGTTCGATTAATAATGTCGTTTATACCCCCTTTCTGAGGGAGTCGGACGGAATCCTATATCGTAAGTGAGCAGAGACGAGGAAGGAAGGCTGAAAGCCTGGGATAACTCAGCCCAGAGCGGCGCTCTGGGTAAGATAATGTCCGGGATGGAGAGATTGAAGGCTTCAAAACAGATAGCGGTGTGTTCCGTCACCTTGTTACCTATGGCGTTGCCATAGGCTGAGTTATGTCAGGCTTTCAGCCTGTAGGCTTCGGATAGAAACCAAATATAATCATGAAATCTGAGTTCGATTAATAAATTATTTATAGGAAGTCCCCCACCGAAGTGTCGGCATCAAAAGAGACTTAAAAAAAGGGGGGAAACAGGGGGATGTTCATCAGAATATCACAAATCCAGAGTGACGGGTAAAACCCGCAATGTTTTTCGTTTAAAAATCCTCGCCTATTTTCAGTTGATTATCACTATCAGAAAGGAAACATTGTGGGTTTCTTACGAAGCTTCACAATTGACAGAACATTAGTAGAATGCCACAGCACTTAATGCTAACAAAAAAAATAAAATACCCGAATGGTTTTTAAGGTAAGCTCGGATAAATTTTGAACTATGATAATAATGTGTCTTGACTGTCCTAATATTAATGTTTAAAAAATTTGCAACTTCTGAATTTGAATAGCCACTCAATGTCCGCAATTCAAACACCTCTCTCTTTCTGCCAGAAAGCTCGTTAATACCCTTTTTAACTATATCATGATATTCGTTATATAAAACATCATCTTCTGTAAGATTTTTATGTGGCAGCAACTTTTCTTCTACACTTGAGACTGCTACAATCTGCTTTTTTCTATCACGAATCATATTCAAAACATGATTTCGCAACATCGTAAACATAAATCCTTTTAAAGACTTTGTTTCGTCCAGCTTGCCCCTCTTTTGCCACAACTTAACAAAAATCTCTTGAATGGCATCTTCAGCAAGAGCCGAATCTTTTACATACTTTTTAGCTATAAAGTACATTTGGACGTGGTAGCGATCATAAATTATTTTGAAAGCTTCTTCACTACCTTCGCGAATTTTTTGAGCTAATAACGTATCGTTCAGATCATGCATTGAAACTTATTTAGAAAGAGTTTTGAGCTAAAAACTTATAGGACTTCTTATTTAAATTGTTTTTTAACTAAATGCAAGCGCTTTTATTTTATTAAGTAAACAGCTTTTTAAAGCAGTTATTATTCGAATTTCAGCAGAATTGGTACTCATTTCAGACCAAAAGAATTTCCCTTCACTTTTGATATTTGAGCATATTACGAACATTACAATGTCAGTGTTCTCCTCAGAGTGTTTTTATTAAAAGGAGGATCGAATTAAAAACCGGGTTTAATTTTATTAGATTTATAGATAGCAAATACGCCCTATTTCCACCCCCCCCCAGAATTGAATTTAAATTTTGACTAATCCTGATGGGAGGGAGGACTAATAAAAAGCTCTATGTTAATTAGTGTGGGGTAATGTTTAAAAGGACTGCTATTGGCTGTAACAGATTGAAGTTACAACGTCTTCTTTTGAGGTCCCATATTCATCGATGGATCCCAAGGCTGAAAGCCTTTTCCAACTCAGCCTGGGGCATCGCCCCAGGTTTGTAAATGCCAACCAATCCTTGCAGGCTGAAAGTCTGCAATAGATCAAACCTTGTTTTGAAAAAAATTCTGTAAGTAGATATAGTTTTCTGGTTCATACAGATAAAGACACATGAATCATATAATCAAATCAGAAAACTTGTTATGAGTCAATCCCTATCCAAACTTTACATACACCTGACCTTTTCAACCAAAGGCCGGCAACCGATGATCCATAAATCCATCCGGGCCGATTTGCATTCATACATGGCAGGAAAGCCCGGCACTCATCATAAACTCCGTTCCCGATCATATTCATGTATTGTTTCGATTATCCAAAAATGTGGCCCTGGCCGGAATTGTAGAACACCTCAAGAAAAGTTCTTCTACATGGATGAAGGAACACGCAGGCAATCATTCTTTCTTTTGGCAAACGGTTTACGGAGCCTTTTCAGTTAGCAGCTCAAAAACCGATACATTAACCCGGTATATTGCCCGCCAGGAAGAACATCATCAACACCTGAGCTATCGGGACGAAATAGAGAGGTTTATGAAAGAGTATGATGTGGTTGATTATAATCCGACCTATTTTTGGGAGTGATATACACCAATGGGGGTCCTTCCTGTTGCAGGCTTTCAGCCTGCGGTGTGTTCCGTCACCTTGTTACCTATGGCGTTGCCATAGGCTGAGTTATGTTAGGCTTTCAGCCTTTTTCCAAAATGAATCGGTACGGTTAGCCATACTAATCAACATAGCCCCAAAGAAAAGCTTGAAGTAGTCAAAAAGCAGTAGGAAAAAGAAATGTTTGCCAAACATAATATAGTTTTTTGTGATCATTCCTTTAGCCAAAACTAAAGATTAGCATTTCCTATGCCTTTAACGTCCCTTCTTTTGAATGTAAGTTTAAACATTGATCCAGGATCCAAAGGTTGATAATTATAGTCGCCCTCTAATTGGTTAGCCAATATATCAATTAACGTCAATCCTACAGAGTCTTCCGTTGAGATTGAACTAAAGTTTTTTGGAAGACCATTGCCATTATCAGAGATTTTCACAGTTAAAGCTTCTGCTTTTTCGAACAGCTCAACCGTAATTTCTCCGGAGTTTCTCCTTTCAAACGCATGCTTTAATATATTAGTCACAATTTCATTAAGCATAAGCATAAATGGAATTGCCTGGTTTATATTTAGTTCAATGGATTCCATTTTATAGTGAATATCTAAATCGATAGAATCCACAAAAAGTTCTGTTAAAGTGGAAATAAGCTGTTTTATATTTTCTGATACATTTAATTTTGTGAAACTTGATGATTTATATAGTAATTCATGTATTAGCGCCATTGTTTTTATGCGGTAAATACTGTCACTCAATTTGTCTACAACGTACTTGTTATCTTCTTGTAAAGACTGTATTTGCAGCATACCTGATACCATAGCGAGATTGTTTTTAACACGATGGTGGATTTCTATTAGTAATGTCTCTTTTTCTTTAAGTGACTCCTGTAATTGTAGTTCACTGTTTTTCTGTTCAGTGATATCTTTAAAATAAACTGATAAACCCGCACTGGATGGATACGCACTTACCTCCAACCATATATTTTTTCCAGGATAAAACTCTTTGAAATGAACAGTCATTTGCTTTTCAATCGCTTTATGATACTGATCATAAAAATCAAGTTCTATAATGTCTTCGAAAACCTCCCACAGATTTCCACCAATAATTTCTTCCCGCCCTTTACCTAAAATCTCTTCTGCTTTTCTATTCCAATAAGTTACTTTCCAGTTCTTATCTACGGCAAAAAAGCCATCTGTTATACGCCATAGTATTTGCTCCCTTTCTTCGTAAGCTTTCTTTATCTTCAATTGAGCTTCTTTACGCTCTTGGATGTCCTGTATACTTCCATAAAGACGTATGCATTTTCCATCCACAAATGTAGTTTCTGCTTTTACACGTACCCACTTTTCATTTCCTTTTGCAGTTACCAGTTGAACTTCAACATCTGATGATGCCCCATTTTCAATAGCTTTCGATAATACATTTTTAATAGCATCACGACTCTTCCCTTTTTTATAGAAGTTAATACTTTTTTCAAGGTCAACTTCAAAATCTGGATCTGCTTCATGAATTTCTCTGGTGATAGGAGACCAATAGGCTTCTTCTTTTTCTAAGTGTACTTCCCACGCTCCAATATGTGCCATGCTTTGGGCACTTTCAAGCAGCTGTTCCAATTCAAATTTTTCGGTCATATCCCGAAGAGATCCTATCATTCTAACAGCCTGTCCATCAACATTCCGAATGATATATCCGGTTTCACTTACATGAGAGCATGTTCCATCTGCTTTTCTAAATCTATAGGTGCTTTCCCATTGATTGGTCGATGCTGTACTTAATGCATTATTTAAAGATCGCTCTAATTCCGCTAAATCATCAGGATGAACCAAATTAGCCCAGTCTTTAATTGCAAATATTCCATTCGATTCATGTTCAAATAGTATTTTGAATCCTTCTTCCCATTCAAATAGATCTTTTACAATATCCCAATCATAAATAGCATCCTGCGTAGATTTAACTACATAGTTATATCGCAATAAACTTTCCTGAAGCTTTTGCTCAGCTTCTTTTCGTTGAGTAATATTTTGGGTGCTTCCAAACATTCTGATGCATTTATCGTGCTGAAACTCTGTCGCCCCAATTACCCGCACCCACCGCTCAGTCCCTTTTTGGGTAATTATGATGAATTCATCAGAAAACGATTCTCCGGTCTCTAAAGCACGATTCACAGCCGCAACTAATTTTTCACTATGTATTCCATTTTTATAGAAGCTGAGAGCAGACTCTAACGTAGGCTCATAATTATCTGCCACTTCGTGTAATTCTTTTACCATAGGCGACCAATACAATTCATCACTAACCGTATCCAACTCCCAATGGCCTATTTCTGACATATCATAAGCCAGTTCATGATGGCGCTTATTCTTCATTTCTTTCGTTATATCCAACATCATACCACGCAGCTTGACCGCTTCCCCATTTTTGGTAATGACTGATGCCCGATCACGCAACCAGACAACATTCCCTTCTGCTGTTATCATCCGGTATTCTATAGTGTTGTTATCATTTTTTTGTGATTGAACATGAAAATAATCCAACACTTGATTAAGATCTTCAGGGTGGATACGATCTTTCCAAAAATTCTTGTTTTTATACCATTGTGATGGATTATATCCTAATATATCTTTCGATTTTGGACTCACGTAATTAAACTCTAAAGTGGTAGCATCTGCCTCCCATACAATGCCGTTCACTGATTGTAATAGTGATTTATAAAACTCATTTTCCTTTTCACCTTGTTCAAGCTGTGCTATTTTTTCATAAGCTTGAAGCTCTCGCTTAACCATGAGTCCTAATTGCGAAATATTCTCCTTCATTATATAATTGGTGATCCCATCCTGAAAACCGTTGGTGATTTCATTTTTCCGATCGAAAATCAGAAAAAACGGAATAGCAGAATTAGTTTCACATACATGCTTGAGGACATCATAAGCCGTAAAGCCGTCCAGCTGATAATAACTAATCAATAGATCTGCATCTTTGTGATCGATATCATCAGGCAGCTGTTTTTTATCTTTAACAACATCAATTTTCACTTTAAGGTCATGCTTAGCCAACTCCGATAGAATCGGTTTAGCTTCACTTTCGTGCTTAACTATTAATACTATTTGATAAATTTTTTCCACAACCTTTTTTCATTTAACTGTTGGGTAACCAAACTCAATATAGTTTTTAACTTCACACATTCAAGGAATCCACTATGTGGAATAGTAGCCAATCAGTAACCATAACCGATTGATTGGTATCGCAAAACCTCTCGATCAATACATTTTCATCATAACTCATGTTTAATAATAAAAGCATCATCAAACAACGAATTATACGTTCTATTTAGGTTTTGAAGCTGATGTAAAGCTTCTTCTTCTGATTTAAAATAACCGAGCCTGCTTCTGAATAATTTATCTTCAGGGTCATATATTATTTCAACTGAAAAGGAATCATCTGATTCAACCATTTTAGCCAATGCCGCTGCATTTTCCTTATCCCGAAATGCCCCTATTTGAATCACGAATATCGTTTCAAGTTTCTGTTCAATAACCCGAGTAACAGTCAGATTTAACTGATCCACGATATCCCCATTTTGGGTGGGCTCAATAGTGAAAAACACCTCCTCTTGTACAAAATTAAGATTACGCGCTGATAACTGATCAGGATCCAGAGTCGCTTTATAATCCCCCGGTTTTAAACCCACGTAATAAAACTGACCGCTTGAATAAGTATTTACCGTTTTGGTGAATGAACCGTCTTCTTCTTGTATCTTTACCGATAAACCGTTCACCGGTATATTCCGACTATCTTCTGTTAACTGAATACGCCCCGATACTTCGCCCACTGCAATAATAGGTATGGGCAATCGGTTCATTACATGAGGGATTACCCGAATCTGAAACTGCTCAGATTCAAGTTGCCAGAGTGGGTTATCAAGATTTTCAGCTTCAATTCTAACGTGGTACTCCTGATAAGGGATCAGGTTTTTTATAATATCATTTTCTAAATAAGTAGCTTGCTTAATGCCATTAATGTAAAGAGTAGCGGTAAGCTGATTTGCAGCTTCTTTAACAGATTCTCCACCATTCAAATCTGCTAAAAACGGTTCAAGCCGCAAGGAGGCTTTATTTGTTTGGTTTCTTTCAAAAGTATAAAAATCCCCTCTTTTTGTATCTACAACGAATGATCCTGATGCGGTTTGGTTGAGTGACGGATTTTGGGCATTAACAGTTCGTATTTGTGATCTGTACCTGCCAAAAGGAAAGTTATATCTAAAACTGAACTGGAACCGATATTGACCGATAAGTTGATCACGATTAAGAGAAAAACTAAAATCTGCATTTCGCGAAATCCGGCTGCTCACATCCAATTTATACCCTGAAACTTTTCCGGTATAATGGTTATAATCAATTCCCGGTCGGAGCAATATTTTACGAAGAACCCTTTTTGATGCCGATAATGATATATCTGAACGAGTGTGCGTAAACCTTCCATCCTTAAAATTTCGAAACATATTCACGGTTCGAAGCTGCATAAGATAGCCGTAGGGTAAGCCCGCTGTAAATCCCCCATTCACACTAAAATCCTGATACTGCGGATAGTGTATATTTCTTGCATTCGTAAAAAAAGAGAGCCTTAAAGGTCCAAATTTAACAGGAAAAGACGTATTAACGGACCCTTCAAAGTTTCTATCAGACCTATTATACCGAGAACTGCCATAATACTTACGGGCATTTCCGGATAATGATCTGCCATTTTTAAACATATACCTGAATGAACCCCCACTTATGTAACCAAATGTATGACTTCCTTCTAATGTCAGTCTGTTTGCCACCTGTAATGATGTGGTGAGATATGGAGTTTGATTGTATCCGGATGAGGATTGACCGGATGCATGGTACCCTCCGCCAACAGTCAAAAATGAGCTTACTCCCATATTGACTTCACCTTTTAAAAACCCTTCTTCATCTAATAAGTAATTCCCTGCTGACAATGAGTATTCAAAGGAACCGGGAGGCAAAAAAGAGCGTGGTATAGTCATATTATAGGTATCCTCATGCGAGAATCCCTCGGGAGAATAATGGCGGAGTGAAAACCTGTTGGAACCATATCTGATCGGCTCGTTGAAAGAGTATTCATTCGTATCGTTGCCACGGGCTATCCCCATCAACCTGTTGTTAGAATACATTTCTACATCCCAACCTTCTGCTATTTCATCAAAAACCTGAAAAGTATGAAAATGCTGACGAGGGGCGTTTGGCCTGTTGGTAATTTCAACCCCGCGATACCGTAATACACCCTGACTAAAAATATTATCATGTACCTGATCGCCCGCTACGACCTGCCGAATTAACGGAGTGGAATATATTGGATAGCGCCATTGTCCCCGTAGGCTCTCATTTCTGATTCCGGCTGAAGCATTTCCTCTCCCTGAAATATACAGATCTCCTCCCAAAACATGTCCGCCTGTTGTTGCTCCATAGGTAAATCCTTGCCTATTTAAACTGTGAGATGAGTTCAGTGACCAATCAACAACCCATCCATTTAATAGGGATCTGGGTGCAGAGTATTTCCTATCCGGTGAGAATTCATGCTTAGGTGATCTGAAATCCCTGTAACGTTCTTGCCTTCTATAATCGTCAATAACAGGCAGGTCATATTCTGAAAAAAGAGATAAAAGCAGGGAGCTGTGATTAAAATGAAGTTGTAAATGAAAAATCTCTTCAAGAAGTTCTTTTCTGATAAACAGATCCCGGTGTTTTTCCGGATTTAGAAAGTCTGCTTGCTCTACCTTGATGGTTCTTTCAGCGCCTTGTACTCTTAGCCTTGCATAATCAAGCCTGATTGATTCTTCATCATCAGGAAAAAACACTTCCCATTGGGCTTGGTCAGCAGAAAAAGTATGGTCTATATTTAATTGGGAGAAAAATTCGCCGGCAGGTAAGTAAAGATTATCATCACACAGATACCCATCGAGGTCGAATGCCAGTACATTTTCGACCCTCATTTCCAGGAAAATCTCTGTAGGAACTTTATCAGCCGAGTTACACGCATTTGCATGGACGGGGATAAAGTTCAAAAAGATCATCCATATAATTATAGTCCATACCGCATCCATTTATGGGATTGTGAAAGTGGTAGTTGAGATAGAAGTTGATGCCTGAATGATTCCTTCAGAGTTGCGTTCATCGGTAAAAAGTTCTAGTTCTGCACTATAGGTTCCTGAATCAAGATCCGTTGAATCGAACCTAATGGACCTTTTCTGGTCTTTGTATACGGCAATTTCTTTTTTTTCTGTCTTACGCACAGTGCCCCCGGCATCGATCAGGCGCACGTTATAATGTCCCAAAAAAGCGGCATTTCCCAACCTTTCGAGATCGGCTGTAAGCTTAATTTCTGTTCCTTCGACTTCAGCAGAAAAACTGTTAACGGAAATTCCGGTGTTCACTTCCCCCATCCGATAGTTAAGAGATAAGATGGTTCTTTTTCTCAGGTTAAACTGGGTGCTGATATTTTCACCCTCAACTGCCTCTACCACAGATGGCAGCTGCGCTACTACAGCGGGTCGCGCCCAGTATTCTCCGGAGGGGAGTCCGTCCGGTGGTCTTGCAGCGAAACGTACTGTTTGTCTTTCTCCCGGATTCAAATTAAAAAACCGTGGATAGATTCTAATCCATTCAATAGCTGATGGCTGATCTTCATCAATAGATTCATAATGCTTAAAATAAACGTTCCCTTCTGAATCTGTTGCCGGGTATCCAAATAACATCTCAATGGCAACTTCTACTGTTTCTGTCGAGGAATTTCTTATTACAATTCTCTCCGTGGTATTGTTTTCATCCATATAGATAGCAGAAGGGGCAACTTGCAGCTGGGCCATTGCGTTTTGTCCTTGCACAAAAAACGCTGTTAGAAAAAAGAGAAAAGTAATGCTGTACTGTAATAATTTCATTTTATATATACCTGGAACTGGACAGATTTCCTTGTCGGCTGGGTTATAACTTTGAGTGGATACAACAATTATCTACACTCTATAGAAATGGAAAGAATGGTGACGAATGCGTTGGATTGAGAATAGATCCCACAATCGTGGCACTGGCGGTTTATATGTTTTGAGAATCAATTAGAATAAAAACAGGGATCTCATTAAATGGATCCCTGTTTTATTAGGACAAATTGTATTAGTTCCCTACGTAAACTGTATCAAGAGTAATGTCTGCTGTATAGGTTCCTGCCGCTTGGTCTGCAGCCGGTTCTACCGTTCCGCCTAACCAAATAAACAGTTCACCACTTGTTGCCTCCAGTGCAGTAGTTAGTGTGCCATTTGGATCAAATTCAGTAGCAGTACCCTGATCTGTATTAGCTGTTGCATGACCAGCATCTGTTCCAGAAAATGTTAGTGTTAAATTATTTGTTCCATCTGTCATTTCAGTTGGAAGTGTAAATGTAGCTTCGATATCTTTTCCGGCTTCACCTGAGATATCGAATTGTGCTGCACCTGCATCGGTTGGAGCTACAGCTTCATCCAGTCCAGGAAATATCTCTGCACCAAAGTTAAGATTTGTTCCTGAAACTTCTAAGGGGGCAAGTACGGTACCTTCAGCATTTACCGTAGTACTTTGTGCTAATCCCTGACTGGCAAAAAGAACGAATGAGAACAATAGAGTGAGACTAATTGTATTTAATATTTTCATAATTAAGAGCTTTATTTGTTTGTGATAATAATTTTGTAATGCAATGTGTTTTAATGCACTACGAAACTTACGATCCACAATTTAGTAAAATAATTAACAACATTAGAAAATTCTAATGTTTAAAATGTCATTAGATTCTCATATATGCGAATATTTTAAGGGTAGGGTTACATCTTATTATAAATCGGAGAATATACTTGAATAAATTTATGGGGTAAGAGACGCAGGCTCAGACTATTCTCCCCACTCTTTGAAAGTACTTACCTCCAGTGAAATGTGATCAGTAAAAAGGAAAAACAATGGATAAACATTAGAGATGCGCTGGACAGGCATAAAAAAAGAGAGCCGTAAAGCATTAGTGCTTTACGGCTTTGGTATTGTACGCCCGTAGGGATTCGAACCCCAAACCTTCTGATCCGAAGTCAGATGCTCTATCCAGTTGAGCTACGGGCGCATGTGTATTTTCAATAAATAACCCGTCTCATTCATCCACGAATCAAACCT
>JBBDPF010000004.1:0-279472 GCA_040876545.1 Balneolaceae bacterium | reverse complement strand
TCTGATCCGAAGTCATCCCGAACGCTTTCGGGACAGTTGAGCTACGGGCGCATGTATATTTTCAATAAATAATCCGTCTCATTCATCCACGGATCAAACCTTCTGATCCGAAGTCATCCCGAACGCTTTCGGGACAGTTGAGCTACGGGCGCATGTGTATTTTCAATAAATAACCCGTCTCAATCATTCACAGATCAAACCTTCTGATCTTGAACTACGGGCTTATTTTTATACAGACCACAAAGTTACGCTTTTTCCTTTCTCAACTCAACCAACAACTGTAAATTGATTAAGATATTCTTAATGATTAATAATTTGCAGGCACAATCTAATGATAACATCTTCTTTTACATTTACTGATCCTACAGGTTACAGATTATTTGCCCGTAAATGGATGCCTAATGAGGACAACCCTACAGCTATCGTTCAAATTATACATGGCCTTGGAGAACACTGCAAACGGTATGAGCGATTTGCCGAGTGTCTTACCGATCATGGATTTGGTGTGGTAAGCTATGATCACCGCGGCCATGGAGAAACCGACCCGGATCAGCTTGGGTACATTCCTGACGTAAACGGATTCCACCAAATGGTAGAAAACATTCATGACTTTACAATCCGGGTAAAACAAGAGTTTCCAAATCAGCCCAGAATACTGTTTGCCCACAGCATGGGGTCATTTCTCACACAGCGGTACATGCAACTTTTTGATGATCAACCCGCCGGAATTATCTACTCGGGAAGCAATGGAAAACCATCCAGGTTGCTACCTTTTGGGTCTCTTATATCCTCAGCTATTTGGAGACTAAAAGGAGCCGATTACAAAAGCAGTTTCATACATAATCTGACATTCAAAGCATTCAATACAAAATTTAAGCCTAACCAAACAGACGCCGACTGGCTTTCGCGAGATGAAAATGAAGTGGATGCTTATGTTAATGATCCACTTTGCGGATTCACTTCCTCTGTTTCTTTTTATAAACATTTTTTTGAAGGGTTGAAGTCCCTTCACAACCATACACCATTTGCAGATCATAACTTATCCATCCCAATTCTTGTCGTCTCCGGTGATAAGGATCCGGTTTCTAATATGGGAAAAGGAATTCAAAACCTTGAACAGATTCTTAAATCAAATGGAGTATCTGATCTAACTGTAAAACTGTATGATGGGGCTCGTCATGAATTACTCAATGAAATCAACCGGGATGAAGTGATGCAAGATTTGAAAACCTGGATTGATAGGATTTTGAATTAACGTTAAGAGACAAAGTATTAGCAATCCGCCTTTACTTTCATTTCAGATGATTGAAAAAGACACGCGAAGTCTTCTAAGGCTTCGCGTGTCTGCTGTAAATACACCATCGTAAAAAATAGTAACGGCTTTTTGATCACTCACATATTCAACTATATTCCTTCAATCGAAAAACATCCACTTAAATCATTTCTTACCATGAAATTATCTATACAATTATTAGCAATCTCAATGCTTATTTGCTCCTGTTCAAGTGTGGCACAGGAAAATGAAGAATGGACATCCCTTTTTAACGGAGAAGATTTATCGGGATGGGTAACTCCTGAAGGTGACGGTGATAAATGGGCCGTTGTAGACGGAGTGATCGATTATAACGCTGATAGCGAAGCAGAAGGTGATAAAAACCTGTGGAGTGAGGAAGAGTATGGAGATTTTAAATTACGAGTAGAATGGAGACTTAAAGAAACCCCTTTCGTAAACCAAAATGTGATGCTTATTCGCCCTGATGGTTCTCACAAAAGAAATGCTCATGGCGACCCTATTCGAATTGCCATGCCGGACTCTGATTCAGGAGTTTATGTACGCGGAACATCAAAAGCACAAATTAATATGTGGTCGTGGCCAATAGGAAGTGGTGAAGTGTACGGATACAGAACCGACAGCGATCTGCCCGCGGAAATTGCTGCCGGTGTTACTCCAAGCATGATGGCTGACAACGATATTGGCGAATGGAATGAATTTATAATAACGATGGACGGAGATCTGCTTAGCGTGGAATTAAACGGCCACTTGGTTATTGATGAAGCTCAACTTCCTGATGTACCCGAAAGAGGACCTATTGCGCTTCAGCATCACGGTAGTAAAGAAAATGGAGAATGGGTAAGTCCTCCTTCTCTGGTTCAGTTCAGAAATATTTCTATTCAAGAAATGGAGTAGTTTTTAACGACCTGACAGCGTACGAACGGAGTGAGTTCCTGTCAGCGTCGGTTGGCTACGTCTCTTTTTCTAAAGTAGTTTGCAATTCGTAACCCAACGCTGTCAGATCCGGTAGGTGCTTACAGGTTGTGGTTTGGTTAGCAATGACGTTGACTAAAACAAGACACGCGAAGTCTTCTGAGACTTCGCGTGTCTGAATTATTTCCTCAAAAAAAGACCCGTCAGGTTTTTAAAAACCTGACGGGTCTGTATGAAATTAATTCACGGTTATGTACAATTCCACGGATCAGCGATCCGTGCTACGTTGATCTACTTTTTGACGATATTTCTCGTAAAGCTCACGGTGAGAATCCATCATATCAATCTTTCGCCCTTCAATATAGGCCTGATCAATCTGCGTGCTGTATTCCATTGGGTTTCCGGTGGAAATGAACAACGTGGCATCTTTTCCAACTTCAAGTGAACCTACCCGATCATCAAATCCAAGAATTTGAGCCGGTGATAGAGTTACAGATCGCAAGGCTTCATCAATATCTAAACCATATGCTGCAGCTGCACCCGCTTCCCATGGAAGTCGGTATGCATAAGGGGCACTCGCAGCACCGGCAATCGCAAACGTAACTCCTGATTCATGAAGTTTTGCAGGTAAGCTGTATCGGGAATCATAGGCTTCCCAATCTCGATTTGGAGCCGTTAAAACATTTGTAATAATAACAGGAATGTCTTTTCGTTGAAGGTGTCCGGCTACGTAATGTGAATCTCGACCGCCCAGGATGACCAATTTCAGATCTTCCTCTTCTGCCCAGGTAATTGCATCCTGAATCTGCCGCAGCTCATTCGCATTTACCACCACGGCACGATCTCCATCAAACACAGGAAACATCGACTCTAATTTAGAATCGAGATCAATCCGGTTGGCATTTCCACTTTGCACAGCTTCACGAGCATTTTTATAGGCCCGCGCTTTATCAAACTCATCACGCATTATTTGAAGTGCTTCGCCGTACTCCTCTTCATCCCCAGTGTTTGGCCAGTTAATCACAAGACCTGCACCTGACTTTATCAGCATGTTTTCCCAGCTCCAACCGTCCAGCATCATCGCTGATGATTGGCCCGAAACAACACCACCGGATGGAGTTGAAACCGCAACCAATACACCTGCCGTTCGTGCCGTTCCGATATGGCGGCTTTCAGGATTGAATGCTACTTCCGGTTTTACGTTGGGATTGAAAATCCCCTGTTCATTCAGGTCAACAGACATATCAACGGCACCAATTTCGAACAGTCCCATTTGGCTATATACATCAATCAATCCCGGATAAATCTGTTTGCCGGTTACGTCTACTTCTTCTGCTCCTCTTGGAATGGAAACACCTGTTCCTATTGCCGTGATCACACCATCTTCAAACACAACGGTTCCGTTTTCAATCACTCCGTCAGAAACGGTATAAATGGTTCCCCCTACAAGTGCGATTGCCCCATTCTGCTGAGGTGCCGGTATCTGGGCATTTGCATCCGGTAGCGCTGCAAAACAAAATAGAATTACTGCTGCTATAATAGATGTCCAACCTGTCATCTTTGGTTTGATTGTATTCATCTGATTTAATTTAAAGTTCATATCGAAATCCCTTTTTGAGAATTGGTTTAATGGATGTCTCATTATTTGGCCTCCAGAATGAACTGAATTAGTTGAGATCTTTCCCGATCAATTTCTCTTCTTGCTTCCGCATCTTCTTCCAGATCGAAATATTTTCTGCCATCAATCCAGGTTTGTTCCGGTTTGGTAAGGGTAGATAATGGATCGCCGCTCCAAATCACGAAATCAGCATCTTTGCCATTTTCCAATGATCCAACACTCGAATCAATGCCCAAAACTTTCGCTGTATTGATGGTCACCATCGCTAATGCTTCTTCCGGATCAACGCCCGCTCTTACCATTTTTGCGGCTTCCCAATTCATTCGGGATGCAATCTGGCTGTTATCAGAATGAAGAGACGTTAATACTCCGGCTTCACTTAGTAATTTTGCATTGTAAAGCGTGCCATCATATGCCTCAATTTTAAAAGATGACCAGTCTGACCAAACAACGGCTCCAACACCACTTTCGGCCAATTCGGGAGCAACTTTGTATGCCTCTACAGCATGATGAAATGCCTTAACAGAGAAATCAAACTCTTCAGCCAAACGGGTCAGCATCAAAATTTCATCCTGACGATAACTGTGGGATTGAACTAAAATATCCTCGTTTAAAATATCAACAAGTGCATCAAGCCGAAGATCACGTCGGGGTGGAATTCCTTCCCCATTTTCTTCCCACTCGTTCCATCGTGCCTCATAATCCCGTGCATTTCGGAAACGATCAGCAATAATTTCGCTTGTCCCCATTCGCGTTTCCGGGTAACGATCTTGTCCCACGCGCTTTGGATTTTCACCCAGTGCGAATTTTACCGTTCGTGGTGCTCCTTCAAATTTCAAACCATCAGAAAGAGACCCCCACCGTAATTTTATATGCTGATTTTGTCCCCCAATTGGATTGGCAGATCCGTGCATTACGTGGGCTGTTGTCAAGCCACCGGCAAGCTGTCTATACATCCAAATGTTGTTGATGTTTAGCACATCACCCAATCGAACTTCCGGGACGATTGCTCCACCAATTTCATTTACGCCGTCAGAACCGGAGTGAATGTGTGCGTCAATCAAACCGGGGGTTACATGCTTTCCTTGAGCATCAATTACCTCAGCGCCGGATGGAGCGGATAGATTCTGTCCTACATTTGTAACCTTTCCATTTTCAACCAGTAAATCTGCGTCTTCAAGGATTCCTTCGGAACCCATTGTCCAGATGGTTGCATTTTGTACCAGTACAAATTCGGGTTGATTTGGCTCAGATTCACGTCCGTATTCCATGTTCGGTCGCAACGATGAAAGCTGTAAATCACGCGATGCCATTTCTGCCGATTCTTCCTCTTCCTCATCCGCGGCAGATGTTCGTTCAGCCATCCACTCGGTACGATCACCACCGGGAATTTCTGCCCATCCATATAATTCATCACCCGACATGGATGCAGTTAAACGAATTGTGCCATCCATTCCCAAGTCTTCACCCGGTAGGTTTGCACGAAATCTGCGAGCTTGCTCTTGCAGTGAAACTGAACTAAACTCAACCTCATTTCCATCAACAGTTATTGTCCCGGAAAGATTATCGGCAGTTCCTTCTATGTTGATGTCGCCATCAAGACTTCCGTCTGATGTTTGCACTGCCCAGGCTCCACGAACATCTACGGCCGGCTCAGGATTAACCCGATGTCGCTCACCTTCAACCCACACATCAAGAATGGTTGATTCAGAATCAAATAAGTTACCGTTTGTTATCACAATATTTGCTTTTTTCCCACGCTGAATGGAGCCGTGGGTTTGGCTGATTCCTAATAAATTAGCGGGGTTACTTGTTAGTCCAGCAAGGGCAGTTTCTTCGTCAAGACCTGCATGTACTGCTTTTCTCAAATTTGGAAGTACGTGATCTAAATCTTCCATGCCGTCTGTAGTAAATGAAAAACTTAATCCTGCATTTGCTACCTGTGCAGCATTTTCAGTCGCCAGGTACCAATGCCGAAGCGTGGATAAATCTTCATTCATTGCATCCGCAGGGTTTTCTACTTCAGGCTTTTCAGGAAATGCTAAAGGTAAGATCAATGGCGTTTGTGCTGATGCTAAAACATCAAGCACTCTATACTCGTGACCGCTTCCCCGAAGCCATGGCTGAATGTTAAATTCTTCTGTAAACCGTAAGCTTCTCAAGATTTCTTCATCACTGGACGCTTCAAACAATAATGGCTGATTTCCATTTACAGCGCGCTCAAGTGCTTTCAATGCAGAATTTGATTCCGGCCGCTCTAATCCTTCAGGGTTTGATTGATAGGTTGCCTGTGCTCTTTCATACCAATCGGCATCATATAAAGTCTGGCGAATCAACGCTATGGTACCGATGTCTGATGTTGGATAACTCCACCCAAATTCATTGCTTCTTTGCAGTGAAACGGATTGAGCAACTCCCTGTCGAATCACGCGATCTGACACGGAACCATCACTTAAACTCATGACTGCTGTTTCCCCTCTAAAAATTCCAAGAGCCGGAACAGCCATTGCAGCTCCAAAACCCTGTGCACGGAGTTTATCACGTCCGTCTTCTTCAGATTTGTATTCGCTGTCTGCTTTTAACTGAGAGCGAATTTGTGGATTCCAGGAGATATCGCCCCGGTCCAGCTCTTCCCGTGGTTCTTGCATTCCAACTCGGGCGTGAGCATCAATAAATCCGGGATAGATCGTTTTCCCTTCCAAATCCCACACTCTCGCATCTTGAGGGATATCAATATTGGAGCCTACATTTTGAATCACGCCATTTCGAATTACCAGCGTTCCGTTTTCAGTAACTTCGCCGGGAGCGGTAATAATAGTTGCGTTTGTGAAAGCATGAACCGAAGGCGAATTACTTTGAATACCCACCGTTTGTCCGGTTTGTCCACAAGCAGCCATTGGAAGAGCCAGGAACATCAATAACAGAAATGTCCCCCATTTAAAATTATTGAGCAGATTCTCTTTGTACTTCGTGTACCTGTTTTTCATATGTATTTCGTCTTGGTTGATGGTTAACATCGTCGATTTCATAGAGCAAAAGTCGTTACCGCTTAATATAAAACGGAATTGCATCAATCAAAGAAAATACTATATCAAAGTCAGCTTTAAAGCTAAAAGATGTAAATGGATTCCCTTCAAATCTTCTCTCTATTTATTGCAATGAGATAAAATTTTCCTTAACTTAGTTCAACATTAAAGTATTTAATAACAGATTAAAAAATTATACAATTATGAGTACCGAAACAGTATCAAAATGGACCGTTGACCCATCTCACTCTGAGATTACTTTTAAAGTAAAGCATTTGGTCATTTCAACAGTAACCGGAAAATTTAAAACCTTTGATGCATCTATCGAATCTGAAAATGAAGATTTCGACAATGCGAAAGTAACCTTCGAAGCAGACATCAACAGTATTGACACCGGCAACGAAGATCGGGATAATCACTTGAAGTCTGATGACTTTTTTAATGCATCAGAGCATCCCAAGCTTACCTTTGAATCCACATCGTTCAAAAAAGTAGGAGACGGAGAATTTAAATTGGTTGGTGACTTGACCATCCGTGGAAATACAAAAACAGTAGAGCTGGATGCTGAATACGGTGGAACCGTTGAAGATCCATACGGAAATACCAAAGCCGGATTTGATGTAACCGGAAAAATTAACCGAAAAGAGTTTGGTTTAAAATGGAATGCAGTAACAGAAGCTGGAAGTGTAGTGGTTTCTGATGATGTGAAGCTTAACTTGAATGTACAGTTTACTAAAAGCTAAGTTTTCCCTCCAAATAAATACAAGCCACCTTCATGATATGAGGGTGGCTTTTTTATAAGTCAAAAAGACCTTGGAACCTGAGTTCGATTAATAAATTATTTATTGGAAGTCCCCCTTAAAAAAGGGGGAAACAGGGGGATGTTCATCAGAATATCGCAAAATCCAGTGAACACCCCTCTAAATCTCCCCTTGTTAGGGGAGACTTTTTCATGTGTTTTTTATCAATCGAACTCAGGTTTGGAGGTTTTCAAAAACCTCCAAGGTCTAAAAATCTGGTAGACAAAATAAAAGCCACCCCGATTTCTCAAGGTGGCTTTTTAATTACTTTAGTAAGTATCTACAACTTAGTATCGATACTGATCCGGCTTATAGGGCCCGGCTTTTGGAATACCAATGTATTCCGACTGCTCTTTTGTGAGCTCTTCCAGTTCTACACCAATTTTTTGCAGGTGCAGACGAGCTACTTTTTCATCGAGATGTTTTGGAAGTACGTGTACTCCAACTTCAAACTCCTCATTCCAAAGTGCCATTTGCGCCAGCGTTTGATTTGTAAAGCTGTTACTCATCACAAAACTTGGATGTCCCGTTGCGTTTCCAAGGTTCATTAAGCGCCCTTGTGAAAGAAGAATGATTTCTCTTCCATCATCAAAACGGAACATATCTACCTGGGCTTTGATGTTTTCCTCTTCAGTATTGGCTTTCAACCACTTCACGTCAATTTCGTTATCGAAGTGACCGATATTTCCAACAATGGCTTTGTCTTTCATCAATTCGAAATGCTCGGCTGTGAGAATATCCTTATTTCCGGTTGCCGTAACAATGATGTCTGCTTCCTGAACGGCATCACGCATTTTCTTCACTTCATATCCGTCCATTGCAGCCTGAAGTGCACAAATCGGATCGATTTCAGTAACAATCACGCGAGCGCCGGCTCCACGTAATGACGCGGATGATCCTTTTCCAACATCACCGTAACCTGCAACAACGGCAACTTTACCCGCCATCATCACATCCGTTGCGCGACGAATCGCATCAGAACAAGATTCACGGCAACCATACTTATTGTCAAACTTCGATTTCGTTACCGAATCGTTCACGTTAATTGCTGGAATGGGCAGAGTTCCTGCTTTCATTCGATCATACAGACGAAGAACTCCTGTTGTGGTTTCCTCGGAAATTCCGGCAATGTCTTTTGCAAGTTCAGGATAATTATCCAAAACCATGTTGGTTAAATCGCCGCCATCATCAAGAATAAGGTTTAATGGTTTTCCATCTTCAAAGAAAAGAGTCTGCTCAATACACCACTCATATTCTTCCTCGGTCATGCCTTTCCACGCATAAACGGGAACGCCACTTTCAGCAATTGCTGCTGCGGCATGATCTTGCGTTGAATAAATATTACATGATGACCATTGCACTTCCGCGCCCAGCTCAACCAATGTTTCAATCAACACGGCAGTTTGAACCGTCATGTGAAGACATCCGGCAATTCGTGCTCCTTTCAGTGGTTTCTGTTCTCCAAACTCTTCGCGGGTTGCCATCAATCCGGGCATTTCGGATTCTGCAATATGAATCTCCTGACGACCATAACGCGCTTGCGTGATGTCTTTTACTTTATAGGGTAATTTTTCTACTTGTTTTTCCATTATTAAACGTACTTGGTTTTATTAATTTGCTAAATAACAACGACAGAACCTGATAGGTTCATTTAAAAATATTCCTGAATTTTTGCTTTGGCAGAATTATAATCGCCTTCGCTTCCACGCGATCCCATTTCTATTTCAATGAGTTTTCCATCGGGATCAACATATACTTTAAAAGGAATTCCCTGTCCTCCTAAATTTTCAAATACACCATACTCATCATATAACCAGTTAAAATCGTAGCCATGTTCTTCGGCAAATGCTTTAGCTTCGTTTGGCCCTTCTGAAAGGCCTACCGTCACTGCCAGCATTGCAAAATCATCAGGATATTCTTCCCTCAAATCATCCATCGCCGGAAATACCTGCAAGCAAGGGCCACACCATGATTCCCAAAAATCGATAAGAACAATTTTACCGGCAAAGTCTTTAATATCTACATCATTGCCATCCAGATCGGTGAATACTGCATTTTCAACGATTTCAGCATGAGAGGCGTTTGAATTTGCTCCATCTGTTGTTTCTTCACTTTCATTTGTACAAGCAGAGAAGGCAACCGATAAACAGAAAACAAAAATTAAAACAGACGTTTTATACATAAATATTTTTTTTGATTAAGATATAAGATAAGGGTTTTCCTTTAACAATGTCATTTTTCGCTGCAAGCACTTTAGCAGATTTGTTATCCTCTTACGTTATAGATTTGTTATCTTTTGGAAGAATTATTGCTCAACAGAACAACATGATTTACAATTATATTATTATTGGCGCTGGAATTGTTGGACTTTCAACCGCCTACAAACTCTCTCTTTCTAACCCAAATGCTTCTATCACCGTTCTTGAAAAAGAAGATAGAGTAGCAGCACATCAAACCGGTAGAAACTCCGGAGTGATTCATTCAGGAATCTATTACACTCCCGGCAGTTACAAGGCAAAAAACTGCATTGATGGACGCCATCAACTGGTTGATTTTTGCAAAGAATATGGAATTGATCATGACATCTGCGGAAAAGTAATTGTTGCCACTCATGAAGGTGAAGTGGAAAAGCTGAATCAAATTTACGAGCGGGGACTTCAAAATAAGATTGAAGACATTGCGATGATCGGCAAGGAAGAACTTAAAGATATTGAACCTCATGTAAATGGAGTACAGGCCATTCATGTCCCCTGCTCCGGAATTGTCGATTTTAAAGGTGTCTGCCAAATGTTAGAGCAGCTTTTAAAAGAGAAGGGACACTCTGTTTTATTTGGTCAACAGGTGCAGAGTATTGTTCAAACAAATGGCGCTACATCGGTTCAAACAAAAACAGACCGCTTTAAAACAAACTACGTCATTAATTGTGCGGGCTTGTTTAGTGATCGGGTGGCCAAATCGGCCGGAATTTCATCTCCTGTCAAAATTGTACCGTTCAGGGGTGAATATTTTAAACTTTCGGATGAAGCGGAATCGAAAGTCAACGGGTTGATTTATCCGCTTCCAAATCCTGAGTTTCCATTTCTTGGGGTACATTTCACCCGGATGGCAAAAGGTGGAGTAGAGTGCGGACCCAACGCGGTTTTTGCCTTTAAGCGAGAAGGGTATTCCAAACTATCCTTCAATTTAAAGGATACCATTGAAACAACAGACTTTCCGGGATTTTGGCGAATGGCCGGCGAACACTGGAAAATGGGGTTAAAAGAGATGTATCGATCCTTATCAAAAGAAGCTTTTTTGAAAGAGCTCCAAAAATTAATTCCGTCCATTAATAAAGAAGATTTAGAGAAATGTCCCTCAGGAGTTCGCGCTATGGCATTGCAAAATAACGGAGAAATTCTGGATGATTTTTACTTCGAAAAAAGCTCCAATGCACTGCATGTATTAAACGCTCCAAGCCCCGCCGCCACGGCAGGGCTATCCATTGGAGATCAGATTGTTGAGGAGATTGAGGAGTAACTTTTATGAGACATCATCTTCGATTACATAAATCATACTCAGTTTTCCACAGAAAAATTAATTTCTGCAACAACAATTTCTGTTCCATCCTTGGATCGACCGTCTACTAAATAAATTCTATTTTCAGAATTTGACTTTATTTGTAGGGTTAACCCAGTTTGACTATCTGATGAAAGTTCCTTGCTAAACTCATCTATTTTTGTGTACCCAAGAAATTCATCCGTTTCTAAATTAAATAAGTTTACCCCAATTTCACCATTTCTATGTTCTTCATCAATCGTATGTACATAGTGAGCCAGTTTGCCTTCTTCAGTTATATGAAGCCCAATTGTAGCGCTATAAATAATCCCTGCAAGAGTACCCCTGGAAGTTCCCATTACTCTTGCATATTCAGGAGGATCTGATGCATCAATTTGTTCATAAGCTACATCTGTATGGACAGAAGAGCGAAGAGTATTTTTTAGCTCCCACTCACCTTCGTTATTATAAAAGTTAAATATTGATCCTTGAAAAATAAATGGTGCTGTAATCACCTTCTCTTTATTTTTAATTTCAAATATACCGGAAGTCGGACCGGTAATCATTCTACTCAAAAAATAATCTTCTATATCTCCAAATAGCTCCGCTTCCGCAAATGATTGTGTAACTTCACTAAAATCATCCGAATATTGATAGATTAGATGATCGTCTCCGATTCTTGGGCGATTTGGAAGTACCGGGTAGCGATAATACAAATAGTGATTACCCTCCTGATCTGCTCGCCCCATCCAAGGAGAAATTATTGAACCTTCTGGTAATTGATGAGTTTCCAGCAGTTCCCCTTCAAGAGAAAACCGGCTTGCCCGAACATTCATTCGGTCCACTACAATCAGGTGATCTTTTGATGGATCAATGTAAAATGCAGAAATTTCCGTAAATTCTCCCGGCCCTCTTCCCCTTTCACCGATTGTAAACTGGTGCTCTCCGCTTCTGTTGAACTTTCTGATTGTACCCAGTCTACGGTCAGACACATATATATTGTTTTCGCTGTCAGAAAAAACAAAATTGGGTGAAGCAAATGAATATTCCTCTGAAAACTTATCAACTCCTTCCAAACGCAGTGTTTCATTATAAGAGTAGGATATATTCTGAGCCTGAGTTTGGGAAACATAAATTATGCCGGTTAATAAAAGGCTTTGCAGAACAATATGTAATAAATGCTTTTTCATTTCAAATGTAGTTAAATTAAAGCCCGTCAACATAATTCGACGGGCTTAAAATCATCCTCTTTTTAAAAGATTGTTTCTTTAAGCTTAGCTTCCTATTCTGGAATTGAGCCGCAATATGCGCCTTTAACAGCACAAAAACCATTTATTATCCGCAATCCGTCCATCCACTCTCCCACTCAGATAATCCAGTTAGTATATGGTCTACTGTGCCGCAACTTTTATCGCTACCATCTATAATTTAGTTCATAATTAAACACTTAAAGGCTATTTGTTAAAAAATAAAAAAAATACATAATCTATTTTTTTCCAGTATATATGTATTGGATTTAATTTGAATAAAAATAGACACCTATGAAAAAGAAAAAGCTATCATTAACAATGACGTTAATAGTCATGCTATTCTGTGCTTTTTGCATGTTTTCCTGTAAGAAAAAAGAAGAGGGCTCCACAACAGAAGCTGTATTATTTAAAATTGAAAGTGATACAACTTATTTTTCATTCGAAAATTCTGATGTATTTCTTGGTAATATCAGAGATATTTCAGTTGATGAAACTTCAAATATTTATTTATTAGATCGCTCAGATAATCTGATTAAGAAATTTGACAAACAGGGGAATTTTGAGAGATCGTTTTTGTCTGGTATTGGCCATGGCCCTGGTGAAACACAACAACCCAATGCATTACATATAGACAAATCAGGGAATATCTATGTTACCGATCAATCAGAAAACAAATTGATAATCGTTGATGCCGATAATCAGCTAATCGCCGAATCTGTAATTGGAAAAATGCCATCGTCAGTTGTTGCATCGGGTTTGGATCAAATTTATGTTGTTGGATTCAGGCATTCTTATCGTGGTAATTTAGTGACTTCCTATTCTATCAATGATCAGCAAGAAATAGTCGAGCGGGTTTCATTGGTAGAGAGAAACTTAAATGAGGATAATATTGATTTAGTTGGAATGACTGGATTTAGTGATAAAATCAGCATTGATTCGTTTGAAAACCTGTACTTCAATTGGACATTTCCTTACAAAGTAGAAGTATATAACTCAGCTGATGAAAAATTCATTGAAACCACAAGAGATATCCCTTTTTTCAGATACCCGGAACGAAGTGGTGGCATGGTTAAGCCGTTTGCAGTCGGTAGGGATGTTTTACCTCTCAGTGAAAATCTTTTTGCCGTAAGATATACTGATTTATCCGATATAGAATCTCCTGTCAGTTATTTAGATTTCTATAATTTAAATGGTGAATTACTTGGTAGCCATTCATTCACTGAGTTGGGAATGTCGGAACAAGGAAATCATTATACATCAGCTTCTCATGGGTCGGAGAATGCTATATATGTACTTCATAATAATCCATCAACCCACCTCATAAAGCATGTCTTTAAATTGGAATAAAAGAGACTCCATACTTACAGTATTTCGGTTATTTTTCTCATTAATACTTATAAGAGGGCTTTCCAAAATCAGAAATTTTGGTCAAGATCAAAGCCTGAGCGAATTCAAAACCGAAGCTTATTACCATAAGTAAGGATTTTGAATTCGCGAAAATACAGATTGAGCAAAAGAACGGTTTTGCAAAGGCCCTCTATAAGTTCAGTTTATTTCAAATTACTTACTCCACAACCTTTTTTAGGATTTGTAGAGCAATTAGGAATTTCTGACGCTTTATTTACTTTATTCTTGATATCCAGTATAGAAGCTATTCTGGGATTAATGCTGTTAATCGGTATAAATCTTAAATTTGTTTACAGATTTATATCCGCCTTATTTTTGTTTTTTGCAGTTATTCATATTTATTCTATTAAAGTAGGAATAACTGTAGCATGTGGATGTTTCGGTGATATTTATTTAAATAAGGTTGGGTGGCTATCTGTTCTTAGCAATTTCTTACTATGTATTATCTCGTTTATAGCTTCGAAATACCCGCATATTTTGGCTTTAGATCAGTATTTTGATGCTAAATCAAAATAATAGGTGTTTCCTGAATTAGTACGTTTTTAAAGTATAAAAATAAAATTAACGAGTAATTATTCCTCGTCATCACAATTCAGCCGGATTCTTTCAATAAAAAATTCATGCTCATCCGGCAGGTCGTCAGGAATCGTAATAATGTGATAAGGCATTGTAAGTGCCTCAGTTATAGTACATCCCTCTCCCGGTGATGTTTCCACAACGTTGATTCCTGTCACCCCGTCATTTACGCCCACTTCCTCGATTGTGGTAAAATATCCTCCCGTATTTTGTACACCCATCAAAACCGCAATAACTATTTCGTTATCAAAATCGATTTCCGGAACATCCGGAGCCGGTGATCTTTGTTCATGCAAATCCACCCACAAATCTATGAACTCTTCTTCTGTTTCGATGATCAACTCCTGATTTTCTTCAAAACTTGTACTCCCACTGGTTGAATAACCTAAAGTCTGGGAAATCGTTTCAAATTCTACAGTGTCGGCATTTTCAAAAAACTCGTTCTTTTCACTCCTTTCTTCTTCAACCCTGGTTGATGAACTGCACGCAAAAGCAAAGAAAAGGAATAGTGGAAGTACAATTAACTTTTTCATAACAAATTTTCTTGATTTGTGATTTTCTCTTCAAGTATGGGCCAATGCTGTCAGATTTAGTGGTTGCTGACAGGTAGCACACTATCTTTTTAATTCAGATTTATGATAAACGTTCCTTAAAACATATTTATTCCTCAAAAACCACCACCGATAGTTTCTCTCTGATCTCTCTCAAATTCGGATACTGGCCATCTTCATCAACACCAAAATGCTGACGGTTTGTTAAAAAAACCAAGATGCGACCTTTTTCCGGGCTGACAATGATATTTGTGCCGGTAAATCCTGTGTGTCCAAAACTTCCTTCCCTCAAATCAACTGTATTAAGGGATGCCTCACTCATCATCCATCCCAAACCGTGGCCAAATTCATCTTTTTCAGTAAACAGATCAATGGTTTCCGGGCTGAATAACTCTTCACCTTCAAACCGTCCATTGTTGATGAAAAGCCTCAATAATGTATAAACTTCTTCAGCGGTAGAAAATAATCCAGCATGACCCGCCACTCCCCCTTGAGTGTAAAACGCATTCCCATCATTTACCTCTCCCTTTAATGTGTGCTCTCTCCAGCCATTCCATGATTCCGGGTCTACGTCAACCGTATACCCAAAATCATCATCATACACCATCCGTTTTTCAAATGGATTTCCGTGTGATGTGGCTACTAACGAAAACTTAGCCGTATCCGGATTAAAAACCGTGGAATTCAACCCCATTGGTCGATAAATATTTTCTGCTAAAAATTGATCCATCGACTGACCTGATACACTTTCAATCACATCTCCCAAAACCATAAACCCGAAATCGCTGTAGCGTCTTGTTTCGCCGGGAGTTCCTAAAAGTGGTTCATCAACTGTAAACTGAAGTCTTTCCTCTGGTGAATTTGCCTCATAAAAACTGGGAAACCACTGCACCAAACCGGACGTGTGGCTCAGCAGATGAGCAAGGGTAATGGATTGTTTGTCGGGAGTATCAAATTCGGGAAGGTATTTGTGAAGCGGATCGTTAATGTTGATTTGATTTCGATCATGGAGAACCATCACGCCAAGAGTTGTGCCGAGCACTTTGGTTAGGGAGGCCAAATCAAACAGATGATTGTTTGTCATCTCAACGGGAGATTCAATTTCAAACCCGCCGAAATCAATTTGATCTGCGTACCCAAATGCTTGTTGATGAAGTACCCCATCCGAATCTCCAACCAGCAGAACCGCTCCTGCAAATAGCGAATCTTTCAATCCTGATTCTACTATTTGATCCAGTTCATCTGCAGCTGAATAGTCCGTTTTACCGGAACCGTCTTCCCCACAGGAGATCATCAACAATAAGAATAAGAACGGAAGAACGAGAACGCATTTTTTCATAAATCTACAGACCTGATTTTATCTCTTCGTAATAATCTTCGTACACTTTCACCACCAGATCCATCTCAAATTCCTCGGCTCTTGCCCGGGCAGCTTTCGACATTCTCGCATGGAGTTTTTCGTCCTTCAATATTTCGGTTGAACAACGTCCCATGCATTCCACATCACCCAATTCGCACATATAACCGGTTTCGCCGTGCGTGTTTACTTCGGGAAGTCCGCCAATATTGGAACTCACTACCGGTACACCACAGCTCATGGCTTCCAGCGCAGCAAGGCCAAACGTTTCACTGCCTGATGGAATCAAAAACAGATCCGAAATCGACAGTACTTCTTCTACTCGTTCCTGTTTGCCCAAAAACCGGACTTTATCACAAATACCAAGTTCACGGCATTTGTTTTCAGCTTTCTGGCGATCGGGTCCGTCACCCACCATTAACAGCTTGGCATCAACCCCATTTTTTAGAACCTGATCGAACGTAGAAACCACATCCGGCACTCTCTTTACTTCGCGGAAGTTGGAAACATGCGTAATTACCTTTTCATCATTCGGACAAATCGCCTTCTTAAAATGTGTTTTGTTCGATTTTTGGAATCGATCCAGATCTATAAAGTTGGGAATCACCCGGATATCTTTTTTGATGTCGAACTTATTAAAGGTCTCCTGTTTCAGGTATTCCGAAACAGCCGTTACGCCATCACTTTGGTTGATCGAAAAATCCACCACATCTTTATAGCTCGGATCGCTGCCAATCAGCGTAATATCTGTTCCGTGAAGGGTTGTAATAATAGCAACGTCTTTTGCCTGATCACCCAGAATTTGTTTGGCCAGAAAAGCACTTGTGGCATGGGGAATGGCATAGTGAACATGCAGTACGTCCAGCTTTTCATGTTTGATCAAATTCACCATCACGTTTGCAAGAGCCAAATCATACGGCGGGTATTCGAAAAGAGGATAACTGCTTAAATCCACTTCATGAAATGTAATATCAGTTCGAAATGCATCGAGTCTGGCAGGGCGCGAATAACTTAAAATATGCAAAGTATGACCTTTATTGGCGAGTCCTTTTGCCAATTCGGTAGCCACAACACCACTACCGCCAAACGTTGGGTAACAAACAATTCCTATATTCATATATCCATTCTTAATTTTGATTATAAGCTATACAAATTTTTCTCCACTTGCATTCGGTCAGTTGTGAACTATAATTTGAATACTTTAAATAATTTAGGATTCAACCCTCTTCAGGGTTGTCATAATTACTACTTACCTGAGTTCGATTGTAAATAGGTTAATAAGGTGTTCTAAATCGAACTCCGGTTTCAAGTTAATAGTTGGTTTCTATCCAAATTCGACAGGCTGAAAACCTGACATAACTCAGCCTATGGCAACGCCATAGGTGACAAGGTGACGGAACACACCGCAGGCTGAAAGCCTGAAATAGTGCAAATTAATATCTCAGGGACGATCTGTTTTGAGGCCTTCAGCCTCCCCATCCCGGACATTATCTTACCCAGAGCGCTGCTCTGGGCTGAGTTATCTCAGGCTTTCAGCCTTCCTTCCTCGTCTCTGCCCATAGGATTCCGTCTGACTCCCTCAGAAAAGGACTTATAAACGACATTATTAATCGAACTCAGGTTACTATTATACACCGGGTTCCACCCGGCGCTAATCACAGAACAAGATCTATTCTCAAGATAAAGAGACCATCAAACCATTAGGTGAAAATTTCCTTTTCCGTTATATTCAGGATTGATGGATTTTTAAATAATTGACGGACAGATCATGGCAGGACATTCCAAATGGGCTAACATCAAGCATAAAAAAGCGAAGGAAGATGCGAAGCGCTCAAAAGCATTTACCAAGCATATCCGTGAAATTACGGTAGCTGCACGCGAAGGCGGTGGCGATCCAAATATGAATCCGCGGCTTTCTCTTGCCATCGAGAATGCGAAAAAAGTAAACCTGCCGAAGGATAATATTGAACGCGCCATTAAAAAAGGAACCGGGGAGCTGGATGATGGATCTGCCAATTACGAAGAGATTACTTACGAGGGTTACGGCCCCGGTGGAATTGCCTATTTTATTGAAGCCACAAGCAATAATGTGCATCGAACGGTGAGTGAAATTCGTCACATTTTTTCCCGAAATGGCGGAAATCTTGGAACCGACGGATCGGTTGCCTATATGTTTGAGCAGAAAGGATCCATCAAAACAAATGCAGACGGGCGTGATGAAGAAGAGCTGATGCTGCTCGCTATCGATGCGGGCGCCGAAGATGTAATTATGGAAGATGATTTTATTGAAATTATTACCACCCGCGAATCGCTGTTTGATGTAAGTAAAGCTTTGGAAAAGGAAGGGATTGATATTGAATCTGCCGAACTTATTCGAATTCCAGCTACAGAAGTAAAAGCTGAACCGGATACTGCACGAACCAATTTGAAGATGATGGATATGTTTGACGAAAATGATGACGTATCAAACATTTTTACGAATATGAAAATGGATGATGAGACGTTAGCACTCGCAGTAGAAGAATAACGTTACTGTTCAAACCATTGAATTTTATACACTATCATGAAAATTATTCTGCTAATTTTATTCGGCTTTTTGATTTCAGCTTCGGCAGCAAATGATGCACGAAAGGCGAATGAAGCGTTTCGAAACGGTGATTACGAAACGGCCGCTCAGCTCTACCAGACCGCAATTGAAGAAAATCCTGATGACGCCCGGCTTCACTTTAATTTAGGGAATGCCCTGTCTAAAATGGGGATGACGGATGAAGCGATGGAATCATTCGAAAATTTTAAATCCCTTTCTGAAGATTCTCAAGAACGGTCAAAAGCTGATTATAATACCGGTACAATGTTATCGGAATCGGAAATGTATGATGAGGCAGCAAAGTTTTTCAAAAATTCCCTAAAGGAAAATCCCACCGATCCCGACGCCAAACATAATTACGAGCTGGCTTTGCGCAAACAGCAGGAACAAGAGCAGGAGGAACAATCGGAAGATCAAAATGAGGGAGAAGATGATCAAGAAAATGAAGACCAGCAGGGTGAAGATAATCAGGATGAAGGAGATCAAGAGCAGGAACAGGATCAAAACCAAGATCAGGGAGAAGGTGAACAGGAACAAGATGATCAACAATCTCAACCTGAACCACAGGACCTGAGTGAAGAAGAAGCAGAAAGTATTTTAAACGCTCTTGAACAACTTGAACGCGAGTTACTGGAAGGACAGAAAAAAGAAGCCTCTGAAAATAGATCCTCAAATGATAAAGACTGGTAAAACCACGCTATTGAAGCCACTCTTATTGTTGATGATATTGTTGGGCTGTTTTGTGAATTCAGCCTTTTCGCAAGATCTAACTCTCGAAACAACCGTTTCTGACACAAAAATTTTTACAGGGGAACAGTTTTCGTTGAGCATTCAGGTAAAAAGCTCATCCTCGCACAATATGGCGCTCCCCGCGCTTCCCGATTTTAACGGTGCGCGTGTTTTGTCGCCCACTCCATCACGAAGTACCAGCGTTTCCATAGTTAATGGACAAACCACCCGCACAACAACCTATACATATTCCCTCATTGCGCTTGATGCGGGGAATTATACCATTCCATCCTTAGATATCACGGTAGATGACGAAGTATTGCAGACCAATCCGATCCGAATTGAAGTTATTGAAAAAGGCACGCTAAGTGATGAGAGGGATTCTCAGTTACCGGATATTTTTGTGCAGGTTGAGCTAAATGATGAAAATCCGGTAGCCGGTCAGCAGCTCATTGCCAGCATTGTGCTTTATTTCAAAGAAAATGTAGAAATCACATCCTACCAGCCGGCGTTTGGTTGGCGAACCGATAGTTTTTGGAAAGAAGAAATTGAAAATGTCACCCAACCGCGTGCTGAATCAACCATCAAAAATGGCGTTCGGTACCGGATGGTTACCCTTTTACGATATGGACTTTTTCCATCAAGAAGTGGGGAGTTGACCCTCAGTGAATATGAGCTGAACGCAGGAATCCGATCGCAGGCCAGAAGAAATGATCCTTTTGGAAGCTTCTTTGGAGGGGCAGGGACAAACCAAAGGCGAGTCACCTTGGAATCTGAACCTGTAACCATTCAGGTAAGGCCATTGCCGGAACGAGAAGAATCCATTAGCATGAATGCCGTTGGGGATTTTGAGGTTACCCGTTCGGTAGATAAAACCCAAATTGTAAGTGGTGAAACCATTGAGATTATTACCACAATTGAAGGAGAGGGAAATGTTCCTCTTATTCAACGCCCCGAATATAATTTTCCGGATGGATTCGATCAATTTAACCCACAGGAGTCCAGCGATGTTGAACGTCGTGGAATGAATATTACCGGCGAAAAAAGATTCACTGAATTATTGGTAAGCCGGGCTCCCGGTAACTACCAAATTCCTGAGGAACGTGTTGCTGTTTTTGATCCATCAGCGAATCGATATCGTTACACTACCCTGCCGGCAATTGATTTTGAAGTAACACCTGCACCTTCGCAAAACGTAGCATCTTCTGGTTCCGATGTAGCAGTCCAACCCATTACCGGATTGGCAATTTGGCACAATGAAAATACGGCTCGATTTTATCACTCTGCCTGGTTTTGGATCTTTTTGATTTTACCGGGAATAGCTTTGCTGTTCAGCTGGAGGAAAAAAATCCTTATTGATAAGCTTTTGAATGACACTGCATTCAGGCGTTATCATACATCATACAGCACTGCCCAAAAACGGCTTGATGGGGCAAAAACCTTTTTAGAGCAAGATCAACCCAAACAGGTATACCGTGAGCTTCACAAAGCAATTACCGGTTTTATCACAGATAAATTACAGCTGGCTGAAGCAGGATTAACCGATCAAGAGCTAATTACAAGCATTCAGGCGCAATCTGTTAATGGTGAAATTACCAAACCTCTTAAATCGCTGCTCGAAAAGTGCAATACCATTAGCTACGCTCCCGCTGGCAGTAAAAAGGACATCGCCGAAGACATTAAGAAAACAGAACAGTTACTTGAACAGCTAAAACAAAAGCTTTGAAAACACAGATTTCACTCGGTTTTTTTATGCTTATGATCAGTTTCCCGATGTTGCTTTTTGCTCAGCAAAATCGGTTTGATGAGGCCACATATTTGCTTGAAGAAAGCGAGTATAGGGAAGCGCTGGAAATCTATCAGGAGATTGAAAACGAGGGGCACAAATCAGGTGCACTTTGGTTGAATATGGGGATCATTTACAGCGAACTTGATTCTCCGGGAATGGCAAAATATTATTTTATGCGAGCCTCCTCTTACCCTGAAACAGAGCAAATGGCTGAAGAATCCGTCAGCTATCTCGACTCTCGGTTCAGCCGCCGATCAGCGGTGTTGCCACAGCTTCCATGGGAATCCTTTTTTGGATCGTTAAATAGCTCTCTGGGAGTGACAGGACTTTTTATCATTGGATTATTTTTCCTGAACATTGCCGCCGGACTGCTTATTGCCTCTTGGTTTTATAAGAATTTTGGCACCATTTTAAAGTACTCGGCAGCTGTATTTCTGGCTTTTTCCGTATTATTTCTGCTCTCCGGTGGATACATTGATTATCTCAACAATCGATTTGGAACCGGAGTAATGGTGGAGGATCGAACTCAGGTTTACGAAAATCCGAATACTGAATCCACCTCCGTTAGCACAGCCTACGAAGGATACCAGTTTCAGGTAGATTATCACACAAGCAGCGAAACAAATGGATGGAATTACGTACGAATGGAAAATGGACTGTACGGCTGGATCAACGAAGAAACCATTCGCGTTTTTTGATAACTCAGAAGTCCACTTATGAATTAAAACTAAAGACAATAATCAGCAGGATTATTCATAAGTTTACATCTCATCTATTTCTAATAATCCGTCAAAAAAGATCGCAGTGGCCAGAGACAGAAAGCACAGTCAAAAATTAATTTCAATCGTTGTGGCAACCGTAGCGGCGGGAATTCCAATTTCTACAAGTTCTTCTCGTCAGCTGGATTTTTTGGACCCATCATTTCTGATTCTTTGGGTCTGTTTTGGGATGGTTGCATCCTTTGGCATGTTCCTCTATTTCAGTTTAAAAATGCGTGATATAATTGGCACTTTTACGCTGGGATACATGCTTGCCGTCATCATCCGTTTTGTAGCAGATATTTTGATTAACAATATAAGCCACAGCAATTTAACAGTCTCCCTGGCTATTTCTATAGCTGTTGGTGCTTTAGCCGGATGGCTTGGAGCGATGATGTGGACAATCATTCGAAAAAAAAGCTAAAACTGTTTGTTTGATTCATCAACAATCTGTTCCAATTCTATTTAAAATCACCCTCTTTTTTCCAGTGACGCCCGCCTAATTTTTGATCAACTTCTCTCCAGCCGGGCATAAACCGATCCATCAAACCGTAAAACCGTGGTGAGTGCAGCCTCTCTAAAATATGGGTCATTTCGTGCACCACTATATATTCCAAAAATTCCGGGCTGCGCTTTGCCAGATCAAGGCTCAACCAGATTCTCTTTGCCCGAACATTGCAGGTTCCCCATCGGGTCTTCATCTTTTTCACTCCCCAATCATTTACTTTCACTCCCATAATCGGCTCCCATTTTTTAATTAGCGCCGGTATCTCTTTCTTGATCTGCTCACGGTACCATTCCCGCATCACTTTCTCTTTTTTTTGCTGATCCGATCCCGGCCTGACAAACAATTCAATTGTATTACTTCCATTTAAAACTACGTTTGGCGGAGCATTTTTCTCGATGATGTTCAACTCAAAAGTCTCGCCCCAAACATGATGAATCGTACCCGTTTTAATTGGCTGATCAGGCATTTTCACCACTTTCTGTTTGGTAAGCAAATGCTTGCGAATCCACTGAATTTTTGACTGTGCAAAACGAAATATTTCTTGATCTTCCACCCTCTTCGGACTCGAAATCCGCACCCGCCCGCTTGATCGATACACCACCACACGAAGATGCTTCACCCGTTTTCTTGTTACCTCAATTGGGATTCCTTCCACCGTAATTTGGGTTGATGTACTACGCATTACGCCATTCCTTCTTTTGTAGTTTAAGGATTCAGTTTTAGACCTGACAGCATTCCGGGCGTCTTTCCCGGGTTTCTGTCAGCGTCGGCGGGCTTCAGCAAGATTCCCCAAATATGGTATGTCTGTTCTACAACAAAACCCAACTCTGTTCCTTATTCCGAATTGTATCCATAACATGTTATAGCCAACAATAGACATACCATATTTCATCCTTACCACAACGCCGTCAGATCCGGTAGGTGCTGACAGGCCTCAGCTATTCCTTCCACTGCGTATGGAAAAATTCCCCCCGTGGCCGATCAACCCGCTCGTAAGTGTGTGCCCCAAAATAATCCCGCTGAGCCTGAATAATATTTGCCGGAAGATTTTTTGATTGAAGAGTATAAAATTGATTCATCGCTGCCGACATTGCCGGAATAGGAATACCGGCAGTTGCTGCAACACCAACAATCGATTCCAATCCAAATGCTGATTTCTCAATTTCACCATAAAAACCTTTATGCTCTAATAAATGTGTGAGATTTGAGTCGTCGCTAAATGCGGATATCACATATTCTAACATGGCCGAACGAATAATGCAACCACCTCGCCAGATTTTTGCCACCGATTCAACATTGATATTCCAGCCGTGTTCATCAGAAGCTGATTTAATCAGGAAAAATCCTTCCGCAAGAGTCACCATTCGAGCGGCAATCATCGCTCGTTCAAGATCTTTTACTATGGCTGATTTATTTGAACGCGTACTTATTTTTTGCTCAGTTCGATTTTTCGAAATCTGTTTCCGCAGATTCTTAAACGCTGAAAAACTCCGGCTAAAAACCGCTGCTGTAATTACCGGAAGCGGAACTCCAAGTTCCAGAGCCGTAATAACTGTCCAACGACCCGTTCCTTTTTGTCCGGCCGCATCAAGAATTTTGTCCACTAATGGTTCCCCATCTGTATCAGATACAGAGAAAATATCAGCCGTAATTTCGGTCAGATATCCATTCAGCTTTCCCTTATTCCATTCTTGAAACGTTTCTGAAATTTCTTGGGCTTCCATGCCTAATGCTTCACTCATCAGCTGAGTGGCCTCGGCAATAATCTGCATGTCACCATACTCAATACCGTTGTGCACCATTTTCACAAAATGACCTGCGCCACCATTTCCAATCCACTGACAACAGGGCGATCCATCGTTGGCGTTTGCGGCAATACTTTCCATCATTGGCTTGATGGTTTCCCAGGCCTTTTCGGAACCACCCGGCATCATCGAGGGACCAAAACGGGCTCCTTCTTCTCCCCCCGAAACCCCCATGCCCACCAAATGTAAACCGGCTAATTTCAGATCTTCAACCCGACGCTGAGTATCTGCAAAATGAGAGTTCCCCCCATCAATGATAATGTCACCCTTTTCCAGATGGGGCTTAAGTTGACTAATTACTGCATCAACAGCCTTTCCGGCACTGACCATCAGCAATATGGTTCGGGGTGATGTGAGGGAGCCTACAAACTCTTCAATGGAATAGCACCCAACAATATTTTTACCTTCCGCTTTTTCTGTCAGAAAATTGTCTAAAATATCTTTTTCATCCCCTTCCATTCTATTGTAGACAGATACCTGTTGGCCATTATCTGCAAGATTCAGTGCAAGGCTTTGCCCCATCACGCCGAGTCCAAATACTCCTATGTCTGATTTTTCCATATTCTGATGTTGAAATTTATACCTTTAAAATCATTTTGAATTTCTATCCGCAATTTACCCTTCTAACTTATCAATAATCTCTTTTACAATTTTTTCAGGGGTTTGATTTATGGAAACAGTGATTGAACTTTCCGGTTCTTCCAGGTCTTTAAATTGCGAATCCAAAAGCTTCGGTGGCATGTAATGCCCCTCTCTTTCGGATAAACGATCCGCGATCAATTCTCGATCACCTTTTAGATAAACAAATATAACAGGCGAGTTGGCTACTTTTTTTAATGTTTCCCGATAGGACTGTTTCAATGCAGAGCATGCCAGTACCCCACCTTTTTTCTGATTCATCTTTTCGATCTGATCCGCGAGCGTTTCAAGCCACGGGTGTCTGTCCTGATCATTCAACGGCTTGCCCGATCGCATTTTTTCTACATTTACCTCAGGATGAAAATCATCACCATCATAAAATGGTACATTCAATTCTTCAGCCAATAACTTTCCAATGGATGTTTTCCCACAACCGGATACTCCCATTAAGATGATATTTTTTTTCATATTTGATGTAATCAGGCCTTTACATTTTTTCCGCAAAGATTCTTTGGCCCTTATAAAAACAAACTAAGAATGATCACAACGATCAGTCCGGTTACACCGATTATGGTTTCCATAACGGTCCAGGATTGGAGGGTCTGTTTTTCGGTGAGTCCCATAAACTGGTTAACCAACCAAAATCCGGAATCATTAACGTGGGAAAGCGCCGTTCCCCCACAGGCAATGGCAATGGTTATACAGCCTAAAAGCGGTGCAGAATAATCACCTAACTCAACGATGGGGGCAATCAAACCGGCAGCCGTAACCATCGCAACCGTAGCAGAACCCTGTGAAACACGAACTACTAATGCTACTATAAATGCGAACAGAATTACCGGCATATTGGTGTTTTCCATCAATCCTACAAGTGCATCACCCACACCGGTAGCAATAAGAATCTGACCAAATGCTCCACCGGCTCCCGTTACCAAAATAATGATTCCAACCGGCTCCATAGATCTGGTAGCTACTTTTTGGATCTCCTTCATCGTAAATCCAAGTCGGGTTCCCAGTAGATAAAATGAAAATAGTGTAGCTATTAACAAGGCTGAAAATGGATGACCAATCAACGAAACCCATTCACGTAATGTATCTCCTTCCGGCAGTAAAACCGTGCTTGCTGTATTCATCAAAATTAATACAAGCGGAAGTGCTATAATCGAAACCACCATCAAAAATGTAGGCTGTTCCCGTTGCCCTCCATCTTGGGTTTTCGGGATGTCGATCTCCATATAATCCGGCACGCCTACATGAATTTTCTTTGCGATATACTTACCAAAATAGACTCCTCCAACTGCGGCGGCGGGAACCCCTGATATTATTCCAATGAGTATTACCCAGCCAAGATCGGCTCCAATGATTGATGCCACGGCAACGGGACCCGGGGTGGGCGGGATAAATGCGTGTGCCACGGCAATTCCTCCAACCAGTGGAATTCCATAGTAGAGAATGGACCGACCGGTTTTCTTGGTCATATCGTAAACAAGGGGAATAAACAGGATCAGGGCTACTTCAAAAAAGACGGGGATAGCTACAATCAAACCGACAACTGCCAGCGCCCATTGTGATTTACTTTCTCCGAAAGAATTGATAATTGTATCGGCAATTTTTTTCGCCCCGCCCGAAACCTGAATGATTTCTCCCAGCATAGTGCCAATACCGACAACAATGGCAATATAGCCCAACGTACCACCCATTCCTTCTTGGATAGCTCCGGTGACATCCCCAAGAGGAATTCCCCCAAAAATGGCCACTGTGATACTTACCAGCAACAGCGCGATAAACGCCTGGATACGAACAACCATAATTAAAAAGAGCAAGAGAGCAATACTACCGGCGGTGAGTAAAATCAGAAATGTTGCAGACAATGTGAGTTGGTTTTAGAGTTAGTAATTTTAGATAAAAAAGACCTCCAAGGTTTCCAAAACCTTGGAGGTCTATGAATTCTTAAAACGGTAATGGAACCCACGCTGAAGATGGAAATACTCCAGCAACTGCAAGTACCGCGATAATAAATGTTCCGATTACAATACCTGCTGCGGGTGGATCTAAATGGGTATCGGCATGTGCGTAAAAAATTCGTTGTATAAGTTCACCAAATAGTGCTGCAATAACGCCAAAAAGAGCTCCAAGAAGAAGTAACGATCCCATTGTATGATCATCAAATGCACCGCCTGTTGCTGCAACAATGGAGGTGCTGCTTACCAAAGAAATATGATGCGTAACGGGAATATTAGCAACGCCAAGGTTTAAGAAAAGTAGTGATGCCGCACTGATACCAAATGCCAGAAATACACTCCCTGTAGAATAAGTGATGAAGGCTGCTAAAATACCAATAACTGCACCAAGCATTGTTACATCACCCCATTTGTATTGATGTCCAAGCCACGGTTCTATCAACAGGCGATGCTTTTTTTCGCCGGGTAATTGTTTATCTCTCAATTCACCTGCAGCAAACGGCTTCATATTAAGCAGACCTTTCTTCCTATTTCCAATAACAGGGAATTTAAAAATCAATCGATGAGCCACCGCTGATAATACAACGCCCATGGCAATTGGGTCCCAAGGCATGTTTAATGTCACGGAAATGCTTGCAATCCAGTATCCAAGAATTCCAAAAAGTCCGCCTACGAACATTATATCCGGTTTGGGGCCAAAAGCATACCCTATATTTTTAGCCTCGTGATAGGGGAATGAAGTATCCATTTTGCCTTTGCTCGCCGCGTATGCCGCTGCCGCCGCTCCACCCGCAAAACTAATATGAGGACCAAATACCGGACCAAAACCAAGTTCTCCGGTAATAGATGCGGCCTGAAGTGCAGCCGGATCAATATTTGCTATACCGGATAAATCTCCGGCTAAAATTTTCACCCCTTCTCCCAACATTACTATAAACCCGGTAAAAATGAACGCCGGCAATGCACCCAGCGCCGACCCGAAGGCACCTCCTGCAAAAGCAGCCAGCAACATTCCCAAAAACCAAAGATCAGAAAATTCTGCCATAACTAATTTTCATAAATGATTATCGCTTTTAAGTATCAAATCAAAAAAGCGTAATATTTTATGAATAGCAATAGATGAATGTAGTACGGTGTCGCTTACCCACTACCAAACTATTGATCAACAGGTCAGGCGACCTGTGTTACGTAGCGCGGTGTCGCCGACCCGCGTCCGACAAAACCCAGTTCGACTTATACAACTCATCTACAGGTCAGCGACCTGTTTTACGTACTCTGTGTCGCTGACCCGCGTGGCGAAGCAAACGAATTCACATCAATTTAAACCATCATTACAGGTCAGCGACCTGTATTACATAAGACATTCACAGGTCAGGCGACCTGTGTTACGTAGCGCGGTGTCGCCGACCCAAAAATCAACAACCACTTATTGATTAAATAAGCGAAATCCCGCCGATGCACCTATCCAAAAGCGCACATCCCGATCTGATCCTGTTCTTTTGAATAACGAATACCATGTATAATCGCTGTTTCCGGGTTGCTCTGAAACAAGCAAATTCGCGGATGGCCCTGCATATAAAGCTCCATTAGAAAAGTTTATCCCCAATAAATAACGATAGCTGTAAAGCATGTTTTGAGCGCGGCTCCAGCCATCATCAAAAATTCTGTGGAATGAAAAGTCATGTGTAGAAAAGTAGTTGGCTAAATTTCGTCTATTCCATGCATCATCAAGTGTACGATAACTCCCAATAGACCAACCAAACGTCCAGACATCTCGATCACTAATTAATGGATTATAACCCACCGAAACCATATTGTAAATGTGTTTGGTACCCAAATTGATCCCAAAATGTGTGAATCCGCCATCGCTAATCCAGGTATCCAAATTTTTACGGCCATCCCCATAATAGCTGATCAATCCTACAGGAAGCCCCTCGAACTCACTCGCCAAATTGATCACTCCAATTTGAATTCCTTGTCCTCTTTCCGTCACATTAACTGATCCATATTGAATCCCCTGCATTTCACGGGAAAGATTTAATAATCCGGCACCACTAATTCCTTGAAATTCTCCTGATATATTCATCAAACCCGCGGTTTGTATACCCTGGGCACTCCCTGAACTGATATTTGCCAATCCTGCAGATTGTAACCCTTGCATATCCGATCGTGAGATATTTGCCAAACCGGCAATCTGTATTCCCTGCAAATCATTTCCGTAATTCATCCAACCGGATAACTGAACCCCTTGCATGGAACCACCGGCAAAGTTACTTAACCCTGAAATTTGGATCCCTTGCATATCGGTCCCTGAAACAGTGGCTAATCCCGAGAATTGAACTCCGGCCGATTCATCACCCGAGATATTAGCTGCCCCAATTTGTACCCCTCTTGCATACGTCCGGTTGATATTTACTAAACCTAACTCATAACCGCTGAGCCCACCGTTGTAACCCACTAAAATATTGAGTGAATATTTGGCGTCATATTGTGGGGCATTTACCCCGTTTGTACTCAACCCGGGTACAAATGAAACGCGAAATTTACGATAGAGGAGATCATCCTCATTAGTAGATTGAGAAAGTGCAATAATGGGTAAGCAAAGAAACCCAATTAACAGATAAAGTGCTTTTTGTTTCAGCATAAAGTTGGCAGTTTATTAAGATTCGCCCAACTTTACGGATTAGAAAAGGGATTTGTTTCTGATTTTTTTTGAATTCTTCACCAAAAAATTATTGGTGATTCGTATGATTTAAACTTTTAAAATCTCTTCCTGAAGGCTCTTGAAATATGTTCAACCCAAATTCTTGAGCAACGGCTAAAATATGATCAAAAATATCCGCTTGAATACCTTCATATTCCGCCCATGCTGTAGTATCCGTAAACAGATAAATTTGAAGTGGTAATCCTTTTTCTGTTGCTTCGAGCTGACGAACCAACATAAACATATCTTTATTCGCTCGCGGATGCTTCTTTAAATATTCGATAATATAAGCCCTAAAAGTCCCAATATTCGTAAGCCAGCGGCCATTGGTTATAATTGACGAACTGGACTGTAGATTTTTTTTATTATACGCATGAACCCCATCCATCTTTTCCTCAATATATTCTTTAAGTAAGAGCGACGTACTCAATCGATCGATCTCCCTCTGCGATAAAAATCGAATGCTGGAAATATCTACATAAATAGAGCGCATAATTCTGCGACCGCCTGCTTCCTGCATTCCGCGCCAGTTTCGAAAGCTGTGCTCCAAAAATTTATGCGTAGGAATTACCGTAATGGTTTTGTCCCAATTTTGCACGCGTACGGTATTTAATGCAATATCAATGACGTCTCCGTCAGCATCAAACTGTGGCATTTCAATCCAGTCGCCCACACGGATCAAATCGTTATTTGTAAGCTGAACACTTGCCACCAATGAGAGGAGTGTATCCCGAAAAAGCAGAAGTATAATGGCAGTAATGGCTCCCAGTCCACTTAACAAATACCAGGGAGATTTATCAGCCAGGCTGGATATCACAAAGAAACCTGCCAACACATAAACAATCACTTTCCCAAGTTGGATATACGATTTAATGGGTGCCTGCGTAGAATCTGCTTTTATCAGATAAAACGAGTGAATAGCCGAAAGAAATGCATCAAAGACTCTCGCAGCTACCAGAATCATTGTAGCCGCAGTTATTCGGGTAATAAAACCTGAAAGCTCTGTATTAAATTGAGGAACGAGTTCAATACCATTATAGATAATTACAAGAGGCACCATAAACAGGGCACGCTGGGGTAATTTATGCCTTAATAGTACCGCATACCACTCTGTGGCTGTTCTATCGTCCAATTTGTGAAGAAATCGTACTATCCATATGCGGATAACAAAATGGACAATTGCAGCTACAAGAAAAATGAAGGACATACCTATTGCCGTTTCTGCATACTCGGTTTGCATCTCTTGAGGTAAAAATTCAACTATTTTCTGCAATAGATTTGATTGCTGGAGAAGGTATGAGAGCGAAAAAATCATTTAGTGAAATTTGATGAGATTAAACATCTCAAGGTAATTAGAAATTGAGAAGATAATAACCCAAATCAGGATTTGTTTTTGGTTTCAACAGAGAATTAAATCTTACTCAAATAATGTAGACCGGAGAATTGCAATTGGTAATGACTCAATAGGTGAGATGGGGGTTTTGCTTGAATCAACTCTTATAAAGATACAGGTGTTTGGCACTCCCATCCAAAACAATTTGTGTTTGACATACTGATATATAAGTAATATTAAACTAAAAATAGTTAAACATATTTTATAGGTTTTTAATAGTACTTTAAAATCATTTCCAAAAGAAGAATTCGGTAAACGACAATTTGTATATATTCAAAAATGACATCCACCTTTTTTACTATTTTCCTCGTCAATCTTAAATGTGATCCTCCCATATGAATTCTCGAATAAGTTTCTTTTCACTTAGTTTTGTTCTGCTATCTCTTATTTCTTCTCCCACCATTGCACAAGAGCTCTATTTCCCGTCTACAAATCAGCAGTGGGAGGAACAAAACGCAACCGATCTCGGGTTTGATTCAAATGCCCTTCAACAAGCTGTCGACTTCGCAATCGAAAATGAAAACAGCGTGGAACGAGATCTTCGAATTGCAATATTAAAAGCATTCAGCAGCGAACCTTATCACGAACTCGCCGGTGTAACCAAAGAGCGTGGAGGACCTGCGGGTTTAATTATCAAGGATGGATATATCGCTGCAAGCTGGGGCGATGTGGATCGGGTAGATATGACCTTCAGCGTTACTAAAAGTTATCTATCTACGGTAGCAGGTCTGGCATGGGACCGCCGCTTGATTGATTCCGTTGATGACAAACTTACCAACTATGTTTGGGATCGCACCTTTGACGGCGAACACAATTCTAAAATAACCTGGGATCACCTTCTCACTCAATCCTCCGATTGGTATGGAACCCATTTTGGTCTTGAAGATTGGGCCGATCGCCCACCACGCGAAGGCGACATTGATGACTGGCAGATGCGTGAATTGCACGAACCCGGAACATATTACAAGTACAACGATGTTCGGGTTAATGTACTTGCTTACTCGCTACTGCAAGTCTGGCGGGAATCCCTTCCCCGTGTGCTTAAAAAAGAAATTATGGATCCGATTGGGGCATCTACAACCTGGCGTTGGATTGGGTATGATAATTCATGGACAGAAGTTGATGGGGTAAAAGTACAATCAGTCAGCGGCGGTGGACATCACGGCGGAGGAATCTTCATTAACACTCTGGATCACGCCCGCTTTGGACTTTTATTTGCAAGAGGAGGAAATTGGAATGGCGAACAACTCATTTCCAGGGAGTGGATTGATAAAGCAAAAGCACCATCCGAACCCAACCCCGATTATGGGTATATGTGGTGGACTCTAAAAGGTGATGCCGACTGGGGAGCGGTTCCTGATCATGTATATTATGCGGCCGGTTTCGGGGGCAATTTTATTATCGTTGATGAAGAAAATGACCTTGTAATTGTCACACGCTGGCTCGATACATCCTCACTCAGTGAATTTGCAGAAAAAGTATATAGCGCGATGGGTTATTAATCTAAATGAGTGAAAATAAGCTGTTATTTTTGTATCTCTATGGAAGAAAATTTCTTATTCATAAGTCATCTGTAAAATTATGGAAAACCGTGTTCGCTCAGTCATTACAGGTACCGGGTCTTTTATCCCTGATAGTATTGTTACAAATGAAGATTTTTTAGACAACAAATTTCTTGAAAAAGATGGGAAACCGTTTGATAAAAGTAATCAAGAAATTATTGAGAAATTTAGGGAAATCACCGGGATTAAAGAGCGCAGGTACGCAGATGACAATATGCTTGCTTCCGACATGGGCGCAATTGCCGCGGAAAAGGCGCTGGAATCATCAGGTCTTGACCCTGAAAAGCTTGACTATATAATCGTAGCTCACAATTTTGGCGATGTTCTTGCCCATAACCGCCGGGTTGATATGGTACCCGCTCTCGCATCAAGAGTTAAACATAAACTGGGGGTCCAAAATCCCAAATGTATCGCTTACGATCTTCCATTTGGATGCCCGGGTTGGGTGCAAGGTGTTATTCAGTCTGATTACTTTATCCGAAGTGGTGATGCAAAGTCAACATTGGTTGTGGGTACAGAAACCCTTTCCCGTATTTGCGATCCTCACGATCGCGATAGCATGATCTACTCAGATGGCGCCGGAGCGACCGTTTTACAGGCCGGAAAACCGGGCGATTCAAAAGGAATTCTTTCTCATGCAGCACGTACCGATACCGCATCTGAAGCCTATTATCTTGCGATGAAGAAATCCTACAATCCTGATCATGGGGATGATCTATACATGAAAATGGATGGACGAAAACTATATCAATATGCGATCACCCACGTTCCCGGACTGGTAAAAGAAAGCATTGATAAATCGGGATTAAAACTGGAAAATATTCGCAAAGTACTCATCCATCAAGCCAACGAAAAGATGGACGAAGCCATTTTAAAACGACTGTTCAAACTGTATGATAAAGATGAAATCCCGGAAGATATCATGCCAATGACCATTTCCGAGCTGGGAAATTCAAGCGTAGCCACCGTCCCCACTCTTCTTGATCTTGTTCTGCGAAACAAGTTAGAAAATCATCAACTCAATACCGGTGACGAAATCGTTCTTGCCTCTGTTGGCGCCGGTATGAATATAAACTCTGTTGTTTATCGGATGTAATTAACTCCCCTCCGGGTTTACCATTTCTTGGAATCCCTCAGGCCTGTAATCTCTTGGTGTACGATCTGCAATGCGATGAAAAGCAAAATAGCCCATACGTGTAGCTCCGTAAGGCTCCTCAATTTCGCCGTCATTATCAACGGTAATAGGCCTTGTGTTTAATTCAATGTAAGAGGTTTGAACACTTGCGGGCCTTCGGCGAATTTGTGGATCGGATTGTACGTAACGTGGATCTTCCTCTTCATCATAAATAATTTCCAAACGTCCGCTATACTGAATGTGATAGATATGATCTTCATCCGTTTTTTTTAAAATCCGTGCCGGAGAAATTCGAAAACGGTTTCGGGGTGAAAATCCCTGAATATCACCTCGTTGCAAATACATCGTAAACCCATCCTCTTCAATTCGGTTTTCAATTACTGAAATCAAAAAATGACGAATAGATCCATTAAATGACTTCTCTCGATTTTGACTCCAGAATTCTGCCTGCCGAGGGTTGGAGGGGATCATTTCTGTGTAAAAGGGCTCTCCATCCCATCGGGTTCTGGTTCCGGTATGAATAAACTCATCCAAATAAAAAGTGACCTCGTACCCCAAGGAGTAGTTCACAATTTGCAAGGGTGCCAATGCTTCAGCCGTAAATTTTCCCCACCAACGAGTTCGAAAACGCAGTACTTCAGGGTTTAAAATTTCAACGGAATCTGCCACCTGTGATTCTCCAATAAAAAGTTGGGTAAATCGATCCAAATCTTTTTCCCATCGTTCATCCAGGTCGCCGGCATAAATCTCTCCTAAATTGTAAGTAACAGGCTCCAGTTCTGCGTTAATTTGAGCTATTTCCCCACGAGAAAGTGAAACTTGTTGATAGGATCTATCGAACCCAATCATAGAAACCACTAAACGATAAGATCCCGGCGGTATATTTTGGATTTGAAAACGCCCGGCGGGATTGGTTGCAGTTCCCAAACGGGTACCCGAAAGGAACACATGAGCGCCGTGTAACGGTTCACCGGTTTGTTCGTCAACCACACTTCCCTCTACGATCGATTGTGCTTTCAACGAGTTCATTCCGGTAAGGAATATCAACCCAATAATAAGCTTTGCTATTAGGAACCTTTGCATAAAACCTCCCTGTCTTAATAAAAGTACTGTACTTTCTAAGTTACATGAGGGAGTGAATTTTTCAAGACCTATTTACTTTTTTGCAGAAAAATTGAGATGATTTGAGATAAGCCCTGCAATAAGATGAATAGAGTTATCAAGTAAAAATATTGTAGAAAATCCATCGGCTTGATCTTTCCAACCTCACCGATGGGTTTAAAACTACGCTTCTAATGTCGCATCCAGTTCAATAGTAACTCCTGTGAGCGCCTTCGATGCAGGACAACCTTTCTTCGCACCATTGGCAATTTCATTAAATTTTGACTCATCAATATTGGGTACAACTGCATTAGTAATCAGTTTAATAGTTGTAATTGCACCTTTGCTACCATCGAGGGTAACTTCTGCTTTTGTTGAAACAGATTCCGGGGTAAACCCAGCCGAATCCAATTCATTTGATAGTGCCATAGAAAAACATCCGGCAAGTGCTGCCCCAATTAACTCTTCGGGATTGGTTCCTTCTTTATCTTCAAATCGAGTAGCAAACGAATAACTCGCTCCTTTAAAAGTACCACTTTCCACATTCATCGTTCCTTTTCCATTTTTCAAATCTCCTTTCCAAACGGCATCAGCTTTTTTTGTAGGCATTATTCTATAATTAAATTAGCGTTTATTTGTATATATAATGATTTCAACCAAATTAACATTCATATTCACAGGAAATGTAAAATTCTTATTTAGCCTGATGATTTTTTTGTGATTAATCGCTTTCTTCCAAGCTCGTTACATTTAAATCAGTTAAGCACAATTATTTATGAAAAGTTTAAGAGTAGGATTTATTGGTTCAGGATTTATTGCTCAGTTTTTAGCCAAAGCAATGAAACAGGTTCGCCACTGTGAACTGACAGCTATTTATAATCGAAGCGATGCAGAAACCCTGGCTGATTATGCCCGAAATAACGGACTGGGTGATCCAACAATCTACTCTTCAATAAAGAAGTTGGCAAACAATGTAGATGCCATTGCAATTCTCTCACCCAACTTTACCCGGCTTCAAATTATGCAAGAAATTGCTGAAGCCGTTGATGGAGGAGCTTCTGTATCCGGTGTGATTTGCGAAAAGCCACTGGCCAGAACCATCGCAGATTCAAAGAAAATGGTGGAACTTGCCAGAGGGGCAAACCTGAAAACCGCTTACTTTGAAAACATGATTTTCATGAACATCATCAACAATAGTCTGGAGCAGCTGCGGCCACAACAAAAAGCAATGGGCGAGCTGATGATTGCCCGAAGTACGGAAGAACACGCCGGTCCACACAGCAGCTGGTTTTGGGATCCGATTCGTCAGGGTGGCGGCGCGATGTCAGACATGGGATGCCATAGCGTGGCTATCTGCCGCCACATGCTTACACCCGCCGGAAAACCGCCTTCATTTTTAGAACCTGTTTCTATGCAATGCAACATGAGCCTGCTAAAATGGGGTCAGCCTAAATACAGGAACCAGCTTTTCAAAAAATATGGCGTTGATTATTCAAAAACCCCGGCTGAGGATTTTGCAACGGGAATAATCGCCTTCCGGAATCCTGAAACAGGTCAGATAGTAAAAGGCCAATTCACCGATTCCTGGATGTTCGATAAACAAGGATTACGACTTTCCATGGATGGACTTGGTCCGGGATATGCAATGGAAGTAAACACACTTCTTTCCCCATCAGAAATTTTTATCGGTGATGAGGCCGCCGAGGAAGTTGCCGATTCCGAAGCTGCCCTTGAAAAATCGACTTCTACCCGTGGGCTGCTTGCTATTCAACCCAACGAAGCCGATTTGTACGGCTATGTGGGGGAGATCCGAAATGCGGTAGATTCATTTCTGGATGACAAAGATGGATTTCTGACTTGGGAATATGGACTTGAAGTTACCCGTTTGGTTCAGGCAGCTTATCTCTCGCACGAAGAACAACGAACCATCGACCTGACCGACCCCACTATTCAGGAAAAACTCGATACCTTTCAATCCAAAATTAGTAAAGGCGAAGGTAAAGAGGTTTTGTAATTGAGGCATTAGTTAAAGTCCCCCTTAATAAAGGAGATTTAGGGGGATGTTTTTTAGGCCTTTAATAAATTTGTAGCTCAAAAAACCCAACGACTTTAATTTTATTTCTTCAACGACAAATAATGCACATTAAAAAAATTGCGTTGATCCGTCCACGTGTGTTTAAGGTTAAATTCTTTCGAGGCAAGATCCGCAAATTCTTCGGTAGTGTATTTATAGGAGTTTTCGGTATGAATAGTTTCTCCTTTTTGTAGTAAAAATATACGGTCACCCACACGAACTTCCTGCTCTGTTTGACTGATTAAATGCATTTCAACTCTCCCTTCATCTGCATTATATATCGCGTTGTGCTCGAAATTATCCAAATTAAAATCAGCATCCAGTTCCCGGTTAAGGCGCTTCAACAAATTCAAATTAAACTCAGCCGTCACTCCATTTTTGTCGTTGTATGCTTTTTCAAGAACGTCTTTATCTTTCTTTCTGTCCACGCCGATCAGCAATCCATCTCCGGGTGCAATCATAGAAGCAATTGTCTTTAAAAAAGCTTTTGCCTCAATACGTGTAAAATTACCAATGGTTGATCCAGGAAAATAAATCACCGTCTTTTTTGCATCCGAATTAGAAGGGATTTTAAATGAACCCGTATAATCCGCTGCAACAGGATCAATTTTCAACCCCGGATATTCGCCTTGTAATTTCTCTGATTCACTTAGCAAAAATTCCACCGAAATATCTACGGGAACATACCCGGCCATGTTTTTCAAGTATTCAAGTAACAACCGGGTTTTCATACTGCTTCCGCTACCAAGCTCTACCAGCTGAACTCCCTCTCCAAATATTGAAACCATCTCGCCAATATGGGTTTTCATAATTTCCACTTCCGCATCTGTGGGATAATACTCTATCTGCTCACAAATCAGCTCAAAAAGTTCTGATCCTCGTTCATCATAGAAATATTTACTCGGCAACATTTTTTGATCTTGCGCCAAGCCCTCAATAACATCGGTAAATAGTCGCGCATCTATTTTTTCTCTCTGTATCATCCTCAAAATTTTGTGGGTTAATTAACACAAATTGTTGATATGTATTAGATTCGCAGATCAGCGATCTGTACTATGTAAAACAGGTCGCTGACCTGTTTAATACATGTTAACAGTTTAACAAACAGACATTAAAAAGTGGTTTCAGATTTTCCTCCATAATTGGCACATTAATTATATGTTGCTTCTTTCTATTCTGCAGATCAGCGATCTGCACTACGTAAATCAGGTCGCTGACCTGTTTAATATAAGTTAACAGTTTAGCAAACAGACATTAGAAAGTGGTTTCAGTTTTTTCTCCATAATGGCATATTAATTATATGATGCTTCTTTCTATTCTGCAGATCAGCGATCTGCACTACGTAAATCAGGTCGCTGACCTGCTAAGGCAAAACACCACAATCCTTATTTAGCCAAACGGATTCCGGTAAATTGCCAGCGATAGTGAGGATGAAAAAAATTGCGGTAGGTTTTTCTATAATGAGATTTCGGCGTTGCGCAAGAACCCCCTCTAAGAACATACTGATTACACATAAACTTACCGTTATACTCACCCAATTTACCCGGAAAGGTTTGATAACCCGGGTACGCAGCATAAGCACTCCGCGTCCACTGCCAAACATTCCCAAACATCTGTTGAAGCCCTTTTTTATCGGAATCTGCCGCTACAGGATGAAAATTCTCTGACTCCACAAAATTTCCTTTCTCTTTCTGAGTTTCAGAGGCCACTTCCCATTCATGTTCTGTAGGTAGCCGGTAACCACTCCATCGTGCATATGCATCAGCTTCAAAATAGCTTACATGAGTTACAGGCTCATTAGCATTCACTTTTTTAATGCCGTTCAACGTATACTGAAACCACTCTCCATCTTTTTGAATCCAATATATCGGTGAATCCCACTTATCATCTACCACTTTGGCATAGCCTTCATCAAGCCACCATTTTGGGTCTTTGTAACCGCCCGCTTCAATAAAAAAAATGTACTCTCCATTGGTGATCAGCCGATTGGCCAGCTCAAAATCATGAATGTAGGTTTTATGCCTTGGGAACTCATTATCATACCCAAAATCTCCACCGGGATGTCCAATCTTGTAAACCCCTTCATCAAACTTCGTCCATTCCAGTTTTGCAGGAGTTGATCCTTCAGGAAGTTCTTTATTTTGATACACTGGGTACAGAGGATTTTGCGCGAACATGTATTTTAAATCAGTCAGCAGTAATTCCTGATGCTGCTGCTCGTGGTTCAGTCCTATTTCCATAACGGATGCCCATTCCTCAAACTCAGCATCAGAGGATTGATCTATAAATTGCTCTATATTTTCATTTACATACTGTCGATATTCGAATACTTCTTCTACGGTCGGCCTTGATAAATTTCCCCGCTTATTCCGGCAGTGTGGGTCACCCGTTTGCAGGTAATACGAGTTGAACAAATAGCTGTATTGCGGATGCAATGTTTTATAGTCAACCACGGCTTTTTCGAGAAGAAACGCCTCAAAAAACCAGCTCGTATGCGCCAGATGCCACTTGATGGGGCTTGCATGTTTGGCAACCTGGATGATAAAATCTTCCGTTTCAAGAGGCGACGTTAATTTTTCTGTGAAAGTGCGAACATCTTTAAACTTTTTTAGCAGATTCGCTTTTGATAAACGCTCCTCTTTTTGTTCAGCTATTTTACTCTCGGTTTGTATCTCCATAATGTTAATTTATTTAACTCTTCTTATTAATTAAATATCAAAGCTTATTAACCTGAGTTCGATTAATAAATTATTTACTGAAAGTCCCCCTTAAAAAAGGGGGAAACAGGGGGATGTTCATCAGAATATCGCAAAATCCCATGAACACCCCTCCCCCGAAAGCTTTCGGGGCCCTTGTTAGGGGAGACTTTTTCATGTTTTTTTAATAATCGAACTCAGCTTATTAATACACATCTACTAACACTCATAACACCCCATTTAGTTTCGATTGCGTTTGTTTGATCAGATTCCTATTTCAGAAAAGATTTCAAAGCGCTATACTCTTCCTATATAATTAAAAATCTACTATGCGCCCATTTCTTGGCATTTTCTTTCTTTGCTGGTTTTTTACCTTATTCCTACCCTGGTGGTCGGTATTAATACCGGCTATTCTTTTAGGTGCATGGCTCCTTGAAAAAAGTTTTTATGCTTTTTTAATTGGGTTTTCAGCGGCAGGAATGGCATGGTTTGCTCAAGCGCTTTACATCCATATTGCCAATGACGCTGTCTTATCAACCCGAATTGCAGAAACACTCGGGGTAGGCTCTCCATGGATTTTACTTCTAATCACTTTTGTTATTGGTGGAATTTTGGGTGGTTTAGGAACACTATTGGGTGTTCAATGCAAGCATGTACTTAAACCCACATACAGATAACCGTAATTATTTCGAAGTAACCGTCTCTTGATTTTATGAGTGAATACCCCAAAATTGACGATCCCAATCCACCCGGTCCCAAACATAAAAAAACGCTCTTTACCCGATTTCTCGATTTTGTAGAATGGCTGGGAAATCTGCTACCTCATCCAGTAACGCTTTTCGCACTTTTTGCATTTGGCATAGTTCTGATAAGTGGGCTTGCCGAATGGCTGGAGTGGTCTGCCGCCGATCCCCGGCCCGAAGGCAGCGCCGGCAGGGCTCCCGATGGAATTATCCGTCCCGTAAGTTTACTCAACGCCGAAGGATTACGGATGATCGTCACAAATATGGTTTCCAATTTCACCGGCTTTGCGCCATTAGGTGTTGTTTTGGTAGCACTTTTGGGAGTGGGTGTTGCCGAACATTCAGGGTTGATTAGTGCCTGCATCCGTGGGATTGTATTAAAAGCTGCATCATTTCAACAAAAAACATCTACCGGAAAATTTGAGCCTTCCTTTTTTAACTCCTCAAATCCACTGCTAAAAGTGCTGGATATCCTGTTGATACCCATTCGATTCATCTCTTACTTGTTAATGATTCCTCTCCGGTCGGTTATTAACTTTTTATTGGTACCAAAAAATCTTGTCACCATAGCCATTAGTTTTTCCGCTGTGATTTCTAATACCGCCTCAGAAATGGGGTACGTAGTTTTAATCCCGTTGGCTGCCGTTATATTTCACTCCATGGGCCGGCATCCCCTTGCAGGCTTAGCTTGTGCGTTTGCCTGTGTTTCCGGCGGGTACAGCGCCAATCTTCTTCTGGGAACCATCGATCCGCTTTTGGCCGGATTGACCCAGGAAGCCGCTCAACTTATTGACCCGGATTATGAAGTTGTAGCCACTGCCAATTACTACTTTATGTTTATAAGCACATTTCTGATCACCGGACTTGGTGCTTTTGTAACCCTGCGAATTGTAGAACCAAAACTGGGCCCATATGATGAAAGCATGGCGATGGAAGATCTATCCGATGAAGCTTCCATGGATCCTCTTACATCAAATGAAAAACGTGCACTTTTGTGGACCGGGGTTTCCGTCATCATCATGTTTGCCGTTTTGGCAATTACCATTGTTCCCGAAAATGGAATCCTCAGAAACCCCGAAACGGGAGATTGGAAAAACTCTCCGTTTCTACGGGGAATTGTCGCTTTCATTTTTATCTGCTTCCTAATTCCGGGTTATGTTTACGGTAGATTGGTTGGAACCATGAAAGATGACCGGGACGTGATTGAAGGCATGTCTAAATCGATGTCTACCCTGGGACTTTACATTGTTATCGTCTTTTTTGCCGCACAATTTGTGGCCTATTTTGGATGGAGCAATTTGGGGCAGATTTTCGCAGTAAAAGGAGCTGAATTTTTGCAAAATACAGGTGCTACAGGTCCGATTATTTTTATTGGATTTATATTGGTGTCGGGCTCGGTAAACTTGATGCTTGGTTCTGCATCCGCTCAATGGGCCGTTACAGCACCGATTTTTGTACCCATGCTAATGCTGATTGGATATACCCCTGAAGTGATTCAGGCCGCCTATAGAATTGGTGATTCCGTTACAAACATCATCACCCCAATGATGAGTTATTTTGGATTGATCCTTGCTTTCGCCAATAAGTATGATAAAGATCTGGGAATTGGGACGATTATAGCCATGATGCTTCCATACAGTATTTTCTTTTTGATAGGCTGGATCATTCTCTTTTATACAATGGTATTCGGCCTGGGAATACCGGTAGGACCGGGAGAAGAGATCTACTACTTGATGGGCGAATAAAAAAATCCCTCCATTTTGCGGAGGGACTATTGTAAGGAATACTACTAAAATGTGGTTTGAAAAGTATTAATTTTCAAGTAGTTGCTTTACATATTCGTTTTCAGGATCCATTTTCAGTACCTGTTCGTAATACGTTCTGGCTTTGTCATCATGACCTCCTTTCTTCATCAGGTCACCCATCAAAATCCAATTCTCTACATCTTTGGGCTCAGTTTTTATACGATCAAGCAAATAGGTAATTGCGCCCTGTCCGTCACCTGACATCAATTTGTAAAGCACCATATTTCGGTGAGCTGTGGATAAATCATCCAGGGCAATTGCCCGCTCAAAATCCTCTTTGGCTTTTTCAATATTATCTTCGTTCAAATGGGCGTAACCACGCAAATTATAGAGTCGTCCGTTTTCAGAATCTTTCTCAATAGCCGTATCCAGCGATTCGATGCTTGTATCCCACTGGCCTAATTTCTGCATTACTTCTCCTTCAAGGGTATACCCTTCAGGCGCATCGGGGTTTATTTTTTGCAACTCCCGGGCAACATCGAGGCTCCGATCCAGGTATTTTTCGTGTAGAAGTTCGTATCCTTGCTTATGTTTTTCTTCAAAACTCATGTACGTTTTTTTGTTTTCTCTTTATCGGTTATATCTTCGTATTCGGCTTCTTCAATATGTTCTAAATTCTTTTTTCTTCTGCGCCCACCCATTGTATTTGAACCTGAATTGCTCTTTGGTTTAAACAAAAGTCTATACAGCGCATATATTATCAGTACTATAAAAAGCCAGCGTAACATTAATCTGGAATAATGTGAATATGAGTATTACTGCGAATTGGATGATTAAAGATCTGTTCTTCAAGATACGATAAATGATCCGGATTATTAACAAAATCAATCTCCGTTGAATTAATGATAATCAACGGTGATTTATTGTAGTGGTAAAAAAATTGGTTGTAGGAATCGCTAAGTTCCTGGAGGTATTCTTCTGTGATATGCTTCTCGTAATCACGTCCGCGCCGGGTGATGTTTTTCATCAGGCGATCCACAGAACTCTGCAAATAAATAACAAGATTTGGCTTGGCAGAAATCCCGGCCATAATTCCAAAAATATTATCGTAAAGGGCAAGCTCATCATCATCCAAATTTAAGCGGGCAAAAATACGATCCTTCTCAAAAATGTAATCCGAAATGATGAATTCATCAAACAGATCGCGGTTTGTCATTTTCTGTTGTTGTTTAAACCGGCTGGCTAAAAAAGCGAGCTGTGTTTGAAAAGCGTATCGTTCCCGATCCTCGTAAAACTTTGGCAGAAAAGGGTTTTCTTCGAACTGTTCGAGAACCAATCTTCCGCCGTTTCGCTCTGCAAGCATGTTGGCAAGGGTTGTTTTCCCTGCGCCAATCACTCCTTCAATAGCAATAAAATCAAATTTGTTGGGCATGTTACCAGCGATGTTCAGTTTTGTGGATCTTCATTTCGGGAGCCGTTTTTACCACTTCAGAAAGAGTCTTTCCTGTAGTTGGATCCAGCCAGTTCGGATCAACTTCCTGCATAGGAAGTAACACAAAAAGCCGGCGGCTGTATTCCGGATGCGGAATAATAAGACTCTCTGTTTGAATCACCAAGTCGGAGTATCGAATGATGTCGAGGTCCAAAATTCGGGGCCCCCATCGTTCGGGGTTTTCTTCCCGTCCCATTTTTTGCTCAAACTTTTTAAGCTTAACCAAGAGTTCCGGCGGGGAAAGCGACGTATAAATTTTTGCTGCCGTATTATAAAACTGAAACTTGGACGGACCAACCGGTTCCGATTCCCAGATCGATGCTTTTTCTACCGGTCTTTCGGAGAGTTGATCCAGAAAAACACCGGTTTGCTGAATTATAGATAGTCGATCGCCAAGGTTTGAGCCAATAGCTACTATTACCGGCTCCATTGCATCGTAATTTCGGCGTAGGCAGCCGGGGTTTCAATGGGCGGGTTCATCTTGCGTAGGGAAACCGTTAGTGCGCTGATGGACGAAAATTCCTCAAACAATTGATCTCCGATTTTAGCACAAAGGGTTTCAATCAATTTTTCTGATGGCCCGTTGATCACATCCCGTACAATTTTTTCTGCAACCTGGTAATCGAAGGTTTCTCCGAGGTTGTCAGTGTTGATGGCCCCCCGAAAATGTCCTGTTGCGGTAATGTCGATTTCGAAATGGTTGCCATTTTCCCTCTCTTTCGGATAATATCCATGTTTACCATGAATTTTTAGAGATTTGAGGGTGATTTGGTCCGGCGTCATTTCTATAGGGTTGCCACTTCAAGTTTTTGTTCAAGCTCCTGCAATATACGCTTGTGCTTGGGACTTGTGGAAAGCCTTTCTTCGATAGTGGTGATGGCGTGGATTACAGTGGAATGATCGCGGCCGCCAAATTGAAGGCCGATGGTTTTTAGACTGGATTTCGTAAATTTCTTTGACAGATACATCGCCATTTGGCGTGCTTCTACAATCTCTTGTTTCCGGGTTTTTTCCCGAACTTTGTTGGTATCTATCCCAAAATATTCACACACATAATTTTGAATCGTTTCGATAGAAATTTGTGTGTGTGAGCTTTTTACCATGTCTTTTAACACGGATTTTGCCATTTGCAGATCAATCTCATCAACATGCTTTAGCGAAGCTGTTGCAAGAAGCTTGATAATAGCCCCCTCCAGATCGCGCACATTCGATTTAAAATTATGTGCAATAAACTCGATAATATTTGAATCAATATAGATGCCGTTGTCGTTAGCTTTGCGCTCCAGAATAGCATAGCGGGTTTCATATTCCGGAATTTGCAGATCTGCGCTAAGGCCCCAGCTAAATCTGGAGATTAATCGCTCCTCAATATCCGGCACATCTTTTGGCGCACGGTCACTGCTAAGAATAATTTGTTTTCCTTCCTGATGAAGTGCATTAAAAATATGGAAGAACTCTTCCTGCGTTTTCTCTTTTCCACTGAAAAACTGAATGTCATCAACAATCAATACATCGATATGTCGGTAAAACATGGAGAATTCACTGGCGCGATTATTTCGTATCGCCTGAACAAATTCGTTTGTGAAGGTTTCCGATGAGACATAGAGTACGGAAAACTCATCACCAAACTGTTGTTTAATTTTATTTCCAATACTCTGTACAAGGTGTGTTTTACCGAGTCCGGTTGTTCCGTAAATAAAGAATGGGTTAAACGAATTTTTGCCCGGATTTTCGGCAATGGCCATTGCAGCGGATCTCGCAAGCCGGTTGCAATCTCCCTCGATATACCGTTCGAAAACGTAGTTGTTATTCAGGTTCGATTCGATATTTGTTTTACGAATGCCGGGAATCACAAACGGGTTTTCAATCCGCCCGGGATGATAATCACTATACGTGTTCATCTCCTGGGGCTTCGATGGCGGCATGGGCTGCTGGGGAAGACGAACTGAGCGGTTGTCTTCAAGCTTGTCCGATTTTTCGAGCAAAACGGAATATTCAAGCTTTCCTTCTTTTCCCAACACCTTGGCAATGGTGGAGCGGAGCATATTATAGTAATGCTCTTCCAACCACTCGTACCAAAATTGACTCGGAACTTGTATAGTCAGCGTATCGTCTTTAAGCTTGACGGGTTTGATTGGCTCAAACCATGACTTATACTTCTGATAACTTATATTGTCTTGAATGATCTCTAAACATTCATTCCAAGCTGATTCAGCTGTTATCGTTTCCAAGTGAGCATGCCTCCAAAAAAGTTAAAATAATTGTTGCAAAAGTGCGATTGTTATCCACATAGTAAAGCGAGTTATTTTTAAATGCGGAGGATGAAAATGATAATTTATTTGACGCAAATCAAAAAAATATTTCAGAGTTTTAGTAAAGTTATCCACAGCCTTTAAAAATACGCAACTCATTGCAGTGCAGTAAATTATATAGTATTATATAAATCTATCATTTTTAACTTGACAGTGCATAACAATTCCCTAACATAGATTTTACCTTGATTTCACACTTCTGAATTTGTTACAAAAAACTTTTCCACAAGTTATCCACATATTTTTAACACATATAATTTGTGTTGAAAAGTCAAGCCGTAAGGAAGAGATTTAATCCAAAAAGAAAACTATTTTCAGAAGCTACTCAGAGATCAAAAAACGGGGGTTTTTATCCAGATCATTCAGCAATTCAACGTTCTCAAAATAGTGACCGGCAATTTCTTTGACTTTGCCGGCAGTTTTATCATTGCATTCGAGAAAAAGATGGGTACCCTTTTCTTTTGAAAATTCGATAATGGACTTGTACACATCAAGTGGCTGCGCGTGAAAAAGAGAACCTGCCGGTTCAAAATTAATCACCTGTTTTTTGATGGTAGATTTTTCATCGGGATGAATATAGGGTGGATTGGAAATAATGATATCCCACGTTCTTTCTGTGCATCGTTTATTTGTAGAAAGATCAAATAAATCCCCGGTAAAAAAATCAACGTCCACTTCATTACGTTCGGCATTTTCCCTGGCAACGGTAAGTGCATCATCAGAATTATCTAAACCGGCGCAATACCACTCCGGGTTTTCTTTTTTGATGGAAATAGGGATACAGCCACTACCCGTACCAATATCGAGCAATGATATAGGGTGATCCTTTTTTGTTGCCGTTCGGGTGAGTAAAATCTCAACAAGCTGTTCAGTTTCAATCCGCGGAATAAGAACATGTGGATTTACGTGAATTATACAGGCCATAAAATCTGTGTGGCCAATGATATACTGAAGAGGCTCGTGAGATGCACGGCGCTTTACAAGGGGGCGCAATTCTCCCAGTTCTTTTTCGGACAAGGGGCGATCGAACTGAAGGTATAAGTCTAACCGTTTTACACCAAGCACATGGGCTAAAAGCCACTCAATACTGTGGCGAGGATCTGGGATGTCTTTCTTTTGAAAATAATCCGTTGCCCATTCCAACATTGAAAGAACGGTCCAAACACGGTTTTCGCTACTCATGACCTTTTTTTATTAAGAAGCGTCCGTCTCTTCTTTTTCATCCTTTTGAGGTACTTCTTCCTGAAGGGAGAGCCCAAAACGTTTCGAAAAATCCATAATGAAGTCAATAATATCAGCCTCAATATTTTTTTCTTCGGTTAATGAACTACCACGAAAACCCATTCGTCCGCCGGCTTTTTTTAGCTCTACGCGGTTATGGTTATCCGTACATTCAATAATACAGGTAAGAGTGATTGTTGCATTTATCTGCTTTTCAAACTGTTCATAAACAGATACATACACCTCATCTTTGTTTGCTTTCGATTTGTACTTATAGATAAATTTTGGCTCAATTGCGTCAAGTAACTTTGGCGTCATTCGACGAAGAGTATCATGTGGTCCGTAAACCAAATATTTTGTGACAGAACTCATATTAAAAAACCCTATTGATTTTGATAATGGTAAGGCGAATTTTCTGCCTGAATAAAAGCCTAAATCCAACAATAATCAAATACACTTTTTGAATTTTATTTAACAACATAAAAAAAACTGCTTTTTAGACAATGCTATCCGAATTAATTCCGTTTATATAACGAATTCACTAATTTATAGATATATGAAAAATCCAAACAGCTACATTAAGATATTCATCAGCGTTGTTACTCTATTAACTTTTGCGCAACTCGGTTATTCTCAAGTGGAGGAGCCCGATCTTAGAGAAGGAGAACGAATTGCTACAGATTTAGGAAATCTTTATAACAAGGGGATCAGCTTTAATATTGTTGTTAACAATTTCGGACTGGGATTGGGTGGAGATTTCAGGAGAGTGGTAAGTCCCCAAACAGAGATGCTGGCAACGGTTCGTTTTGCCGGCGTGCGTGATGTAACCGAACAAACATTCACCTCCTTTTTTGGACAGCAAGTTGTGCCTAACAAATATAAGCGGGCTTTTGCTTTTCCATTGCTTGTAGGGTTACGGCATCGCCTGTTTGGTGACCGAGTGCAGGATAATTATCGCTTTTTTGTAAGTGCTATGGGCGGACCTGTTGCCGCTTTTACCTATCCCTATTTTGATGATGCCAATAACAATGACTATCGGGAAACCGGAAATGAATATGAACTATTTGAACAGGATGGAGAACTTTTTATTAGTTATGCTCAGTCCGAGCGGGTTAACGACATTTTTACAGGTTGGAGCGAAGGGGATTGGCACTGGGGAGCGGCCGGAGAAGTGAAATTGGGTATGGATATCGGGAGCAATTTCTCGAGACTTACCAGTGTAGAGTTTGGCTACTATTTTAACTATTTCCCTGACGGAATTCAGGTGATGCAGCCAAACCAACCCGATTTACGTGAAAATGTACCCCCGGGTGAATCACCCTTCCAATTTAATAATGAAGGGGAAGTTATACTTGAGCCTTTTTCCGATGCCCAAAAATGGTTTGGTACCCCACAAATTACACTCACTTTCGGGAAACTCTGGTAATTTCTTCCAGTTCAGTAAGCCACTCTTTTGGGTTTGACAGATCATTAAGCACATAATCGGGATTATATTTTTCGAGCTCTTCTTTTGTAAACCCACCGGTTGTAACGGCGATCACACGGGCACCAAAATATTTTGCACAAAGAATATCTTTAGGAGTGTCTCCGATAATCACATATTGCTCAGCTTTTGGGGAATGACGGTGGATTGATTGAAAATTATGATGCGCAGATTGAGGTAAAAAATTTCGATTTGAATGGTTGCAGCCAAACCCACCAAAGGAAAACGCATCATTTAATCCCACCGTATTTACTTTAGCAAACGCCACTTCCCGAAAATTTCCGGTGCAAAGTCCTACATGAAATCCGGCTTCTTTAGCAATATGAACCGACTCTATGGCTTCATCAAACCGTTCTACTTTTTTGGGTGAAAGTTGTTCGATCATTGCTTTCACATATTTGCCTTTAAGTACGGTATAAAGTTCATCCGGTGACGGATGCCCTTCAATCAGTTCCATAAAAATGCCACGATCAGTGCGCCCTGCAAAGGACCTGTTTATCGATTCAGGTTTGCTTAATCCCATCTCTGTGAGGTGTTGCGATATCAACGGGCGAAGAAAAGAACTGTGCACTTGAAGCAGTGTTCCATCGATATCGTAGAGTAAAATTGGTTTCATTGGCTTTTTCTTTATCTAAACGGGATTTAACAGTACATTGTATTTGCAAAATAACTTAACAAATAAATACTACTATGAGTTTAATTGAAGACATTGTTGCGCGACAAATTTTGGATTCGCGGGGAAACCCCACTGTAGAGGTCGATGTATTATTATCAAACGGAATTGTGGGGCGGGCCGCTGTACCATCCGGGGCATCCACAGGTGAGTTTGAAGCCGTAGAATTACGGGATGGAGATGAAGATTATTTTTTAGGAAAAAGCGTAATTAAAGCCATTGAAAATGTAAACGGTCCTATTGCGGATGAGCTGGTTGGATTTCCCGTAAGTTTGCAAACGGAAATTGATCAGACTTTGATTGATCTGGATGGAACACCGAACAAAGCCAAATTGGGTGCAAATGCCTTATTGGGTGTATCGATGGCGGTTGCCAAAGGTGCTGCACAAACGGTTGGACTTCCCCTTTGGAGATATCTTGGAGGAGTGAATGCAAAAGTTCTTCCATTGCCAATGATGAATATTATCAACGGCGGTTCGCACGCTGATAATAATGTGGACCCGCAGGAATTTATGATTATGCCGACCGGAGCAGAATCTTTCAGTCACTCTATACAGATGGGCGCTGAGATTTTTCATAACCTGAAAAAAGTACTTTCTTCAAAAGGTTATAATACCTCTGTAGGTGATGAAGGTGGTTTTGCACCTGATCTTAAATCAAATGAAGAAGCGATTGAAGTTATTTTAACAGCGATCGAAAAAGCCGGGTACACACCGGGCGACGAAGTACTGATTGCGCTCGATCCTGCCAGTTCTGAATTCTACAACACAGAGAAAAAAGTGTATGAATTTAAATGGAGTGACGGATCTGTTCGCGACGCCGATGAAATGGTTGAATATTGGGCAAATTGGGTTGAGAAATATCCTATTATTTCTATCGAAGACGGCATGTACGAAGATGACTGGAAAGGCTGGAAAACAATGACAGACGCACTTGGCGATAAAGTACAACTGGTTGGTGATGATCTTTTTGTAACCAACACCGAGCGGCTTGCACGAGGAATCAACGAAGGTGTTGCCAACTCCATTCTGATTAAGGTAAACCAGATTGGTACGCTTACGGAAACGTTGGATGCCATCGAAATGGCCCACAAAAACGGATACACATCTGTGATTTCTCACCGTTCAGGCGAAACTGAAGATACCACCATTGCCGATCTTGCAGTGGCTACAAATGCGGGTCAGATAAAAACCGGATCGATGAGCAGAACCGACAGAATTGCAAAATACAACCAGCTGATTCGAATTGAAGAGGAACTGGCTGATTCAGCAATCTTTCTGGGCGGCGATGTTTTTGGACTCTAACATCATAACGAAGTAACAGTTGGGTAAAGGGAGTGTAAAATCAAACCGGTTTTACACACTCACCACCCAATTTCTGCTTCCATTCATCTATGAGGATAAACAGGCTAAAGCTTACGTATTTCAGAAATCACGAAAGTACCGAGGTACAGTTTGCTCCACACCTGAACCTGATAACCGGAGCGAACGGAGCGGGAAAAACCAACCTGATCGACGCGATTCATTATCTTTGTATGAGCCGGAGTTTTGTAGCCTCCAGTGATCGCTATGTTGCGCATAACGACGAAAAGTATTTTATGATTGATGGCGATTTTGCCGGAGAAGTACGATCATCATTTAAAGTAAGCTGTAGCTATTCGCGTGGCGAAGGAAAAGGAATTTTTGTGAACGATAGTCCGCTTGATCGATTATCAGACCTGATTGGAATGGTTCCCGTTGTGGTGCTCAGCCCCGAAGATTTGAAGCTGACAAGTGAAGGCCCCACAGAAAGAAGATCATTTTTAGACAGTATGATCAGCCAAATTTCTCCCAAATATCTGCGGGATTTAATTGATTACAGACGAATCCGAAAGCAGAGAAATAAGTTGTTGCAAGAATATCGCGGTCCACAGTCAACGCTACGAACATATTTGGAACCGTGGGATTTACAGCTGGTTGAAACCGGATCGAGGCTCATCGCTAAACGTGCTGAAGTACTGGACCGGTTTACAGATTATTTATCTCTGCAATATCAAACTATCTCCGGCCTGAATTTGAAACCGGCGCTGGAATATCAGACCATCACCAAAGAATTTGATGATTTTAATGCAGTTAAGGAGGTTTATCAGCAAAAATTGGTACAAAATTTCGAGAAAGAAGTAGAACGGGAGCAGACTTTAATTGGTCCCCACAGAGATGAAGTGGTTTTTTATCTTGGAGATATGGAGTTACGAAACTATGGATCGCAGGGTCAACACAGACTTTTTTCCATGGCTTTGAAAATGGCGCAACTTTTCTATTATTCAGATGAGCTGGATGATCTCCCCATTATGCTGCTGGATGATGTTTTTGGGAATTTAGATCAGGAAAAAACAAATATTATAACGGAAACGCTGACTAAACACAGCGGACAAGCGTTTATTACTTCAGCTTCCGAACGTGCCTTTAAAAAAACTCAGTTTGAAGATAGCGAGAAAAACTCGTGGTTTGAGGTTCGCAACGGCATGGTAACAAAAAAATATTGATATGGCATTTGGGAAAAAACCACAAGCTTTAGATAGTTTATTAAAGGAGTTTTTGAAAAAAATTCCACATCGAACGGAATTTAGGCGTGGCATGATTTTACATGCCTGGCCCGAAGTGGTGGGTGAAAGAATTGCATCAGTCACAAAAAATGTACATTTCGAAGGAAGCCGGTTAGTCGTCGAAGTTGAAAATGCAGCCTGGAGGCATGAACTTCATTCAAATCGGTTTGCTATAATTAAGCGTCTAAATGACAAAGTAGATGCAAAAATTATAAAAGAAATTGTTGTTAGGGAGTAAATTAATTGATCATATTTAAAACATGAGTTTTTTAGAAAAAATAAACAAACAGATGAGCCTGTTATTTTCAGGGTCGGATGATTCTTCAGATGAAGAACAGGAGAATTCTTTTTTTACCCGCGAAAAAATTCAAGCCTACATTTTCGCTTTTATTTTTTCGCTTAGTTTATGGTTTGTTGTAAACCTGGGTCGCGATTATAATATAACCATGCGAGTGCCACTACAGGTTACAAATATTTCTGATGATGTGTCATTAAGCAGCGAAATCCCGGACAATGCTTCCGTAAGCTTAAGCGGAGAAGGATGGAATTTGATTAATATTTACGCCAATCCTCCCACAGTATTTTTGAGTGCCGAAAACCAACAAATAAATCTTTTTGATGAAATTCGACAACAAATCGGATCGGTTTCAGATTTAAATGTCATGCAGGTTGATCCCATTATTGTAAGTATTGAAACAGAAGAAAAGCTAACAAAAAAGGTTCCTGTAATCTCAAGAGTGGATCTAACATTACGAGGCCAATACGGAATTATAGGAGAACCTTCATTTCAGCCAGACAGCGTGGTTGTAACAGGACCCGGATCAAGAATTAATGATATAGAAAGCTGGGATACAGAAGAGACCGAACTATCTAATGTGACAAGAAATATTGAAAGAAATATAGATCTCCAGTCATCCGAAACCGGTGGAGTTCGGGTTGAGCCATCTACAGTTATTTACAGCGTTCAGGTAGCAGAATTTACTGAATCAGAAGTAAAAGTTCCCATTCGAACCAGAAATCTTCCCTCCGGAAAAGCAATCACATATAATCCGTCAACGGTTACGGTTCGGTTTAATGTGCCCATTGACCAGTATAATGATGTGCAAGATACTCGGCCGTTTTTTGCCTATGTAGATTATGCTGCAATTGAAACAGATGACACAGGATTTATTACTCCGGAAATTGAACGGGCTACGGATGATTTTGATGTTCGTATGCGAGATTTTCAACCCTCAAGGGTTTCTTATTTCAATATTCTTCCTCAGTAATTATTTGGAATGACATTTTCTAAGTCATCCCCTTAACCCACTGTGAAATGCCGGAACGGAGTCCGGCATGACTATTAAATCGAACAAGTTATTTAAGTAGCCGTTGCCATCGTTTTCTCAAACGGTTTGATGACGTCATCCACCTCTTTTGACTCCGGGTAGAACGACAAAATCTTCAGCAGAACTTCATCCACTAAAACATCAGGGCAGGAAGCACCGGATGTTAATGCAATATTCAGGTTTTCTTGATCTGTTGGCAACCAGTTTTGAGTGGTGAGCATTTCCTTCTTCCACTGATTGAAGTGGTAAATAGATTCGGGTGAATCAAACTCACTGGCATCCCGAATATGAAACGTAGGACAATGCTGCTCCAGAATTTCCACGAGATGCATGGTATTCGATGAGTTATATCCGCCCACTACAATGGCTACATCCGGTTTGGCATCAGCGAGCGCATAGGTAGCGGATTGATTTTCATTCGTTGCATAGCAAAGCGTATCAGAAGTGTCGGCAAAATGGTCGAGTACATTCTCCTCTCCAAAACGTGATTTTGCGGCATCTTTCAGGATGTCCATCACGTCCTGGGTTTCGGTTGCCAGCATGGTGGTTTGATTAATCACACCAAAAAACTCAAGGTCTTTTAGTGGATTAAACCCATCTGTACTTTTATGGCCAAAATAGGTTTCGAAATCCTCAACCGGACGTTTCTCCGTCATAATTTCTGCCAAAATACGAGCTTCTTTTTCGTTTAGAACAACGACAACCGGTGAGTGGCTGGCACTGTGCGAAAATGTGGCGCGAGTCTCTTCGTGCTCATGTTTGCCGTGCACAACAAGGCTGTAGCCTTTCTTGCCCAACTGATTTCCGCGCTTCCAAACTTTCTCCACAAACGGACAGGTAGTATTATATTGATAAGGATCAATTCCTCTTTCCTTAAGCTGTTCCTGAATGGCGATTGTTGTTCCAAACGCCGGTACAATCACAATATCATCAGGAGAAAGAGAATCTATAGGGATTCGCACAGAACCATCTGTATCAAACAAAAATTTGACCCCTTTTTTTAGGAGATCTTCATTTACAGTAGGGTTGTGGATCATCTCACTCAACAGATAGATATCCTTATCCGGATTTTGCTCCACGGTTCTATAGGCAATGTCGATGGCATTTTCCACACCGTAGCAGAAACCAAAATGACGTGGAATCAAAAAATTAACCGGACCAAAATCGAGTACAGAAGGATTCAGCTCTTTCTTTCGGGGATCGATTACTTTGTTCGCCTCTTTTACCTTTCGGATGATTGGAGAGCGGTACATTTTTGGAATTTCAAACTCTTTGCGGGCCATAAATAGTTGTTTCGAATTGTGAGCGCATAACATTTTCAGTTATGCGATTAAAACTGTTTACTGAACAATTAGCTCGGTTGTAAAGATACGAAGATCTATAGAAACACGTAGGCTTTCCGAATGATTCATGAACCTGATGATAAGAGGGAATTATTTCTTTTGAATTGACAGAAAATCATCTCAATCTCTCCCCTCCTGTGCAAGGAGGGGCCGGGGGGTCGTAGCCTTAGGTATTTGAGACTTATTTAAGTAAAATGAAAAAGATGGAAATTCAGGAATTCTGCGTATCTTGAAGGCTAACAACTGATTTTCTTCCCCTGCCCTTTTGATTTAGTTGCCTCTCTTCGGTTTTAAAGCCTGAATGTTTGTAAGGCTTGTTCTTGGGTTGGATTGATTTAGAAACCAACAGAGATGTTGGTAATACAATAGAGAGAGTCAGACAACCACACATACGATTTATAAACTTTATATCAATGAAAAATTCTTCTTTTTCAGAGCTCGGAATATCGCCTGAAATTTTAAAAGCAGTAAACGAAATGGGCTTCGAAGAGCCAACATCCATCCAATCAGAATGTATTCCCGCTATTTTGTCGGGTCAGGATTTGGTTGGTCAGGCACAAACGGGTACCGGTAAAACCGCCGCTTTTGGCATTCCTGCAATACAGCAGGCCAACAAAGGATCAAAAATTCCAAGTGTACTTATACTTTGCCCAACAAGAGAACTTGCCATCCAGGTAACCGGCGAACTCATTAAACTCGGTCGATACACCGATGGCGTATTTACCGTTCCTGTTTACGGCGGACAACCCATCGGCCGACAGCTAAACGCTCTCAAAAAAGGTGCGCAGATTGTAGTAGGAACTCCGGGGCGGGTGATTGATCACTTGAAACGTGGAACGTTGAACCTAAATAATCTTCAGAAACTGGTTCTTGATGAAGCCGATGAAATGCTGAACATGGGTTTCCGTGAGGACATCGAAAAAATTCTTAGTTACAGCGAAGGGAAAGCTCAAACCGTGATGTTTTCAGCAACGGTCCCAAAGGCAATTAAGCGCTTAATGGACAGATTCATGACCGACCCACAGATGATTAAAGTGGAAGGAAAAGCTGAGACGGCTGCAAATATTGAGCAGTACGCCATGGAAGTTCGGGATTCCCTGCGGACCGAAGCCATCTGCCGAACGCTCGATATGAGTGAGTTTCGTCTGACCCTGATTTTTTGCAATACTAAACGTCAGTGTGATAAGCTGGTTGAAGAGCTCCAGGCTCGTGGCTATACGAGTGATGCACTTCACGGTGATTTCCGCCAAAATATTCGCGATAAAGTGATGGATAAATTCCGCAAGCGTAAAATTGATATTCTTGTAGCCACAGATGTTGCCGCACGCGGATTGGATGTGGATGAAATTGATGTAGTATTCAATTATGATATTCCGCAAGACCCTGAATTTTATGTCCACAGAATCGGACGAACTGCACGAGCAGGACGACCCGGTGTAGCCATTACATTTGTATCAGGCCGTAAAAACAGACAGCTTCGCGGTATAGAGAAACAAATTAGAACCAAGCTGATTCCTATCACTATGCCATCTCAAAAAGATGTGCAGGAATCTATGAAAGGAGTTCACATCGAAAACATCGTTAAAACCCTCGAAGCCGGTGGTTTACGCGAATATATCGAGGAGCTTGAGCCGATTACCGAAGGAAACTTCACGGCAATTGAAATTGCTGCGGCACTTTACAAGATGAGAATCGAAAAGAAGTGACAGTCTGCAGTGGCAGTTGGCTGAACAAATTCTGAATTAAACTGTAAGTTTATTGATAAAAAGAGTTCATATACATAAATGTGAACTCTTTTTTATTTGAAAATGGAAGCCGGATTTAAAAAACTGAAAGTTTATAAACTATCTTATGAATTGGCAATGCAAATTTTTGCAGTGTCAAAAGCTTTTCCAATTGAAGAAAAATATAGTTTAACTGATCAAATCCGAAGATCTTCCCGATCCATTAATGCGAACATAGCGGAAGCTTATCGCAAAAGAATCTATCCCAATCACTTCATTTCAAAAATGACCGATGCAGATACTGAATGTAGTGAAACTTCTGTTTGGTTAGATTTTGCTTACGACTGCAATTACATATCCGAATCCAGTCATAAGGAATTAATTGAAGGGTATAGTCAAGTTGGCAAAATGATTGGCTATATGATAAAGTATCCGGAAAAGTTTGCTCCAAAAAATAAACAATCCCCTTAGAGCACAATTAAGCTACACTAAGGGATTGACTGCTGCTGCCAACTGTCACTGCAAACTGATTAGTTTCCAACAAAAAACAAGCTATTCACAAACAGTAGCTTTCCATTTTCCCAGAATCCGCGGAATAGAGGATTGTCTACCATGTAAACTACGTCGCCCGACCCATAACTTTGAACGCCAAAAGTGAGAGAGTTTTCAAGGTTTTGCTTTGCTTTATTGCCCACAAATCCACTAATGTGTGCATTAGAGCGTACAGTTCCTACATTCCATCCGTTGTCAAGAAAGTCATACGAACTTGCGTCCACTTTTAGTGAGAAATAGGATTCATCATAACCAAATGCGAGCGGGTGAGTTACATCCAGTGTGGTATTGTAGATAGAGCCCGGAGTTGTGTTCGTCGCATTTGCACGCTGTCGATCTCCATACGCATGAAGTTTACTTTCGGGAGAATTATCAGGTTCAACATCATTGTTGATTTTAGAACTGATATTAAATCCTTCCATTCCCGAAATCGTAGAAATTGTGTTACCCATAGCGATTAACTTACCACCTGATCGAACCCAGGACTGTAATTTTTTAGTGGCTTCATCATCAAAAACCCCTGAGTATGACCCACTTGGAAGAACAATAGTATTAAATTGGTCGAAATCCGTACGAGAAATATGTTCAGTGTTAATTAAAGTCGTGGGATAGTGAAGCTGTTGATCAAAAAAGTGCCATACTTCACCTGCCTGCAACGAACGGGTTCCTTCTCCCATTAATACGGCGATCTCAGGTTTTTTGATAAACCGAACATTGGATGATCCAAAGTCTGAACCTTCTCCAACAAATCCTGTTGTGGCGCCATGGATTGACCGTTGATGTTTTTCGGCGGCTTCCATTACTATTTGATTGAACTCATCACCTAAATGACGATTGTTATCGCGGGTAATTACAAGTGATCCTCTATCAAATGATCTGCCATCAACTTCAAATTCAACCACAGAAAATCGGCTGCGAACATCATGCTTGGTAATTTCTGCAAGAAACCGTGCATCATCCATTGATTTCCAATCGAGCACAAAAGCGTAAGGAGTTGAAGACCCCGTCATTTCCGTAGATCGCAGTTCATCAATACTAATTTCTGAATTCGCATCAATTCTGGATTCCAATGCATAACCCGTCAAACCAAACCGATAGTGAGCCTCCCACGCGGTGATGTCGTAGGTAAGAGAATCCACAAGTTCAGGGTTGGGTTCAAACAGAACGCGCACCAATTTTGATTTTGGCTGATACGCACTGATAATAATATCATCTTCGCTGATGGACACATCTTCAGTACTTCCTGTGGCATAGTTAAATCCATTTCGTGATGAAGATGATCCTGCACGGCCGTAGCTAATTTGTTGTGTATCCAGAAAGCTGAGCAGATTGTTAATTTTATCAGGGTGATTGTCCCCTTTCACCACAAAAGTTTTATACGTACTGACCGGATTATTAACGGAATTTTCAAAGTAATTGCTAAACTCTGAAACGACCCGGTCGGCATGTTGAGAAGTTACCTCAACGGTAGAAATCCCGCTTGTGAAGTGGTGAGTCAACCGATCTTCTAAAGTAAGAGTATCGCCTTCGGGTGTGATGATTCCGGCACCACCGAGTCCGCCTCCCGCTTTTTCGTAGGTCATGCCAATAGCCCCATTAAACGTGGGCCAGGTATCTCCAAAACTTGGGTAAAACAGGTCGAATATCTCCTTTGTAAAGTAGAGCCACCCCTGATCATCGAAATACTCAGCGTTATTCTTGCCGATAGTGGTCTGAAACTCACGTTGCCAGTCAGTAATTGCCAAGTGAAGCGGTTCTGCAGCCGGCGCAAAATAGTAAGGAGAGGTATAGCTTTGTTCGTGGAAATCAACATGAACGTGCGGCATCCACTCCTGATAAACAACCGATCGTTGTTGAGATTCTTTCTGTGTTTGCCACGCCCAATCACGGTTTAAATCGAAATAATAATGATTTGAACGTCCACCGGGCCAGTTTTCGTGATGCTCACGGGCCACAATATCCGGATTGATTTCGGATCCGATAATTCCGTTAAACCAGTTTACGTATCGATCTCTTCCATCAGGATTAATCATCGGATCCATAATAACAACTGAATCAGATAACCATTGTTCTGCCTCACTATTCACTGAACCCACAAGCTCATGCAGGGTTTTCATTGCCGCTTCACTGCTCGACGTTTCATTTCCGTGGATGTTGTAGCTCAACCATGTAATCGGCTTCGTATCCCCCACAATTTCTCCTGATACTAATCCCGTCAATTTTAAATTGTTTGTTCGAATTTCATCAATCCGCGAATGGTTATCGGGTGATGTAACCACCAAATAAACGAGTTCTCGGTGTTCATATGTAGTTCCATATTGGTGAATGGTCACCCAGTCAGATTCTTCAGCAACATGATTTACATAGCCCAGAACTCGGTGATGAGGAGTATATCGTTCGCCCAATTCGTAGCCTAAAAACTCTGCGGGAGATTGAACCTGAGCGGTTACGGTTTGATTGATTGCACTAAACGAAATGAGGAAAATAGCAATGGTAAGAATCTGTTTCATAATATGGTGATTGGTGGGATTAATAATCAAGACAAACATAAACAAATCAACCCTATGCTAAAAGCAGATTTGCAAAACAGGCTTGAATTTTATTAAGGTAGCTGGAGGTAAGATTCCGCTTAGGACTGAAGCCCTTTTCGAATGGGATTGATATTGGTATTCTTTCGGCCGAGAACTTTGTAGAGCTCAATTGGCTCAGATTTTCCTTCCATAATAAGGGAGTCCGCTTTTTCGGTTTCAAACTGCTGATCCAAAAATTCAAGGGTAGCCTCACTGATCAAAATAGAGTTTGGTGAATTCTTGGTTTTTGATTCAATCCGTGATGCAACATTTACCGCATCACCAATAACAGTATATTCCATGTGATCGAGAGTACCAATATTTCCGACCAATACTTCACCGGTGTTGATGCCTACACCAATTTTAATTTCCATACCCAAAATCGACTCGTACTTCTCATTGATTTGCTTAAGGGATTTAATCATTTCCAATCCACAATTTACAGCATTTTGTTGATTGTGGATGTGGGAAACCGGAGCGCCAAAAAGAGCGAGCATTCCGTCACCGATTAATTTATTTACAGATCCGTGATTCATTTTTACCGGTTCGCCAAGGGCCGACCAAAAATCATTCAAAAATGTAACAACATCGGCGGGGTTTGCTGTAGACGCAATACGTGAAAAATTCCTTATATCTGCAAAAAGTACCGATACAACCCTTGTCTCACCCTGAAGAATTTCATTTTCTTCATAGCTTAACGTCTGTTCTACAACCTGTTGGGGAACGTATTTATTAAACAATTCTAAAATACGCTGTTGCTCTTTTGTCTGAGTTTTCAATTGCTTGCTAAGAACCCGGTTTTTATCCAAAAGTTCAGCCTGTTTAATTGCGCTATGCAACGTTTGAAACATATCATCAAAATCTGCTTCAACTCGTAAAAACTGGTCTATTTTCCCCGTTTGTGCGGCCTGTCGTAAAACGGATAGATCAGAAGAATTTGCTTTCACCACGGAAACAATATTGGGAAACTCAGGCTTGATACTTTCAAAAAACTGAATCGCGGTCATATCTTTCATGCGTTCTTCTGAGAGAACAACATGCATATCAAAATCTGTCAAATATCGATAAGCTTCGCGTGAATTAACAGCAGTAAAAACATTGAAATGAGGAGAAAGTTGCGCACGAATTTCTCCGAGCCTGACCTCATTTTCACTAATTAGTAATATGTTTCCACTGCTTTTCAGCATATAAAAGAATAAATAAGATGTAGTAAGTGATTGATCAATATATACTTACACTTGTGTATCAAAGTGTAAGATATATTTTTAAATATACGAACTCGCAATGTAGCTATGAATATTTGTAAATCCAACTATTTAGGAGGTTTACAATCTTCATATCAGCCATTACAGTAGACAAAATGGGGATGCAATGAAGAACTATTTTAAAACAGTTTTTAGTTCAATTTTACAGTTCAGCACCCCGGAAATCTGACAACTTTTTTGCAATATCAGCCAGCGCCAGAAATTTTCTTGTGGAGGAATAGGGTTGGGTTGATGTAAAAAGTCTAACAGTTATGCCGGTCCCCGAGTCGGCATCTCCATGCTGATTTTAGGAGATGAATTTAGCGGCGGGCATATCGTTGAAAAGAATGACCTTAAAGAGATAAAGTCCTACATTCAGAAAAACACACAAAACTATTCCAATGCTAAAACACATTTTTTACTTTCTGCTGATAGTTCTGATTGTACCGGATTATGCACTTGCCCAAGAGAAAACTCCCTTCACCATCCTTCACACCAATGACGAACACTCCCACCTGATTTCCCACCCTGCTGTGGATCATCACCCTGAAATGGAAAATCCTGCAATTGGCGGATTTGCCCGATTAGGGGGAATGGTACAGCAAATCCGTGATCAAAAATCAGCCGTAAATGAACCGGTACTTCTGCTTTCAGGTGGGGATTTTGTTGGCGGACCAGCATTCGGCTGGCTTGCGCTAAATGGATACGCTGCCGAGCTGAACTTGATGCATCAAATCGGGTACGACGCCGTGGTCACCGGAAACCACGAATTTGATTTCGGCACCAAAGTGCTTGCCGATTATCTGAAAACGGCAGGATATCCCGAAGCCCACGAACAAACAACCGTTCTGGGTACGAACCTGATCATCCCGAAAGATCATCCTTTGGATAAAGCATCAATCAAAAAAACGATGATGAAAACTCTGGATAACGGGCTTAGAGTGGGTATTTTTGGATTGATTGGTGAGGATGCCATCAGCAAAACCGCCTCGCCCGAACCGGTAACGTTCGAGCTTTATCTGGATGCGGCAAATCAAGCCGTTCAAGATTTACAAGATCAGGGGGCTGATGTGATCATCTCTGTAAATCACTCCGGAGAAATTGAAGATCAAATATTGGCCCGGGAAGTTGAGGGGATTGATGTGATTGTGGGTGGACATTTTCACACGCCTCTTTTCGAACCCATTACCGAAGGAAATACAATCATCGTTCAGGCCGGATCGTACACCGAATATTTGGGGCAGTTGGAACTGAATTGGCTACCTGAGGAAGACCGTGTTGAAGTAAGAAATCAAGAAACAGAGAATCCATTTTTGATCCGGCTCGATCACACAACACCCGTTGATCCGGAAATAGAACAAAAAGTAAATCACTACGAGGAACTATTGAACGAATGGGTTGCCGAATTAACAGACGGAGAAATCACTGATATCCGAGAGACTATTGCGCGGTCTGATTTTCCACTGAACCGTGCCCGCAAACAGGAATCGGCGATGGGGAATTTCATAACAGATGCCATGCGGATGGTGACCAACGAAGTTACCGGCCAAAAAGTGGACGTAGCCGTTCAGGCAAATGGTGCTATTCGTGGCAACATCAATCCGGGAAGTATGCCGTGGTCGGAGGGAGAAATTTCTTTTTATGATCTTATGACCACAACTGGGCTCGGCTCCGGTCCGGACTCAAATCCCGGCTACCCGATTGTGTCGTTTTACCTGACCGGCGAGGAAATCCGTAACGCGATGGAAGTGTCGGTTTTACTGTCGGAAATGTTAATGGACAATTATTTTTTGCAGTTTTCCGGGGCAAGCATGGAATACGATGCAAATCGCGCGTTGTGGATGACGATTCCGGTGATTGATCAGCCACTTCCAAGTTCGAGTTCTGTGTTGAGTGCGAAGATTTTTGAGGGTAATGGGATTCAGCAAGAGGATGGAATGCGTCTGCTCGAAAAGAGTGATCAGAATCTTTACCATGTAGTGACCGATTATTACATTGCCGGATTTTTGCCAATGGTGGGCGATCTGCTGCCAAGTCTTGGAATAGTCTTCAAAAACAGCGAAGGTGAATTAATTGAGCTTGACGATGCCATTGTAATGCAAGATGGAAACGAACTAAAAGTCTGGCAGACTGTCATTGATTATGCGACGTCGTTTTCTATTTCTAATGAATCGGGAAATTCAATCATTCCTGATAAGTATAGAGATTCAAACAGCCGGTTGGTTCAGGTAGATGGCGGATCGCTTTGGTTTTGGCCATCGGTGGTTTTGTTGTTGTTAATTTTGGGAGGGGTGATGTTTTTTGTGAGGAGGAAGAAATAAGATCTCCCCTTGGGGGGAGCTCACTATCATCGTCTAGATGATTTTGCGAGGGGTGTAGTTATGGGTAGCGAAAAAATTCATAGATATTTATTGGGCTCACAAGGACACCCCTCAGAAAGAAACGGGAACTGCCGTTTCTTTCATCTCCCCTCCAGGGGAGATTTCTTTTTACAAATAATTATATTCGGCGAAACAATTTGTGAGTGTTTGGATAGTATCTTATCCACCCTATACGATCATTTTATTTCTTCGCTCAGGATGTTCGCAATTATCTTCCGCTCATTTTTCCCGCTCTTGATATGTGTCCTTTTTTGGGGAGCGGGAAGTAGTACGTTATTTGCCCAATCACAGGTTTCAGGTACCGTTTTCGCACTTGAAGAGGATCAAGCCGAACCCCTGAACGGCGCGAATATTCAGCTGCTTTCAATGCCAGACAGTTCCTACGTGGCAGGAACGGCTTCTGCGAACGATGGCAGGTTTCAGATTTCTAACCTCGATCCCGGATCATACATCATTAAAACCTCCTTTTTAGGATTTAGCACTCAATCTGATTCTTTATCTCTTGAAGATGAAAATGTAAACGGGTTGGAAATTCGTCTCCAAAGCGGTTTGCTTGAGATGGATGAATTCCAAATCTCAGCGCGGCGCCCAAGAGTGGAATTACGCGGCGATACCACATCTTTTCACGCAAACGGATATCGCACAAACCGGGATGCCAGCGTTCAGGATTTGGTTACCCGAATGCCGGGATTTATTGTTGAAGACGGTCAGATTCAGGCACAGGGCGAAACGATCAATCGGGTGCTTTTAGATGGGGAAGAATTTTTTGGGGATGATGCTACTCTGGTGCTGCAAAATCTACCGGCAGAAATTGTAGAACAAATTGAAGTTTTTGATCGGGACAGTGAACAGGCTCAGTTTACCGGATTCCGTGATGGGAATACATCACGTACCCTCAATATTGTTACCCGCGAGGGGATGAACCGTGGACAATTTGGGCGGATCAATTCCGGTTACGGAACTCAAGATCGATACATGTCAGGCGGAAACTACAACTATTTTAACGGTACACAACGAGTGTCGGTAATTGGAATGACCAATAACCTGAATCAGCAAAATTTTTCGAGCCAAGATTTGCTGGGCATTTCGGAAGCTTCAGGTGGGGGCGGGCGAGGGCGACGAGGCGGCGCGGCAAGTAACTTTCGAACGGGGGGCCAGGGAGGAATTAACTCCGTGCACTCCACAGGAATCAACTACAACGACCGATGGAATGATTCGTGGAGAATAAACGCGAGCTACTTTTTTAATCTGACCGACAACGAGCAGAGCCTGAATCGCGAGCGACTTTACCTGACCGGATTTTCGGCCGATCAGCAGTACGAAGAACAAACCAGAAGCACCGGCGATAACTACAACCACCGGTTTGATATGCGCCTCGAACACACCATCGACGACCGGCGATCTTTTATCTTTACACCCAGTATGAATTTTCAACGGAACAACTCCTTTCGAACCGTTAATGGGCTCACTCTCGATGAAAACAGCCAGTTGCTAAACAACATTTTTCAGGAAAACCAAAGCGATCAATCCTCTTACAACATCAACTCCATGTTGCTTTATCGTCACCGGTTTGAAACCGAAGGGCGAACCTTTTCGACAAATATTCGAACGAATTTCAGCGATCAGAACGGAGAACGATATCAATTTGATGAAACTGAATTTTCAAACGAACCCGATAATCAAATCATAAACGATCAGCAAACAGAAACATTTACAGTCGGTAACTCTTTCACCGGAAATTTCTCTTACACGGAACCGATCACAGATAAAACTCAGTTTTTGGTCAGCTATCGCCCCTCGCTGAATAACAATGAATCCGTGCAGGATGTGTTTCGGTTTGATGAAGCCACCAACAGCTACAGCGTTATTGATACAACCTTGACCAACCGCTACGATAATCAACTATTTACAAACCGATTGCGGGGCAGCTATCGGTTTGGGGGAGAAAAAGTCAACACAAACGTAAGCCTTTCCTGGCAGCACACCGGACTTTCAGGCGCTCAAACATTTCCCGAATCGGTAGATATTAGTCAGACCTGGCAAAATCTCCTGCCGGATGCATCCGTTCAGTATCGATTTGGAGAACGATCAAACATACGGCTTTCCTACAATACAAGTACCCGAACGCCATCAGTACGGCAGTTACAGGATGTGATTGATAACTCCGATCCGCAGCGATTCACCACCGGAAATCCTGATTTGAATCAGCAACTTGACCATCGTGCAACAATTCGGCTTCGCAATGCCAATCCCGAAAAAGGAAGCTCAACGTCGGGCTATTTGTCGATGACTCTCACCGAAAATTACATCGGAAACCGCACGCTTGTTGCACAGGAAGATACGGAGCTACAGGGCGATGTGATTTTGCCCCGCGGTTCACGACTCATTTCACCGGATAATATTGGGAATGCACTTAGCATCTATTCAAATCTGAACCGAAGTATTCCCGTCGATATTTTACAGAGCAATTTGAGTCTGAATGCCGGATTGGGGCTTAACCGTCGACCGTCTTTTATTGATGATGCCCGCAACCTGACCGATACTTACCGGCTGAATTCCCGGTTTATGCTGAGCAGCAATATCAGCGACCGTGTTGATTTCAGGGTTTCCTACAACGCTAATTACAATATTGTGGAGAATTCCATCCGTCCGGAACTCAACAACAATTATTACGCCGGACGAGCTTCCACCTCCTTCAATTTAATGCCGTGGAAAGGTCTGGTTTTAGCAAGCGATGTAAACCTCCAGCACTATGCCGGTTTGGGTGATGATTATAATCAAACCAATGTGTTTTGGAACGGCTCCATCGCTTACAAATTCTTTGATGATGAATCCGCCGAAATCAGACTCACCATGTTCGACATCCTCGGCCAAAACGACAACATCAACCGCACCATTTTAGAAGACTACATCGAAGATTATCGATCGAATGTACTGAGTAGATATGTATTTGTGTCACTACGATATAATTTTAATTCTTTTTAGGTGGTAACCCTGTTGAATATTCCCTTCTTTGAAGGAGATTCTTAATATTACCACACTTAAAAACCGTCATCTATAAAAGGAAATCACGTAATTTATGATGGATTCCAACTCAAAAAGAATCATTCCGCCTGAAATTTTACTGGAAAGCTACAGTCAGGGAATTTTTCCAATGAGTGAAGCGCGGGATGATGATTCCGTGGGTTGGTATTCTGCCTCAATGAGAGGAATTATTCCGATGGAGAAGTTTAAAGTCTCATCAAATGTTGCACGTTTAATCCGACAAGGGAGATACACCTGCAAAGTTAACACGCAATTTCGACAGGTGATGATTGAATGTGCCGATCGCCAATCCACCTGGATATCTGATATCATTATCGATTCGTTCGAAATTCTGCACCACGCCGGGAATGCCCATTCGGTAGAAATTTATGAAGATGATGAGTTAGTGGGTGGATTGTATGGTGTTTCTCTCGGCGGCGCATTCTTTGGAGAATCGATGTTCAAAAATGCAAAAGAGACAGATAAAATTGCCCTTTGGCATTGCCACCGAATATTAGATAAAGGTGGCTTTGAGCTATGGGATACACAGTTTTACACCGATCACCTTTCCCAGTTCGGATGTATTGAAATTACAGCTTCTGATTACGAACAACGTCTAAGAAAAGCCCTGAAAAAAGAAGCTGTTTTTGGGGTTTGATTTTGTTGACTGGTACGTCGGACAGCTTGTCCGACATAGTTTGTCACGAAAAGTTTGTCCGTCGCTTTTATCAACCGGTAGCAAGATGTAATGTAGGAATACGAATCGTATCTGCATCTACTACATTCATCTTTCCCGGTCAGGCTGACCGGGGTACTGTCGGTCGGACAGCTTGTCCGATATATTTTATCAAATGGGTAGTTTATCCGTCGCCATTGTACTATCGAAAGAAACTGATTCGAAATGATTGTTATTCTCTAAAGAATTCATCTTCCAGGTCAAGCTGACCGGGTTACAAGTATGAACGTCAGACAGCTTGTCTGACATAGATTATCTAAATATGATAATTTTCCTTGCGTGACCCCGTTCCTATGACGTATATTTAAATAAAATAAATACGTCATGAAAAATAAATTAACACTTCGTTTAGATGATTCACTGATCAAGCGAGCCAAAAAACGGGCTAAGCAAGAAGGAACTTCCGTTTCACAGATGGTTGCCGATTATTTTTCCCTTATTGATTCTGAGCAATCAATAACCGGTCGTGAACTCCCTCCCATTACAGCGTCTTTGACCGGTATTTTAAAAAAGGAAGATATTCGGGAAGATGATTATAAAAAGCATTTGGAAGAAAAGTATTTGAGATGAAAGTCCTTTTCGATACAAATGTGCTATTAGATGTTTTCCTGAAGCGTGAGCCCTTTTTTGAGGCCTCTGCCCAAGCAATCGGATTGGCTGAAAAAGGAGAGATTGAAGGTTGGATTTGTGGTACAACCGTAACGACCATCTTCTATTTGCTGTCAAGAGAATTATCTGCAAAAAAGGCTAACAAGCATGTTCGGGAAATTCTTAAAATATTTAATGTTTCTAACATCAACCGTGTTGTATTAGAAGATGCATTGGATAGTAATTTCAAAGATTATGAAGACGCTGTTCTTTATCAATCGGCAGTCCACGCTAATTTAGGAGCCATTGTCACCAGGAATCAAAAAGATTTTATAAAAAGTGAGCTTCCTGTGTATAATCCTGCTGTATTTTTAGAGGTCTTAGATTCCTTAGAATAAAGATAAAAAAGCCATGCTGATAAGCTTCAGCACGGCCTTTTCGAGGTCACATATTAAATCAATATTCTGTTACTGCCGGTGATCGCCCGTTCAACAAATCCTCTCTGGTGATTCGAAGCGTGGTTCGTTCAGGCAGATTTCGTCCACGCCAGTTTACTGTAATCATCAGCTGCTCACCATCAGAAAGGGATCGTAGTGTTTGGCCATAATCGGCAACTACTTGATTTAATTGATCCATTATTTTTTCGGCATCTTCTGAATAATCAATTGTATCTCTTGCAGCAACATTAAATGCGAACTGCTTGCGAATATCCTCGGCCTGTCTACGAACCGTTTCAGCTTGACCGCGAATTATTTCCCCTTGTTTGCGAGCTTCCGCAGCTTGTTTTCTTACTTCCTCAAGATCAATCCTGATGCTGTCGTTCAGATTGCGAATGTGAATTCTGGAGCTATCCATTTTGAACTCAATTTCAGGGGCATGGAATCTCATCTGATCGGTGGTATCGAATTCAATCTCCCCAAAGTTAATGTCAATATCAGAAATACCTAAATCTAATTCATCAATCCTGCGTCCAACCCCCTGTAAATCAGCCATGCCAAAAATTCCAGCCGTTGTAATATTCACATGATAATGAACACCAAGATCCGGGATATAATCGAACCGAACATCTCTGCCGGCACGTAAATGTTCTGTTTCTGCATTATCAAGAGAAGTTTTTAACACTGAGGAGAACACTTTCAAGTCATTCCCAATATCATCATTGGAAATATTTTGGACGGTAATTCTTCGTTGAAGTTCATCATCAGAAATGGATCCGTTTCTCTGGTTTTTTAAATCAGCTGCCGTTGCCCACATGGAAATACTGGGGACAGTCAAACGCTTTTCTGATCGAGAATTGGGTCTGATTGTAACGCTGGTCACACTATTCTGTGAGTTATACGTAAGGCGCACGTGTTCATCATCCGCTAAATGACGGGAAACAACAGCGTAATTTTGGAGATAATCACGCATAATTTTTTCAACGCGTTCTCCAATATCTTCAGGAGATTCTGACTTATCATCATTCTCCATTTGCGAAAAAACTCGGGCTATAATGCTTCGGCTTGATACACCCGTTCCCAATACAAAATGGACGCCATAATCGGGAATATATTCGCCACGGACCATTGGAGATTGCCCCGTTTGGAAGAGGAAATCATTCTCATTTTCCGATATTAATTCCGAGAGAATTTTCTCCCCAATTCGAATGTCTTGATTTAGTCCATCATCCTGTGCCAAAAGCACGGAGATCGGTATCAAAAGCATCAGTAACAGTACGAGTACAATTCGTTTAGTTGATTTCATTATTTTATGATTTATTGATTATAAAGTGCTAAAAAAATGTCTTCGATGGTTTCATTGGTTCGAACAAATCGATCTGTAGTCTCCTCTTCGAGCTGTGCAAATCCCTCGGCAACCAGTAAAAGGTCCTGATCTCGCCGGGTTTCGTAATATTGGGTAAGTTCGGTTAAAACCAGTTCGAGCTGTTCATTCTGTTGCTCACGATTTTGTTCGAACATTGCAGCCATCAACACTTGGTTTTCATTTCTGATCTGATTCATTAAATCAACCACAGCCTCTTCACTTACGGATTCCTCAACCGGTGGTGAGCCAAATGTGAGGTAAAATCCATTTTCTGTCTGACCCATTTCCATATTTGCGAAAGCAAAAATCATCACCCCAATTAAAAGAGAGGCAGCCACGGCAAGTGCCGGTTTCATGAAAGTATAGACCCGCTTGTTTTTGGGTTGTTGCGGTACGCCGATAAATTTATACGCCGGTGTATCGGTTGGTACACTGTCAAGCAGGTTGTGGGTATTCTGCATTTCTTTCAGCTCTTTTTGAAGCTTCGGATTGCTTTCCAGATATTTCTCAAATGCTACTTTTTGCTCATCATCCATCTCATTGTAGAGATAGTCCATCAATTGGTTTTGTGCTTCTTGTTCAGTCATAATTCAGATAATGTTTTGGGATATTCCACTTTGTTAAAACTCTTCTTAATGCTTTTAGTCCGTAATAGAGCCGAGATTTTACCGTGTTTTCCGGCTCTTCCAGGATTTCGGCAATTTCCCGAAATTTCAGTCCTTCATATTCTTTTAGGATCACTACAACCCGCTGTTCATCGGGCAGAGTGAGCAGGGCTTTTTGAATAATTTTTCCAAGCTCACTCGCTTCCAGTTCATCCACAGGTGAAAGCTGCTCGCCTTCGATGGATTGCTCAACCCAAGCTTCCAACGGTGAGGATTTTCTCCGTCCGGCGCGTTTTAATTCATCCAGACAAAGGTTGTTTGCAACCCGGTAAATCCAGGGCGAAAAATTCCCTGGATCATCCAGCATATCCATTTTTTGATACGCCTTTATAAATGTCTTTTGGGTAATGTCACTTGCCTCATCAGAATCCGCAAAAAACCCATACGCAAACCGGTGGATTTTTCCCTGCCATCGGTTTACCAGTTCATTAAAAGCAGCCGTGTCTCCACGTTTAAACTGCTGTATTAACGTTGTATCATCTAATTCTGTCAATTCAGTCCCGGCTGATTGTAGTTGTTTTTGCGAATTCAATCTAAAGACGAAGCAGCCTGTAGAAAAGTTTTAAGTGAGTGAGATTTATTTTGAAGAAATGTACGTCGGACAGCTTGTCCGACATCTTTATAAACCCTCTGCAAATTCAGACTTGCAGTAGGTGTGATGCAAACCCACCAGTGGTTAATTGATGTTTTCTTTAGACTTTTCTATGCGATTTAACAAAGAAATAATTAGCTCGAGTTGATTTAAGGGAACATCCTGATGATCTTTTATATCAATATCTTTTGGAGCAAATAATCTATCAGCAATCTCTCCTTTAATTTTATGTTGCTGATCTTCTGGTAGTGATGCTATAAACGGGTTTAAGGTTTTTAAATCAAGCGATTTCTGTAAATATTTATAGTGTTTCTCTCTATGTTTTGAAGATTCTTTTGCCAAATAAGCAGTTGGTGCTGCTAAAAGAAATACTAGTAAAACTTTAAATAGAGAAGTTTCCCAAGAAAAATTCTGACCTATCGTTTCAAATAATGTAATTCCAACAATTACTACAGTAGCTAGAATAAGTACTAAGGAATATCCTCTATATCTTTCTGCCAGATGTTTTTCTATTTTTGCTTTTTCATCAAAGTCTCCAGCAATAACTGATTTTGAAGCATGGCCAAGTAAGCTATCTAGCTCATCTTTTGTAGCTTTACTATTTTTCAGGCTATCCTGAAAAATTTTCGTTGATTTACTTAATTCCTTTTCAACTTTATCTGCTAATGTCCCCGTTTTTTTTCTAAACTAGTTATTTCCTTTTGTAGGTTGCTTGTTTTATCATCAAAATGATCAATCTTTTTTTCAGAATCTGACAATTCATTATTTAGATAATTTTTCAATTTGTTGTGATTCTTATTTATTTCTGAAATAGACCTTACAAAATCATTTAAATTATATTCTAGAGTCTCTTCGAGGCTCTCATATCTATTAGACAGTATCATATAGATCTCTTCTGATTGAGCTATAATATTTTTAGTTTTTAAAAATATTAACTTTGGACTTTCATTATTTACCACTTTATGAAAAACATCAATTGAAGAAAGGAGCATATCAATTTTTACAGTAATATGTTTATCATCTAAAGCATCGGTAATTTGATACGAGATATCTCTTAATTTATTAATCTCAAAATCAAGTTCATTTATAATTTCTTTCATATACTTTCAGGTTTAATAGAGTTTCATGAATAAACGAAAAACAAATGAACTCAGCTAATATTTGATTAGTTTAGTGTTTCATTTTCCCCAACAACATATCCATAAAAGGCTCACGGATTTCTTCACTCGCATCACGGAAGTTGAGGAAAGGGAGGTGTCGATCGGTATCGGTTGTGTCTACTTCTACCCCCCAAAGTGGAATCACAGTTGTGGGAAGCATGGAGTAGCGGGCATCACCAATGACTTGCGGCTTTTCAAGGTGACGAACCAAAAAGTTTTCTGAGAGGCGTTCGAAGCGTTTTAAATCATTGTACAGTGTGGTTCCCTTGTACTCCGAAAAATCTCTGTCGATCAAAACTCTTGGTTCGGACTCTCCTTCGTAAATAGTTATTCCTGAGAATATTCCCGTTCGAATAGCATCGGTATAAATACGATCATCATAAATATAGTTGGCTCTCCACAATCGCTGATTTCCAATGGTGGGTTTTACCACAAGCTCTTCGATTTGATGTCCCCGTTGATGAGCTAATTCCGTAGCCGCACTTTTCCCGCGCTCTTTTTGCACCCATCCGAAAAGCAGGAAGAAAATCAACCAGCTCCACGCGACCCAAACCATCGGTTTTTTCTTTTTCCAAACCGATAATCCCACAAAAAGGGCAAGCCCGACGGCAACTACGGGATCAACCACAGAAATGAAACTCCATGCAAATCGGGTTTCCAAAAATGGCCATAAAAGTTGGGTCCCATAACTGGTAAAAGCATCCAGCAGACCCGATGTTGCGTAGGCCAAAAAACTATAGAGATAGAGCTCTTTTACAGTTAGATATTTACGCATGAAAAACCACAGAAGTCCCGTGGCAATAAGTGCGCCGACAGGAATGAAAATGAGTGAATGGGTAAACTGACGGTGTATTTCAATATTAAAAAGGGGATCGGACGGGAAATTGATGAAAATATCCAGATCGGCTATCATCGCTGCAGCAAAACCAGTAAATGTGGCGGGCCGTAGCTTTTCTTTATTTGCTGCGGATTGCGATGCTGCTGCGCCTACGAGTCCGTGGGTTATTGGGTCCATTTATAATCTTTTTTCTTTTTATACCACCCCCGACCCCTCCTATTACAGGAGGGGAGAATGTTCCAATTATTTCATTATCAATAGTTTTCAAAGGGGATTTCGAGCTGTTCGCCGAATGATCCACCTTCTGTAAGATTGAGGGATGATACGGAAATTCCAAGCAATCGAACTTCCCTTTCGCCGGCTTCGGTTTCGAGCAGTAATGTTTTGGCGATGGATGAAATTTCCTCCTTGCTGCTTGTGTACTGAAAAAGGGTTTGACTGCGGGTAACGGTGTCAAAATTTTTGTAGCGGACTTTCAGGGTGATGGTTTTTCCGGCCGCGTTCAGTTTTTCCATCGATGCACTGACTTTTTCTGCCAGTTCTTCCAAAAAATTTTCAATCCACTCAAGGTCCGAAACATCTTCCGAAAATGTCCGCTCTTTACCGATAGATTTTCGAATTCGATCTGGTTTCACAATCCGGTTATCTATCCCGCGGGCAATGCGGTAGTAATGGTGGCCCGATTTACCAAAATGTTTTACCAAATTCACTTCGTTCCAGGTTTTTAAATCCCTGCCGGTATGGATTCCCAGTCGCTCCATTTTTTCTTGTGTGGCTTTTCCCACGCCATGAAATTTTCCAATCGGTAAATCTTCAATAAAAGCTTCGGCTCTTTCGGGCGATATCAAATAAATGCCATCCGGTTTATCCATGTCGGACGCAATTTTTGCCAGAAATTTATTTTCAGAAATTCCTGCCGATGCAGTGAGTCCGGTTTCTTCTTTGATCCGTTTTTTAATTTCGCGGGCTATTAACGTGGCGGATGGAATTCCTTTGTGATTTTCTGTTACGTCCAGGTAGGCTTCATCCAGCGAAAGGGGTTCAACTAAATCAGTGTAGTCTAAGAATATTGCGCGAATTTGTTGAGAAACTTCTTTGTAGACATCAAACCGAGGTTTTACAAAAATTGCGGACGGACACAATCGAACCGCTTTTGATGCGGGCATTGCGGAGTGAATTCCAAACTTGCGAGCCTCGTAACTGGCAGCGGCAATCACACCTCTTCCTTGTGGAGACCCACCTACTAAAAGCGGCTTTCCGCGATACTGCGGGAAGTCTCGCTGCTCGACCGAAGCAAAGAATGCATCCATATCTATATGGATAATTTTTCGTTGAGGTGAATCTTTTTGGGCCATGGAATAATAATCGGGATGATATAGAGCAAAAAAATATGAAATTACCTATCTTCGTACTGAATTTAATCAAACACAAAGTAACAAGCGGATGGAAGAACTGAATTTGGTAACCATTTACTGGCTCATATCAATTGGACTACTGGTTGGGTTAATTGTTGATCTTATAATGATAAAACGTGGCGTTGGATTAATCCGGAATGTAATTGGCGGAGCGATAGGATCTGTAATTATTGGAGTTTCTATGATAGAACTAATGGTTTTTGGCGCACTTATTTACGCTGCTGTAGGGGCTATTGCGTTCCTGTTTTTGATTAATGTTTTTAGTTTCGATCAGGAACATAATGATCATGCAAAAGCGAGTTAATTTACTCCATCGACGATAGTTATCTAAATAACAAAAAACTTCCTTCTCAACAGGGTTTGGTGCTTTGGGTAATTCCAAACCCTGAGGTTACGTCAATTCTCCAATCAGAGATAGGCAGACTTGCAAAACTACATCAAACCACCTCTTTTCTTCCCCATATTACCGCTGCCCGTTTACCGGTAAAAACACCGGATGAAACTGAAACTATAAAAACGGTTGATAAGGTTAGTCAACGTATTCAAAACCATTCCATTTCAATTGGGGAGATCAAGCTCAGTTCAAACCCTTATCAAAAAATGGTGATTGCATTAGGGGATTCCCTATTTTTCAGTGAACTTGGTATGGCGATTGATTCAGCATTTCAAGAGCCGTGCAGTAAAAAAGAATTTCACTGTAGTTTGATGTATGGGTATACTTCAAACGATGTTCTTGGAAATGAGAAGCAAAAAGTTTTGGATCGCTTGCCCGAGGAATGGTTTGCCCACGAACTGGCGGTTGTATTACTGAATGGCGGGCCTGATGAGTGGAAGATTGTTCATCAAAAAAAGTTGATGTAATGAAACAGAATGATTTGGAAGTGGGTTTATATTTACAAACCTTCTTTAAAAAATAGTCTACTATAACAAATTAACGAGGATACATGTCTGAATACAAGTTTTTTCAACAGGTAAACAATGCGTTTGATAAAGCGGGGACCTATACAGATTTTGATAAAGGGCTTTTGAGTCAGATGAAAATTTGTAACGATGTTCTGCATTTAACTTTTCCTATCGAAAGAGATAATGGAAAAATTGAAGTGATTGAGGCATGGAGAGTAGAGCACAGCCATCATAAACTGCCAACGAAAGGCGGTATTCGGTACAGCATGATGGTAAATGAGGACGAAACGATGGCCTTGGCAGCGCTTATGACCTACAAGTGCGCTGTGGTTGATGTCCCTTTTGGAGGAGCTAAAGGTGGGATTAAAATTGATAAGTCGAAGTTCTCTGAAAGTGAGCTCGAAAGAATTACCCGTCGATACACCTTTGAGTTGATGAAGAAAAATTTTATCGGACCGGGTATTGATGTTCCCGCCCCGGATTATGGAACCGGCGCAAAAGAGATGGGCTGGATTTTAGATACGTTCCGACAGATGAGTACAGACATCAATGCCGAAGGATGTGTTACCGGTAAGCCGATTGCTATGGGAGGAATTCGCGGTAGAACGGAAGCTACGGGACGCGGTGTATTTTTTGGCATCCGTGAGGCTTGTGAAAACAAAGAAGACATGAAAACTTTGGGATTGAAACCCGGACTCGAAGGCAAAACATTTGTTGTTCAGGGTCTGGGTAATGTGGGTTATCACGCTGCAAAATATTTGATTGAAGGTGGCGGAATTATGGTTGGCGTTGCCGAGATGGACGGATCCATTTACAGCGAAAAAGGGATCGACCTTGATAAGCTGATGGAATATAAAAAAGACAAAGGCGGAATTGTTGGTTTTGAAGGAACTGAAACGCTGGAGAATAATGGTTCAGTTCTTGAAAGTGAATGCGATATTTTAATTCCTGCTGCGCTTGAAAATCAATTGAATGAATCAAATGCTGCAAAGATTAAGGCCAAAATTATTGGCGAAGCAGCGAATGGCCCTACAACATCCGGAGCTCACGAAATATTAAAAAACCGGGGAGCACTTATTATTCCTGATAATTATTTGAATGCGGGAGGTGTTACCGTATCCTATTTCGAATGGTTGAAGAATATACAGCACGTTCGTTTTGGCAGAATGGGTAAACGTTTTGAGGAAAATAGCTACAAAAAAATACTCTCAGTAATCGAAACCATTTCAGACCGCAAGTTCACCGAAAAAGAACTTGGTCATCTTGCAAAAGGAGGTGGTGAAGCAGAATTGGTGGACTCAGGACTGGAAGAGACAATGATATTAGCCTACAACGAAATCAACGAGATCAGGAAAGAACATGACGTTGATTTAAGAACGGCGGCATTTATAAGTGCAATTAATAAAGTGGGCACTATTTACAACCAAATGGGAATATTTCCTTAATTTTGATAATCCCTGCAACCATTCAGATTGCAGGGATTCTTAACCAAAACATGTCGGCGTTTGATCACCGAAACATCATAACAAACGTTACGGCACAAGCTTCATTTAGTTTCGATTGATCAACTAAAATCCTTCTAACCTGAGTTCGATTGTAAATCAGGTTAATAAAGTCCTCTCGAGCTCAGGTTTTTGGGTTCTATCCGAATTCGACAGGCTGAAAGCCTGAAATAGTGCAAGTTAATATCTCAGGGACGATATCCATTGGCTTTGTTGTCGGGGGCTGCCGGATTGATAACACTTTACTTATCCGACATTTATATTCAGTAATTACAAGTATTTATTTAATAGATCTTGCAAATTAAAAATTGAACTCAGGTATGAAGGAAAACTTCGTGAACCTTCGCGCCATCGTGTCCTCGTGGTCCCTGATGAACCCAATTATGTGGCTCGAACTCTTTCACCACGAAGCCGCTAAGACTCGAAGAATCACGAAGGAACCAATCAACAGTCTCCATATATTCAAGAATTAAGAATCGAACTCAGGTTTCTACAATCTTATTTGAAACTAAGGTTTAAGAAAATAACTTCTTAAAAAAGCCGGTAATTCCTTTTTTCTCTTCTTTTTTGCCTGATCGTCCACCGCTAAGTCCATCATAGGAGGGTCTTGGCAATCCTTTGTAGCCCTTCTCTTTTTTCTTCGAAGATCGACCACTACGTGAAGCTTTACCACGACTTTGTTTAGATTTTGGTGATGGTTTTGCCTTTGATTGTTTCTTTGGAGTTTTGCTCTTCTTAGGCTGCTTCTTTTCTGTTTTTGCTTTTTCCTTCACCGATTTTGGAAGTGGAACTTCCTCAGGCGCATAACCTAATGATTCACTAATCGTACGGATATCACCACGATCCTGTTTTGATACGAGGGAAAGAATTCGAGTTGCTTTGCCATCTCCAATAAGTTCAGCACGGAGTTTGTATTCATCAACATCTTCAGGTACATCGTAGTTGATAACCTGCGTGGCGTGCTCGAGCGGAATATCTTTCGCCGAAAGCTGTCCGATAATCAAATGCTGGACGCTACCATCGGTAAACATTTGAAACCGCTGATTGTATGTTTTTTCATCCACTTTATCGTGAATACTTACTGCACGACGACCACTTTTTCTTAAGATCTTATACAGTCGGTCTGCGGTTCTTCGCGAAGCTGCAAAAATAACCACCGTGTCTGATTTGTTATCATCCAGATGTGCCATCAGCGTAGAAATTTTTGACCGTGGCGGCACATTAATGTAATACTGGGTAAGATCTTTGGTGATGGCCTCAGATTTAATATCCTTCTCAAGCTCTTTTTTAGGGGGAGTTTTTTTCTCGATTTCTACAAGTTCCGGCTCATTCAGCAGTCTTTTTTCTGCATCGCGCATCCCTTTACTATCCTTCGAAGCCGTAAAAATTCGTTGGCATTTAGGGGCAATTACCCGTTTAGAAATAACATCAACCGAATCCCAATCGGTTATTTGTTCGGCCTGATCAACAATCAATTGATCCACTTCACGAAAAATCATTCGCCCATTCTGAAGAATGTTCGCTAATTGTTGGGGAGTGGAAATCACAATAACCGGACCCGCCGAAAGGGATGCCTGCTGTTTTTTAATGTCATTTTCGTCCGTGTAGCACGCACTTTCAATGGAACTGTGATAGCCAATTGCCCATATCCATTCATCAATCTGTTTTGCGCGCTCCTCAGATGATGTAAGAATGATGGCGCGGGTTCCTTGCCTGCGTTCGGATTTAGATATCGTATTTAGCAACGATATTAAATAGCCAAGTTCCGGTGTCTGTTCTGATGTTGTGTTGATGACTAAATCAGAACCGGTTTGAACTGCCTTAAATATTTTTTTCTGTAATGGTGAGGGACTTTCAATATTTACATCTCTTAATCCCTTCAAAATGTCAGAGCTTAGTCGAAATTGATTAAACGACAATGTCTTTACCTCTTTATTTTTTTAGATCATTATTTCAATTATCAAATAGCAGGGTCAAAAAAATCTGCCCTGCTCATATATGTACAAAACTTAAAATCTATTTTGTAACGTTCTCTTTCGTAAGATAACATATATATGGGTAAAAATAATCATCACTATCAAACCAATGAAGCCAATTATTCCACCTTCCGGACCAAATTCTCCTCCGGTAAAAAGGTGCGAACCGTTTATGTTTGATTGAATGATCCCTTGATTAAATTGATTGCCACTCACGGGTAAGCCAAATACTGCACTCTGAAAATAATTCCATGAAAGGTGCAGGCCTACAGAGAGGCCAATGCTTCCTGTGGCAATAAACGGATAGGCCAAAACCGCACCGGCCACAAAAATATTAAACGCAGATAAATATGTAGCCCCCGGATTTGCTAAATGTCCCAGTGAAAAGAAAAGAGATGAAATAGACACAGCAAAAATTAGTGCCCATCTGTTAGAAATCCAGGCTGATTGTGCTCCTTCTTTTATGTTGAGGATAAGATAGCTTCTAAAAAATCCCTCCTCCCAAATGCTTACAGCCATCATAAAAATTAAATAACTCACAAGTTCAGCAGATAGAGAAAACGAGGTGTTAATGATGGTTATCCAGCCAAAAGTAAACAGGATTATAAAAATAATTCCCATGGATACAGCTGCAATGAATACACCTGTAAAGAGATCTCGAAACCAATCAGCAGCCAAAGAAAAACCATATTCCTTAAAGGATCTGTTATCTAAAAAATCGGCTGCAAGCCATAATGAAATCAAAACCATTACAGCCAACCCAATGGTAAAAAATAGGGATGAAACAGAAATGGTATTTAGCGCAACACCCAAAACCATGAGCAGAGACGTAAAAATCAGAATTCTCCATCCTGCTCTAAGACGTTCCTCTACAGGATTGTAAAATATTTTTGTAAACATCCGAACGCTGCTTGAACTGTTCAATTTATAGATGTAGTATTATTAGAGGGCTTTGCAAAACCGTTCTTTTGTTCAATCTCTGTATTTTCGCGAATTCAACATCCTTATCCCGAACGCTTTCGGGACTCCGGTTTTGAATTCGCACAGGCTTTGATCTTGATCAAAATTCCTGATTTTGCAAAGCTCTCTATTAATGGTTTCCTCATACAATGATAAACTTTTTATACATGATAAAACGAATTGCATTTTTTGCCGATCGCAGTGAAATTGAAGAATCTTTCAGTTTAAATGGAGAGGGTGATGCGATATTTGAGCCTCATTATAATCTCAGTCGGGGCCAGCATATTCCGGTTATACCGGCAGGTGAAAGCAAACGGAATATTCAGAGAATTCGATGGGGAAAACGTTTTTCGGATCAATCCCATGGGGAAATGCAAAATGATGTAATGGTGAAGGAAGCGACAGCTCGCTGTATTGTTCCCATAAGTGGCTTTTATATCTGGAAAGAAGGCAGGGAAAAAGATCATCCATTTTTTGTGCGAATGATGAACAGCTCTGTGATGTCGGTAGCGGGTATAATTTTCAAAGAAAATGGACCTGAATATTGTGATTTTTTACAGCGAGATTCAAATACGCTAATCCAACCCATATCTCCCCAAATGCCGCTGCTTTTGAATGAAAAACTTACAGAGAAGTGGCTTGATGGAGAATCATCAGAAAAAGAGATCATCAAAGAAGCGGAATCACTGTTTTTGATTACGGATATAACCGTTCATCGTGTGAGCAAAAAGGTAAACGATCCAGCGGAAAATGCAGAAACCTTGATTCAGCCAATCCCAAAATAGCACGTTATTTGAGACCGGGTTTACCTTCGATTTGGTTTTGGTAGATTCGTATGGTGTTGTAGGCAAAATCGAGATCATCCTCTTTGGTTACGGCATCCAATATATCTTCCCACATCATTTGATTAATCCCCCGTCGTTTTCTGGGGTTTGATAGATGACGGATAGTGAGTTTTATACCGATATTAACAACTTCGGTGTAAACAATGGGCGTCAGGTTTTTGTACCGAATCAAATATGATTTTGTGGCCCTTCGCACCTGTTGTTCGGCGTCTTCTACGTAATCTTTTAGATGATCTTCGCAAATTTGCTCAAGCATTTTGCGTGCTTTTTTCCAGTTGCTTTCGAAGGTGAACACCACCTCAATTTCATTCCAGATAAAATCAAAATCGCTGGTATAGTTTGCGATCGATTCATTGAATACAAAATGGTTTGGAATATGAATAACCCGTCCCGTGCTTTGATCGGCGTGTACCCAATTTCCGATTTCTAATATTGTAAATTTAAAAAATCGTACATCAATGACGTCACCTTTATTATTGCCCACCTCAATGCGGTCGCCCACTTTAAAGGGTTGGCGCCAGATTAGAAAAATCCATCCGGCCATATCTGTAACCGGACCTCGTAAGGCAATGGCAATACCTGCGGATAACAACCCCAAAAATGTAGCCAGTGATCCTACGCCCTCGAACCACACTCGTCCAACAAGCATAAATCCAATAAATACTAACGTATAGGTAACATTCTTTCGCCATTTATATCGCGCCGCTGTCTCTTCAACCCTATTATAAACAATACGAATGATGATAAACCGCAGTACAACCAAAAGTGCAATGATGATGAACGTCTCAATAAAATTGCCGTACTGTACGTTAGTTTCAGAGAATAAGGTGTCTAATTTTTGTTGGAAATCTTCCATTTAGTTGGGTTTGGTTTTTCGCAAGTTAGAGACTCACGTTACGCAAAACAGGTTGTCTTTGCGAGTCAGCGACTCGCGTTACGTAAAATAGGTCATCTTCGTGAGGCAGTGACTCACGTTACGTAAAACAGGTCGCTGACCTGTTCCAGGTTATTCAGTACCGGATTCAAAAATACGGCTCCTTATAAAGATCATTATCACTTTGTTAAGAGTATAAATAGTGATATTTTTAATGTTCGATTGAACAACCGAATTATATAAAGATACTATGCTTTACGGAATTATCATTAGCTTCATTACCCTAATCTGCTTTTTATTAATTATTGTGGTGCTTTTACAGCCCGGGCAGAAAGAGGGATTGTCAGGTGGACTTGCAGCGGGAATGGCCGGTGGTGCCGCAATGGGTGCTCGCAGAACTGCAGATTTACTATCAAAAATGACCACTATTTTAGCGATTTTATTTCTTTCATTAAGTGTTCTTGCCAACTTCGCAATTGATCGTGGTGATCAATCACAAAGTACTATTCAGCAGCAGGGAATGCCTAATCAAGTAGAATCCGATTTTCAGGCTCCATCAGAAACACAGTCAGCTGTACCGCAGCAAGAGGAAGAGCAGCCAGAAAACTAAGTTGCTATACTTTATCTTTAAGCGAACTGTTCTGTTATAAGCCGAATTCGGAATCATAAAAAACTTCAAGAGTTTTTTGATACAGAATAAATTGTACCGCTATGATTACTCTTCACCGAAAAAAAGAAGATTCAAAGTCTGATGAGCTCGAAGAGAAGCTGAAAGAGATGGTATTGGCTTACAAAACGTCTCTCCATCATTCAGCTGAAAGCAAATATCCCCTTCCTTATATCGAAGACGGTGAATCCATTTTTACGAAAGATGAAGAGATCGAGGCGTGGGTACTTGAGCTTGAAACAGAACTTAAATGGCAACGCTCTCTTAGTGGTGATGGATGCTTTATCCATCCGAATTCAGGTAAAATTTGTTAAGTACTGCCACCTGACTTCAAAATCATTTTGTTGTTAACAGTTTTTCGTAAGCTTCCTGAATTTGACGTACAACAGCGCCCGGTTTACCGCTTCCAATTGTCTTTCCATTTACTACGGTTATTGGCTGAATATCCGTGGTGGTTCCTGAAAAGAAAAGCTCATCCTGATCGAAAAGTTTATGTTCTGGAATGGGTTCTAATACAACAGGAATATTCAGTCGGTCAGCAATTTTCAACACCGCCCGACGGGTAATCCCATTTAGAATCTGGTGAGTTGCGGGATAGGTATAAAGCACTCCATCCTTCACACCAAAAATATTGGCGTTCGGACTTTCCGTTATCACACCATCACGAATCATGATTGCACTATTAACACCCGCATCTTGTGCGCGCTGTTTTGCCAGCGTATTTGGCAGCAAGTTGACCGTTTTCAAATTACAGCGTGACCAGCGTACATCGGGAACGGTAATAACGGCAACTCCATCTTGATGTAGTTGTGTATGGGGAGTAAAGAGGCCGGCAGAAAAATAGACTGTAGGAGATATCGGTGGATCCGGGAACGTGTGAGATCGTGCCGATGCGGCTCCTCTTGTTACCTGTATATACACGGAAGACTGGCCTTTTTCCAGATTATTTTTTTTGATGAGTTCCTGCCCGATAGTAAGCATCTCTTGCCGCACAGAGGAATTCAGATTTATACCCAACGCTTCAAGGCCTTCGTCCATTCTGGTAAGATGTTCCTGAGCTAAAACATACTTTCCTTCCACAACTCGTATTACTTCATAAATACCATCGCCAAACAGAAACCCGCGGTCGTTGACTGATATTTTGGCGTTTTCCTGTTCTACGTATGAGCCATTTAGATATACGATCATATATTCCCCTTTTCCAATTGTTTACATGCATTTAAGAAATGCAAAAATACAGATTTACTAAAGAATAAAATACACTTTGTGGGATTTTTCTATTGTAAGAGGATGCAAAACCTTGGTATATTCAAGTCTTGTTTAAATGCCCGAGTGGCGGAATTGGTAGACGCGTGCGCTTCAGGTGCGTATGTCCTTTGGACGTGGAGGTTCAAGTCCTCTCTCGGGTACTTTTAGGATAGATTTATTTCTTGTAAGTTGTTATTAATTAATAATTTATTTAGAAATAAATTTTAAAATGGTGGCACATTGGGAGCACAAAGTATTCAAAAGGTTGATAAACAAGCTTTTCCTTCCAGGTCCTATTTTTTTAAACCATTCTCCTTAATCAGTATCCACCCCCTCCTGCATTTAAAGCCAACAAAACAACCGCTGATATTCCTACAGTGTAAGCGGCAACCTTACCCCAGTATACCGCCTGTGCATTGTGTCGGTTCGCTTTTTGCTCTTCGGGAGATGGCGTGTTTGTGCGATGGTGATACACAATTCCATCCGGATCTATATAAAATTGAATAAAGTTGGTGTTATAAACAGTTCTTGGAGGCATATAGGCGGTATAGGATGTACCCTGATAAGAGGCCTCACCCCATAGAACATTGTCCCAAGACTCAACCTTTGCATCAACGGATCCTGAATCCATAGAGTAGCTCAACCCTGGACGAGTGTATTGTGTAGTTTCCTCCCAGTGAAGAATGCGACCATTCTTTCCATCACTGTAAATCCCATTGGGTGGTCCCATTTCAAGAATAAGCTGATGATATTCTTCCCCGTGAAAGGTACTTAAGATCCCTTCTGCGGTCTGGTTATAGGGAACGGTAATGCAAGAGGAGAATAAAACCAAACATAGTAATAGAGAGCCTTTTATATATGTATAAATCATAGTTTTCCCTTTATTTAGTGTTTCCGCTGAAAGGCTATATAAAGTAGTCCGGTAACAATGAGAAGGCCTACTATTTGAAAAGTAAGTCGAACCGGTTCAATTTTATAAATAGATGCCCTAGTGGCATAGTCGGGGTTTTGTAAGGGCTGAATATCTTCATTTGAGCTTTTTAGGGCGCCGATAAATTGATATCCGCTATAGATTCCCGCTCGTCCGTTAACTGGTTCATACGTGTCAAATTGCGTTGGTGGAAACAGAACCATGAGGATGATGGCAATAGCAGATGATACTAAAATAAGCTGTTGTGCAAGGGTTGATTTTCTATTACTCATAGTAATCCCATATAGCTATAAAGATGATGTTTAAAATGATTAGAATGATTCCCCACACGCATCCGGGAATTCGGTGTAAAAAAGGTTCTTTCTTATTTTTCTTCATATAAGTATGAACCCATTTTTCTTGATTCCTTACACTTTTTTTTAAAACAACTCTTAAAACACTTTTTAAAACAACCTCATGTAGAAAAAGCTCCTTAAATCATTTGATACGAATTTCATTGCAAATACATTGACAATAAGTTTGCAGCAGGATTAAAAAGCCGGTACACCTCCGGCCTTTTACCTGTTTTAGTTTGTTGAACTGCGGTGTCCAGAGATGCAAAAGGCAGGAAAAGATTGCCATTTGCCTATGTATCAAAATTACCTGACTGGGTGCAAAAGCCGGTAACTACCCGGTCTTTGCCCCTTAAAAATTCATCCCTGTAACCCTGTTCTGATTGGCAAAAGGCTGAACATACAGCCATTTGCTTCCTTGCCCTTTGTTAAGTAGGTGGTAGTACCAGGTTCACTACGCGCGGCGCCTTCGGTTACATAACCTACGGCCAGTTATACAAAAGTGGCGTTCAGGTCAACAAAATGGCAGGTAAAAAGCAACCTTCCATTTTCTCAACCCTCACAAACAACCACTCTCGATATAACATAGGTTATCGTAAAGCTGGCTTGCCTGCCCTCCTGACCGGCTGACCCAGCCTCCCCGGTTGGCAGAACATGCCAGCTCGCCGCGCTCCGTTCTTCCCGTTGATCACACTCCCAGTCACTTCTGATAAGTTAGATACCCTCTTAATCCCTAAAACATTATGGCTGTCATATAGATACGTAGGGGTGAGGGGGTCGTTCGCAGCTCCACCGGCATGGGCAAGTTTCGCAACCTTAGCCAACAAATAGCAAGGGCAAGACAAGTGGGCAAAAGAACCCACCCTTGCTATTTGCCGTCACGGTTGCAGGCTGCTTGTATGGCCGGTATGGCTGGGGGCGGTCGCTTTTTACCAGTCATACCCTTTGCAGGGCAAATATGCCTTTAAAGGGGTGTGCAGGCAGGGGCGGGTGTAAATTCTAACTTAAAATTATACAGCATGTTTAAACTTATTATTGCAGGCAGCAGGTCTTTTAAAAACTACGAAACCCTCTGTAGGGTGTGCGATTTCTATCTACAGAATAAAAAAGAGGTTTTAATCATCTCCGGTGGTGCAAGGGGCGCAGATGCTTTAGGGCTGCGTTATGCCAAGGAAAATCAATTGCCGGTTAAAATTTATAAACCAAACTGGCAAAAGTACGGCCGCGCTGGGGGTATTGTCCGCAACTTAGAAATGGCAAATAATGCTCATGGTCTGCTGGCTTTTTGGAATGGTGCAAGCTCAGGCACAAAAAACATGCTTCAACAGGCTCAAAAAAAAGAACTAAAAATTCACGTCCATTATTTCAATACGCTTTTTAGCCAAAACGGGCAACCATTTTAATTCTTAACACACCTTAAATACAACAATAATTAAATCAATCCGACCATGTCTAATAACAACATCAATGGCAATACTACCTTTTCTGACGTCATCGAAACTATGGAACAGGCTTTGGAATCCATTAAAAAAGTTTCACAAAATCACCCCAAGGAAGCTGAAAAACTATATCAAGAATTGATGGTTCTGCAGCTTGATTTATTCAACTATGAGCTTGGGCGGAAATAACATCTACCATTAACAAAGGGGCTGGATAATCCAGCCCCTTATTAAACCATAAATAAAAGGTGCCTATTATGTCAAAATCCAATCATCCTTCCACTTTTAAAGACGTTCGTCAGTCCATTCTTCAGGCTCGTTCTTCAATTCTACTATTTCAGGAAGATCATCCAGAGATCGCGATTTTCCTCTATAATGAGATGCTTTCTCTTTTAGAGGAGTTGCATGGTCATGTCCTTGCTAAAGGTCCTGAAAGCTAATGATCGATAACTGTGCTCGTGTTCTCATTTTTTTCAATATTCCGGACGGACATTATTCTGGGGTAATAATTTCAAAGCAAAAATTAATTAAGATGGAAGCATCACATACAAAGTCACCAATCAATCCAGAAATCGAAAAAGCCCGTCAACTATTACGACAGGCTAAAAACCTACGGGATCGTAGTGATGAAATATTTCAGGAGGCAGTACAAATATTTGAGAAAGAGGTTGTGCGAGCTATGCGAGAGCAGGAAGATAAGTTGATTAACCGAAAACAGGCTATTGATCTGCTGTGGTTTGATAGTTACCGGTCTTTACGAAGATGGGAAGACAAGGTACACCCTTTGGGTTACATGGAGTTTGAGGATGATAAAATCTTGCGTAGCGAAGTGCTTCGATTTATAGATGATTACCAGAGTGGGGTTATTCACCAAAAACTACATAGATAAGTAGTTTGTATGGAAACTCGAAAAAACGAGTTCCATATTTCCTTTCTAAGCGCCGGTAATCTTTCATTAGGTAGATAAGGCTGGCTCTTATTCCCCTATATGCTTTATGTGCGACACTTGTATAAATTAGCCGGTTATACCGAGGCAGTGGATTCAAATAGTTCCGCTTTCTCTTTTTCAGCCTTTTCCAGTTCATTATTAAGCTCCTGAATTCGTTTATTCAAATCCATTTCCTTAAGCTGGATACGTTCAAAAACCTTACCCTGAATCATACTCCAAAATAATTGGGATATATTTACCATGGTCGAGGCAATACTTTCTGTGTTAGCCTCCGGGCAACCTTCCAAATCTCCTATAACAGGAGTTCTGCCATCTGCCTTTAAAAAGATGTTGTGCAATCCTCCATCTGCTCTTGCATATCCCAGGCCCTGAATGTGCATTGTGCCTAAACAAATTTGATAGTGACAGTAAATTTTTTCATCCACGGACCATCTATAAAAATCAGAATCAGACAGTGATCCCCCTTTACAATATTCGGTAACCATGTATGGAGTTTCGTGTTCCAAATCATAATCCACAACCTTAATCACGTTTGGATGATCCATCATTGCAGCTAGTTTGATCTCCTTTTTAAATTCTTCACCTCTATTTTTTTCCACCTCTTCAGTAGATCCATCCGGGTTTTGCCAGATAGTGGTCATTGTTCCTTGTTTTTGGATTTTTAGAACAAATAGATCATCACTACCGGTTTCTGTATCCTGCACAAAAAATACATGTCCTTTCGAGTGTAATAGTTCAGATCCATCAGGCTGTACAACTTCCCATTTTCCGTATTTCATATCTAATTGCTTTTCATTTCTTGAATCTCTAATCGTGTATTTCGATTAAGGTTTAGAGATTTATTATTCCTTTCTTCTTGCTCCGCCGACTCTTCCTCCGGATCCAGACTGTCCGGGTTTTCGTTTCGGTCCTCATTACTACTTGGCTCACCGCCCCAACGTTCGAAAAGAATGTTTATAGTATTATCATCTGTTAAGCCAGTTCTTCTATCGACCCCACGGGAATCTGCTATTTCCATAAGCTCCCATATTAAATCGCTATTATGGGCCTGATTACTTCTAATAAGAGATGTCGTTTTATCTTTTATCAAATCACGGAACCGTTTCCTGATTTCTTCACCCCGTTCTTCAGGGGGTACATTTTCTTCTCCTAAAAGATCGTTAGACAGTTTTTCCCACGCAGCAAAGATATTGCGCCGGTCTTCAGGCTTTTCGTTCTCAAGAAGTCTATCCGTTATTGATTCTTGTAACACCTCTTGATTCAGTTTATCAACACTGCCTTCCGGTACCCCAATCCGAAGCATTTGCTGCCGGTTGATCTTTTTATGGACGTCTAAAATCGTATCGATTTTTTCAGGGTTCTCAGCAGTTACTAAACTATTTTCGAGTAACTGTATAAAGGAACGGCTAACCTCTTGGGCCCGTTTCTGTACTTCTTCATCTGATAGATCAGAAGTGTTGCTTTTTTCTTCAGTCTCAGATCTTTTTGCAGGTTGATCAGCAGATTGATCAGGGGGTGGCGATGTGGATGAGTTCACCTCTTCCTGGGGCTGATCATCTTCCTGTGGTGGTGCGATAAGTCCCGCCTGCCGTAAATGTTTTTCAGCAGTTTCTAAATCTCCGGCGCTGAGATATCGGAGCGCCGCCTGGTGATGTCTTCTTACCATCGCGTCATCATCCTCATTTGCCCGGTTTAGTTCATCTTTTAGAGAATCAAATCTAAATTTGGCAGCATTGGTATCAAGTGCAGTATTGATTTTGACAGCCTGTTCAACTGCCTGCCGATTTTGTTGATCGACGTCCTCTTTTCTGCGGTTATAACGGTTTAGGTCTACCTTGTGCTCCTGATCCATATTACGCATATTATCCAGTGCACTCAGACCAAGATCTCCATACCGTGTTGGGGCAACCACAGCGTTCTCCTGGTTTCGGCTTAGGTTCACAGCTTCACCGATAGAGTCAATCACCTGAATTAAAGCCGCTTTTTTGGCAAGATTCCTGTTCTTCCCAATCATTTCATTATCCCGCTCCGGTCGTTCGGGATCTGGCATCAACAAATTGTCCAGGCTAACTTTCTGGTCTTCAATGGACCGGATCACGTTTTCTCTGGAGCTCTCTAACTCTGGCTCCGGGTCTTCTTCTATGATTCCCGGAAGTCTGCGGCGATTGCGAAGGCTCTCCGGGGTTCGTAATCGAAGTACGTTATTGTGGTCTCTGAGGGTAGATATCGGTTGTAATGTGGACATGGTCGTAGTTTTAAACGTGACGGTTTAACCAAGTGGTAGCTATCTCAGTAGCCGTTCCCTGATCTTTCTTTGACATTTTTTTTGGATTGGCAAACAGATCAGCCATGGCAAACGCCTTTCCTGCTTCCGATACCGGATCAAGAATAGAATTCAGGTTCTGTCCGTATTGCGACACCCGGTTTGCACGTGCATTTTCGGCAGCGCCCAACAGGTTTAAGTGCCGATCCTGCGAACGGTCCTTAAATCGGGAAGCAATAGATAGTAACTGGTTCAATCCCTGGTTGTAGCTCTCGTTTGCAGATTCGGTATTGGCAAGTTTCGCCTCATCCGTGCCTCCGGTGATTGCAGATTGATTGTTAATCATCTTTCGGTTATCCCTGTCGCGCTGATCAAGAAGGGTTTTACCGGACTTAAACTCCCGGTTTTCTGTGATCGGCGCAGCAGCATCCGATTCAAAGATATCTGCCATCCGGCCAAGCCGGTTTTCAAAGTCTGAGGGTTTGCTTCCGCCTCCTAATAGATTACTTCCAAGCTTGATCGCTGACGGGGCAAGCATAAGGGCTGTGGATAGTGCCATGATTATAGTTTTTAAAGGTTCATTGCCCTTCACAGCACATGAATAAAATAACTAAACGGGTTGATTTTAAAAAGAATCAGGTAGAGTTTTAACCACTTTCTCTACCCTCAATTTTGTTATATACCTGTTGGATATAGTTGTTGATGGTTACCCCATCTCCGGTATCAGGATCTTTTCCTTCATAGGCTCCACCCAATTCTTTCGCGGCCCGTTCAAGAAGCTCCGCGGCAAGTACATCATTACCCCGGACATATTGCCGTTCAAACATCTTTTGAAGCATTCCCAGCCTGTATCCTTTGGCAGAGATATCATGTTTGGCAACCTCATCTTTATACTGATTGCGGATGTGCCGAAATTGCTCACGCCAAACCTCACTAAGATTTTTTGAACTGTTGTTATCGGGATTATAAAATGCAATTTGAGAAGCAGATACCTCAATCCCATATTCATCCCGTAGCTTTTGTTGAACCTCCTTAGATGGGGTGTAACAGGCTAATTCCTTTACAATCAGTTCTTTATGTGATTTTTTAAGTCTCGGCATACTCAACTAATTTCAACTTTTAAGCTTCATAAACGGGTGGTTTAATCTCTATATTTTCTCTAATCCGAAGCAGTTGTATAAGCTCGTCATACAACGGACCGGATTCCAATCTGGCTGCTTCCATCACAACGATAATCATTTTATAATTTTCTTCATCCTCGAACTTTTCATAAAGCTGTTGTAACCTCTTCATCCGAGAACGTTTGTCGATAACCGGCAGGTAAATGGTAGCCGAAAGCACTTTTGAACGGGTATCAAGAAACAGTTTCTCATGCTTTTTACTCAACGCGCACACACTGGGTACCAAAGGGTTCATCATGTCCAGTAGTTCACGGTTTATCTGGATATTATACACCTCAGCAACCAAATTAATGACCCCCTGTGGCGGCATGAATTCAGCGTACCGCTTTACAATAAACCTTATTTGGTGTTCTTCAAGCTGATTTATGTTTGAGATAATGTTCATAGTGTTTTTTTCGAAAGTGTAAGACCAGAGAAGGTAAATGACCTCTCCGGTTCCTATTTATGCAATCTCATCGGCTTTTAAGCAGAACTCCCAGGGCAGGGTTATCTGAAGTACCTTTTGGGGACGTCCGTTAAAAATGGCACTGGGTTCAGATTGATACTTTAGGTAATAATGTTGCGCTACTTTATGATCGGTCGTTTCAATGAAAACCTGCTTTTCGTTGTAATTATACGTAACGCTTGTCCGAAGGTCTTCTTTGCCCCAGCCACCCCGTAAACTTTCAACAATCCCTGCGGCAATACCAAAACCCTGGGCACGTCCCCGAGACTTGGGTCCCGGTGGAATTTCATGGGTGATTTCTACATCACCGTATGGTTGTAGAGCATTTGCTATCAGCTGGTAATTCTCGGCGGTTCCCAATATCATAATGGATCCATTCCGGTGATTAATAAATCCCGCTTTGTCGCCGGCCGGATTGTTGATAATACATATTCCGTTTTCATCAGCCAATTTAAAGCCTGGCAAGCCTTTATCGAGGGTTTTTTGAGTAAGCATAATTGTTTATTTATTTGCTGTTAAAGGTGATTTATGTTAATTCCCCGTACAATACCTGAATGATATCATCTGTATTGTTCTTGGGTTTAAGTTGAGCATCAAGCCCCTTCCTTTTCAATGACTTCATCACTTTTTTGTGCCATTTGTAATCAGAATGAACCAGTAATGAATTCTTCCGGATATTAATTTCTCCAACCACCTCGCCGTGCTTATCAGTTATGGTGAACGCTCCGGCGCTTTCTGATAGGTAGCACTGGGGCAAGGCTTCAGATATTCTTAAAAGTTTTCTCATTGAAATCATATATACCTCTGGTTTTAAAATGGAATATCCACATCCCAGTCATCTACAGTAGGAACGGGGGGGTGTTCTTGGTTTAAAGGTTGTACGTAGGAGAGGTTTTCAAATCGCATATATTCAGCGATGAAATTCAAACGTTGAATGCCGGTTTGACCATCTTTGTTCTTCGCGATTATTACATCCGCGATACCCTTAGTGCTACCCGTTTTCGTTTCGGTGATTCCGTAATATTCCGGACGATATAAAAACATGATACAATCGGCATCTTCTTCAATGCTCCCCGATTCCCGGAGATCACTTAACTGTGGTCGTTTATCGTTTCGATTCTCGACCTTCCTCGATAATTGAGAAAGGGCAACTACGGGGATGTCCAGTTCCTTGGAAATCTGTTTTAACACTTTGGTCACATTTCCAATCTGTTGGTGTCGGTTATCCCCTTCACCTGAAAGAAGCTGAAGAAAGTCCACGAATATGATTTCTACTCCTCTTTTGACCATTAAACGGCATTTAGACCGTATTTTTTGAGCAGTCAGGGCAGCTTCATCGTCAATAATGATTCCCAGTTCAAAGAGTTCTTCACAGGCTGAAACGTACTTTTTAAACTCCATCTCGTTCATTTTACCTGATGTTATTTTATCTGTAGGAAGATCGCAAACCTGTGAAGTCAGCCGAAAACCCAACGATTTACGTGATGTTTCGAGTGAAATAATACCCGAATTTTTACCGTCCTTTGCCAATCGGCGCATGATGGTCATTACTAAAGCTGTTTTACCCATAGAAGGGCGGGCTCCAATGATGTATAGCTTTCCATCCTGAAAGCCCTGAAGAATGTTATCGATGTCCAAACCGGTACGCAGTCCAACCGGTCGTCCTGATTCTTGTATTTTAGACACATCAGCAGCAATGAGCTGAATCACTTCGGCCATTGTGCTCATCGTTCCGGTTTGATTTTCAACCACTCCAAATACAGAGGATTGAGCCTGATCAACCACATCGAAGGTATCTGTACTGGTGTCATAGGCTTGTTTTATAATCTTATTGCATTCCAGGATTAACCGGCGCCGGATCGCTTTTTCTGTAATTATCTGTGCATGGTAATCTATGTTTGCAGATGAACTAACACTTCGGGTTAAATCTGCCAGATATCCCTGTCCGCCTACTTTATCCAGTAGGTTTTGATCTTTCAGCTCTGTTTCGACAGAAAGCATATCCAGTGGCTTCCCAGTTTGATTCAATTTCAGAAGGATTTCAAAAACCATTTGATGAGCCGGTTTATAGAAATCATTCTTTTTCAAAAGAGTAATAGCGATATCAGCTGCCTCGGGATCAATCATCATCGATCCAAGAACCGATTCTTCAACGTCTACAGCTTGTGGGGGGATTCGTTCTGTCATTCAAACCTCCTGTTCAGGTATTGCGGAATAGGTTCAGTGGGTTTACCACCTGACTTTTGATCTTTCCATGCTTTCCACTCAGCCGGATCATCCTCCCACCGGCACTGGTTGAACCATGTAGCAGGGTAGGGTATAAATTGGGATTCTTGACCTTCTACAGACTCAGCAAACAGTTGTACTTTTTCAGATAGAACATCAGCGTCAACTTTTTTCAGAGCTTTTTTAATTTTCTTGAGAGCCTCTGCTTTTCCGACTTTTCGAGGGTAAAGTTCATAAATCTCCTCAGCGATGTTGCTGGGTTTTTCTTCTTTTTCTTCTTCTTTTTCTTCTTCTTCTTGCGAAGCAGTTTGTATACAGTATCCATACTCCTTAAAGCCATATACATATTGTATCAAAGAAGTGTCTTTAACCTCGCTTAATAGACCTTCAACATGTTTTTTAACTTTCGGGGAATTGCTTTTGTTGTGATGAAACAATTTGATTACAACAATCTCTTTTGTTTCCTCACTTCTCCTTATTTTTCCAGTATCCTCAAAGTATTCTAACAGTTTAGATACTGTATCTATATTGTATCCCGTCTCAAAGCAAGCCCTCTTTATCGAGAGCTCATATAGCCCGATCTGATTCACATATGGATTGGTAATCAGATAGATATAGAAGAGTTTTTGCTCTGGCGTTAGTTCTTCCATATCCGGGTCAGTCCAGAAAGAATCGTGAATCTTCCTATATGCCATTGTGCTCCTCCATTAGTTCTTTTTCGATGAAAAATCCTGCAAAAAAGTTTGATTGACAGACTCGACAAAGTCCTACTGTCAAATTATGAAGCAGGTCTAATTCACTCCCTCCATAATCTCGGAAATAGCGAGCTGCTTCTTTGCCAATTTGGTAGGCACCTGAGCATTCGGCCGATGGGTTGCAGGTATGAGTCTGGAACTGTACTTTAACAATTGCAAAGGTTCGCCCACGTTTGCAGATAGTTTTTGAAGCCCCGACCCCTTGACCAAGGGTTGGAGTTTTCATACACCTTCCAATCCTTTTACACGCCGATCTTCAATGAACTTTTCAATATCAACGGTCTGGTAGATTATCTTTCTCCCTTCTTGACTGTATGGAAGATTTCCACAATCACGGTGATATTTTTGGGCCCTGGATGAGAGTCCAGTTAATTCCTCAACTTCACCTGTGGTCAGGTAATCTTTTCGATTAGCCTGCCTGATAATCTGGGGTATCTGCGCTTTGAGAACCTTTTCAAGTTCTCCCTGGAAAAGTTCTTTTACTTTTGATTCGGGTAGAATTACAACGTTTTGCATACGATTGAATTTGGGTTTGTCTTTAAGTTCCATCGTATGATAACATTGGGTTTAATTTTTCATGTTTTCCAATATGGAAAGCTTTGGAAAGGGGATTACTGGTATTCGGGGTGCCACCATTTTTTAATAGTGTCTGCCTTTCTTTGTCCATTAATTATTCCCTCAACCTCCTTAGCCGCCTTATTTTCTGACAACCCTTTAACTTTAACCAGTTCAATATATTTTTTATCAGCTATGTCTTTCATTTCATTCAATGTGTATTCTTTAGCAAAATTACGGTCTGATGGATTTGGATAAACTTCCGTAACCTTTTCAATCACCTTTTGCATGACTGCTATTTCGTCCCTGAGTTTATTAACTTCCACGCCCTTTTCAGAGATAAGCCTAATCCAGTATGCAGATTCAGTGACAAATTTCTTTCGATCATCTTCCTTTGTAATCTCTGTTGATAGATCTTCAATAAGCCCTAATGAAGTTCTTTTGAAGTATTCTGTGGCGTTTATGTGTTCCTCAAAGTCAACCAACTCCTGAAGGCTTTTTAGCGCTTTTCTTGCCTTGATCTGAAAACCCCAATCATTTTCCCAATCTTCTAACCATTCTCTTAAATTGCGCACGTGATTTTTTACAATGTCCGGGGACTGATTTATAACTCCTTTTCTTAACTTAATTCCATTTTTGAAACTATCTAAAGTCCGAACTCCTGTTTTAAAATCATCCAGTAAGTTATCGAATATATTTGGCTCTTTCCTTTTGTCGGTACTCATCTTATTTTAATCGTATTATAAGTTCAGAACCCCGGTGATACCGTTGCAGGCACCGGGGTTTGTTTTTTAAAAGATCTCATCTATTGTCTCATCCGCTGCTTTTACACTGATCGTCTTCAAATACTCCATCGTGGTTTTCACGTTTTGATGACCAAGCAACACCATTAGTCGATATACCGGTATATTCTTTTCCTCTACCACATACTGGGCGAAACTATGCCGGGCAACGTGCATGGATAATATCTCATTCACACCCACTAATGAAGCGATTTTCTTTAATCCGGTGAGCTTTTTATTCTCATCGTTTCTTTCCCCGTTGATAACCACATTCCACATATTTACTTTCTTCCGGGTTACACTTGGACTTTTTCTTTGCTCATCGGTAAGTGATCTCAAAAAAGGTAATATGTATTCTGAGGGTTCTTTACCACAATTATCATAAAGATCAAGATACCGGTAAGCACCGTCTGGGATTTTAAAATCAACCTCATTGCCCGTTTTACCCATCACATATTTAAGCCGGCCGTCTCTAACGTTCCCCCAGGTCAACATTGCCAAATCACCGAATCGGATCCCACAAAAGTAGAACGAAAGAATAAATACATTTCGGGAATGCCAGAGGTTTGATCCCTCTTCTAAATTCAGGTTTTCTATCTCCTGAATCTTTCTATAAGAAAGCTTCGCTTTTCGCGAAGTGCTTGTCTTTTTTGGAAGTTGGAAATGGCTCGATTCTGTGGGGTTCTCAGGTATCAGATGTTGCCGAACGGCAATGTCCAGTATATTTCGAATAGCCCCAATGTTTTTTCGGATCGTAGATGCTTTATTACCGAGCTTTGTACGCATATACTCTACAAGTCCGGTTAAAAAATTAGCATCAATTAAATTGATGGGTAATTCTGCAGAATTGTAATATCCCTTCACTTTATTGACTGCCACTCTACTTTGCTTCCAGGTATAGAATTGGTCTCTAATCCCTTCAAGATATTCGTCAGCAAGATTGAAGAAGTCGTCCTTTGAGGAATACTCCATTCGTTTCTTTATTGCTTCTGCACTGGCCCGCTTCTCTCTATTTAGTTCCCGATAAGCCTGTGCTGCATTCTCTCGAATGATATCCAGTTCCTGATTTAACTTATTGTAATTGGGGTGACCCTTACGCACCTCTTGGCGATTATCGTTCCAATCCTTTGGCTTGATACGAATACCGGTAGATGAGTACTTTCGCTTTCTGTCTTGCGTAATTTTTAAGACAATTGGACAAAGACCTCGTTTATTGGACCGATCCTCCCGAAGAAAAAAGATATACGTTGCAGGCATATCGAAGTGATTTTATTACAAGTTCCCTGTTAATATACTAAATTTTATAATTGGTAGCACACTTGGTGGCACATTGGAAGCACAAACTCCGTAATCTAACACCATTAAGATATTAACAATAGAGTTAAATAAACCAATAAGTTCATGTAAATACAGGGGGTTAAGATGACATAGATTTCTATATTCAAGTCCTCTCTCGGGTACAGTAAAATATTTCAAGCCTTTCAGCTTTGTGATAGCTTTTTCTATTTGAATTTCTTAAGCGACCTGTGGATCTGAGCGTTGGTATTCCGAAGCAGTTCTTCAGCCTCTCGGGTGCTTTTTTTGTCCAGGTTAACATCAGAAAAACAGGTAGGTAGTGTGGTTTAAATCCAATTACAACTCAATCATTCCAAAATCATCTTCTTTCAGCATCTCGTTAATTTTATCAAGGTCAAAATATTCCGGATCGTAAAGTTTTCCAATCCACTCTTTGTACATTTCATGCTCCGGATGAGAAGAATTTTTCATCGCCTTTTTAAATTCCTGAAATCCCCAAATGCCGCCGACATCTTCGGGCGGACAATTCAGAGCTCCGCCCGTACAAACCGGTAATTTGCCATCATAATCATTCAGTATCTTTTCGAGCGTAATGATGTGTTCCCAGCCGTCACCGAAATCGTAGTCGTATTGGATGTTATCATTCTTCTCCTCCAAAACCCTCTCGATGGTATAGCCGGTGTAATCGATGCCTGCAGAATCCAGGAAGTCATCATCTATTGGAGGTTCCAGAAAAACCCTTCCTTTACTGAATTGGTGTAAATAGGAGTTGGTCCAGCCCATGGCCGTCTGTATTACTTTGTGGAGGTCACTCAACAGCATATCGCTGGGAATGATCAACCTACGCCAGATTTTTGGTTTTGAATCTGAAAGTTCGAGTTTGATTTGGTATGCGATTGCAGACATTGTTTACTTTATTGATTTTGATCGAATCGAATTCCTTTAGTGAATTGCTCATTCAAATTACTGCCCGAAAGGAGTTGCCAATATATTGTAATAACAAAGAACCGTAAATGGCATCCCAAACCATAAAATTATTAAACGACACATCTGTCCAAAACAGTTTAGAATCCATTTGAAAGTCTTCGCGTGAAGCTTCGTGAGAAACCCGTCCCGACCATCGGGATTTCCTTTCTGATAGTGATAAACAACTGAAAATATGCGAGGATTTTTAAACGAAAAACATTGCGGGTTTTACCTTGTACATCGAAAATTGATTCCACTTCTTTTTCTTGCAAAGAACCGCAGATGAATCCGCTGAGCTTCGCAGATATTCTGCGAGAAAGGGGGCAGATGTCATTCGGTCTTCTTTCATTTTTGTTAATCGCGGACAGTTGTGATTCAACGATTATATCCTTGATTGGAGTTGAACAAAACTCCTTTTCAGACTCATTCAAATCCTGCCGTCCATCGAATAGTTCAGTGCTTTAAGTTTATTATAGTAAGAATTCATATAGGCTTTTTTCATCTCACCATTCAAAAAACTGCGCTCAGTTAATGATTGAACTTTTTCGCTGTTTGACCTGAATTTAGCCAAAATCTTCTCGACACGGGATCTCACCAATCCGATTTTCAGGCCAAATTCATAAAAGTCGTCATATGCATAGAACGCATTGGCTTCAAAACTTTCAGTAGTATAGTCGTTCTTAAAGAGGCCATCATCCAATGCCATCGCGGTGTCATCTACGTGAAGGCTGGTGTTGATCAGATCATATGCAGGGCTCAGTATGTAATCTCCCTGTTTGGTTTCAATCACCGCATAGTTTTTCAGATGAGCATCCCCGTTGCAGATCAAGTAGTTAAACAAAATCAGCGAAAATAGCTTTTCCAGTTCTACCATGGCTGCCGGGATATAATGCTGAACCAGCTCTGCCATCTCTTCATAGCTGTACTCATATTTGAAGTTCGGCCCGGCTGTCTCGGCTGTTTTCCTTGCAAGTGTAGCAAAATCCTCTTTTCCGATCTTTTTACAATCCTCTGCTACATCAAACCGTTTTGTGATGTAGGCCGGCTCACCATTTTTAAAAAAAATCAGGGCATTTTCTGCAGTTTGAATATCAAATACCTGTCGGGCTATTTGCATAGTAAGGTGTTCATTGGCAGGAACCTGGTCCACTTTCCTCAAATCTCTCGGAATCGGTTTCAGAATGTAGGTTCCCTGTTCGTTCTCTTCGGTAAGCCGAAGGATGTTCTTTTCCAACAACAGAGACACCTTCTCTTGCACTCCGGATATAGAAAGACGTTTTCTGTTCTGCTGAAACTTTTCGGCATCTTCTTCACTCACATCCGGCGGATTGTAGGGAAGAAAATGGCTGATCTTTCTGCCGTTGAATGCCCGTTTCAAACAGGTAGGACTATAGGTATCAAATCCTTCTGCCAGTGTACCGGGACAATATTTTATTTCTGGTAAGCTCAACCTTATTAATTTTTTGGTTTCAAAGTAATTGCACCGATCGTATCTGCTTGCGCTGTTGCCAGAAGCAGATCGAAATAGTTTTTCTCATCAATTTTCAACTGTCTCGACTGAAGTTTACGGTTCACTCCCTCCGACAAAAGATTAAAGAAAAAGGGAAACAGGTGATCGGCCCTGTAGGTTTTTTTGCTTTTAGGCATCGTTAAACTGACGGGTGGTTTCTCCGGATTGTTAAACCATAAATCATCATATTCGAACTCATACGAATGTCTGTTATGCCTTGTAAGCACTCCCACAAGTTTTCCATTTCTATAAACATTGGCTGACTTCATACTTATAGTTCAGGCTTCTTAACACTCAGTGTTAACTCCATCCCCAATATTTCAGCAATTCTATTTAACTTTTTAAACGTTGGGTTTCCCTTGCATGATTCGATATTATAAACCGTATTCACATTAACACCAGCCATCTCCGCAAGATCCGGCTGTGTAATCCCCAGTACATCCCTTCGTTCTTTTATCTGTTTTCCAATTTCAGAAACCAACATTATATTGTGATTTTAAATGTGCATGTAATCATTTAAATGGAAATATAATGATTTTCACATTATAATATGATATTTAATGAATTTGTTACCCAAGAAGACTGAAAAAGACAGAATACCATAATATAATGTGGATTCGTCTTTTTACTTATAGCAAGATTTAATGAACTACCTCGGGGGGCAGAGCCCACGAGGTACATCAATAATTTATTTGATAAAGTATGGGATTATTGGTGAGTGTCCTCCTTTGAAGGGGGAAGTGTAAAAGCGATAGCGATTACACTGGGGGTCGGGGAATTAAACCATCTTTGATTAAAGAAAGGCATCATTAATTACAGAAGCTGCTTTAAAAACTGGTGTGGAGACAAAACCGGAAGTTCCGATCCTGTAAAATCTTTTTCGTTACGGGTAACAATAGCCTGGCAACCTGCGACTCGGGCCGCTTCATAGTGAATAGCATCTTCAAAATCCGGCCAGTTTAACGCGAGTGCCTTGTCAATAATCTCCTGGTTTACTAATGCTACATTAAAAACGGAGCGAAGTATCTGAACACCATGGTGCTTTCTTTCTACCACTTTTCTTTTCTATTATATAAAATAGCGTATCAAAACTATGGGCTGCAATACTACCGGTGATCTCTCCTGATTCTGTTCGATCAATAATTTCCCCTGCTTTCACTGCAAATGGTTGTCGGTTAAGCATTACATCTAAACACACATTTGTATCTAAAAGTACGTTATTATAGATCATATTTATCTTTTAAAGCTTTCTCTTTGAGCTTTTTATAATCATAATCATCTGCCTTCTCTGATTCAGGTATTAAATTCATTAATTTATGGGCCGCACTTCCGGGCTTGGGCGTAAACTCTTCAGGATCTTCCTGGTGAATGATCAGTTCTTCGAAAAAATGAGATACACTGATTCCCTTTTTACGGGCAATTCGTTTTGCCCGCTCTTTGAGGCTTTCCTCAATCGAGAGATTTAATGTTTTCTTGCTCATATCACTGATTTTAATAAATGCGTATAAAAAATGTAACGAATACGCATTAAAAACGGAAGGGTATAGAAGTTATTTTAAGCCAACCAACCCGCTATCTAAAAAGGAGCTTCATCATCCCCTTCAGGACCAAAGTCGATATCTTTTGGTTCGTCTCCGTCTGATGCAGCAGCGTCCCCTTTTTCAACTTTCCATGCTTTCACATCGGTATACCAATTCCCTTTATACTCTCTGCTTTGCACATCAATAAATGCCGTGATGGTTTCACCCACACTTACACTGCTTTTGTCAATCTGATCTCCCCACTGGGTAATGCAAACTTTTCGCGGATATTTACCCGGTGTTTCCAGAATGAAATCACGCTTTTTCCACGGGCCGTTTTTACTTTCGCCGGACTGTTCTTCTAATAGTTGCTTTACTGTACCGGAAATCTTTAAATCCATTTGAACACCGTTCTAACTGTTAAAAATTTATTTCGAATTGTAGATAAGGAGGATACCATCGGTTATCAAGAGGGAAGTGTCAATTTCACTTGTCGTAACAATAAAAAATCCCTCAATGTACACTTGTAAAGTGTTTAGTTAAGGGATTTTAAACTGTAATAAATTTTTAGTGTCATGTCAATTCTCATTTGTCAGATAATGACCTGACAGTCCCGATACCTCGGGATCAGCGTCAAATAATCAACGCTCAGATCCAGTGGGTGCTCACAGGTTGAATCCGACATTTCATGTTTGATTTAACACCACTAGTTTAGTTTTCAGCCTGCAAGCGTTCCACGTATTCGGGGCTTGCATAGATTGCAACCTCTACTCTACGATTCTCCTGCTGTCCTGCCTGAGTTTGGTTATCAGCTATTGGCTCGAGCTCTCCTCTGCCTTTGGTCTGAACTCTTTCTCTTACCAGCCCTTCATTAATCATGAAGTTAGCTGCTGACTGTGCACGACGTTCACTAAGATTCAAATTGTAATTCTCATCACCGGATGAATCGGTATGACCCACAATCATTAAAATGGTGTCCTTGTCTCTGCTAAGAATCTCCGAAAGTTTTCCTAAATTTAGTTGTGCTTCCGGTCGTAATGTGGATGAATCGTAATTGAACAAGAGTCCGCTATCGAAACTTACGGCAATTCCTTCCTCTATTCGCTGAATGGTTACGCCCTCCATCTCTTCTTCCATTTCGCGGGCTTTTCTGTCCATGTTATTGCCAATAATTGTTCCAACTGCACCTCCAACTACTGCACCTCCAATGGCTCCGGCAGCAGTATTACCAAGTGTTTTACCGATAACAGCCCCTACCGCTGCACCGCCGCCCGATCCAATAACGGCACCTTTAGCAGCATTGCTCCAGTTTGAACAGCTGGATATTATGAGTGCTGTTGACAGCAATAATGTAAGTAGAATGGTTAATTTTTTTGTAGACATATGTCCCTGATATTTATTTAGGTGAGTACTTCCGATAGCTTCATGAAAGAAGAAAACAATAGATTTGTTTCATTCTCAGGGAAATTATTAGAGCCGGCATTCGGGGTCTTTTTGACTTATCCGTTCCGTTGTGTACAAAGGTACATCAGAAACACATCAATAGATATAATCCATAATTATAGTTTTTGAAGTAATTTAGGTCTTATAAAGGAAATTTTTCTATCAGTGACATTTTATATTTTTTTTGAAAAACACTTATCAAGCGCCTTTTTTAAAAGCTCTTGGTATACTGGTTTTTCTAAGTACTCCACATACTGCGTCTGACTTACTTTATTTAAAAGATGTGCCTCCGAATTGCCGGTAACATAAATAAGATGGGCATTTGAAGACCTCTTAATTTCAATTGCAGCGGCAATTCCATCCATTTCGTCTTCCAGGGTAATATCCATAAGAATAATATCAGGTTTCAGTTTTTTAGCCATTCGAATAGCTTGTTTTCCTGTTTTTGCCACCCCAAGAACGTTATAGTTTATCTCTATAACCATTGCCTTTAGCACAAAAGACTGAATAGAGTCGTCTTCAACAATCAGTATGTTTCTCCCGGTTTCTTTTGGTTCTTTATACCGGTTATTTCCAAGATCTGAGCTCATCTCTAATAAAATTTTAATTTATAACTATTATGAATGGCTAAATAGGATTTGTACTCCAAATAACCCTGCCAAGAATTTCAAACCCATCTTGGTCCTTTTCTACAATAATGGGTTCAAATTTTTTATCTAATGTTGTCAGCATTAGTTTTTGCCCCGGTAAAGGTTGCACAATTTTCATCCGTACAAAATCATCATACCTCACAATATAAATTCCATCTGCCTGTGGTTTTACCTGCTTGTTATCTACTAAAATGATACCACCCTCTTTAACTTCCGGCATCATGTAATCGTCTTCTACAACCATTATAAATGCACCATCATAACCTTTAAAATCTTCTTTTTTAAGCAAGAAATTCAACAAGGTTTTTGATAAGGCAATGCTTTTAGTACCCTTAAAATTGTCGCCTAAACGATGTTTATTTTCACCATCAGAGTGCATTTTACGTAAGGGGAGATTATAAAAATCCTGCTTTTCACTGTTTGTAGAAATGCCTTCATTCCCATTTTCAGTAATGCCATCAGTATGTTTGAGTATGCTTCCATCACCCTCAAGTAACCATTCTGCACTTACGTTATTCTCGTATTTGAGAAGCTTGTTAAGAAATTTCAATGTAGGGGCAGACTCTCCATTTCTGTACCGATAATACGTAGCTCGGCTACATCCTCCTAATGCAGCCATTTCTGTAGGTTTTAACCCTAATACAGATTCAAGCTTTTTAAGACGAGAAGTTAAATTTTTCTTAGATGGATTTACTGAGCCCATTAATGTTTAATCCAGATTTTGAGAACTGTATATATTATAATCTCAATTTTGATATTTATTTTATTATTAATATCAATTTTGATATTAATATATAGGTTAATTAGTAGTTTCTAATCATAAAAAAATATTAATCGTATTCCTAATTCCCCATTTATTTTTAATAATTCTTTGCACGATTCCTTGTGAGAAAAAAGGAATTTTATCCACGTTAACGCTAATTAAGGACGATATTAAACTCAGACCGCTAAATCCAACTACCCAATTTCGGATCTAAATTGAACCAAAAAATGTTGCCAAATGTTCATCTGTTTTCTGGGAAAAATCACTCCTGCATATTGAGAAAAAAGCTTCACTTAGCAACCCAATTCACCCGACAGGTTGCGACCCACAATATTCTTTAAATATCGCCGTTGATGCAGCTATTTACCTAACTCTCCCCACCCTGCAATTTTTACCCTTGAATTAGCTGATACTAAGAAACCAACCATTTGTTTTCGCACAATGAATTGAAATGAAAGACACTTTTTACCTTATTTAAGAAGGTGGGATTCCTATATCTCATAATAACTTAAATAATTGGCTTTATTTGCCAATCAAAGAATTATGTAAATATTAGATAGAATAGATAATTACCGGCTTTCAATACCTGTACAATGATGAAATGTTCCCATTTATTCAACCTCAGTTTCAGGCAATCATCCTTTCATCACTTCTGAAAATAATTGATGAGATTTTAGCCTCTCTTCATGATCGTATACATACGATGCCATCATTAATTCATCAGCTTCGGTTTCTTTCAAAAAACTGGTGATCTCTTTTTTGATTTTTTCTTTACTGCCAATTATCGAACAGGCAAGTAACTGCTCAACCGCCATTTTTTGATGAATATTCCAAACCTGGTTCATATCATCTACAGGAGGTTGCATAGGTTTACGGTCGCCCGTAACCACTCCCATAAACATCTGTTTCATTGAAGTTGCCAGATATTCTGCTTGTTCATCTGTTTCAGCGACAACAACATTAATTCCGGGCATTACATACGGTTTCTCTAATTGTTTTGATGGCTTAAACCGCTCTCTATAAATTCGAAGTGCCGGCATTAACTGCTGAGGGGCAAAATGGCTGGCAAAGGCATACGGCAAACCTAATTCTGCGGCCAAATATGCGCTGTCGGTACTGGAGCCCAAAATCCAGATCGGAATATTAGTACCCTCACCGGGAATAGCCCTTACTTTGCTGGTGTGATTGTCCTCCGAAAGATATTTTTGAAGCAGCTGCACATTTTCAGGAAACCGCTGAACTTCCTGCATGCGGTTTTCACGAATAGCATTTGCCGTTACCTGATCTGTTCCCGGAGCACGGCCCAAACCCAAATCAATCCGGTTTGGGTACATCGTGGCCAACGTTCCAAACTGTTCTGCGATTACTAAAGGGGAGTGATTGGGCAACATCACACCACCGGAACCTACACGAATGGTAGACGTTGCCTCAGCAATATGTCCTAATAATACTGCCGTGGCAGAGCTGGCAATGTTTTCCATATTATGATGCTCAGCCATCCAAATTCGGTTGTAACCAAATTTTTCGACATGAAGAGCTAAATCACGGCTTGTTTGAATGGTCTCAGCAATGGAACTTCCCTGCGTAACTAAGGCTAAATCTAAAACGGAAAACGGGATTGAAGAGAGATTGACGGTCATGTGTTTTATTGAGGTCTATTAATTTTGGTTAAGTTATAACAAAATAGCTGAATCTATCATTTACTACTTTTTTAAAACGAATAATTTAAAAAAACACATTTGAAACCTATATTAGTTTACGAGAGAGAAAAAAAGAGACCATGGAATTTTTAAAAAAAGCCAATTATTTACTTCTATTTTTAGCAGCTGTTTTGCTGTTTTTATACTATTTAGGCACATTCTTAATTCCCATCGGTTTTGGAATTTTTTTGGCGATGCTCATCCTCCCTCTTTCAAATTTATTGGAGAGATACAAGTTCAACAGAATCCTATCGTCATTGGTAAGTACTTTTGTACTCTTCATTTTTTCAGGAATCTTTTTTTATCTGTTTATTTATCAAATAAGTGGATTTGCAGAAGAACTGCCATCTGTTGAAGAGGAGTTACGAACGGCCATAGAACGAATACAAGAGGAAGTTGCCGATGCAACCGGAGAGTCTCAACAGAGCATTGTGGGAATCGATACTCTATGGGAAATTATTGAATCAAGAATAGCAGGTTTTATTGGCGGTATACTCGAGTTTACGTTCCAATTTCTTTTGGTCTTTGTATATGTATTCTTATTTCTTCTTTATCGGACCAAGCTTTTCAACTTTATTATCAGTATGTATTCATCAAATCGCGAAGAAGAAAATGCAAAAGAGGCTCTAAGCAAAATCAGCAAAGTGGTTTTCCATTATTTATGGGGAAGAATACAGGTGATGTTTTCATTAGCCATCATGTATTATACAATCTTCTTAATTTTTGGGCTCCCGTACGCACTTCTCCTTACTCTTTTTGGAGCTTTAGTAACGGTAATTCCATATTTAGGACCCTTGATAAGTGGAATATTACCGGTAGCTTTTGCACTTATTTTCTTTGATGATCTTTCTCAAATACTAATTTTTGCATTATGTGTACTTATCATTCAGCTGATCGAAAGTTACGTTTTAGAGCCACTTCTGATTGGGAGGGAGGTAGAATTAAATGCACTGTCGGTAATCGTTGCGGTAATTTTGGGAGGAATTATTTGGGGAGTGGCAGGTATGATATTATTTGTCCCGATATTCGCTACAATTAAAATCATCTCGAACCACTCCAATCGCATTCAGCCGTTGGGTAATCTATTAGGGAATTGAATTATTTCTACGAACCAAACCAATAACTCGCTTTCACCAGAAAAACATTGGTGGGTTTCGACCGAAATAACTCTCCCATATCCTCGCCAAAATCAAAATTACCGGTGGCTGCGAAATCATCTCGTTGCTGTTGCCATACTAAATAAAATGTAGAACCGGGTCGATATTCCCATCTGAAAACGGCATTCCCCTGGATAGACCGGAAATTAAAATCCGGGTTCCCAAAGGTGAAATTCGATGATCCGGTTCCGTCAGGATCAACTGTATATTCCCCACCATTTTCCGAAATGCTTCCCGAATCCTCGCCGTATCGGTTAAAATCGAAAGTACGAGGGGCCGCCAACTCTTTAAAGTTGCTATATTTACCGGATGAGATAAATGGTCTGACATAGGTTTGAAGACTCATAGTAGGCGAAAAGGTCCAATCAAGCCGAATATTGGCGACTAATGTCTTTTGATCTATTTCAGAAAAAACGTATCTGTTACCGTAGGTAAACTCCGCCCCATCATCTTCCACAGTTCGGATATACTGCGCCATATTTTTACTTAAAATAAATTCCGGCGAAAAGCTGATCTGCAGTGAAGACATCGGACTCAATCGCACCCCCGCCCAATAATTTTGTTCAGCTCCGCCATCTTCACCATAATTCTGAAATGTTCCCATATTAAAAGAAACGGGTCTATTTGGGTTGGAATCCACATTAATATTAAAGTTTATGTTTGATGGGTTCATCATCACAGGGCCACCGCGGGTAAGCCGGTCTGAATTTTCACGGGGATTGTAATTAAAATTATAATTCGTTGTCCACTGGTTATTAAATCGGACAAAGCCACCATTACCATATCCATAATTGATATGATCACCATCGTAATTCCAGGCATTGCTTGTAAAGAGAAAGACCTCGTAATACTGTAGTTTCGAAGGATTTGTATCACGATATACAACACCTCCTTCAAATGCCCGGTAATCAGCCCTGTTTTGAAAGCCCATGTCATTTATCTCATAACCCGGGCTTACCTCAGAATAGGTGATGGATCCCAGCCAGTTGTCGCCTCCCTGTTTCTGTAAACTCATTTCCGTCGCAAAACCGGTAAGACTTGTTTTCCCGGAATCGAGATCAAGCTTATCTGAATCCACTCGATTGTAGTACCGCGCGGGAGATTGTTGTGCCAGATTAATGGATTCTTCAGAGCCGTTTATTGCACTGTACGAAATTGTGCCACTGGTAACCCAATTTCGATCACTAAAATTATGCTCAAAATCTGCCCCGCCGAGATAAGCTGATGAACGAAGAAAATCCTCGAAATAAGTTCCATTAATACTTCGGTTTACGGCACTAAAAAATCCTCCTGTGTAGGTATTTCCATCATTAAAATCTTTTTTAGTTCGTGTAACCAGGTAATTGGTCACCGGCTCCACCGCAATATTTTCATTCGTGCCGGATGGAGTTTGATATCGTGCATTTTCCTGAAGTGTAAATGCGTTTAATGCTCCAATAGACCATCCTGAAGTTGTTTTACCACTTAGCTTTACAGCTGTTGCAATAGTTGAATGATCCGGCTGATCAGTAAATTGTGCGTTTTCACCAGCCCTTGACGGGCTTCCTTGTGGAGCACGGCCAATACGGCGCGAATAAAATGTTATAGGATTTCCATAGCTGCTATAGGTTTTTGTTGATCCAAACTGAAAAATATCATTTCCTTCCAAAAAGAACGGACGTCGCTCAGAGAAAAAACTTTCATTTGCAGTCAGGTTAATCACAGATGGATCTGCCTCTACTTGTCCAAAATCAGGATTAATAGTGGCAGTAAGGGTGATGTCAGAGGTGAGGCCGTACCTAATGTCACCACCCAAACTACCGCCAAACTGGTTTCGATTGTAGAAAGAATCTCCGGTTTCCGAGTCAGGTGCCCGCAGTAAATTCCCGGCAGCATATGGCATAATTTCCAGTCGAGTGGGTTCTTCAAGGCCTCGAATTCCATTCAAACGGCCAAACCTCGATACCAATCGATTTTCGTTTTGTGATGTGGGAGCCCAAAAAGACATCTCACCATTGCGCGCAATTCTCCTTTGAAAATTTACCCCCCAAGATTGTTCATTATTGTCCGAATTAAAACGCAGCTGAGATAGTGGAATTCGAATTTCGGCAGACCATCCGTTTTCGAGAAGTTGAGTTTTTGCTTCCCAAACGGCATTCCAAAGAATATCCTCATTAGAATCATCATAATACAACACATCCTTTTGAACACCCCGGGGGTTTACAGCAAACGAAAAAGCAGTTCGGCTGTCGTTATAACTATCAAAACTTACATATACCCAGTCGCTTGGCTGGTTTCCATCACGACGAAAAAGGGGAGCCATGATGGAGTCAGGAGCAGTATCGTATGCCATAAATCCAACATAAATGGCATCATTTGTATATAGAAGCCTAACTTCTGTTTTTTGGGATGCAGACCGGCCATTATCGGGAAAACGTTGGGTAAATTCAGTTGCAACCGGAGCCCGTTGCCAATCATCCTCATCTAACATTCCATCCAAAGTAATAATAGCATCACTTTGTAATTTTATAGCCGTCATTAATGGGTTTTGGGCTGTTCCTAAACGGATATCGTCCGTTTTGTCGGATGATGCATTTGAGTCAAAATGTTGTGCCATTGACTCCTGACTTACAGCAGTTCCGCAAGTCAGAAACAATATTAATATGATGAGTACAGGTTTCATCTAACTTCCTCCAAATTCTTTATTATTGATACTCCAATCCTATTCGGATTCTAAAAATTTTAGTTTCGTTCAGAATCCAAAAATGTAGTAAGTGCTTATTTTTTATTATCTCATTCCCTTCCTTTTATAGGTGCCATAAAAGGAAGGGGAGATGCTATCTTTTTCTGATGTAGATATCTCCGTGGAGAGTTTTAAACAGGTATTCCGGGCCACCTCCGTTGATTTCGCCAATAAGCCAGTTATTTACGGAAACCTGATACCCGCCTGATGACGTGCTGCCACGGCTTACATCTTCTCCCTGTTGCATAGTCATGTCAAAATCGGTGAACATATCGCCCCACTCCGATTTCATTTTCGCGGTTAGATTTGCAGATGCCGGCAGGGTTACGTCAATGTCTCCATTCACATTACTAAAAGCCATTGGTTTGCCTTCTGCTACACTTCGAAATGTTGCCTTGATATCTCCATTAACTGTATTTACTAAGGCAGATCCCCCAATATTTGTAAGCTCCACTTCTCCATTAACATGATTGATTTCCAGATCGCCATTCACATTTTCCACCAAAAAACTGTTGCCATGAACGATGGAAATTTTCATTGAAAAGTTTTCAGGAACCCTAATATCAAAATCAATCTCTCTCATTGGTGATACATTATTTATGTTCACACGATTTTCCCTTTCAGTCACTTCAAAGCCCAGAGAATTGCTTGATAAACGTCTAAGGCCATCACGGGAAGCTTCATTTTCCGGTTCCCTATCTTCTGCTTGACCGTTATCATAGTTGATGATGACTTCTTCACCATCATAACCACTTACCTGTAAACTTCCCCGAATCATACTAAGATGGAGCTCACCGGATTGATTGGGGTTACTTAGCGGGACGGCGATCTGATTTTGTGCTTCTGCTGTTGTAAAAAGAAACAAACTCATAATTGCAGAGAAAAAAGCAGTCACTAATACGTCAGGGATAATTTTAAATGATTTCATAATGTTCATCTTTGTTAATGTTTTCATATCTAATCCAATTAATTTAAAGCCAGTATTGTGTGTTCAATTTTGTCACGTACATTGTAATTCATATCATCTTGTTCGAGCAGTTTTTTAAACTGATCCACCGCTCCATTTTCCTGGAGAGTTATCATTGCATCAGCGAGGGCGATTTGCACTAAGGGAGATTCCTGTTGTGTGATGGCATCAATCATACCGCTGCGAACATTCGGGTTTGAGGCGTGATTGGTGAGTGCATCAACTGCGGCAATTCTCACATTTACATTCGGATCATTATTCAGCGTTTGAAGCAAAGCTTTTGCAACACGATCGTCGGTTCGGGGTAGTTCACTGCTAATATTAACTGCCTTGAGCCGATCTGAAGAAGAATCATTTTCAAGCAGGGTCATCATCATGATTTCACGCATTTGGTACACCTCAGTGGTGAGATTATCAATTTTTTGATTTTGGCTTCCGGATAGATCAAATAGATTTCCGGCCAAAAGTCCTGCAATAAAAATGGCGGCTGCATAGCCTATTTTGTACTGAGAAAAACCATGCTGAAGCCGCTGTATCCATACCGTTGAAAGACTTGTTACTTTAGCAGATTGAGCCGCTTTTTCCTCTTCCAGCATGGAATAAAATCGTCCGTGGAGCTTGCTGTTTGATGACAGTTCCGGTGCTTCCAATGATCCCATCTCCAGATAGGTTTTTTCCAGCTGTTTAAGTTCAGAAGAATCAATACGCCCATTTTCCAACAAAATGTTGAATTGTTCTTCCTCGGTACTGGTGAGAGTTCCCTGTAGATGTCCGACAATTAAATCTGTGTATGTTTCATCCATCATATTTCTTCCTTCTTTTTCAAAACTGTGAGAATACCTTTTAACTCATTAAGCGCCCGAAAAACCCGGACTTTTACCGCTCCTTCGGTGCAATTCATGACCTCTGCAATTTCGGTGTATTTTAGCCCTTCAAATCGGCTCAGGATTAAAACCTGTCTTTTTTCTGTATCCAGTTGTTGAAGTGCCTGACGAATCAACCGTTGGGTACAATCTTCATCAGACTGATCATTTTCCTGCAATTCCTCACCCGGTAAGGCATCCCAATCCAGCTCTTTTGGTTCAACCACATTCGATCCGTTTTTTCTATAATAATCGTGGTAATGGTTTCGGGCGATGCTGAAAATCCAGGTGGAGAATTCTCCGTTGCTTGTATAGCTGGATCTGTATTTCAAAATTCGCTCAAACACACCCTGAACCAAATCCTCGCTACTGTCCCGGCACCAGGTCAATCTGTAAAAGAACCCGAACAAGCGGCGATGATACCGTTCAAACAGCAGCCCGAGTTTATCCAGGTCACCGTTTTTCACCATATTCATAAGATCAATATCTGACGTCGAATCCAATTGTGCTTCGTGTTATGTTTTGCTGTTCAATAGGGTACACTGATTGTATTTCGAAAGGTTACAGAAAATGGTACCTGACGGATAAATTTTTTGATATGTAGGGTAAGACGATGGTAAGAAGAGAATGGTTTTAATAGACACGCGAAGTCTTCTGAGACTTCGCGTGTCTGAAGACTTTCAGCCTTTAGCATAAAAAAACCCGCAATGTCTTTTTAAGACATTGCGGGTTTACAGGAATGAGTAGACCGGATCAAACAAAATGACTCCGGGGTTGCTGCAGAAATAAATGACTAAATTTTCCGAGATGTACGCATCAAGGGGTTATCACCAATTTACCACGAGTATGGAGTGACTCAACCTGTTGAAGCGCTTTACTTACTTCCTCAAGGCTGAATGTTTCTGATACCGGCATTTCCCATTTTCCATCATTGGCCAATTCCTGAAGATGTTTAAGCTGAACGGCATTTGGCTCTACAAATACATAATTAAACTGAATGTCATCTCTAACCTCAGGTTTGCTGTTTGTGATTGACACAAGATGTCCGCCTTTTTTTAGCGTATCTTTGGTTTGATCGAGGGAATCTCCTCGTGAGCAGTGAAATATCAAATCCACACCGTCGGGGGCTACTTTATTTACGGCTTTTCCAACATGATTATTTGAGTAATCAATGGTTTCATCAGCGCCAAGCTCTTTCATATAAGCGTGATTTTTCTCACTGGCCACACCAATCACTTTAGCGTCAAATGTTTTCGCCAGCTGAATGGCCATGGTTCCCACCCCTCCTGAAGCTCCAAGAATTAGCACTGTTTGTCCTTTTTCCAATTTCCCTGCATTAAACAGTGATTGATAAGCTGTTAATCCAACGAGTGGAATTCCACCTGCTGCTTTCATCGAAATTTTTTCAGGTTTGTGGGCCAGGTAACTCTCAGGAATGGACACGTACTCCGCAAATGTTCCGTGTTGAACCGTGGGCCTTCGTGCATACGCATACACCTCGTCTCCTTTATTAAACCGTTTGGCTGCGTGCCCCGTCTCCTCTACAATGCCGGCCATATCCCATCCCGGAATTGCAGGAAATTTAGCGGGTATTGCATCTTTAAGCATTCCACGTACAACGGCTGCATCAACGGGATTTACACCGGCTGATTTCACCCGAACCAACACTTCTGCTTCACCGGGTTCCGGACGTTTTAGACTCCCGGTTTTTAACTGATTCAATTCACCAAACTCTTCAAAATAGGTCGCTTTCATTTCTTCACTCATGGTATTCTTGATATGGTTTTTTGATTATTCATAAGACTAAACAATGCAGCAGTAATACTCGTTTCAATAAACTGAAACAATTGAGTTTAAAAGAGTTCAACAAAGCTTTTACCCTTTTGTTATAAATATATCTTTAGATTTTTGTTCTTTATAAAGCACTATACAGTAATGAAAAACTTTTTCCATAAGTCAGCCCACATGATTAAAACCTACGAGAACGGTGATATTGGCTCAAAATTTATTGTTTCCACTGAGTTCAGTCCGCAACTTATGAATGATGGGAAGACACTGATGTTTGTCTGGAATGATGGACGTGCAGCAGTAGACATTCTTGTTGATGATCAGGAACGAACCATTGAACCAAATCAGATTCTCTGCACGACATATCTCCATCATTTACAATTTGACAATACAGCAAATGGTTTAAAGGTCCTCATTTTTAACAGAGAATTCTATTGTATTCATACGAACGACAGCGAAGTTTCGTGTAATGGACTCCTCTTTTTTGGATCCAATTTCTCACCCATACTCACCCTTGACAATGATGAATCAGATAGACTGAACACACTGTTCGCGGTTTTGAATGAGGAGTTTGATATGAAGGAAACGGGCCAGGAAGAGATGCTGCGAATTTTACTTAAACGATTCATCATTCGGTGTACTCGTCTTGCCAACAAACAGTTGGTGAAAAATGGAGACAATCAATCAGAGATAGACTTAATACGGCACTTTAATGTCTTAGTTGAGGAGCATTTTAAGACAAAAAAATCGGTGTCGGAGTATGCTGAATTGATGTATAAATCACCCAAAACAATCGCGAACGTATTCAGCAAAAACTCTGATCGAACTCCGCTGGAAGTGATTCATGAACGGGTGATTATTGAATCAAAACGAATGATTTTATACACCGACAAGACTGTAAAAGAAATTGGAATGGATCTTGGTTACGATGATCCCGCTCAGTTTAGCAAGTTATTCAAAAAACATGTAGGGCTAACTGCCGGTAAGTTTAGAAATAAGTATGAAAACCAGTCATTCGGGAAGAATTAACAATATCCAGTGAAGTAATTCCATTTTTATAGGTCTGCAGTTTGCTCATATTTGTATTGAAATAAGCAAACAACCAATAATTAAATACTTAATAATTATGAGACCTTTTAAAGTTCCAACACGCGACGAAGTATCCGATCAAAACAAAGAAATCTTTGATGACTTAAAATCAAAACTCGATTTCGTACCTAACATTTATGCTACCTATGCATTATCAGACAATGCACCGGCTCGATATCTTACCTTTGCGAACGGTAAAACATCACTGAACAACAAAGAAAAAGAGGTGATTAATCTGGTTACCAGTCAGGTTAATGAATGCACCTATTGCCAGGCGGCTCATACGGCACTCGGAAAAATGAATGGCTTTACCGAAGAACAAACCATTGAACTCCGACAAGGAAAAGCGTCCTTTAACGAAAAGTTTGATGCTCTTGCTAAACTCACGAAAGCCATTGCGGAAAACCGTGGCAAAATTTCTGATGACGTACTCGACACATTTTTCGAAGCCGGTTACACAAAAGAAAACCTTGTGGATGCTATTGTGAATATTGGTGAAAAAGCAACCACCAACTTTCTACACAATGTAACAGAAGTACCGGTAGACTTTCCCGCCGCTCCTGAACTCACTGAAAAAGTAAGCTAAGCCTATTTATTTCCCGATCGTTAAAGGTGTCCTGTAAAAACAGGGCACCTTTTTATGGGTAAATTTGGTCAAAAGAGTTTCAACATGATAACACATGTTTAACTTCTGTGACAAAATTGATTATAAGAAACAGTAATCTGTGAATAATCAAATAAACTACTGAAATCGATTACTATCTTATGACTAAATTTAATCTCTCAATAATTACCGCTGTTCTCACAATAGCTCTTTTTACTTCGTGTGCTTCAGACAACTCTGAACAACAGTCTGATCTCACTAAAGCTCCTGATTTTGAAGTAACCACCATTTCCGATGAAACCATCAGTCTTCAACAATCATTAGATGATGATAAGCCCCTTGTAGTTTACTTCACCGCGTCATGGTGCCCAACTTGTGCAAAAAACTGGCCTGTACTCTCAGAACTTTATCCTGAGTACGAAGATCGATTAACTATGGTCGCCATAAGTATTGACCCGACGGATGATTTAGATGTAATGACTAAGCTTGCTGAAGAAAAAGGTTTCACATTCCCAAGCACAGTCGGCCATCCTGAAATTATGCTTGATTTTGGAGTTGAAGCTCAAGCGACTACAGTGGGGGTCAATAAAGAAGGATACATAGAATTTATGAAAAAGGGCGTAGCATTGAATGAAGCTGAGTACCGAGAATTATTTGATAGCCTGCTGACCGACTAATTTATGGAAGAGTTCGTCTACTTTTCATTTATGCAGGGTGTTGTTGCTTTTTTCGCGCCCTGTGCTGTTGCCCTTTTGCCGGGATACGTTATTGCGTTTATTTCCCGAAGCGAAGAAACACAACCCACACTTTCCACAAAAACTATCCGCGGCTTAAAGCTTTCCTTTTTAAGCATTGCGGGTATTCTGTTGATCTACACCCTTGCAGGAGCCATGATTATTCTGGCTGCTCAGGTGTTAAAAGACTATATGAAGTGGATCACCATTGCCATGGGGTCCGTACTTATTCTGCTGGGTTTATTGATGATGGTTGGTAAAAGTTTTTCCTTCTCAATAAATATGAATAGTACAAATAAACGATCTGAAACAGTTGAAGCGTTTGTTTTTGGAATGGCCTATGCCATTGGAGCTTTAGGCTGCTTGTTTCCTCTGTTTCTTGTTGTAGCTACACAGGCCATGGCCGCTTCATCAGCATTTCAGGGCGCGACTTACATTGGCGCTTACTTTGGCGGGATCAGCATCATGATGATTATCACAATCTTGCTTTCCACATTTGCCCGGGATTTCCTCATGAAATACCTGAGAAAAATACTTCCCTATATGGAAAGATTTACCGGTGCACTCCTTATTCTCGCCGGAATCTACATAATCTATTACCAAATGGTTCTTATATAAAATCTCCCCTAAAAGAGGGGAGATGATAAAGCCGGATGTTCCCGGCTTTATCTGAGGGGTGTCCGCCACAACACATCAAAATGTTTGTGACTTTTTCGGGGAGGGGTGTCCCATGAACCAACTAAATTCATATAAATGGAGTTGCCGCACTTAACAGCACACTTCAAATAAACATTAAAATGAATAGGTTAAAGTTCGCCACTCTTCAAGGTGCAAGCACGCTTGAAGGAGGCTCAGGTCACAGATCTCCCTGGTAGGGAGGTTGATTTTCAAATACTACTGGAAAGATTTACTCTAAAAGTAGTTCCCTGATTTATTGAGCTTTGCACTGTAATTTCGGCGCCATGCAAGTTGAATATTTTTTGGGCAATTACCAATCCAAGACCGGCTCCGTTATTTACGGTGCGGCTTTTGTCCACCTGGTAAAACCGTTCAAAAATGTGCGGGAGGTCAGCCTCTGCAATACCAACTCCGGTATCCGTTACTTCAAGAACAATATCTTTCCCTTTTTGAATGGATAATACCGTCACCTCACCACCCTTGGGTGTATGGGTAATGGCATTGTCAATTAAATTTGTGATCGCCCGGCTCATCATACTGATGTCTGCTTTAATAAGAGCATTGGGGTTGCCCGGAAATTTAGCAATAAGTTTCACTCCCTTTTTTTGTGCAATAGGTTTAAGCTGCTGTACTAAATCCTGCACCAGTTCTGCCATGGATATATTTTCAAGATTTGGCCTGATGTGATCCGTATCCAGTTTAGTTAGCTCAAAAAGATCATCGATCATTCGGTTCAGCTTCTGAGTATTTCCAAGCACCGTTTTAAAATAACTTCGAAGCTCCTTTTTGGTGATCGATTCACCTTTCATTTCAATTGTCTCAAGATATCCCTGAATAGAGGCTAAAGGACTTCGCAGATCATGTGAAACATTTGCAACCAGTTCGCGCCGCATTTTATCGGCTTTCTGAACCTCGTCCATATTCTCAACTAAAGTATCGGCCATACGGTTGAAGCAGACGGATAGATCTGCCAATTCATCCTTGCCATCCACGTCAATTCGTTCCGTTAGTTGCCCTCTTTCAAATTTTGTAACCGTATTTTTAATCTTCTCAAGTCTGCGGGATAAATTCGAAAATAGAAAAAGTCCTACCACGAGGCCGATCATCAAGGCAATTCCAATAATAATCAGCGAACTTCTTGTGATGTAACTATTAGATATCATTGCCGTGGCCCGGCTGAACTGATCCCCCTCTAAAACAACGTACAAATAACATCCCTGTGAACCCATTATGCTCACGTTGGTTACACTAAAAGGTTTTTTTTGATCGGGATTGAGAGGATCATTAGACAGAATTGGGAGTGGTTTCCCTGCAATAAAATTATCCAGAGGCTGTGTATCTACTAACCCTTTTTTGAGAGATACTTTCTCTTTTGAAGCCGGAATTACACTTTTTATGGCACCATCACTCCCAAGTAGGTAAAAATCAAACTGTGGATTTTTCCCGCTCATTTCCGTCAATTTTTCTTCAATCTCTTGCTGACTGAATGACTCTTTAAGCATGGGTTGAAAATCTTCTGCCAAAATCGACGCCAAATCTCTGTTGGTAGTTTGTATAGCCTCATGAACCACATCAGCAGATGCTTGTGTAGTAACAAACGCTACCACTAAACCAAACAGAATGAGAATAACTGAAAAAGTGGCCGCTATTTTAAAATAAAATCTACGCATATGTATTACTCTCTTCTACATCCGCAAATCGATAGCCCACTCCCCATACCGTTCTGATGTAATGGGGCTCAGAGGCATCCGATTCGATTTTACTTCGTAATCTGTTGATATGAGAATTCACAGTATGGCTATAACCTTTGTAACTGTATCCCCACACCGTATTTAATAGCTCTTCACGACTGTAAGCTTTGCCGGGATTTGAGAAAAAAAGAAGTAGTAGATCGTATTCCTTACTGGTTAGTTCTACAGACTCTCCCTTGAACATCACTTTTCTTTTGGATGTGTCCATTATCAAATTGTCAAACTTCAGAATTTTATCAGAATTTTCATCTCCATTTTTATTGGCATCAACCCTCCTGAAAACGGCTTTTATACGGGCAAGAAGTTCCCGAATACTGAACGGTTTGGTTATATAATCATCCGCCCCGATTTCAAGTCCCAGCACTTTATCCAGTTCTTCAGCTTTAGCAGTAAGCATTAAAATTGGCACGGTACGGTTTTCTTTTCTGATGGTTTTACAAACATCAAGACCATCCATTTTGGGAATCATTATATCGAGGATAACCAAATCAGGCTGGTGATTATGGTATAGATCAAGGGCTGTAACACCATCTTGTGCCGTAATTATTTCATATCCCTGATCGGATAAATTGATCTTTAACAGATTCAGAAGATCCTTGTTGTCTTCTACAATTAATATGGAATTTCCACTGTATGTCATAATTCTTGTGTGTGTTACAAGATACATTAAGTTGTCGTTTTGATACTATTAAATCATCACACAAGCATAACATCATTTACGATAAAGAATCGTTATTTATCACACTGTCCAAAATGATTAACGAAATTAAAAGAAGATTACAACCCTGAAAAAAGAAGGAAGATCGATTTTCGATCTACAATAAAAATCCCATATGAACAGAAAGAAGATTTCTAATGAATTCTTGAATAGATTAGGTATAAATTAAAATAAACTGTCACCCCCAAAGCGTCGCCTGATTTCCATACGCAGGAAATCCATCTGTCAACATTTTAGCTGTGTGCAGCAGGTTCCATGTCATAAAAGTTGTGTTTCGATTGGTAAAGTCTTTTTCAGGTCCGCCGGAGCCTTCATCTGCGTACGATTTTCCGGGACCAACTTCACCAACCCAACCGGCATCGGCCTGTGGTGGAATAACAAATCCAATATGCTGAAGACCGTAAAGAATTTCCATGGAGCAGTGTTTAACACCATCTTCATTTCCGGTGATAATACATCCACCCGTTCTACCGTAATATGAATATTGACCCTCATCGTTTGTTTCACTCGAAAAACTGTATAGTCGCTCAATCACTCTTTTAGCAACGGATGATATTTGCCCCAGCCAAATGGGCGATCCAATAATGAGAATATTTGCATCCATCACCTTTTTTTGTATGTCAGGCCAATCATCTTTCTCCCATCCCTGTTTGGTCATATCGGGGGAAACACCGGGTGCTATATCATAATCAACCGGGCGCAGCATTTCTGTGGTAACGCCCACCGCGTTCATTATTTGTTGGGAAAGTTGCATCAGCTGTTCGGTATGGGAAAGTTCCGCTGATTTCTTTAGCGTACAGTTGAGGAACAATGCTTTTATTCCTGTAAAATCGATTGGATTTTCTTCAATCCATCTCGTCTGGATTTTATTTAGTGTATGATTCATCTTTCTTTGGTTTGGCTTTGATTCTTTCTTAAAGCTAATTTATTTCTAACCAAAAATATAATTTTTCCAGTCTGAAGGGTATTTTTACAACCACACCTTCAATCAGGATAAATCAAAGACCCAGTTTTCGGCCAATTCTCTTAAAAATATTTCCTCCTTTTTCTTCCTCTTCAGATTCACCGATTATCCGTGGCTCATCACTGCTTTTTCCGGTAAAGAAATCTTTTACCCTGTCAATTACACGATCATTCCGGTGATCTTCGCACTGCATATTAAAAGGAGTGTCTGTTTGTGAGGCCGGAAATTTGTTTGGCTGTGGGTTCAGAGATGAGTTATCCGCAATATTTTGCAGAAATTCTCCAACAATTGGCAAAGCTGTTTGGGACGCATATGCAGGAAATTCTTTAAACCGAACACGGTTATTCCAGCCCCCAACTCTTGTACCAAAAACAATGTTTGGAGTAAAACCTACAAACCATCCATCCGTATAATTTTGGGTAGTACCGGTTTTCCCACCCAGAGCGTGCTGTATATTGTATTGTGATCTCAGAGGGTTTCCGGTTCCGTCATTCACAGCTTTTTCCAGCATTTTTGTAAGAGTGGCGGCTGTTTGACCACTAATTCTATTATCTATTTGAGATGGAGTAATTAGTGGGTTCGAATTCTCTGAAACAGGATACCCAAACCGGGGTTCGCTCACTTTATTCTCCCGTGCATCATAAATTAATTCTCCTTCATTATCATAAATATGAGTAATAAATTGTGGCGTAGCCGGTTTCCCCTCATTTAAAAACGTGGTGTATGCAGTGGTCAGTTCAAGTAGTGACATTTCTGCCGTACCCAAAGCAACAGCCGGTCCTTCGGGCAGGTGAGAAGTAATTCCCATGTTCCCGGCAGTTTCACGGATTTGATTACTTCCTGTTTCGGTGGCAAGATGCACGGCAACAGTATTTACGGATTGTGCGAATGCAGCCTGAAGGGAATACCTGCCTCCATATTCTTCATTGATGTTTTGAGGAGTCCAGTCATCATATTCCGAAAACTGTGCCAGCATATTTCTCTGGTAATCACAGGGTCTGCGGCCCGCTTCCAAGGCCGCTGCATAAAGAACCGGCTTAAAAGCTGATCCGGTCTGTCGCCTGGCCAACACCTGATCATACTGAAAATGGCGATGATCAATTCCTCCAACCCACGCTAAAACATGACCCGTAGTGGGATGTATTGCAAAAAACCCAGCATTTAAGAATGACAAATAATACCTGATTTCATCATAAGGAGAGATCATTTTTCTTTCATATCCATCCCATGAAAAAAGTATGGTTTTTGCGGGAGTGTAAAGAATCTCTTCAATTTCTTGCGAAGAAAGGCCCTCCTGTTCCAGCATTTTGAACTGTTCACTTCGCTCCCAAACCCACAGTACGTCGGGATCATCTTCTCCGAAAATAGAATTGATTGAATGCTCATTATCAAAAATAGCCTGAAGCTGCTTCATATGTGAATGGACAGCGTTTTCCGCGGCAACCTGCAGACGGGAATCCAGTGTAGTGTGGATAGTCAATCCATCAGTGCGAAGGTTATAGGTTTTATCTTCTGATGAGTTTACATCCGTTAAAAGAGACTGAACTTCATTTTGCAAATACTTTCTGAAATAGGGCGCTAAATTATCTGAAAAAGCAGAGCGGTTGTAGTTTACCTTAAGGGGCTCAGTGACGGTTTCACCGGTCACTTCAGGAGAGATAAATTCGTATCTTTCCATTTGCCGGAGCACCACGTTTCGTCGCTGTAACGATCGATCCGGATTTCTGTGGGGATTATAATATGTGGTTGCTTTCAGCAGGCCCGCCAGTGTTGCTGATTCATTAAGGTTCAGTTCATCCGGCGGTTTATTAAAAAAGCGGTAGGATGCCATCTCTATTCCAAATGTATTTTCACCAAATGAAACTGTATTCAAATAGAGTTCTAATATTTCATCTTTAGAATAGATGGATTCTATTTTCCGGGCGATCATCATTTCGCGGAGTTTATCCGTTATCAGAAAAACTCCTCGTCTCTCACTCCTTGGATATAAATTTTTGGCGAGCTGTTGGGTAATAGTACTTCCACCGCCTGCGTTTTGTCCCATCAAAATAGATTTAATAAAAACGCGTCCTAATGCCCTGTAATCAATTCCGTTGTGTGAATAAAAACGGATATCCTCAATAGCCAGAAGCGCATCAACCAGCTCGGGGCTTGTTTCATCAAGATTTATTGTTGTTCTGTTTTGTTGATGATAGGTTCCAAGCTGAGCGCCATCGGCAGAAAGAATTTGTGAGGCTTCCTGCTGATGAATAGTCTTCAATTCGTCGTTTCCCGGTATTGACCCAAACATCCCTGCCCATACTAAAAAAAGAACAAGAAATCCTGCAATAAATAAAGAGCCGAAAATAGTGAAAGAAACAATAACCCATTTAGGGAAAGAGTTTATCCCTTTATTTTTGTAGCGTTTATAATCCAAATCTGTAGTTTTTAGGAACGTTAGAATGGCTTGGACGCTACAAAAAATGATTTGTTCCGTTCCTTTCCATCTCGTTATGTAGCTCCGCTGCGTTACGAGATGTGGCAGCTCAGCTGCCCATGTATATCACGGAGCAAAGCTCCATGATGAGATATATCATCAAAAATCGAACCGTATAATTCAGTTTTTTTTCATGAAACGTAAAATCACCGGATTCCATAAAGATGAAAAAGGCGACTGGGTAGCTGAACTTACATGCGGACACACACAGCATGTTCGTCATAATCCGCCGTGGCAGCTGCGCCCGTGGGTAACCACAAAAGAAGGGCGGAATTTACGACTGGGTTCGGAGCTGAATTGCAAGGAATGTGATAAGGAGAATTAACTCACGATCGTTAAATCCTTTCTCGCACTGCAAATTTCACAAGTGTATCCAGATCTACAAGATCGAGGGTTCTTTCGTGAGTGGCTTCAAGTTTTACCATCGGTGCTTTGCCCGCTTGATACGCCTCAACCCATCTTGACGCACAAAGGCACCAGCGATCTCCGGCGTTGAGTCCCGGAAAATTCCATTGCGGCCGGGGAGTAGACAGATCGTTTCCCCTGAGTTTAGAAAATTCAAGAAACTCCTCGGTCATTACCGCACAAACTGTATGCACACCTTGATCTTCCGAACCGGTTTTACAACAACCATCACGATAAAATCCGGTTATTGGTTCTTCGCTGCAGGTAATGATTTCGGTGCCGAATACGTTTTTTGCCATGAGTTTCTAAAATATCTGTTAATTTTTTGTGCGAAAGTTCCATCAAACCGCTTTACCCCTGCAAAAAAATAACAATTAAACAGATAAATCTTTTTAATAACTGCTATAGTGATTTTGATTAGTATAACCCAAGTTTAAATCCCCATTGTCCGATATCGAAGGCAAAAGCGAGGCCCCAATAGAAAATGAAAAATACGCCACCGGTAATCAGGGCGAGTCCACTTAATAGTTTTGGTTTGTGGGGAGACTCCGTAGCCCAGACCATTAGTTTTTTACCACCAATCCAGACCATGATTGCAAACAGAAGAATCATTATAAGGATTTGTCCTAATCCCTGTGCCATCATCACGCCGGCGCCATAAAGTGGGCTTTCGGCTTGTGCTGCATAGATTAAAAACTCACGAAAAACAGGAAACGGGCGTCCTACGGCAAAGAGGCCCACAAGAATTCCGATGACTGTTCCTTTTGTAATGGCTGTACCCATAAAGGATTGAGTTGAGTTTGAAAACAGGTTTTTAATCCGATCTAAAAATCCCATTTCCAGGAAGCCCCATATCAACATTATGATACCAAGAACAGTAAATACAGTTTGTGCCTGACTCAATCTTACCTCCTGCACATTCATGGCCTCTACTCCGGTCGGACCAATCAGCCCGATATATATTCCATAAATGATTGATACAATGGTTACGCCACCAACAAATGCCCCAAGTGCCATCCACGGATTATTAACTTTCGATTGATCGGCGGAGCAGGCAAGGCCCGGCAGCATAGCAAAAACAACGCAATTACATGCTGTAAAAGTGGCCGCTAATCCTGCAATTGCGGCGAATATAAACCCAAATCCCGAACCGTATTGCTCAAAACCACCGGCTAATTCTGAGGTGTCGCCAATAGTGTTTCCGGCAATAAAGTTTTGCCCAAAACCATCTACTAAATGATAATTCCAAAATCCTGCAATTAAAATGGCTGCAAAGGCAGAAATAGAAGCGTAAAGAATCAGCGTCTTCTTAGTGTAACTGCTTGTTAGCTGATTATTTATTGAATGATTCATACGAATTAAATAATTACGATAAGGATGATTTATATGAGTTTACTTGATTTAGCTCAATAATCAAAAATGGTACAAAAACAGTATTAACTGTGTCCCAAATAGTGTAAAAAGCCAAAAAATGTTATAGGCCTGTTCTAATTTCTAAGATTAAGAGATTGTCAATAAAGGTAAAGAGTAAAGAAAATCTGTAACAATCCGGTCTCCAAGTTCTCTCGTATATAAACATTATTAACTTTATTTGCGGTTTTTGAGAAAATAACCCTTCCATTATGGGCACCGGACAAACACTTCTTGTACTTGCGGCTATTGTTTTATTTATGATTACATCACTCAATGTAAATCGATCTTACTTGAATGCTGTAGAAGCCACAGTTGATCAACAAGAAATGGTGAACAGCATCAATTTTGGGCAATCTGTAATCGAAAGAATTTACTCACAGAGCCGTGATGAAGTTGCCCTAATGAATTTGTTCGGTGACTTAACGGATGTTGAAAACCCAGATTCCAGATTAGAACATGAATCCGAAACGGGAGAAACATTAGCTGCAACCGTAGAGTTTTCGGAAGAGACGGAGATGAAACACGGCATAAATGGAAGGGTAGTTTCTGTGGATGTCTATCAACTGGAAAACGATGATTATGTAGAGATGGCTGCCTATTCGTTTGCTTTAATCTCAGAACCCTAATGGATTAGTATGAATATCACTATCGATCTTTTAATACCGCCGATAATCATCGCTTTACTTATTGGGATGATATTCTCGACCAACGCATTGGTGATGGAATCTACCGTTGAGAATCGGTTAAGTTATGAACTTCAATCAACCGCCAATACCGTACTTACAGTTATTGAGCAAGAGGTAAGAGGTATCAAAGAGATTGTAAACCTGGAAACCGATCAGCTCCAATTTATTGATGCCGCGAGTGATACGGTAACTATTTTCCGGGACGAAATGAGTATGATGGTTGAAACATCTTCTGCACCTGGATCTCCAGAGCAATATAATGCCCGATTATATGAACTGAATTTTGATTTGGCGGGAGTTACAGGTTCCCCTCCCATCTTACGTGTATCGATTATTACTGAAAGTAGAGCCGAGCAAGAAGTGGGCACTCGTCCTAATCGTTACCGCGCAGTTTCTGAACGGGATATCTATCTAAGGAATTTGCATATCGCTCAATTATAAATCTGATTTTATATGGGAAAATATGCTGTTTTACTTGTAATGGCGATGACTTTTGGTTTGATAACCTATGGCCACGCTCTGCGAAATAACTTACTCCAGTCTGAGTCAAGAATTGTTGAGGAATACGGAATCAATCAGGCTAAAAATACATCACAAAGTATGGCAATGCTTGCCGTGCAAAAGATTGGAAATCCTGATGATGATGAATTTACCCCCGAAGTAGATCAAACAATGTATATCCCCGAAGGCGGAGGGTTTGAACCGTGGGAAGAACTGGGGGCAGAATATAGAATAGAAATTCTTAATCAGGGGGATTCGCTTCTGGTGATGGATACTTATTCCGTATTTGATGGATTTGAGTATATGGTAAGCGTCACATTTAATCGGAACACCCCTATTTGGAACCCGGAATTGAGCCATGCTGTTTTTGCCGGTCAGTCTGTTGATCTTGAAGGGAGTGCAAGTATTAATGGAGATGTAGGCACAAATGCAATTACTGCAAATTCTGTTAATCTAAAAGGAAGCACAACTATTACAGGGGGAATGCAAATTGGTCCCGGAGGACTTTCAGACGAAACGGTTAATATAGATGATTGGGCAGATCAAGATAATGTAGTCAACGGTGGAATTAGCAATTTGCCATCAGAGTTGGATTTTGAACTTCCCCCATTTCCTGATTTCCCGCCAATGACAAACATAGGTTCCAATATTGCAATTTCCGGTGGTACCGGAGGCAGTATGCCGCCGGGATCTTTTGATAACCTTTATATTCCTGAAATATCTGTACGTGGAAACAATACCCTTACCATTGATACAGGAGGTGAAGACCGCACGCTGCATGTAGGAAATTTAAATGTACAGCAGGGTCATATTGAAGTGATTGGAGGCGGAGAGTTAACGCTAATGATAGAAGATAATATTACCCTTAACGGGAGTAGCACAATCAATGAAAATGGTGATCAGGGAAATGTGAAAACCAATTACAAAGGAACGAATGAAGTGGATTTTGGAGGGGCTACCAGTTTTAACGGAAGTTTATTTGCAGAAACAGCCAATATAAATTTAAATGGGTCAGGCGGTATTCAGGGGCATATAATTACCGGTGGAACCAATGTTGATATTATGGGAGCAGCAGAGGCGATTTCCCGGATGATATTTGCACCAAATGCTGATATTGAAATTGGTGGTTCGGGTAGTGTAAGAGGAGCTATTGTAGCCGATTCTTTTAGAGGTTTTGGAAATGCGAGTGTTATTTTTGATGATGATTTTGATTCTGAAATGCCTGAGTTTCCAGCCGGCGAAGAAACGTATGAAGTAGCAAGCTGGTATTAAATTGTTGTTTACTCAATTGAGTCTAATTGTTAATCTTTTTAGTTGGCTAAGAAGTCTCCCTTGCCAAGGCATCGGAGTATTCGGGGAGGGGTGGCCATCGGATTTTTTCCACGTTTTGATAAACATCCCCCTTTAATAAGGGGGACTTTTACGTTCAAAATTTAATCCAACTCAGGTTACTCGTACCTTAGCGATTCCACCGGGTCCAATCGTGCAGCTTTAATTGCAGGGAAAATACCCGCAACAACACCAATCAGAACTAAAACCCCTGTAGTAATAAGTACTGAAGCGGTAGAAATTTGCGGGCTGCCCAAAAATTCTCCGGCACCTTCTGTCATATTTAATGACAGCACGAACTCCACAATTCCTACAGAAATAGCCAATCCTGCCGCCCCTCCAAGGAGGGAAATAAAAATGGATTCAAACAAAAACTGACTAATGATATGAACCTTTCTCGCACCGATAGCTTTTTTGAGACCAATTTCGCGTGTCCGTTCTTTTACCACCACAAACATAATGTTCGCCACACCTACTCCGGCAATCATCAGCGTAAAAAAGCCCACGGTAAACAGAAAATATTCCAGCCCGGTAGCTACAGAGCGGGTCATTTTTTCATCCTCAATAAAATCCCACATCGGAATGGCTTCACTGTCCTCAGGGTTGAAATTGTACTTTGATGCCAGATAATTAGTGACCTTCTGTTTTACCTGAGGCTGGAGTGATGGGTCTGCGGGACGAATTAAAATAGATCCCACATTTTGGTTTCCATACAAGTTCCTAAACGTGCTAAATGGAATAATTGCCCGATTCGCATCCGGACCATTATTCATGGACGTCTGCATTTTTGGCTCCATCACACCGATAACGGTAAATGGAACGCCGTCTAATTTCACCTCTCCTCCAATGGGATCTTCCTCCCCAAAAAGTGTTACTGCAATTTCATCACCCAAAAACAGCACTTTCCGGTTTTGGTCAATATCCCGTTGATTAATAAAGCGTCCTCCTTCAGTTGCATACATAGACCGCATCACGTTAAAATCGGGTCCCACTCCTTCCATAAAAGTAGTTGTGATATTTCCGGCATGTTCGAGCTGCATTCCTCCTCTGCCATATTGTGGGCTGGAATATTCAATTCCGGGAATAGCTCGTTGAATTTGCTCTACATCAGCTTCGGTAAATCGTATTGGGCGGCCCATGGGCAACCCATCGTGCGACATTCCCGTTTGCCCACCATAAACAATAATCACCTGATTTCCGGCGCCCAGCATTCCACTTACCAAACTCGTTCCCAAACCGCGCCCAAATGCCAGAAGTAAAATCACCGAAAGAGTTCCCCATCCAATTGCGGTTAATGTTAACGAAGACCGAAGCTTTTGGCGGTACAGATCAGAGAAAAATTCGCTTATTAAGTTTTTAATCATAGTATTACCTCAGGCAGTCAATAATGGTCAGATTGGCGGCGCGCCAGGCAGGCAGCAAACCGGATGCAAATCCAATAAATCCCAGAACTAAAAATGCAATCAACCCTACTTCCGGTGCAAAAAATGGCGTGCCCACAAATTCTTTAATGGGAATATTTTGTGTGGCTTGAACCAATCCCCATCCCAGTAAATATCCCGCAGCAGCTCCTACGCCCACAATCAAAAACGTTTCAAGAAAAAACTGACTCATAATGCTAAACTTTGTGGCGCCCACAGATCTGCGAACTCCAATTTCTTTCATCCGCTCCTGAACAACCACAAACATAATATTAGCCACTCCAATGCCGCCAACTGCCAGTGTGAAAAATCCGATCAATCCAAGAAAGCCATTGATAGCGTAAAACATCACATCAATAAAATTCCAAAACTCATTGGTGTCCCAAAGCCCAATAGCATCGCGATCGCTGGCATCAAACCGATGTTTTTTTGCAAACACATCATATACCTGATCCTGAATTCCTTCGGCTACCGCCGGACTTTCCGGTTTGTAGATAATGTTGCTCAAATACTGCGTTCCCATCATCGCCGAAAAAGTAGATGCAGGGATAAATGCACGATCATAATCTCGTTGAGAGTAGGATGAATTTTGTGTTTTTTCCTGCATCACCCCGATAACAGTAAACGGTGTATTGCCAACAAAAACCTGTTTCCCAACCGGATCTTCATCCTCAAAAATATGCGTGGCAAGTTGGTTGCCAAGAAATATCACGCGGCGCTGTTGATTCATATCCAGCTCATTTAGCCAGCGCCCTCCTTCTTGTGGAAAAATGTTGCGAAGCTCGCTGTACACCGGATAAACCCCGCCTATGGTAGAGCTGCGCCGTTTTTCGCCGTTCACCACATTGTGGCTCTGCATGTATTCGGGTGTCACCGTTTCAATGAGTGGAATTTCGGATCGCATCATTGCTACATCATCCTCCTTAAAACGAATGGACCGACCAATACCGTAGCCGTCGTAGGCCTTGGTGGTTTGACCCGGAAACATAATGGCAATTTGATCCCCCATTCCACGCATGTTATGCATGGTTTGATCGCGAAACCCAAAGCCAAAGGCGAGCAGAAGAATAAGCGTGGCTGTTCCCCACATGATGCCGAAAATGGTGAGAAAACTCCGCAAACGCTGTTGGTTCAGATTACGAAATAGTTCTGATATGATGGTAAAAAATCGCATTAAAAAAGATCCTAAAGATGATGGTTATCGAACGGTAAGCGATTGGGGAACAGGCTCAAGTACATTGTCGCCCACGTCAAGTCCGGAAATAACCTCAATATTGATGGCATCGCTGAGCCCCAGTTCCACCTTAATTTTTTCGCGCTGACCCGGCTCGCTTCCGGGGATTTCTACCGTTGCAATTCCATCATTAAAGTCCACAAGACGTTCCGGGATAGTTGGCACATCCATTCTGCGATTGATGATAATATCTGCGTTGGCCGAATACCCTGCGCGAAGAGTAGCATCAGACGCGTCTGTGATCATAATTTCGATAGGGAAAACGGTGGCGTTATCATCCTCTCGGGCTTTTAGTGATATTTTTGATACTTCACCATGAACAATGACCCCGGGCAGCGCGCCAATTTTTATTTCCACAGGCAATCCTATTTCAACTTTGCCAACATCAATTTCATCTACGGTTCCCTTAAACAAAAGGTTTTCCATCTGTGCCAAGTTCATCAGTGGGGTACCGGCCTGATAGGATGTAAGTGGCACAATAGGATCACCGATATCTACCATTCGCTCTAAAATATAGCCGTCGATTGGCGCGCGAATGATGGACTCAATGGTTGTGTCACCAATGGTAATTCGTCCAGACTCTAACAACTCCAGACGTTCACGGCTGATCTGCTCCCGAACGGTTACATCATCTACTTCTTCCAAAGCCTGCTCATATTCACGATCTGAAATGAGTTCACGGTTTTTCATCTCTTGTATTCGGCCGAGATCTTTTTGAAGGTTCTCCTTTTCTATAAGAATCCGCTCTAAATTTCTTTTGGCCTCGGCAAGTTCCAATGGAGTAGGGTCGGGCCGAACCTCAATCAATGGATCACCTTTGCGTACAAACTGACCTTCCTCAGCAAAGATGGTTTCAACCACGCCGGGAAAAATAGACTTCACCTCAATTTCTGTTTCCGGCTCGATGGTTCCAATCGCCAGGGCTTTCTCTACAATCGTGCCCATTTCTACCGTCACGGTAGGATCACTGTTTTCTGTTTCAGAATTGCTTTGTGAGTAGGAATAGTAGAAATATCCACCTCCACCAATAATTAAGGGTAAGAGGATCCAGAAAAAAAGTCGTTTTTTAGTTCGTGCAGCCATAGTGGTTATCTTCGTTCAAAATGTTGATTGATAACACGTGCTACGAACCCGATAAAAAAAAGTTACCGGAGAGTAAAAATTGTCTCAAACTAAAAAGACCCGTCAGGTTTTCAAAAACCTGACGGGTCTTCATCATAACCGGAATTAGCATCCCGACTAATTTCAACAAGCGTAGCGCCCCAGCTACTTTTATCGGTAGCAAGACCGTAAGAAACCACGTGTGGATTGCGATCAAGCAGCGCATGAACCCCGCGGCGTAACGCTCCGGTACCTTTTCCGTGGATAATTCTCAGTGAAGTGATGTCCTTTTCGAGGCAGGCTTCGATGTATTCGGGAATTAAACTGCCGATGTCATCGGGTTTAAAAGTGTGGAGATCCAGCACGCCGTTAATGGGAAATTGTTTGGGCTCTTGGCTCATAGACTATCATGTATCTCCAAATTAACTAAATTAAAACCTGTGCCCTAAAAAAGGGAATCATTTAAGGCTTAGCGTGTCGTTTGGAATTTAAAGACTGAATCGTTCATAGGGGTGATTTCCAGTAAGATGTGGCGATCAGATTCAGCTTCAACATCATGGTTGATTAAGCTTCCTTTCACAATCATAGTCGAGTCTGAGAGTATCTCGTCAATAATCAACTCAAAATCAGGATGCTCAGGATTGTAGAATTCAAGATCGCTCAACGTCAAAGCTTCATCTTCATTGATAAAAAATGACCCATTTCCACCTCCCTTTTCATAAGGAAGTATCCACCATTCTGATGCGTCAAAAGCAACGTTCGTCATGTATGTTCGGAGCTGATCCAACGATCGGTTGGTTTCAATACTTTGTTCATTTTGTTTAGAGGCCGGGCTGATTGAAGAATTACGTATTCCAACAAATGTTGACAACGTTATCCCAAGTATTACAATAATCGTACCCACATACCATAACACTCCGGATGGCTGATTGTCGGCATTTCTGCTAAGCAATCCTTTCGTAAAGAACCATGTTGCAAGAATGAAAAGTGTAACGATTCCTATAACTGAAATTGCAACTGTTTTTAAAAACTCTGAAATAGGTATCTGGTCACCGCCAAATCCGCTGATATTTTCAAGTAATATATAATGTGAAATTTCGAAACCGGGAATGGCAATTGCGGATATAATTGAATAATACCAAGAGTTGCCGGGCATCACACTATAAACACTGGTAATCGCATATAGTGCCAAAAAATTCAAGCTGACAATCAGGCTGACATTGATCCAGGGTACGTAAGGTTTAATTCTGTCGTTCATATACCACCCCGTTTTTGGTTAATGTTGTGCGAGCTTCATACATACCGGTCTGGCCGCTACGGTTCTCGAACACTACATCGGTTCCAGGCGTAAAAGTTGCGGATACGGACAGGATGATGGAATCGGGTGAGGCAATTTCATAGGTGAAATGCATATCCTCGCTATCATTAGGCGTTTCGTGAAGAAATGTATTGCTATCAGCCATCCGATCTTCAAAAAGTTCACGAAAAGAGTCTTCAAGTGTTAATTCGGTTTGATCCGTCTCCAAATAGTAGTGCCTAAGAGTATGCTGGAGAGTCTTCTCCATTTCAAGGTGTGATATGCTCGATACGATGGTCGTTCGGATGTTGTTCAGATTATCACCATGACGTTCTGCTTGCTCGTAATATTGAATAGATGCATATAGCTGCGTGATCACGAGTAGCCCAATAAACGTCCGAATCAGAGTTTTGCTTGATTTGTTTTGAGATTTGGAGACAATAGATCGATCCAAAACAATCAGCCAGATTGTAGCGGTTATAAACGCTGCGAAATAACCTACCCACAAACTTTCGAACAAAATGGAGATTGAAAATGCAATCGGAACGGCGAGAATTCCACCAAACAGAAGTCTACCTTTATTTTTCATAAACCCGAATTCATTAATTTTCCAATAGTTACAGAAAATGATTAATAATGGCAAGTGTGGGTGAACTCATCTTGAAAGTGTTACTCTGTTGATTGTGGTTTACAGTGCACACGAAAACGTAAGGTGATATCCGGTAAACTATGCTCAAACTCAAAACTTCTCAATCAGGAGAATCGAACCTTCATTTTCTGCACCACTGAACGAACCACAATCCTTCCAACCTGATAGGTCAGGTGGATGAGCAGAAGTGAATTTTCCCAGCGGTTAAATAGATCCATTTTACTAAGATTTTTTTAGATCATTATGAACTATAAAGAGAAAATTTAATGGTGTTTGTTACACATTTTTTTGTAGAAAACATCAGGAAATCCCTTTCTTTATCTCTATGCTTGCGTAGCACCTTGTAAATATGGAAATTAGCGATATGGAATCACTAATCAGCTTTTTTGAAGATATACCTACTACATACCGTTCGGGTATTTTAATTGGCGGAATTTTTATTTTTTGGGTGATGGAGGGGCTGGTTCCCCTCTTTCAGTTTCAGTACAACAAATATCGCCACGCCGGTATCAATCTGCTCTTTACCCTGTTTACCGCAATCATCGGATTTGGATTGGCCGGTGCCCTTTACTACACGTCTTATTGGGTGACCATTAATGAATTTGGTTTGCTAAATATCTCCGAAATCCCGCTTTGGGCGAAGGTAATTGTAGGCGTCATGCTTCTCGATTTTGTGGGAGCCTACCTGGTTCACTGGATCGAACATAAAATAACATGGATGTGGAAGTTTCACCTGATACATCACACCGACACCACCGTGGATGTCACCACCGGACTGCGACATCACCCCGGCGAAACTGTATTCCGAATTTTATTTACCATTCTGGGCGTCTTTTTGATTGGCGTTCCAATCGGAATTGTGATGCTCTATCAAAGTTTGTCTGTGTTGTTTGCCCACATCACGCATGCAAATATTAACATGCCGCGCAAGGTGGATAACGCCATCTCCTATCTATTTGTCACACCAAATATGCACAAGGTTCACCACCACTACACCCAGCCACTAACAGATACCAACTATGGAAATATCTTTGCGATTTGGGATCGTGTTTTTGGCACCTATGCGTATGTGGATGATCCTAAAGAGCTAAAGTATGGAATTGATACACACATGGATCCGGAAGAGAATGACCGGTTTTCAAATCTGTTGAAAATTCCCTTTCAAAAATACAGGCCACCTATAGGCTCTAAATTTAACAATAAGTCTGAACGTTCGGACGAGGATAAATCATGAAAAAAAACAGACTGGGCACATCAGACTTATACGTGAATGAAATCAGTTTTGGATGTATGTCTTTGCAAAAAGATAATCCTGAAAATGAAAATCTCATACGGGAAGCGGTGGACAACGGAGTTAATTTTTTTGATACAGCCGATATTTACGATTTTGGGTGGAACGAAAAAGTGGTAGGCGAAGCGTTAAAACCCATTCGGGATGATGTAATTATAGCCACCAAAGTGGGTCATGTTCAAAAAGGAGACGGTATGGGCTGGGAGTGGCGGCCCACCAAAAAACATATTCTATCAAACGTAGAAGAGAGTTTGAAACGCCTGCAAACCGACCGGATTGATCTTTACCAACTGCACGGCGGTACACTCGATGATCCGATTGATGATATCATTGAAGCGTTTGAACTGCTTAAAGCACAGGGGAAAATCAGGGAGTATGGAATATCCTCAATCCGCCCAAATGTAATTCGCACCTACGTTAAAAAAGGACATATAGCCAGCGTGATGATGCAGTACAGTTTGCTTGATAGACGGCCCGAAGAAAGCTGCCTTGATCTGTTGCACAAATCTGAAATTAGTGTTCTTACCCGTGGTAGTTTAGCGAAAGGAATTCTGGTTGATAAACCCGCCACAGAGATGCTCGGTTATTCTAATAAAGAAGTTGAAGAAATGCAGAAAGCCGTGAAAGAGACAGGAAATCCAATTGGAATTTCTCTTCAATTTGTGTTGAACCATCCTGCAGTAGCCTCTGCGGTTGTGGGCGTTCGAACGGGAGATCAGCTAAAAGAAATCTGCCAATTTTTTGATGACTCTGTTACCGAAAAAGAACTGAAGAAAGTGGCGAATCTGCTCGAGAAAAATGTTTATCATAATCACAGATAAATTCCCCCTCAAACAGACTTTATGAGATATGCTAATTCTTTAAAATGGCTGCCTTTTGGTTTCTGTTTGATGTTGCCCACCCTCGGATTTGCTCCACAAGTTGATGCTCAAGACTGGCGCTACTCTACGGGCTACACGATCCAAAATTTCGGGTTGATGTATGAAGAAAACAGTGCGTATACCGAAGGACTCCGATCTACACAGAAAGGGCTTGTTGAAGTAGAAATTGAGCGGTATTTACTCTACAGACTCTATATTTCGGGAAAAGCAGATTACCTGTTAAACAATCAGGAGACGTTTCTATTCGGTGGCCCCGTTGATTTTGACCAGATTGGAGTGAGTGCAAATTTGGGCCTGCAATGGAATAAGCTGGGAGCGTATGTGGGAATTCGATCCGGTCAAATGTGGGGTTTACAATTTCGTGGGGTAAACACTGAAGGGGAGTCGGCGTGGGTGAATTCTGTCGGAGAATCAAGTCGGTTACTTACGGCTCTAACCGGAGGGATAAAATATTTCCCCTTCAGTTATTTACGGATCGATGCCAGCATCCACAAACAAATGCTGGAAACAAAACGGTTTGAACCCGAAGCCGGAAGTGGATTTATTCCTGCAATGAATGCGATGGAATTTAAACCCTATTCCATTCAGGTAGGATTAACCGTAAGCATTCCTTTAAACAGCAGATCGCGCTCCGAGCAGAGAGTCAATCATGTAAACGAAACTGGAAGATTACCTCTGCCACTGGATTTTGGAATCACACATTTCCGATCGCCATTAAGTGATAACACTCGTGTAACATCCGGTTTTGGGCAAAGGGGGGTGCGGCCTCATCAAGGTGTGGATTTAAATGTAGAAAGAGGAAGGCCGGTTATTGCAGCGGCCAGCGGAGTGGTAATCAATGCAGGTGTTGCTAGCGGATTTGGCAAACGAGTTGAAATTCAGCATCGCAATGGGTATTCCACCATTTACGCTCATTTAGATAAAATTAGAGTTAGCAGGGGACAAAAAGTGCAGGGGGGACAACGAGTAGGCGATGCAGGAGATACGGGCCTCTCATCAGGAGTTCATCTCCATTTCGAACTTCACAATGATGGGACACCGATAAATCCTACCCAGTTTATCAACTTCAGATAACCCCGAAATTAATCCATGGGGACAAAAATCTCTTCTATCTTTTCATGAAGCTCATCCGTTAATTCTTTTCGATCATTATTTTTAACCGGCTTATCACCAAATTGTATCGTACAGTCAATTCTTTTGTTAGACGCCAGTTTAAAAAGATGAAGGTGAATAGGCTCTCGTGCCCCATAAAAACAGACTGATTTTTCAGCATGTTCATCTCTCTTTTTCTGATTCGTTTCGTACCGTATGGAACAGTAATGAACCGGAATATTCATGGATGCAGGAAATTGAAGAAGAGATGCCCGAAAAGGAAGAATGCGCGTTCCGGCAGAGGTTGTCCCTTCAGGAAATACAATCATCCCTTGGTGTTTATTAAGACTGTTTGATAGAATAGTGTTAACCCGTGTGATGTCTCTTTTTCGGGTCCGGTCGATAAAGATTACCCCAACACTATTCACCATAAACCCAAGTACCGGCCAGGACCGGACCTCTTTTTTGGCCACAAATGTGCACTTCAGGTTAAGAAATAGTGGCACTATATCAACATAGCTGAGATGATTAGAAACCAAAAAGAAAGGGGCTTTTGGAGGTGTTCCAACCGTTTTTATGTGAAGATTTAAAATCTTGCTCATCCCAAACGACCAGGTTCTCATAAACAGGTTTCGCCACGGCTCTGATGAAATTCTAAATAGCTTAACAAGCACATACCCTGCCATATAAATGGTATACGTGATAAACGTGTAGAGAACAACCAGAAAAATTTTACACGATGCAATTAATGGTCTCATAAAACTTGTTTACAGCTTTTGATAAACTTCAGAGGGATGAAGTTAACTGAAAAATAGCTTTCTTGTACGGTCAGAAATGGTTTCAATATCGAGCAGGATGATAAAGTGAGCAAGTTCGATATTTTTATCGAAAGAAGGCTGACTGCAAATCGTGCATCCTACATCCAGATAATTTTGAAACAAGGGAGGAATATCTATTTTATCAGTACCGTTTTGCTGGATACGGATTTTATACTCGTCTTTTGGTTCTATTTGATATTTTGGATGGATGAACCCATTTTCTTTTAAATGAGCGAACGTATTGAGCGCTACATTTGGATTCGTTGATTCCAAAGCTGCATAACCAAAAAGGTATTGTTTATTGAAAAAGGTGAGGTAATTGGCAAATCCCTTCCAAAGCATAAACAACACCCGGCCACTGCGATGTTCTCTTCGAATACAGGCCCGGCCGACTTCCACAGCTTCTTTTAATATTTCATCAGAAAGCTGTTCTAAATGGAACCGTTTCCCGCTTACAAATCCATTTCCTTTAATTGCCTGTTCGTAGGTTTGCAGCCGATACGTTCCAACAACGGTATCTGTATCATTTTCAACAACGATCAAATGATGAGATTGATCATCAAATTCATCTTTATCTTTCTCTCCCTTAAACTTGAAATTCCGCGCTAATTCTTCTTTAAATACTTCATACCGGAGCTTTAAAGCTGCTTCCACATACTCATCAGTATCCGCAATTTTTATGGTATAGCGGTTGCTGTTTATCTCGGAGAGCACTCGATTTTTTATTAACAAAGTAATTCTAAGGTTAGTTAATATTGGGTTTAGTGTAATAAATATTAATCAATGATTATAATTAAACACTAAAATATGAAGAAAGTATTTGAATTTTTAATTCCATTCGGATGAAGGAACCTTATATTTGGAACAGAATTTTAACCTATATCATTTATATTGAATTCAGCTGAATCGAATTCTCCTCTTTTAAAGGACGTAAATTTATACATTATTTTTGGTGTAACCCTAACGGCCGTGATGGGCGTTTCGAGTATTGCACCGGCTTTTCCCTCCATTGCAAGGTCCCTAAATGTCTCAACAGGCCAGATTGGCCTGTTAATTACCTTTTTCACCCTTCCGGGAATTATTTTTACGCCAATTTTCGGAATTCTGGCAGATCGCTATAACCGAAAAGTAATTCTTGTTCCGTCACTTTTCCTTTTTGGCATAGCCGGCACCGCCTGTGCATTTGCCACCTCTTTTGAACAACTGCTGATGTTCCGCGTATTTCAGGGCATTGGTAGTGCGGCATTGGGTGTTCTTAATTTAACGCTTATTGGTGACTTTTACTCCGGTAATCGTCGGGCAACCGTTATGGGGTATAACGGAAGTGTGCTTAGTGTTGGTACAGCAATGTATCCGGCCGTAGGTGGTGCACTCGCAATTTTGGGATGGAATTATCCCTTTTTTCTAAGCTTGATCGCTATACCTGTGGGATTATTCGCGCTCTATTCACTCAAACAGGCACCGACCTCCAATGGGCTTGGAATGAACCTCTACTTCAAAGAGGTAAAATCTGCCCTGATGTCGAAAATGGTCCTGGGACTTTTCTTGGCCATGTTTCTCACGTTTATCATTATTTACGGTGGATACATCACATTTTTTACGGTACTGCTCGATGAAAAATTTGAAAAAAGTTCATTGGCCATCGGCATAATTTTATCAGGATCATCTTTTATTACCGCCGTTACGTCTGCTCAATTGGGTAAACTCACAAAACGGTTCAGCGAAAAAACGCTTATTACCATTTCGGCAGTTTTATACACCGTTATTTTTCTGATGATTCCTTCCGTTGATAATATCTGGTTCTTCATCATCCCTATTTCCCTGTTTGGTGTTGCACAGGGGATGAATATTCCCAGTATCTTAAATCTGCTTACCGGCTATGCACCCAAAGAATTCAGGGCCGCATTTCTATCCGTAAACTGGATGGTAATGAGAATGGGTCAGGCGTTGGGGCCCTATCTTCTGGGCCTGGTTTATCTCCATATCAGTCTCGATGGCACTTTCTATGTAACAGCTATTGCCGGGGCTCTTTTTGTGGTGAATTGTCTCACGCTTATTCGCACCGGAAAAACGAAAGCGGAAATTTCATCAGACATACTTGATCAAAAAGATTCTTCAGATATTCCGTTGCCATAGATTTTGAATCATTTGATGGGAACCCTTGTGAGTTATTAATGATTCGATCATTAACGCATAACTTTTTGGTAACAAGAAATGCCTTTCTTAAAGTATCTTTTCAGAATTCTCATTTAAGGATCTGATCACATAAGGGAGGCAAATTTGAGGTTTGTCTCTCTTTTTTAAATTACCAAAGCATCATTTTCATACAAAATACGCTTCCGCCACTTTTGATGTATTCGTAGGTACTAAATTCATGGACAGAAAACTTGGCATCCCGCAGCTTTTGGGTCACATCTGTACTTCCCTGCTGAATAAATACATTTTTCCCATCGGGACAAGCCGCATTCACCGCAAAGAGTTTTTCGGCTTCATAAGAAGTTGCTTCAATTACCGTATCGAAAAGTTTATGAATCATCTCTAACCCTTCATCGGTAAATGCATCAGTGTAAATTAATGCAGTCTTTTCATTCAAAATACTCAAACAGGTATCCAGGTGGTAAAAACTTTCGTCTTTCAGCTCAAGTGTAACAACCGGTACATCCAGCATTTCAGAAATTTGTTCGTACGCTTTCAATGAACTTCTATATCCATAGCCGCCCCAAAGTAATCTTCGTTTAAAATGCCAGAGACCATCACCCATTCCCTCATAATCATCAACCAATTCCGGGTTTAGGTGTAAAGTTTCATATCCAAAATCTTCATAGAACTTTTCAACATAACTGACCTCATCCTTTCGCTGATCGGAATGCATGATGCTCATAATCACCTTCTTTTCACCATTTTTATCGATATAAGGCAGACTTTGATTTGCACAGAAAACCATATCTGGCAATCCCTCTTGTCCATCTAAAATATGAACATCAAACCCCAGCTCTTTATACCCATCTTTTAGATGTCTCCATTCATTATTTGCCTGCATTTTATCAATCTGCCCAACATGATTTTTCATGTGCGGGTTGATTACATATTCAACATCAAAATAGGTTGGTTTTACCATCAAAACGCGACCGGGCGCTGGCATAGTTGGTAGATCAGAAATAGTGAAATCGATATCCTTTGTGGATGTAATAACGTTAGCCATGGTAGAAAAAATAAAGGTTTGAAATGAAATGAATGGTTTCCCCCTCCAATTAGAAAAACGATAAAAATACACTCTAATGGGTGCGTGAGAATATAAGATTAAAATTATTGATATGATGTATGAAAATAGAGCGTTACCGACTTTCTTATTGCTGATCTGCGTACAAAAAGGTAGGTTCTACCATGGTTTTACAGAGTGATATTTTAAATCAACTTGCACCGCTTGAGTTAAAAGCCCGCACCATAGTGGAGGGATTTATCTCAGGCTTGCACCGGAGTCCCTATCATGGATTTAGCGTAGAATTTGCCGAGCATCGCCCCTACAATCAGGGGGATGAATTTAAGCATATTGATTGGAAAGCGTACGGTAAATCAGAGCGGTTTTATGTAAAACAGTACGAGGCCGAAACCAATCTTCGCGCTCATATTGCGCTGGACATCAGCAGCTCTATGTACTTTAAACACTTTGCCGAATGGAGTAAGTTACGCTATGCCATCCATTACGCATCTGCTTTGATGTATATGATGAATCGGCAACGTGACGCAACCGGTTTGATTCTGTTTGATGATCAGATCCGGGTAGAATATCCGGCCAAATCGTCCCAAACGCATTTGCGGATGTTGTTTCAAAAGCTGGAAGAAGAACTGAAACAAGAGCAGGTTAAATCGAAAGAGCAACGGGTGTCGGCTTCTGCGGATGCGTTACACAGTCTGGCAGAGCGATTAAAGCGACGCAGTTTGGTAATTGTGTTAACGGATCTTTTCGAAAATGTTGAGGGTCAGGATGCATTGATGTCTGCCCTAAGACATCTGAAACACCAAAAACATGAGGTACTCCTTTTTAATGTACTGGAGCATCAAAGTGAACGGGAGCTTGATTTTGCCGACGGAAAATTTTTATTTGAAGATATGGAGACAGGCTCCGAACTGGAGGTGATTCCAAATCAGGTGAGGGAAGATTATCAACAAAAAGTGAGTGAGTTCACCAAAAAATTTATGATTAATTGCAGCAATGCACGGGTCGATTTTGAGGAGATCGACACTCAAAGTCCGTTTGATTTAGCACTGCTTGCATATTTAAATAAGAGAAAGAAATTGGGTTAATTTTAACCCTTCGGGTTCTGACTAACTTAAACACCATAAACTGCACCTCGATATGGAAGATGATCAAGATTATGAGTTTAAACACAAGTTTTTTGAATGGCAGGTAGCTCACCTGTCTATGTTGCTAATATTATTGACTGCACTCATTATGGTTTCTGTTTTACCCCCAATCCGCGCGGGTTCTTTTCTGGGTGTTTCTACAATTGTATGGTTTTGGGTGGCTGTTTTTGCACCCATTGCTCACCAAATCTACGTTTGGATTATGTGGCGGCTGGAGCTTTACGAAAAGGCCTTAAGCAAAAGGTTTGATGATCCGTTTAAGATATTTTCAGTCTTTTTTAAGCTACTTGGATTAAGCCGGTTTCTTATTATTCCCCTGGCCATTGCAAATCAGGGAACGATAACCCTCAACCCAGTTCTGCAGTGGGGATTATCAGCTCTGTTTATTTTTCTTTCAGGATATCTATTCTACTCCGTTATCCGATGGTTTAGCTTAAAAAGAGCCATGGGGTTCGATCACTTTATCCCGGAAGTTGCCCGGGATTGGAAAATGGTTGATAAGGGGATGTTCAAATATTCATCAAACGCCATGTACACGTTCGGATTCTTACTTTTGTGGGCTATTGCCATCATGTTTGAATCATCTGCCGCTCTGATTATAGCCGCATTTAATCACCTCTACATTTGGGTACACTACTACTGCACAGAAAAACCGGATATGGACTTTATTTATGGAGAGGGATAGCATCCGTCAGACCGCTTCGAGCGGTCAGGCGGGTCTTTCAAAAACGCCTTCTTCAAGCGTGCTTGCACCTTGAAGAGTGGAGTTCCTGATGCGTGAGTTCGATTGTAAATCAGGTTAATAAAGTGTTCTAAATCGAACTCAGATTTCAAGATTATATTTGGTTTCTATCCGAATTCGACAGGCTGAAAGCCTGACATAACCCAGCCTATGGCAACGCCATAGGTAACAAGGTGACGGAACACACCGCAGGCTGAAAGCCTGAAATAGTACAAATTAATATCTCAGGGACGATCTGTTTTGAGGCTTTCAGCCTCCCCATCTTAGAAATTACCTTATCCCAGAGCGCTGCTCTGGGCTGAGTTATCTCAGGCTTTCAGCCTTCCCCTCGTCTCTGCTCACTTACGATATGGGATTCCGTCCGACTCTCTCAGAAGGGGGCTAATCACGAAATTATTAATCGAACTCAGGTTTCAAGGATATCGAAAAGCACGATAGCGCTTGAAGGATGTTGATTATTATGTCACTTTCACCCGGCGCAAAATTTTATTCAGCAAACGCGGAGCAAATCGTTTCAGATAAATCGTCAAAACCTCTTTTCCACCGATATAAATTTCATCCTGCCCGCTGGATACTTTTGGCAGTAACTTTTCGGCAAATTCTTCGGCTGTCATTGCTTTTTGATGAGCATTTCCCATCTCATTCATCTCTGATCCATCAGCTGTGAGCGCATGTTTTGAAATAGCCGTTTTTACAAATCCCGGGCAGACCATCGTCACATTTATCTTTTCGTCCATTACCTCTTGACGCAGACAATCAAACCACCCGTGCAGTGCATGTTTTGATGCAGCATAGGACGATCGATATTTGGTACCGATTTTGCCCATCACACTGCTGGTAACAATTATATGTCCATGACCGCGCTTAATCATATTTGGAACTACTGCTTTTGTGAGGGCAACGGTCCCGAAAAAGTTAATTTCCATCAGTTTTCGCACAGAATCCATTCCGGCTTCCAATGCAAGCGCACGTTGACTTAATCCTCCATTATTGAACAAAATATCTACCTGTCCAAAAATGCTTTCTGCTTCTTCCGTTTTTTGCGGAATGGAAGCGGCATCCGCTAAATCGAGCTGTAAAATGGCAATTGAATCTGGGTCACCGGTACAATTTTGCTTTACCCGTTCAAGTTCTTCAACCCGGCGGGAGGATAGAATTAACCGCGCACCTCTTTTGTTGAGGGCATATGCTAACGCCTCGCCGATTCCTGACGAAGCACCTGTAATCCAAATAACTTTATCTTGATAATACATTTTATGAGATAATAAATAGAGGTTGTTCGAATATAAACGAATTGATACCAACTATGAATAAAGATTCTTAATCAGTTTTCACTATTTTTAGTTGATGAATAAAAAAATCCATTGATCATTATGCAACCCAAGCACACCATTTTATTAGTTGAAGATGAAAAAGAGCCGGCAGATATGCTCGCCAATTTTTTAGAATTGGAAGACTATCAGGTACTTACTGCGTATGATGGAAAACAGGCACTTCAGCTTATCGAGGAAAAAGCCGGGGATATTCAGTTGGCGATTTTGGATATTATGGTACCTCATGTGGATGGAAAGGAGATTTGCAGAGTTATCCGCCGCCACCCAATTTTAAGTGAAATTCCCGTTATTTTTCTCACCGCTAAAGACAAAGAGAAAGATGAAATTGAAGGTCTTGAGCTCGGCGCTGATGATTATATACCAAAACCGGCGAGTCTAAAACTGGTAAAAACGCATGTTGATTCACTCATTCGTCGTCAACAGCCACAAAACAGCAAATGGATTCAATACAAAGATCTCTACCTCGACACCATTGGCAAAGATCTTTACTATCAGGATGAGCGTATTGATGTCACATCAACAGAATATGTTTTGGCAGAAATGTTTTTCCAGAATCCAAAAGTAGTCTTCAGCCGACAACAAATTCTTGAGCACATTGGCGATGATGATAAATTTGTATTTGACAGAACCGTTGATGTCCACATCAAAAATCTACGGCTTAAACTTGGCGATGCCGCCGACATCATCAAAACCTATAGAGGCTTGGGCTACGGGATGAATCGAGATATGATCAGAACATGAGCATTCGGGCAAAATTAGCATGGACATTTATTCTGCTACTGATTTTTGGCATCACGGCCATCAGTAGCTATTCCATTTTGTTTATCAGAAATTATCTTCTGAACGAGGGAGAACAACAAATCCTCAACGATACTGAATGGCTGTCCATTACCATCGAGAATTTGCGTCAGGATGAGCAGTTCGAAACCAATCTAAACGAAGCTGCCAGAACCTCCGGCTACCGGCTTTCTATTTATGATGAAGATGGAGTTTTGTTCGCGTCCGTTCCCTATAACGAAAATGTAGAGGCTGTTAACGAACTTGAAACGTCGTTTAGAAATAGCATCAGGCAAGGTGGCGGAGTAAGGTTGATGGATCTGCCTGATAGTGAAGAGTTAAGTGCTTATGTAGCGATTAGCAGCAACAATAATCCCGCCCGATATTTACAGGTCAGCATTTATAAAGACCAGATTTATGAGCCCGTTAAAACCATTCGGTGGATTATTTACACAGGAATGTTTATTTCCATGGGGCTCGTAATATTAGTGAGTGTGCTTTTCTCGCGATACATTTCCCGCCCCATCATTCAGCTCGAATCCGCCGCGCGCGATATTGCCGGTGGAAATGTGGACCGAACGCTTGACCTGGATCGGAAAGATGAATTTGGCACGCTTGCAAAATCACTCAACAAAATGGCCGATCGACTACGGTCTGATAACGAGGAAGTAAAAAGACTTTATGAACGGCAGAGTCAGTTTTTTGCTGATATTACCCATGAGATCAGAAATCCACTCCACACCATTTCGGGATCGTTAGAGATGCTTCAGATAAAGAAACTGGACGAAAAAAAACGCGATCAATATTTAGATACGGCATTTCGACAGACCGAGAGAATCAACCGGTTGTTTAAAGATTTAGTAACCCTTCAGCGATACGATTCCGACAGCTATTTTATAGAGCAAAAAGTATTTGACATGAAGGTTGTTTTGAATGATGTAGAGCAACTTTATAGCAGTTGGGCTAAAGAGAAAGGGATTTCTATGGAATTTGACGATTCATCCACATTTGTTAATGCAGACCCCAACAAAATTGAGCAAGTGATGGAAAATTTGATTTCAAACGCCATCAAATATACAAATGAAGGAAAAATAGAAGTGAAGTTGACTGAATCAGGAGATCGTTTGCAGGTTGAAGTGATCGATACCGGAATTGGAATTTCTGAGGATCATCTCGATCGGCTTTTTGACCGATTTTACCGCACAGATAAAGCGCGTTCGCGTGATAAGGGAGGAACCGGTTTGGGGCTTGCCGTCGTGAAAAGCATTTTAAATGCTCACGATTCGGATATTTTTGTGGAAAGCGAGCAGGGAAAAGGATCGCGGTTTTGGTTTTATCTTCAAATACAGGATCAGGCTTGATCGCCCATTAAAAATTTATGTGCGTACGCTGCGGCAATAGCGCCAACGCCCGGTGCAAGCAGGTAAACAGGAAGGTGCTGATAGCTGCTCCCGTTGTTGATGTAATCAAATAAAATAAATCCACTGCTCATTGCCGGGTTCAATCCGGTACCGGAAATGGGTGCCGTAACGAGGTAACATCCCGCCAATCCAATTCCTATAATGGCTCCAAATAGTGGATTTCGGCGTCTTCTGGCAGGATAAATCATACATAAAAACAGCAGGATAAATAAAAATGAGAAGAGGATTTCGATGAGGATAAATTCGTATGGAAGCGTAGCCTGATCCGGCGCAGGTCCATAGGTTAATTTCGAAATCCACCACACAAACGCACCTCCGGTTACAGCGCCAAAAAACTGGCCAGAAATATAAACTCCAAGTTCTGACGTGTCGATACGTCCCCCAATCCATGCCGCAAGAGAAATGGCAGGGTTGAAATGAGAATCACACACATGGATTGCAATATAAATAAGAGCGGTCAGTAATAATCCAATCGAAATCGGATCTGCCGTGATCCCTATCACAGCAGTTAAAAAAAATGTACCAACACCTTCAGCAGCAAATTTTTTCATAGAACACAGTACGAATTTATCTGTGCAGAATCTAATTGGAAAACGATATAGAAAGCAAATTCCAATTGTAAACAATCATGTTAGTAGATCTCAATGAGTAGTTTAGACTGATTCTAACTATAAACTCTTCACTCTCGCTTCATAAAAAATAGAGTTATTTAATATTCGAGAATTATCCATTAAAGTGATTTTACAGAATTATGCGATTAGGTATTGTACTCATGAACCTTGGCGGACCGACACATGAAGATAATGTGCCGATATTTTTGAAAAATCTGTTCCAGGACGAAGATATTATTAAACTTGGGGGTGGTGTTACTCAAAATACCTTTTCCAAAGTTATATCTAAATTTCGGGCACCGAGTGTAGCAAAAGATTATAAAAAAATTAACGGCTGCCCAAAAGGATGTACGGGAAATGCTCACTGCTACAATCGCAAAAACAAAGTGGTTTCTGAATGCTGTTCCCCGATAAATGGACTCACCGAAAGTCAGCGCAGGAGTCTTGATAAGTACTTCAATAAAATTTTACCGGGTGTAGAAACAAAAGTGTACACCTGCATGCGATATTGGCTCCCCTTCGCAGATACCATCATGGACGATCTTGTTGATGACGAAATTACCCACACGGTTTTAATGCCACTCTACCCGCAATTTTCTTGGACTACCACCGGAAGCAGTTTTCGCGATTGGGAAGATGTAAAGAAAGAGAAGTATGGCAAAGAAGGTACTCCCTGGAAAGAATTTCATGTGAAGAATTATCATCGCAATGAGTCGTATTTAAAATCCATAAACGATCGGATTGATGAAGCCCTCGATGAAATGGATAAAGAGACCCGAAACAAAACCCATTTGGTATTTTCCGCTCATGGCACACCTCTGCTTGAAGTGCGAAGCGGAGATCCTTATACCATTGAAATTAAGGAAACGGTAGAAGCGGTAATGGCTCGCCGTGAAGAAAAACACTCCTACTGGCTTGGGTTCCAGTCTCGAGTGGGACCCCAAAAATGGACGCAGCCAAATACCGAAGATTTAATTCGAAGACACCTCCAGTATGGGATTAAGAACTTTTTGATGATTCCGATCGCGTTTGTAACCGATCATATTGAAACACTCTACGAACTTAGTGTTGAATTGGTTGAGAACCTTGAAGAAGAAGGTTACGAATTCGAAAACTACAAGGTAATGAAGGGATTGAATGATCATCCAAACTTTATCAAAGCTCTTGCTCAGGAAACCATACAACGGGTGCAGCAGGAATTATCAGAAGATGACGTTCAATGGGAAGAAAAAGATAATGCTAAAGCAGTTACAGCATAAAGAAATGCTACATCCATCTACAAACGATTTTACACTTATTGGCATCAATCACTGGGATGCCCCGGTAGAAATTCGCGAACGATTCAGCCTCGATTCCGCAAAAACGCGACTCCTTTTAGATGGGGCACGACGTGAAGGAATCAATAGTATTTTCGTGGTTTCTACTTGTAACCGCACTGAAATTATTGCTCATAGAGCGACAACAAAGGAGCTCATCAGATTACTTACAACCTATTCGGAAGGAAATCTGGACGAATTCCATAAATACGGTTTTGAGTTGGAGAGTGATCTGGCTATAGAGCATTTGTTTAAAGTCTCTACCGGTCTGGATTCACAGATTTTAGGTGATCTGCAAATCGTAAAACAGGTGAAAGAAGGATATGAATTTTCCGCCGCCGACGGGATGATTTCAGGAGAGATGCATCGCCTGATGCAACACATTTTTAGGGCTCATAAACGCTCCAGAAATGAAACGTCATTAGGTCAGGGAGCAGCAACTGTTGCGTACGCTGCCGTTCGATTTGCCACCAAAACATTTGATAACCTTCAGAATAAAAATATTCTTCTGGTAGGAACCGGCAAAATTGGAAAAGTGACGTGTAAAAACCTTATCAATCTGGGTGCAAAAAAGCTTACGCTGATAAACCGAACCCGTGATCGCGCCGAATTTGTAGCCGGTAAATTTAACCTGGAAGTGGCTGATATGGATCGGCTACCTGAACAAATTGCTGAAGCAGATTTAGTGATCGTTGCAACCGGCTCCAGTAAACCGGTCATTCGCCCCGAGCACATGAAAGCATCTATGGAAAGTCCGAAATTTAAAGTGATGCTTGATCTTTCCGTACCGCGAAATATTGATCCGAATGTTGCCCGCCTCGATTTTGTGGATGTAGCCAACATGGACATGTTGGGCGATGTGACCGACGAAGCCTACCAAAAGCGCGAAAAAGAAGTGCCACTTGTTAAGAAAATCATCGAAGAAGAATTTTCTGATTACAAGCTTTGGGTAAATGAGCAACGGGTTGTGCCAACAATTAAAGCACTGACCCGAAAATTTGAAGCGATCAGAGATGAAGAGCTAAATTTTTTCAAAAACAAGATCACTTCAGACGATCACGAAAAAATTGAAAATTTAACCCACAGAATTGTCAACAAGATTGCGGCTTACAGTATTGAGCATCTTAGAGATCAACATCATTCCGAAGATGTTGCAAAAATGGTATCCGAAATGTTTAAGCTCGAGCAAAACGAAGAGAAATGAGCAGTGTGATAAAAATTGGTACCCGCGATAGCGAACTTGCTACTTGGCAAGCGGAAAAAGTCTCGGCTTTGTTAAAAAAACAAGGTCACGAAACCGAGCTGATTTTTGTGAAATCGGAAGGTGATCTTGATCTCACCACACCACTCACCGAAATGGGCGGAAAAGGTGTTTTTACCAAAGCGCTTGATGATGCCCTTCTTCGAAACCGAATTGATGTTGCCGTTCACTCCTACAAAGATTTACCTACTGAAAACCCGTTGCCATTGCTCGTTTCTGCGGTGATGGAGCGTGAAGATCCGAGGGACTCTTTGGTTTCCCCAAAAGGCGTGGATTTTTTAGATGATGACCAGTTTAAAGCAGTAATCGCCACAAGCAGTAACCGGCGAAAAGCACAATGGCTGCATCGCTACCCAAATCATGAGATTACTAATATTCGCGGAAATGTTAATACCCGGCTCCGAAAAGTACAAGAAAATGGGTGGGAAGGAGCCATTTTTGCTGCGGCGGGTTTGTTACGAATCGGGCTTGATCATCATATTTCAGAATATTTAGACTGGATGGTTCCGGCGCCCGCCCAAGGTGCAATGGCGGTTATGGTTCGGGATGATGACACTCGAATGATTGATATTACCGCAAAGCTAAACGATGAAGAATCCGCACTTTGTACAGGAATTGAACGCGAACTCCTCAATGAAATGGAAGCCGGATGTAGTGCTCCCGTAGGCGCATTTGCATGGATTGAAGACGATCAGCTTATTCTTCACGCCGTTGCGTTGAAAACGGACGGTTCCCTTCAGTACGATATTGAACTGCAGGCCCCGATTGATGAAGCCAAAGGAATTGGCCGTAAAGCTGCACGAAAATTACTCGATCAGGGAGCGGATAAGCTCATGGAAGAGATGAAAAGTTAAAACTGAATTGTCTCCATCTTTTGATGAAACTATTCAGGCTCAATTACTCTTCTTGAATTTGAACACTCAAATCTGACTTAAAATGAAACGAACTCATAACATTCTTATCACCCGTGAAATCACTGATGACCAGCTTGCGCTTGCCCAGAATCTAGGTTTGAACGTTTTGGTCGAACCAGCCATAGAGATTGAATTTCGGGATAACTGGCTTTCTGTCCAGTCTACACTCAAAGAGATCGAAACACCGGTATTCGTTTTTACTAGCCAAAATGGTGTTGAAGCGTTTGATCGGTTCAGAAAAGCCGGTGTTGAATTTCCTGAGAAAATGAAAGTATATGCTGTTGGTGAAAAATCAGCCAAACGGCTCAAAGAAATTGGGATTGATGCCATAATCCCTGAAAAACAAACCGGTGTAGGATTAGCAAAAAAAATAATCAGTGATGTAGAAGATTCTGATGAAATAAAAAATCCAACCGTTCTCCATTTTTGCGGAGATCGCCGGCGTGATGAATTACGTCAACTGCTTACAGATGCAGAATTTAAAGTAAAAGATGTAGTTGTTTACAAAACGATTTTGAATCAAATGGAATTTCGGGACGCCAATTATGATGCGGTCCTGTTTTTTAGCCCCAGTGCCGTACAGGCCTATCGCGAAGGTGGTGGATTTCGAAGAGGCAAACACCCGGAGCTGTTTGCCATCGGTACCACAACGGCTGAGGAGCTAAGTATTGAATCAGGCAGGCACGTCCACATTTCTCCAAAACCCGGCACAGAAACTCTCTTGAAATTTACCGCGCAGATTTTGAATGATGGTGGGTAACTATTGTTGAAAATCTGTCAGCACCAACTGGATCTGACAGCGTTGAGTTTTAAGGGGGAAAGTTGTTTTGTAGTTACTTTTTCAAAATTTACTGACGCTGACAGAAACCCGGGTAAGCGCCGGGAATGCTGTCAGGTCGTCTATGCATCCTGACTTTCTAACAACCAAATTTAAGCAAACAAAAAAATGAACCACGATTTCCCAAAGCTTAAAAACGACCTTTTTCTACGGGCACTTAGAGGAGAGGATGTAGAACGCCCTCCGGTATGGATGATGCGTCAGGCTGGGCGATATTTGCCGCAGTACATGGTTTTGCGAAAGAAATATACGTTTTTTGAACGAGTAGAAACCCCTGAACTGGCCTGCGAAATTACCATCCAGCCGATTGATGAACTGGAACCCGATGCTGCCATTATTTTTTCTGATATTTTAACGGTTCCGCAAGCGCTGGGAATTGATGTAGATTTGGTGAAAGGAAAAGGTCCGGTAATGGGAAATCCTATTAGAACGGTTGATGATGCCTTTGCCATTTTTGCAGAAGATGTGCCTGAAAAACTGAGCCATGTGATGGACGCCATCACTCTTACCCGAAAAGAACTCAACGGACGAGTTCCACTGATTGGGTTTGCCGGGGCTCCATGGACACTATTTTGCTACATGGTTCAGGGCGAAGGGTCAAAAACATTTGATAAAGCAAAGGCTTTCCTCTTTCAGCATCCTGATGCTGCACGACACGTAATGAAAGAACTGACCAAAGCCACTATCGATTATTTACAGGCTCAAGTGAAAGCCGGCGCTCAAACCGTGCAGCTTTTTGATTCCTGGTCAGGATTGTTGAGTCCGGATGATTTTAACGAATGGGCACTTCCCTACCTGATCGAAATTTGTCAGTCTATTAAAGACGTCCCGGTAATTCTTTTTGCAAAAGGATCTTGGTATGCTCTTGAACGATTGAGTTACAAAAGTGGAGCTGCCGCTCTTGGAGTTGACTGGACCATAAGTCCGGAATTTGCCCGTGAAAAAACAAGAAATGAAGTTGCTCTCCAAGGAAATTTTGACCCAACAAAGTTGCTGTCTCCCATTCCCGAAATTGAGCGCCTGACCAAACGGATGATCGACCGATTTGGAACCCGAAACTATATTGCGAATTTAGGTCACGGTATTCTTCCTCATATTCCCGTTGATCACGCCCGCGCATTTGTGGATACGGTGAAAGGATATGAGAGGCAGAAGTGAAAAGTGAGGAGTAAAATCCCCTCTTGAGAGGGGACAGATCAAACCGCGTAAAGCGGCTTTGATCAGGGGTGTGTTGCTAGTGCCTAATAATTCGAAAAAAAATCAAAACTCAGCTAACACATTGAACATCCCCTCCCGAAATTCTTCGGGACTGGACGCGCTTTTGTTTCCCCCTTCAAAGGGGGACTTATAACTTCCAATTCAATAAATTACCCAATGCCATCAATCAAAGAAAAATTTTCAGAGTACATCGATAACCTGCAGGATGAAATTTGTGCTGCAATGGAACAGGTGGATGGAAAATCATCATTCCGCGAAGATAACTGGGAGCGTGAAGGCGGTGGCGGTGGCCGGACACGGGTAATTGAAAAAGGCGGAGTTTTTGAAAAAGGCGGCGTCAATATTTCCAGTGTTTGGGGAGAGTTGCCCGAACCGATTCAGAAACATTTTAATGTGGACCAGGGTTGGTTTTGGGCCGGTGGACTTTCGCTGGTTTTGCATCCCGAAAATCCGATGGTGCCTACAGTTCATGCCAACTTCCGGTACTTTGAACTGTACGATGATGAAAATATGGAGAACGCCGTAGACGGATGGTTTGGCGGTGGGGCAGATTTGACTCCTTATTATTTGTTTGAAGAAGATGCTGTTCATTTTCATCAAACACTAAAAGCTGCATGTGATAAACATCACCCCACATTTTACCCGGAGTTTAAAAAGGAGTGTGATGAGTATTTTTATAATGCACACCGCGGTGAATCCAGAGGAGTGGGCGGACTCTTTTTTGATTATAAGCGTGCAAATGAAGAGAGATCCCTCGAAAACTGGTATCAATTTACAACAGATGTTGGGAGCTCTTTTATTGAAAGTTATAAGCCCATTGTTGAAAGGCGAAAATCAGAGCCATACACTTCAGAGCAACGATACTGGCAGGAAATTCGCCGTGGACGCTACGTAGAATTTAATTTGGTCCACGACCGCGGAACTCTTTTTGGATTAAAAACCAAAGGACGAATTGAGTCTATACTTATGAGTTTGCCACCGAGGGTTCGGTGGGATTACGATCATCATCCCGAAAAAGGGACTAAAGAGGCGGAGTTGGTTGATGTACTAAAAAATCCCAAAGAGTGGGTGTGAAAAATGTAACTGACGTAACCCGAAGCTCCTGCTTCGGCATCACTCCTTTTCAAAACTACACCTTGTGTGAGACGGGAAAATGTATTGTCTATTGGTACTTTTTGCATTCACAACAAATCCTGTGAATGCTTAATAAATTATCTTACTGAAAAGGCGAGAAAGACCTTACACGATAGTTTCCGGACGAGGACGTCCGGGCTACGTAACCAGAAACTCTCGCTTCGGCATCACCCATTTTTTTGATTTCCCATACAAATTATTATAGAAACGGTAAGAAATGTGGTCTGCGGTTTATTTACGGCTCAGAAATGCATCAACCCGCTTTAAGTGCTCGTCACTTTCCCAAAATCTGCTGAAGGGTTCAATTTCATCTGCAATGTCGTTGTGAGATTGACTGCTTTTCACATATTCAATGAAAGCCCGGTCATTTAGCACTAACCTTTCAGAAAGGGCATCAACGTCTTTTTGATAGGACTCATCTTTAAATATATCCTGAATCAGGCCGGACCGAAGAGCTTCATCAGCCCTAATCACTTTTTGTGATGCGAGCCAGTAAAGAGCTGCATCTCTCCCAACCGTTTTTGTGAGTCGCGAAATCCCTCCCCATCCCGGAGGTAGATAAAATTTTCCCTGCGTGAACCCAATTTTTGCCGATTGTTTTGCCACCCTAAAATCGAATACCAAGAGTGTTTCCCAACCGCCACCATAAGCATATCCATTGACCGCAGCCAGAGTCCAGCACGGTAGGTTTTCGATTCTGTCGAGAATTTCAATCATTCGGGACGTCATTTGTTTAGCTTCATCTGCTTTTTTTAGCTGATGAAATTCCCGCAAATCACCCCCTGAAATAAAGCTGTCTCCCGAGCCGGTCAGTACAAAAAGTCGAACTTCTTTATCAGCCTCCAATTCATCCAATAATTTTTCGAGCCGTTCCATCAAATCAAAATTAACGGCATTTCTTGCTTCGGGCCGATTTACAGTAGCGGTGATAATGTGTTTTGTACGTTTTACGGTTAAGCTCATTTATGGAGGTTGATTGGTTACCGTTGCTTTGATGTTGGGCTTAACGAATATCTATCAAGGAATACTTTACAATTTCCGCTTATTTTAAACTATCCATTATTACTTGTTAATATCTTAGGGAAGGAAATCCTATTAAGTTCTAAACTTATCAAGATATGGACTAAAAAGGTACTTACGGTTTCGGCTTTGGCCGGTTATTTCTTGCAAGAAACCTGCCTCTTCAAAACTTTGAACTAAATTACCGGCTGCTTTGGCACTAAGATTACAGACCTTCTGTACGTCTTTTATTTGCACCACAGGACTTCCAAACAAATGCTCCAATAAGTTTAGGGCCGAACGCGTACGCCGCCCCCACTGATTCCGAATTCCGGCTTCAATCTCATTTTTCATTTGCAGAACACCTTCCAATGTATCGGCAGCCTCAACAGCGGTATCGCGAACTCCAATGAGAAAATATCGCAGCCAGTGTATCATATCGTTATTATCCCGCACCCTCATCAGATTATCATAATATACTCCCTTGTGCCGTTCAAAAAATTTAGACAGATAAAGCAAAGGCTTGTCCATAATGCCCTGACTAACAAGGTAAAGTGTGATCAGCAGCCGACCAATACGACCATTTCCATCCAAAAATGGGTGAATAGTTTCAAATTGATAGTGAACCATTCCAATTTTAACCAAATCAGGTACATGTATTTCTTCATTATGAATGAATTTTTCGAGGTCACTCATCAGGTCATGCACGTGCGGATGATCGGGCGGGATAAAAACAGCATCTTTAAGGGTAGCGCCTCCAATCCAATTTTGGCTGGTTCTGAATTCGCCGGGTAGTTTATGTTCACCACGAACTCCACTAAGCAACGTTCCATGGGTTTGGCGAATGAGCCTGGAAGAGATAGGCATTTTTTCAAGTGAGTGTATAGCGGTGTTTAGCGCATCTGTATAATTACGAACCTCTTGCCAGTCCTGACGCCGTTCGGGAGCCACATCTTCTTTCGGAAGCAAGGCTTCATCAATATTGGTCTGTGTACCCTCAATACGGCTTGACACCACAGCCTCAGTAGTAACGTGTAACTGAATAAACAAATTAATATTGGGTACCAGTCGTGCATATGAGTTGAGTTCGCCCAGTTTTCTGGAAGCTTCTTCTAAGAGTGTATTAATATCTGAATTCTCCCATTTCCAGGGGTGGTTGATTCTTTCAGGCAGATAATATTTATACCCATTACCTTCTCGCCGACTACCCCATTCAAAAGATTCAATTTTCATTGTTATATTATACTTTTGTTAAGTAAAGTAAAATATATGAAATTTTATTTTATTTTCCTCAATTTAATCCCGAATTATTTTACCTTTAACACTTAAAAGTATATTAGTGAGTTCTGTGTTTTACTTTCAAGATTTAAAGTTTCACGCAAGTGCTTTCAGAGAAGCTCTTTGATCTGAAGCTGATTTTGAATGGTGATGAAGACGATTTGCCGGATGATCACAATCAAATGCTTTTTGATCAGATGCGGCGAATTGAAGGGGATGTCAAGGAAGGGACTATAGATGCACCTGAAGCAGTGAACGAACTACTGGATCACTATAATCGGTCTTTCTACCCAACGTTTTATGGAAGTAATTAGGGTGTATCTATTAAAGCAAAACACGCCACCTATAACATAAAAGTATGCTATGGATTAGTTAACAGAATCACTCAGCCATTTCAGATATTCGGGGTGGCCTTCATTTTCTTCCAGATTTATGGAAATCACGCAGGGGACATCATAGCTGTGAAGTTCTTTCACAAGCCCGGTTATTTTCTGCACATTGTTCTGAGTGGTTTTTGCGATTAAGATGCACTCTTTATCCGTTTCAATTTTTCCTTCCCACCAATAAACAGATTCCATTCCATTTATAATATTGGCACAAGCAGCCAGTTTTCGTTTTACAAGTTCGCCTCCAATGGTTGCCGCTTCGTCTCTGTCTTTTGTTGTGATGTAAATTAGCCTCAGTTTATTGGTCATGATTTTTAAACCTAAGTTAGATGAATGCTTTTAATAAATAAAAAAAGTAGTCTCCTCTAATAAGGGGAGATTTAGAGGGGTGTTCATCGGATTTTTCCACATTCTGATAAACATCCCCCTTTATTAAGCTTCTTTTAGTTCCGACACCTCGGAGGGGGACTCCGTTATTTTTAAAACTACAAAAAAGAGTGGAACAGTCATCTTTTTGAGGGTAAAAAAAGTTACGATAGACAGTTGAAGGGTGACGCGAAAATCCGTAATTTATCAGGCTCTGATTCAATTGCAATCAGCCATTACTGCGAGAGTGGCGGAATTGGTAGACGCGCTAGATTTAGGATCTAGTACTCTAAACAGTGTGGGGGTTCGAGTCCCCCCTCTCGTACTTTTTATTCCAGTCTTATTATTTATCCAATCAACAAAAGCAAAAGCAAGTGGACATATCTGTTCAAGATTTAACATCCGTAGATAAAGAGATAACCGTAAAAGCCAACCGGGAAGATTTAGCTTCCAAGTTTGATAAGGCTTTCAAAAAATATCAAAAAGAGATACAAATGCCCGGCTTCAGACCCGGACGAGTTCCTGTCGGTTTGATTAAAAAGCGTTTTGGCAAGGAAATTGAACTCGAAGAAATCAACACATACGTGCAGGAAGTGTACGAAAAAGATATTGTGCCTGAGCACGAACCCGTAGGTGAAACTCAGATGACAGATATGAGCTGGGAAGATGATCAGCTTGAAGTGACATTTAAAATTGGTGCAAAGCCTGAATTTGAGCTCACCGATCTCGAAAAAATTTCTGTCGACAAAATGGTGCATGATGTTACCGATGAAGAAGTTGACGAAGAAGTAGAACGCACTTTGGAGCAATCGGGCAATTGGAAAGAGACGAAAGGTAAAATTACCGAAGAGTGCCGTGTTACGGTTGATGCATTCACTCTTGACGAAAATGGAAATCAAGTTGAGGGAGAAAAAGATGAAGATCAGAAATTAGATCTGCGACATGAGGGCGCTGCTGATTTCCGTGAAAAGCTTGTTGGTAAAAAAGCCGGTGATGTTGTGAAAATGGAAGTTGGCGAAGGTGACGAAAAAGATCGTTTCGAAATTCACGTTAAAAGCGTGGAAAAAATGGAAAAAGCAGAACTGACGGATGATTTTGTAAAAGAAAATAGCAATGGTGAAGCCAAAAACGTTGATGAGTTTAAGAGCTTTATCAAAAGCCGGATGCAGCAATATTACGATCAGTCAGCCGGAGATCTTTTTAATCAGGATATTGTATCAGCTTTAACGGATGCACACGAATTTGACATCCCGGAAGTTATGATGTCACAGATACAGCAATCTTTTGTGGAATACGCCAAGCAGCAGTCAGGCGGGCAACTTCCTCCTAATTTTAATGAAGAGGAGTACAAAGAAAACATGTCTGATCAAGCCGTTAGAGAAGGCAAGTGGGCATTTATCAGCGAAAAACTTCAGGAAAAATTTGATGATATCGAAATCAAACCGGAAGACATTGAGGACTTTATTGGTGTTGAAGCCGCAAAACACGGCGTTCCGGTTGATCAAATGAAATCTTATTACGCGCAAAATCCGAGTCAGCTGGAGAATTTAAGAACCAGCATTCGTGAAAATAAGGTTTTTGATAAGTTGGAGGATGTTGTTACAATTAATGAACTCTCGAAGGATGAATTTCGTAAGAAGAGAGAGAAGGAAGACGAAAAAGAAGATTCTGAAAAGAAATAAATCCAAACAAACTCATTAAAGAAAGTGAAACAGCCAATACTTGAAATTCCATCGATAAACGACGTTATGCAGGTTCAAAATAATTTGGTTCCTATGGTGGTTGAGACTACCAACAGGGGCGAACGAGCTTACGATATCTATTCGCGACTGTTAAAAGACCGGATTGTGATTTTAGGTACTCCGGTAAATGATGCGGTTGCCAGTAATATTGTGGCACAGTTGCTTTTCTTGGAGTCTCAAGACCCTGAGAAAGACATCAACCTTTATATTAACAGCCCGGGTGGAGTTGTTTCTGCCGGATTGGCAATTTACGATACCATGCAGTATTTACGCTGCGATGTATCAACCACTTGTGTGGGTATGGCTGCTTCTATGGGCGCTGTATTGCTAACCGCCGGCGCAAAAGGGAAGCGAAATGTGCTTCCTCATGCACGGGTGATGATTCACCAGCCGTTGGGCGGTGTTCAGGGTCAGGCGAGTGATATTGAGATTGAAGCCATGGAGATCATACGCATTAAAAAAGAACTCACGGGCATCCTTGCAGATCATTCAGGTCAGGATCACGCCAAAGTTACTGAAGATTCTGATCGAAATAAGTGGTTGAGCGCTGATGAAGCCGTAGAATATGGCTTGGTTGATCAGGTAATGAGACGAAGTAAATCAGATAAGAAGAAAAAGTAAACTACTCCCATGAGTAAAAAGAAAGACAGCGAACTGGTTCACTGTTCATTTTGCGGACGATCCAGCCATGAAGTAGAATCGATGGTTGCAGGACCGGAAGTGTTTATTTGCAATCATTGTGTTGAAGATGCATCAAGCATTATTCAAAGTGATTTGTCATCGTTGGCAAAACGCCGCGACAAGCAGTATCGCCCCATGCTTAAACCTTTGGAGATCAAAGGAAAGCTGGACGAGTATGTAATTGGTCAAGATGATGCCAAGAAATCACTTTCTGTCGCTGTCTACAATCACTACAAGAGAATTTCAGGATCTAACGATTTTGATAGTGACGATACCCGGATTGAAAAGAGTAATATTGCTCTTTTAGGCCCAACAGGTTCCGGTAAAACGTTGCTTGCAAAAACGCTTGCGAAAATTATTGATGTGCCTATCACTATTGCCGATGCAACTGTTTTAACAGAAGCCGGCTATGTAGGTGAAGATGTGGAGAGTATTTTAAGCAATCTCCTTCAGGCTGCGGATTACGATGTTGATCGCGCCAAAAGAGGGATCATCTATATTGATGAAATTGATAAGGTTTCCCGCAAAAGCGACAACCCATCCATCACGCGTGATGTTTCAGGTGAAGGTGTTCAGCAAGCTCTATTAAAGATTTTAGAAGGAACAACGGCAAATATTCCACCCAAAGGCGGAAGAAAGCACCCCGAACAAAGCTTTATTCAGCTTGATACCTCAGACATACTGTTTATCTGCGGTGGTGCATTTAGCGGACTTGAAGAAATTATCTCGAACCGACTTTCTGAAAGCTCAATGGGTTTTCAGGCACAAAGCCAGGTTAAGTTTGACAAGAATGATCCTAAGATCTTCACAAAAGTAGAACCGGAAGATTTGCAGAAGTTTGGTTTGATTCCTGAGCTGATCGGTAGAATTCCAATCATTTGTGGATTGGAAGAGTTATCTGATGAAGCCATGATTGAGATCTTACTGAAGCCAAAAAATGCGATCACCAAACAGTACAAAAAACTGTTCCAGATGGAAGATGTGGAGCTGGTTTTCGAAGAAGATGCGTTGAACGCTGTTGTTGAACGAGCCCGAGCCCGTAAAACAGGTGCAAGGGGACTTCGCTCTATTTTAGAGGATTCCATGCTCGATATAATGTTCACAATCCCATCCATGAAAAATATAAAGCGCTGTATCATCACTCGTGGTACAGTTGAGAAAAAAGCTCCTCCTGTTTATGAGAAGCAGAAAGCATCAGCGTAATTAATGGAGTAACAGTTACTTTCGTTTAACGAAATAATAGATTGTTCGCAGATGAACTATATTTACTAATTCATTTTTGCGGATTTTCTTCTATTTAATCATCGTTTCATGCAAACGCTTCTACCTTCCAATTGGATTAAGGTCATTCTTGTTGCCATGCTTGGGCTTTTGGCAGCCGGCTCCTATTTTTACAATAGCTTGTTGATTAGTGAAATTATGGAGCAGGAGAGATCCAGTATTGAGCTTTGGGCAAAAGCCCTCGAGTTCAATAATGATCCAATTCATCAACAAATGAGTATGGATTTATTGGATGCGGCTCAGACTCTTAGAGAAATTGAAGAGGTTCCAGATAGTACTATCCGAAAAATTGAGAATGTAGAAGCAACTCAACCTACCCAGCAATTCGTAACCGACGAATTAATTTTAAACACCCAATACACCATCCCCACTATTGTCACCGATGAATCCGGATTCATCGTTCACTATCGGTTTATTGATGAAGAAGATGTATATCCCGAATTGATTGAAGAATACGCTGAAATAAATGATCCTATTGTCATCACTTTTGGAGATGGTGAACAACAGCAAAAACAATTCATCTACTTTGGGGAGAGTCAAACGGTTCAGTATTTACGATATTTTCCCTTTTTTCAATTTGGGATTTTAGCTCTGCTCTTAGCTATTGGATATATGACTTACAAGAGCATCAGTCGATCCGAAAAATCAAATTTATGGGTTGGGATGGCAAAAGAGGCAGCTCATCAATTGGGAACACCACTCTCGAGCATGTACGGTTGGGTTCAGCTTTTGAAAGATAAATATAAGGGGGATGATGAATCCCTTGGCATCGTTTATGAGGTAGAAAACGACATCAGCCGGATTCGAAAAGTTGCCGAACGATTTAATAAAATTGGTTCTAAACCGGAGCTAAAATCAATCCGAATTGAACCCATTATTGATCAGGTGATTGAGTACATGGAGCGGAGATTGCCACAATTTGGTAAAAATGTGGATGTACAAAAGTCGATACACACCAATGCAAAAGTGTTAATGAACCCTGAGCTTTTTCAATGGGCTATTGAGAATTTGATTAAAAATTCCATGGATGCCATTAAAGAGTCGACAGGAGATGCCTACATTTCTGTATCTATGTTTAAACAAGGGGAGCAGATAATAATTGATATTGAGGATTCGGGGACCGGAATTGACCGTAAATATATGAATCAAATTTTTAAGCCGGGTTACAGCACTAAAAAAAGAGGATGGGGACTGGGGTTAAGCCTTACCAAAAGAATTATCGAGGATTATCACAATGGGAAAGTATTTGTACTGCGCTCAGAGGTGAATGTGGGAACTACAATTCGGATTATCCTTCCCTGTTAATCTTCGATGTATCCGCGTTTTTCGGCGTATTCTGTAAGTTGAGCCTTTAAAAGATTTCGTCCTCTGTGCAATCTGGACCGTATCGTTCCGATAGGAACGTCCAGCATGTTAGCGATTTCTTCGTAGGTAAAATCTTCCACGTCACACAAAAGTACAACGGTTCTAAAGTCTTCAGGAATTTCGTCAAGCGCTTTTGTGATATCATCATCAATCAGCTCGCGGTACATTGTATCTTCGAGGTCCGATGAGTTTGTACGTTCTGCCCTGATGGTTTCGTAGAATGTGGCTACTTCATCATAATCAACTTCTTGAGGCCTTTTCGATTTTTTGCGGTAGTTGTTGATGTAAGAATTCTTCAAAATCCGAAACAACCAAGCCTTGGCATTTGTACCTTTTTCGTAACTGCTGAAAAAACGATATGCTTTAACAATCGTATCCTGAACCAAATCTTCGGCATCGTTTGGATCAGTGGTAAGTCGTAAACCAAAATTATACAGCGCATCCAGATGAGGGATAATTTCCTCATTAAAGTCAGCTTGTTTACGAATTTCTTTTTTAGTCAGTTCTGGCATCTCGTTTATTTAAGTCAGAACGCGGTAGAAATTTTAAATGGATAAATAGTTAATTAAAACTTCAAACCGAATCGTTCAATATCACTTGATAATATAGCTTTAAAACCCTTTAGCGTCTAATTGATACTTTCGATGTATGTTGTAGGTATTATTGATTGTGAATATTCATTTAACGACCGAGAACAACTATTATATCATAGAGGGCGTGAGTCCACGCTGCACAACCAAAACCTCTTTTAACATAAATAAGATTTAATCCTAAGCCAAACATAAAGCGAAATATAAAGGACCTCAGTGACCATATATCCCCGAATTCGCCTACATAGTGAACCCCACTAAAAATTAGCGCCGCAATTATTACAGCTAAGAAGTAAGAACTATTTTTACCCTGAAATATTTTATTAAAAATGTAAAACAATACAGATACAAGGATTACCCTAAAGAAAAGTTCTTCGTAAAGTCCTGCACCTAAAGACAATGCAAATAGCTGAAGCTTTGATAATTCATTTAGTGTACCAGCGACAGAAAGGTTAAATGTCCACCCTATCAGTATGTTTATAACCATTGCCAAAACGATGGCATAAATCAAACACTCTACTAACATCCATCCGAAATAACGGATTTTTAAATCACGTAACTGACTTCGTTTATTGTATACAATAATGGCCCCGGCAATGGCAGCGATCAAAAAAGTGAATGAGAACGCATCAAGACCAAACAACGTGAATAGAAGAGAAAACCAGATATCAACTGAAATCCGTACTATATATTCCTGATCCGGTTGCGATATGCGGATTAAAATTTCATAAAGAACCAAAAGAGGAAGAGCAAAAAGATAACTGTAAAGAATTCCCCGTGATTGATAGAAGTAACTATTTATGGGCTGGGTTAACGAGCTCACTTAATTATCGAGAAAAATTGTGGCTTCAGCATTTTGACGAGATGAAAACTGAAGCATATCGTAGGCTTTTTGAGAAATTTTAAGTCCATTTCCCGAAAAACGATCGTTTATCTTAACATAAATGCCAACACCCGAATCAGGGTTTTCGAGATATATCACGTTTCCAAGCGCCATGTTCGAATGAGCAGCCGTAAGCTGATTTGGATTATAAAGCTCTCCGCTTGTGGTAGGGTTTGCAACGTCACTTTCGCTATAAATAGATACCGGAACTTTTCCTAAATCCTCAAGTGATGCTCGTTTTTTATAAGGATTTTCAAAAACTCTGGAAGTGGGTAAAAGCAAGGTTATTTGTTGTCCACTCGAAACTTCCGCTAAATCTAAATCGGGATTCAACGCTTCAAGTTCGCTTTCTCTCATTTGAAATCGATCCATAAGGTCTTCAATCGATTCACCCCGTTCCACCCGGTAATTTACAAACCGCCCTTGCGGTGTAGACTCTTCTGCACTTTCTGCGATTGATGGAGCCGTTTGGACATCACGAACAGCTAATCGCTGGCCAATGCCTATTTGATCTCCTTGTAAATTATTCAAGTTGCGAAGTTCTGCAACACTCATATTATGTTCGCGGGCAATTCTATTTAAAGTATCTCCACTTCGTACAACATAATAGGTACTCGATTCACGGTTATCCCTATCCCTTACAATAGATTCCCTGTCAATTTCCTGCAGTTCCGTTTCGATAGGTGGGTTTGTTTCTTCTGATAACTCACTGTCGTTTTCATCACTGTTTTCTTCATCAAAAATGACCAACTCCTGCCCCACACTCAGGTTAAAATCATCCAACCCATTCCATGCCTGAAGTTCAGCGACGGTAACATCATACTGACGGGAAATGGCAAAAAGCGTTTCCCCTTGTTGAACGGCATGTGTTGTGGCATTTTCTCTAACGGGCGGGCCAATTTTTAACTCCGCACCGGGAGTTAGCTTATCATCCTGCAGCTGATTCCATCTTCGAATATCACCAACAGGTAAATCGTACTGGCGTGCAATTGTAAAAAGAGTTTCTCCCGATTGCACAACATGTGTATCACCGGTTTCTTGAGCTTGGGCAAATTGAGGAACAATTATAAGCAAGACAATAGCACTTATAAAAAGTGGAAATAGGTGTTTTAGCATGATTTAATCCGTATCGAATTCATATCGTAATTGTTCAATGGCTTCCAAAAGTTCTGATTTACTGTGTGGATCATTTTTTTTGTCGGCTTGATTAACCCCATCTTTAAATACTTGCATAGCTTTATCAAGCATATCCAATCGTTGATAGAGCTTACCGAGATGATAGTAAACGCCCAAATAGCCGGAATCTTGTTTCAGCACAGATTCAAATAAGAGCCGGGCTTTATCTACGTCATTTTTCTTCAGGAGTTCCAAAGCGAGGGCAAATTTAGAAAAAAGATCTGTGGGATCTTTTTGCACATTTTTTGCAAGAATCTGAATGTTTTTGGTTGAATCACTCATTATGAGAGTTCATTTTTAAATCGTGTTTTGATCTCTTCCATTGAATCGCCGCCAAACTTTTGCAAAATAGCATTAGCTAATACAGGTGCAATAACACTTTCGGCAACAACAACAGCCCGCGGCAATGCACAAACATCCGATCGTTCGTAACGCGTATCCTGCTCTTCTTTTGTTTCCAGATCAGCAGTTTTCAGCGGCTTGATCATTGTAGGGATGGGTTTCATCACACCACGAATAATCACGGGCATTCCTGTGGTCATCCCGCCTTCTATACCGCCTGCACGATTTGTTCTCCTTGAAAATTCATTGTCATAAACAATTTCATCATGGACTTCGTGGCCTCTGCTGCGCCCGGCTTCAAAACCTAAACCGATTTCAACGCCTTTCATTGCCTGAGTGGCCACAATTGCCTGCGCAAGCTGCCCGTCAATTTTTCGGTCCCAGTGCACATAGCTGCCAAGACCGGCGGGAAGGCCTGTAACCAAAATTTCATAAATTCCGCCAAGAGATGTTCCCTCTTTTCGGCGTTGTTTGATCTCTTCGCGCATGGCAGCGCTCAGCTCTTCATCGAGACAGCGAACATCTGACTTATCTGCATTTTTATATACGGTTTCTGCTCCGCTTTCCAGAAATGGATCTGCTTTGGCTCGTACCTGTTCCCAGGAATTGTACCCAACAGATCCAATTTGCAATACATGTCCACCAATTTCAATTCCCAGTTCGAGCAAGAATTTTCGTGCAACCGAACAGCATGCTACTCTCATAGCTGTTTCGCGCGCGCTCGATCGTTCAATTACGGATCGAATATCATCAAACCTATATTTTTGAGTCCCCACTAAATCTGCATGGCCCGGCCGGGGAAGGGTAATTTTTTCTACATCGCCACGGTTTCCGTCTTTTGCCATTACCACAGGCCAGTTACTGTTATCCTTTTCGTAGGCACGATTTGGCATGGTAAGGGCAATAGGTGCACCTGTAGTTTGCTCAAATCGTACACCGGATTGAATATTTGCCCTGTCTTTTTCGAACGCCATTCTTCCGCCACGTCCATACCCCTGCTGACGTCTAACTAAATGTTGTTCCATGTAGTCTTCGGTAAGGGTGAGGCCGGCTGGAGCTCCTTCAACAATACCAGTAAGAGATGGACCGTGGGATTCGCCGGATGTGAAATATCGAATCATAAATAAGATTTAAAAATGTTATGAGTCAGAAGTTCATCAAAATACAAGATAATTCAACGAAACGCTGAAAGGATGTTCTATCAAAAAAATGAAGATGGTATAATCAAATTATAAAAGTAAGGGGCATTATTGTTTGTCAATTGGGTTTTGTGTTGTAACCAGCTGTAAAACAAACCACATTTAAAAAAAATGTTTTGTAATTTGATGCCTCAATAATTTAGCAGATATAATCAAAACAGAGAAGCGCTAAGATAAGAGTAGTTTATTAATGAACGCATTTGGTGAATTAGGTAAATATAGTTCGTTGCTCTATCAGGCACTTCGCTCATCCACAGAGTTTGGTACGTATCGCAAGAGCTTTTTCCAGGAGATGGTAAAGATTGGCTACGATTCTGTTCCAATCATTATGCTTACCGGTTTTTTTACCGGTTCTGTGATGACCATCCAGTCGGCATATCAGTTAGATTCTGCTTTTATACCGTTATCAACCATTGGGGCTATTGTATCGGAATCGATTCTTATCGAATTGGCTGCGGTAATTTCGAGCCTTGTTCTTGCCGGCAAAGTGGGCGCTCGTTTAGCTACCGAACTGGGAACCATGAGAGTGACCGAGCAAATTGATGCTTTGGAATCTATGGGGTTTAATTCAATATCGTTTTTGGTTGTGCCCAGGGTTTTTGCAGGTGTTTTAATGTTTCCGGTACTTTATATAGTAGCCTGTGTTACCGGAGTGGGCGGTGGCGTATTAGCAGGAATGGCAAGTGGTGCGGTACCGGCCTCAGATTTTCTGGCCGGTGCAAGAATGTACTTTGCTCCCTACACTCTCATCTTTGGTTTTGTTAAGATGTTTGTTTTTGGATTCATCATCACCTCAATCTCTTGCTACCAAGGTTATTATGCAAGCGGTGGCGCTGAAGGAGTTGGAAACAGTACAACCAGTGCAACGGTAATAAGTTGTATGATTGTTCTTTTAGCCGATTTTGTGCTGGCTGCACTTTTACTATAATTTTTTATGATTGAAATAAAAAACCTGACAAAAAGCTTTGGCAACAATCTAATATGGGAAGATGTTAGCTTTCAAATTAATGAAGGTGAAACAATTGCCATTATTGGCCGTTCGGGTTGTGGTAAATCTGTACTGCTAAAACATATTAACGCGCTTTTAAACCCTGATACTGGAAGTGTAACGATAGATGGTGCAGATATCCACAATTTGGATTATGTGTCGCAAAGAAAATTGAGACAAAAATTCGGTATTTTGTTCCAAGGTTCAGCTCTGTTCGATTCCATTAACACTTTTGAAAATATCGCTTTTCCACTTCGCTTTTTTACCGATCAAAGTGAAGAAGAGATTCGTGATAATGTAATGGAGGCACTAAAACTGGTGAACCTCGAAACAGCTCATGATAAGGAAACATCAGAACTATCAGGGGGGATGAGGAAAAGGGTAGGATTGGCAAGGGCCATTATTTTGCAGCCAAAATATATTATGTATGATGAACCCACCTCCGGGCTGGACCCTCAAACCTCAAACGAAATTAACGAACTCATTATCCGCATGGCAGATTCGTTTGATGTAACCTCTATAGTTGTAACCCATGATATGCACAGTGTGTTAAATATAGCCGATAAAGTTGCTTTTTTAGACGAACAAAAACTAAGTTGGCATGGAACAGTAGAGGACTTAGTTATAAGTGAACAAGAATCATTGAAAAGTTTTGTTACTGCCAGTGAATATCAAATAAATAGTAAAAAGAGGTAATCCATTGAATTTAAATAGTGAAGTAAAAATTGGCATAACCGTTTTTTTAGCAGCCGTGGCCGCTGTTATCGGTTTTCGGTTTATGTCTGATGTCCCTGTTTTTAGATCATCGCAGCAAGTAACTGCCACTTTTGAGCGAGTAGATGGATTGGGAACCGGGAGCGAGGTTTTGTTACGTGGAGTTAGGGTAGGATCCGTAAGTGAAGTAACATTAACTGAATCAGACAGTGTACAAATTCGAATGAGACTTGATCTCCGCAACCCACTTCCAAAAGACTCACAGGCATATTTAACATCAATTGGTCTGATTGAGGGAAAATCGATCGTTTTAAGGCTTGGCGAATCAGAAGAAACTATTGAGGAAGGCGGTGAAATTGCCGGTTATTATGAAGATAGCATGATGGAAGCTATTAGCAGTCAGGGTGAAGAGTTTGCAGGGGATATCTCCAATTCTTTTACCGAATTAAATGATTTCCTTAACCAACTGAATAGTACTCTTGATGATGAAGCCAGCAATAACATAAGCAGTACCTTCACCAATGTAGAAAGAACGACAAAAAATTTATCTGATCTACTGGATGAGAAAAAAAGTGAAATTGACAGTGCTATTCAATCCGGTAGCTCCATGATGAATGAACTGGACACAATGGCAGCCACAAATCGCCCAAAAGTAGATAGTTTGATGACGTCACTTGAGTATAATATCAGAGAATTGGAAAAGGTTCGGGTTGAAATTGAATCTGCTTCGATGAACCTGAACCAAATTCTCGAAAAAATTAATAATGGTGAAGGAACATTGGGCCGATTGGTAAATGATCCGGGCATGTATGAAAATTTGGATGAGCTTTCAGCTGAGCTTACAGAGCTTGTAAGAGGTATCAATGAAGAGCCGGGCAAATATCTCAAGCATATGAGCATCATCGAATTATTTTAAAAGCAGCTCAATTATCAACGGTTCGCTTCGTTGCTATTATTAAATGGTTATTGTAACTTTTTAGGCTACCAAATAAGCCGTTTTTTAACGATAAACTGGAATAAAAGAAGTTGTAGAGGATGTTCATGGGTGTAATGGAAAAAATGAGGAACAGTACCGCATCAATATTGTGGATACTGATCTTCTCTTTCGGAGTTTTATGGGTATTGGCTGATACACAGGTTTTTGATTCTGTGGGTCAGGGGCCCCGATCAATGGGCCAGGTAAACGGCGATGCTATCTCAATTGAAGAATACAATCAACGAGTAAGTTTTTATACCGAGCAGTTTAACGAACAGGATGGTGGTATGATGACAGCCGAAACACGCACATTCTACGAGCAACAAGCCTGGGATGATCTGGTTGCCGGAAAGCTAATTCAACAGAAAATGAACGAGCTGGGTATTTCTGTTACGGATAGTGAACTTGTAGAAATGATTAGCGGCGACAATCCTGCCCCTTTTATTCGCCAGCAATTTCAGCAGGAAGATGGTACAATCGATAGAATTGCACTGCGCGCGGCTATTGAATCACCCGAAAACTCTGAGGTTTGGGTGATGATTGAACAGCAACTGCGGGATGACCGAAGACAACAAAAGCTAAATAATTTCATAGGGTCAGGTCTCCGCGTAAGTAATCTTGATATCAGAAATGAGTATATCCGCGACAACTCGTATGCTAATATTCAATATATAAGATTTCCTTACGCCGAAATTTCTGATAATGATATCTCCGTATCTGAAGACGAAAAGCGACAGTATTTAAGTGATAATTCCGAACAGTTTAGACGAGATGAAACGTATCAGTTTAAATATGTCAGCTGGGATACAACCCCTACAGAAGAGGATACGTTAAACACTATACAGGATGTTGAAGATTTGAGAGAGCTATTCGCTGAGGCTGAAGATAATGAACGATTTCTTGAAAGAAATCAGTCTCAAACAAGTTTTCAAGATGCATTTGTTGATCGAGAAGAAATCAGACAAGAATATAATCCGGTTTTAGACTTAGCTGTTGGTGAAGTTACTGATGTAATTATGATTGGTGGTGATCCCTATCTGCTTAAAAAAGTAGCTGAACGTGATAATGAAATTAAATTCGCTACTTTCTCGTACCCTGTTGAAGCAGATCCTATTGCCACTTTAGACCGAATTGCTGAAGAAGCGAGTGAGTTTGAATTTTATGCTTCAGAAGAGGGATTTGATTCGGAAGCAGAACGAAGGGAATTAGAAGTACAAACTGCTAACGCAACAAAAGGAAGTCCTTTTATTCCGGGAATTGGCCAAAGCCAACAAACAATGCAGGAACTCGAAGATCTTAGTGAAGGTGAGATGTCTGACCCGATAGAGCTGAATGATATGTTTGTTGTTATACAACTTCTGGACACAGAACCGGAAGGCACACGCCCTTATGAAGCCGTAAGCGGACAAATTGAAAGTATCTTAAGAAATCAAAAGCGCAAAGATTTGATGATGGAGCGCATTCAAGAAATGGCTTCCACCTCTTCAACTATTGAAGAGCTTGCCGAAGCATCTGATAAAGAAATACAATCTGCCGCAGACATTCGGTTTGGTGCCAATACAATACCGGGTGCAGGTCGCGAGCCGGCAGTTGTGGGTGCTATTTTTGGGCTGGAACAAGATCAACGATCTAATCCAATTCGGGGTCAAAACGCTGCTTTTGTGGTGCAAGTAAATGAACTGGATATGGCGGACCCCTCTGAAATGACCACCTCTGATGAGTCTGAAATTAGAGAAGAACTGGAACAACAAAAATTTGCTTCGTTTAATGAAGTTTTTATTGATGAATTAAAAGAAGGCGCAAGTATTAGAGATAACAGAAGCCTGATACTTCAATAGAAAATCTCTCAGCTTAGATTTTATTAAAAAGGGTAAGGGATAGTCTCTTACCCTTTTTTATTTTAAGGAAGTAATAGAAAAACCGAGAGTATTTTTAACAAATCCCGATAATATTTTGAACCATCAAAAAGATAAAATTTGGATGCAAAAAGCACTAAGCCTTGCAGAAAAAGGGTTGGGATATGTATCTCCAAATCCCATGGTGGGGTGCGTAATTGTTTCTGAAAATGATGACATTATCGGTCAGGGATATCACGAACGTTTTGGACAGGCACATGCAGAGGTAAATGCAGTGCACTCTGTAAAAGATGAATTATTGCTAAAAAATGGCACAGTGTATGTTACCCTCGAGCCATGTTCGCATTATGGTAAAACACCACCTTGTGCATTACTGCTTGCCGAATTGCCCATCAAGAGAGTCGTAATTGCAATGAAGGACCCATCAACCAAAGTAAATGGGGATGGCATTAAACTGTTAAACGAAAAAGGCATTCAGACAGATGTGGGGCTTCTGCAAAAAGAGGCTGAAAAAATAAATGAAGCCTGGCTCCATTCTCTGGAATTTAAACGTCCTTTTGTAACACTGAAAATTGCCCAAACTGCCGACGGATATATCGCTGCGCCTAATGGCGATTCAAAATGGATTTCATCAAAAGAATCACGAAAGCTGGTGCACCGCTGGAGGAGTCAGCTTGATGGTGTGATGGTTGGGCGAAATACAGCGATGCTCGATAACCCATCGTTAACCGTGCGACTGATTGAAGGGCGGCAACCCAAACGCATTGTAATTGATGGCCCTTTGAAACTGCCAAAAAACCTGAATTTATTTTCTGATCAGTTTGAAGAAAAAACAACCATTATCACCTACAACGAAAAGAAACTGGCAGATGAAGGGGACCCAATGCTAAAGATGCTTCAATCGAACTATTTTCGAGGTGAATACATTAGTGTTGATCAAATGAATGGACATGTAAGGTTAAAACAGGCGCTGAAAAAATTGAATGAACATGGCTTTCAATCCATCTTGGTGGAGGGAGGACAGCAGCTTTCTTCAGCACTGCTAAAAGCCGGACTGGTAGATAGGCTTCAGTTGTTTATTTCCCCCAAAATTCTTGGCGGGGGTACAAAATCCGTGATGAACCTTGGGGTTCAACGAATGGAAGATATTGTTCCATTTAAGGATTTCGAATGGAACAGGGTTGGAACGGATATGTTGTTAACAGCTAATTTATAGGAAAAATGTTTACAGGAATTATATCAGAAGTTGGCAGAATCCAAAAGTCAGAAAAAATTGACGGCGGAAAAAAACTGGTTATTGAATGTACATTTTCGACTGATGTCCATATCGACGAAAGCATAGCCGTTAATGGTGTTTGTTTAACAGTTGTTTCGTTTGATGAAGCCTCTTTCACCGTTCAATGTGTGGATGAAACTTTGCGTAAAACATCGCTTGGTGAATTTCAGGTTGGAAGCCATGTAAATCTGGAAAGATCGTTAACGCTCGAAAAAGCACTTGAAGGACATATTGTGCAAGGACATGTGGATACTACAGGGACTATCAAAGAGATAGAGAAAAAGGGCGCGGATTTACTGCTAACCATCGAATATCCTGAATCATTTACAGATTATATTGTTGGACGAGGAAGTATTTCTGTGGATGGAATTAGTTTAACCGTTGCCAGAAGCGAAGAAAATCGGTTTACCATAGCTATTATTCCCTACACTTGGGAAAACACGAATTTGATCTATAAAAGCAAGGGAGACAAAGTAAACCTCGAATTTGATGTTTTCGGGAAATACATTGTCCAGTATCTCGAAAAAAGAATGGGAAATAAATCTATAGATTAAAATCGTGGTGGCGGTTGGCCTGACGGAGAAGAACTTCTTTCAAGGTTATTTAAACCCGGGAGTTTTTGGAATATGCTTGAAATCTGTCCACTATCAAGTGAAAGCCGGAATGAATAGTATTGAAAATCGCCAAATGGATTAAACTGGAACGAGAGATTCCAACACACCATTTGCCGTGTAAGCCTAAACTGTGAGGGGGTGAGCTCTTTTTCAATAAAATCGTACCCAATTTTGGTGCTAACATTCCATTTTTGTGAAAGGCGAAATTGAATGTTACTTGCATTTAGTACAGCTTGTTTTCGGGCGCTCTCTTCAAATTGATATGTCCAGCGATAACTAAAATCGAGCCCGAGGCTCCAGGGGGAATCAAGCGGCTGAATGGGGCGATCGTTAAAGTATTGATCAATCGGGCTAAAAAATTGTTGATTATAAGGATCGTAAGGAAGATATGGAGGTGTATATGGTTTTCCGCCTTGTTGCCCACCACTAAAGCTTGTTGAAAGGGTAACGCTGTAAGAGAGTGGCTGTAGCAGTTTGCCATCATCTTGCCAAACATAACGGTCAATCTGGCGGTTTTGGCCGGCCTGTTCATAAACGGAGTAGTTGGCATTTGCGCTTAAACGTACCTGATCAAAAAGCCTTGAAGATAGCGTTATATTTACGTTGCTAAAATTGAGGCTATCTGCTGCAAAATTATACCCGGAATCAATTGAGAGATTATCAATCAATCGCAAATTTGAGGATTGCACTTCACCTGTGGAGTCTCTTTTTACCCGCTTGGTTTCTAAAATGTTGGTTACCCCAAAATTTATCGTTTGTTGTTCTCCTCTTGATGGTCCACCAAAAACTTCTCTGTCAAAACGCGAAAACCGCTGAGTATTTCCCAAACTGTCGGTTTGCACTTCTTCATAAAACCCCCACCTACGGTCTGAAAAATCGGGGCGATAGCTAAGGCTGAAATTTGGCCTTACTGTATGGCGTAACCCTTCGAGATTCCCAATTTTTATCTCAGAAAGACCATAAAATGTAGTGCCAAAATTAAGGCTTGTGTTAAATTCACGCGCTGTAGAAAACCCCCGCTCTTTAAATTCTTCTACTTCATTTTCGGCTTCGTTAAATTCTCTTCTTGTCGTAGTTGGATACCAATATTCATTAAAATTGATGTTTGCGCTAATATTTAAAAACTGACTGGGGATGATTTGTCCGGCTGAAACCCGTGCCTGTTGCTCAAAACCATACTCAACATGTTGATCACTTCCGGTAACTTCTCTATGCAGCGATGGATCAAATAAAGCTTGTAACCAATTTGCTCCCGGAGATTCCTGATCGAGCGGGGTAAAGTTAAACTCTGAACTAAAATTATTACTATAGTTAATAGAAATTCTCTCGTACCAGGCTTGTTCATTCGAAGTTCCATCAGATTCAAATGGCGAAAACTGTCGGAGTGAAAAATTCATTTCCGGTCCGGTTAGAGTGGCAGACCCCGTATCAAACTGCTGATTCAGTCTGGAAGTGAGAGCAAAGTTATACAACCCTTCCGGATGACTATACCTATAGTTAACTCTTGAGTTACTATTTCTTTGAGCTCGCTCATCAATATCAAATGAGTTTCGCTGAAAATAATCAGATGTATTTAAATTAATATTCGCCGTAAGATTGGCATAGGGCGAAAGTTGTTGGTCGTGATTAAGCCCTAACCTACGGCTTATGGTTTCTGAAAAATTCAGATCCGTAGGTTCAAGCCCCTGCTCTCGAGAATAACCCAGCGTTAAAGAACCGCTAAAATCCTCTGTTTTTCGGTATTGAAATCGGGTTTGATTGAAAAATGTACCGGATGTAAAAATATCAAATGACGTTTGTCCCACTAAATAATCATTAAAATATTGGAACCAACCCAAATTTTGTAGCCCAAGTCCGCGAGATGAAGAATTTTCAAACAGATACGTGGGTTCAAGTAAGCCCGATTGTTGCTGATCAATTCCTGCGGGAACATACCCGAATGGAAATATTAATGGGTAAGGAATATCTAAAATATAAAGGCGTGCATTGGTAAAAAAGATCTCTTCTTCATCAATAAGTTTCATCCGTTGTGCCTGAATATAATAGTACATATGCTCAGGCGGACAGCTCGAATACACTCCATCCTCAATAAAAACCTCTGATTCTGAGACATTTTTAATTTGTGTACCAATTAAATACCCATCGCTTACCTGTACTTCGGCTACTTCAAATTTCCCCTTTTCGGTTTCATAATTAAAAAGAACTCTGGTGCTCCTTATATCTTGGTCATCCTGACTTAGAACAGGATACGACAGAGTATCATCGGGAGAAGGGGATTGAGCCTCCACCTGACTTTTCATCAAATCCAGATTTATAATTCCGGCATCGAGAGAACCACTGGGATGAGAAACATTCGCAGATCCATAAAGCTTTCCCATTCTTTGGCCACGAAAATCAAACGTGAGGGAATCTGTTGCCTCAAAATTAACTACATCTCCGGTAGCACCTTGACTGCGTTGATTTGCTTGTGTTTCGCCACCCGTTTCAAAATCCAACGGGTTTGATGTTGTATCAATTGATGATGTATCAAGTTGAGCGGGAGGAATAGTATCGTTTACTACAGGTGGAATTGTATCATTTACAACCGGACGAAGAGAATCCGCAGCAACTTGTGCAGAAACAGTTTCGTTTAAACCTGCCAAACAGAGGATAAAAAAAATAGTAAATAGGATTACGGAGGTCCTGTACTGCATAGGTTTTAAGCCAATTAACTCAGCTCTTCAAACGCAAGACTTGCAGCGCCGAGTAAAGCCGCTTCATTTCCCAACGATTCATAAATTATTTCAAAATCTTCGAGGAAAGGAGGCATTAAGTATTTTTTTGCTGTATCTCGAGCAGGATCTAAAATCCATTTTCCGGCTTTGGCTACACCGCCGCTTACTACAATTTTACGGATGTCTAAAACATGAACGTAGTTTACTATGGCATATCCTAATTTTTCGCCGGTTTTTTTTAAAATATCAATAGCAAGTTCATTGCCTTTATCCGCTGCTCTGGAAAGATCAACGGGCTCAAGCTTATCAAAGTCTGTATGAAATTCTTTATAGAGAGAATTATCCGTGTTTTGCCGAATGGCATCTGCTGCAAACCGGCTTAAAAATCGTTGGCCAAGGTAAGCTTCCACGCCACCACGGGTATTACTGTTTGATAAAGGTCCATGATAATTTATAATTACATGACCCAATTCGGCCGCTGAACCGGTTGTTCCCCGATAAATTTTGTTCTTAAAAATAATGCCGCCACCTACACCGGTTCCCAAAGTAATCATTATAAAGCTGTCGATGTTTTCGCCCACCCCAAATCGAGCTGAACCAAGAGCTGCAAGATTGGCATCATTATCAATCACGCAGGGGAGATCCAATCGTTTTTCTATTTCATCAGCTACTTTTTCGATTCTCCACCCGGGAAGGTTGGGTGGATTTTTAACAGTTCTTCTGTCAAGGCTTACCATTCCAGGGAGCCCCATTCCTACCCCTATGGGGTTGATGTCTTGTTCGTTGATGAGTTCTTTTACTTTTTTGGCAATACAATCAAAAATATGTGCTTTACCTAAATCTGCGTTGGTAGGGAACGATGTTGAACTCAAAAAGCCAATTTTTTGATCAACTACAGCAACTTTAATATTTGTACCACCCAGGTCTATACCTATAGAAATCATTCGGCGCTTTATTTTTAAAAGTAGAATCGGGTTAAAAATCTGCTAAGCAAAGTAGTAACTACTTTTCCTCTTCAGATTTTATCTTATAAACGGTTTCGTGCGGTTTGCGCATCCCATACTCTTCTCGGGCAACTTTTTCGAGCAGGTCAGAATTGTTTTCAAAATCAGAAATCTTTTTGTCCAAAACTTCAGTTTTTTCTTCAAGCTCGCTTGTTTGCTCTATCAGGGCCTCTTTTTGAGATTCCAACTGGTACTTCGTGTATAAACTATACGTATCGAGAAAGGTGAACCAAATCACCACAAACCCGATCAGTAAGCTGATCAAAAAAGACTTTTTCCAGTGTAACGGATTGATAAGTTTTGTATTCATAATGGGCATATATAGTCAGAAATAAAGTACCTCAAAAAGCGGTTTTAACCAAAAAATAGAAATTTGTATATATTGAGGAATGAAACAAAGACTTACGGCTCAATTTTTTCTTTTCTTGTTCCTGTTTTTACTCTCTCGAACAGGTTATGCCGCAGAATCTGATACAAGTTCAGTTGAGTGGGTTCAGATTTATTTTAACATGCCAATCGACAGCACGGTCGCTAAAGCAGGAAATTTTGCTAATGCTGAGGCAGATCTTCTTCAAACACTTATTGAAAGGATTGATGCAGCAAAATACAGTATTGATTTAGCTATATATAACTTGGAAAATCACCTTGTGGGTGAAGCATTGGTCCGGGCAAAAGAGCGTGGAGTTAGGGTTAGAATTGCAACAGATCACTATAACCGATTTAGGAGTCAAGAGCGTGGGGAAGCGATGTGGAATATGCTGCGTGATGCGGGCATTTATTCGATTGATGATGGTGGAGATGTGTTTAACCCGGATGGGACCGTTACCTCGCATCATCTGGTAGGTGCAAGTTACGATATGCATCACAAATTTGCGGTTATAGATATACTGAGCAACAATCCGGATGATTATTATGTATGGACAGGCTCAATGAACCTAACTTATACCGGCCCCATCAACAGTAATAATACTATTTTGATAAAAGATAGTGATATTGCTGAGGCTTATTATAATGAGTTTAACCAACTTTGGGGAGGTGATGGGGATTTGCCAGATCCCACACGGGCACGGTATCATAAAGACAAACAATTTATTGGGGAGAACGTTTTTTATATCGACAGCACAAAAGTTGAGGTTTATTTTGGACCGATTAACCGAGATGGAACCAAGCCATCTATTGGCGCAAGGCTTAATGAATTGATTAGAGATGTGGTGCAGCAGGATGTTAACTTTTTAGCATTTGCTATCACCCCCGATATACCCCTTAGCCAGACAATGTGGGAGCGATCATTTACCGATGAAATTTATGTTCAAGGTTTAATTGATCCTCGATTTTATGCTCGGTACAGGAATACCGGAGCTATTTGGGCAACACCTGAAGCTCAACTCGGAAATAGAAATATCAGGGCTGCGCGCGAGTTGCGAACACTTCATCATAAAACAATGCTGTTTGATGTAACCCGTCCCTTTGATAATAATTTGGGGATAGCTGTTGCGGGATCGTACAATTACTCGAATAATGCTGAGCAAAATAATGACGAAAATCTGCTCATTTTTCATAATCACAAAATTGCTAATCAATACTATCAGGATTTTTCCGGAGCGATGAAACGGTCGTTAGGAGAAATGGACTCTCCCGTTCCACCTATTAATGAAAATGAGTGGTACGATGTGGCTTTGGTTCATGATGGCAGCCGGTTTGAAATCAACCTCATCCGTGGACTCGATTATCCTGTTCGGCCGCTTGGTGTTCAGGTTCCAAGAATGTATGCGGGCAATGATTCATCAGAATATCATGCAGGAGAAGCCGCTGTGTTTCTTTCCGAGTTGATTGAAAATAAAGAAGTGAAAATTATTGGCTACGATGGAGGTAAACCTGAAGCCAGAAATGGAGCTTACAGAGGATATATTCAAGTACGCGACCGTGATGGAAATATATCAGATGTAAACAAAGAATTGCTCGATAATGGATATGGTGAGTGGGTTCAGTATTATCGCCAGCATCGTGATTCTGTAGCTGCTTTTCAGCGTTCGGTATCTTCTGCAAGAAGTAAAGGAGTTGGGATGTGGGCAGAAGCGCATAGAGTAGGAGAAAGAATTGCGCAAGTAGAATTGGGAGAAGATTCCGAGCAGGTAGCAGTACGTTATCCCATCAACATAAATACGGCCGATAACAACACATTGCAGGCATTAACCGGTATTGGTCCTGCATTTGCTGAACGAATTGTGCAGTACAGACAGAAAAATGGGGGATTTAATGATGTAGAAGAGCTGATAGATATTCGAGGAATTGGTCCGGCGACTATGGAGCGTATCAGGCCTTATGTTACTGTAGAATAATCAAAGTTAAAATATGAACTCATGCAACTTCAAGGGAATTTTTAGCTTGAATCATTTGAATCAGAAAAAACCTCAAATATTTTGGATTTTATATAGTGTTTAAAGCACCTTACATAATCGTCAATTTCCGGTGTTAAAAAATGTCTGCCTGCCGCCGTACAATCTGATGAATACAAATTGTGAGCGCACTGCAAATCAGATCATGGTTCAAAAAATGGTGTAAGTCGGGGTTGGTGATGTAGTTTTTCATCTATTCGTTGTTTGCAAAATAATTGACATAGTTACTAAATAACTGGCAACCTGCATAGCCCAATAACCACCGCTTTTTGGAGGCACATTAACAATTACGGCTGATTGCTGACCATCCTTAATGTCTATCGTTTCCCTAAAATCAACATCGTCTCGAAGTTCCCAGCTTGAGGCGGCGATATGCAGTTCTCTCTTGCCAGCGGGAATATTATAGAGAATTAGTTCTTTGGTAAGTTTCTTTTCAGTGCGAACCAATTGGTCATCAACCGTGGCCCGAACGTTTTTTATATTGTCTGAAAACTGAATCACAAGTTCTCCATATTCACCGTCCGATTGATTCATTGTAATTTCCTGTGTAACAGCGCAACCGGAAAGAAGTATTGCGATCGTTAGTAGTAATAGTTTTTTCATTGCTCTGTTTTAAGTTCTGATTTAATCATATCTGACAGTTTTTTTATTTCTGGAAAGGAGTCCATTTTAAATTTATTCGCATCAGCGGAATGCCATTCTATATCAAATTCATCCAAAAACTCTTCAAAGGTTTCATTTAGTTTTTTATACCGGTTACGAATTGCATTATCTCTTTTTAAATTATTTATTTGTTTGAATTGATCTTCACAGTGCCTCTTAAATCCATTTAATAAACATCTGGCAGAGAAGTGGTGGTGGTCGAATCCGTGAGGCTCCAATATTGATTTTAACTGCCAATCGTGAATCTGAGTGTTGTAAAAGGTGCTTTTATAATGATCTATAGCCATCTGAATATCCGTGCGATACCGGCCTTCATGGAAACTCCCTTTTAAATGCTGTATTCTTTCATCCAAAAATTCTGCCCGTCCAGAGATAGTGTCAATATTCTTAGATATGGCCATAATTTGTGTAGTCTCTAAAATTTGATTGGCCGCATTTTGAACTTCTTGAGGATTATAGATTCTACTTCTATTATTTTTTAGGGATGCGTTTTTATCTACACTATCGGGGACAGCAGAAGTGGCATTTACGATCTGCTCTGCTCTTTTTTCACCAACTCCTTTGATTTTAATCAACTCATCAAAATTCAATCTCTTTAAATCGTTCTTGTCGTAGATCCTTTTATCATAAAGTATCTTCCCGATGGAGTCTGAAATTCCGTCTATTTTTGATAGACGACCTATAAATACATTTTCCGGGAAGTTTTCTCCATATTTTTGTTTAAGCTGAACCAAGAAATTATCAGAGTCTGGCAAGCTCTGAACAAGTGCAACCCGTTTAGGTGGTGATAGCGATTCATTCTCAATAACACGCCTGAACTGCTCTAAGAATGAATAATATTTATCCCGCTCTTTCGGGTACATGTGCCCGATATCTGTCCAGGTTGTGCCGGGATCTGGTTCTTCAATGTCAAAACCAAGCTCCTTAAAAGACATTAACACAGGCATTACAATTCCTTCATGAGCTTCGAAATCATGATTTTCAGCCTCTCCCTCAGTTATGAATTGTTTGTCACGGAGTTTTAAAACAGATAAACTCGTACGAATATCAGGTGTTACTTGTATTTTATACCCCTTTATTTGATCATCTAAAGATTCCTGTCCTTCAATTTTACCCTCTGTTTCATTTATTTTTTTCTGAGGCCTATATAACTGTTGAGATTGGGTGCTGTGTAGTGCTTGTGTTTCTTTCATCCCCGAATGAAAAACCCTTCGAAGATAAATTAGAAACACGCCAACCAATAAAATAAAAAGTAGTCCCATAATGATGTTTATAGTGTTCGTTGAAGGTCACGCACCTCACCCAATATCCTACACTCCGAAACTGAAATATCTTCGGGAGGTAAGCTTTTATTTTAGAACAAGCCTTTACATTCCCCTACCACTGATGCTTTATAATAAATTTTGCTCATAATTCTGATATATCTCTAGACTTTTATAAATCATTATTTGAAATCAGCAAAATTCTTAGTCTTAAGAAAATGAAATATTTGCCGGTTAAAGGCAAGAGAGTTGAAAAGAAACAAAAGAAGGGCGAAATGAACTTTATTTAATTTAAAACAAAAAAATAACCCCTGCCGGGTATCAGCCGACAAGGGTTAATCAAGAGAGATTCTTAGAAATATGTGTGTGAATCGGGAGGGGCTCGAACCCTCGACCCACGGCTTAAAAGGCCGTTGCTCTACCAGCTGAGCTACCGATTCTCAAATCCTTTCAAGACCACAAAGATAAGTAGATCAGCGATAGAAAATCAAACCAAAAATATCATTTATTTAAAATTCCAATCTGCAAAAACGTTGGAGGTTTTATACATTTGTTACTACACATTAGATGTTAAAAAAATTCCCTGAAATTTCCATATAAAAAAATTTAAAAAGAAGATGGCTACCATTTTCACTAAAATTATCCGCGGAGAGATCCCATCCTATAAAATTACCGAAACAGACACGCATATAGCGTTTTTGGATATCAGCCCGATTGCTAAAGGCCATACATTGGTGGTTCCAAAAAAAGAAATCGATTATATTTTTGATTTGGACGATCAACTATTAGCCAATACCATGTTGTTTGCCAAAAAGGTTGCTTCGGCAATTGACAGGGCTCTGTCTCCTATCCGAACCGGTATTATAGTAGAAGGGCTCGAAGTGCCGCATGCCCACATTCATCTTGTGCCCATTTATAAAGAATCACAAAAAGTAGCGCTGGGACAATCCATTGAAATAGACGAAAATGAAATGGAAAAAATAGCGAAACGAATTTCTAACGAGGTGAAACTATGAAAATTCTTGTGCTCAATGGACCAAATTTAAATCTGTTGGGAGAACGTGATCCCGGTCAATATGGAAAACAGACATTGCAGGATATCGAAAACAGTTTGAAAAAAGCGTATCCTGATATCGATTTTATTTTTCTGCAGAGCAATCACGAAGGAGATTTAATCGAGGCAATTCATTCCGCCCGAAGTGGCACTGTTGATGGACTCCTGGCAAATTGGGGTGGATTTACCCATTCATCAGTTGCCATTCATGATGCTTTGGAACTAATCACCATTCCAAAAGTGGAAGTCCATCTTTCAAATATCCATGCGCGGGAGGAATTTCGTGAGCGATCCATCACCGGAAAAGCAATGAATGGAATCATTACCGGTTTTGGGACCAACAGTTACCTTTTAGGAGTGGAAGCCCTGAAACAACTCAGTTCAAAATCATGATCATTTGAGTAAACTCCGCGAGCTCTTTTCCGACACCCTGATCTACGGCATCAGCAGTGTGCTGGCCAGGTTTATAAATTACCTGCTGGTTCCGCTTCATACCGGCGTATTTAATACGGCCAAATATGGTGTGATTGGATTGGTGTATGCCGCCATCGCTTTCCTGAATGTGATCTTTACGTTTGGCATGGAATCGGCATATTTGCGCTATGCGGAAAATCGAAAAGAGGCTGCAAATGTTTTTAAAACCCTTCAGGCTGCGCTTCTTATTTTTGCCACACTCCTTTGTGGAATCCTTTATCTGGCCATGCCCTGGCTGATGCCCCTAATGAGTCTCGAACCTGAAACTTCGGGAATTTTCTTGTTAATGCTCGGGATTCTTTGGTTTGATACGCTCTCAATTGTTCCTATGGCTGAACTCCGTCTCACCCGACGAGCCATGCTTTTTGCAATCTTGAAAACCCTGAATGTGGTGATCAATATTGCATTGAACTTCTATCTGATTTTAAGTCTGGAATTAGGCATCGAAGCTGTATTCATGGCAAATCTTGCCGGCTCTGCAATCATGACCATCCTCGTATGGATCGCAACTCTGGATCTTCTGAAAGGATCTTTCAGCAAGCAGTGGATGAAAACAGCCTTTGAGTTTGGATGGCCATTTGTTCCATCCGGAATTGGTTTTGTGATTAATGAAATGCTCGATCGGTTTCTGCTCAACAGTATGGATCCCGCAAATGCCGAACGACTTTATGGAATAGGCACCACTCCCGAAGATGTCGTTGGAATTTATAACGCCTGCTATAAACTGGCGGTGTTTATGCTCCTGGTCGTTCAAATGTACCGAATGGCGTGGCAACCGTTTTTTATGCGTCATGCAAAAGATGGTGATTCCAAAGTTGTTTTCGGTCAAGCATTTGTATGGTATAATGTTGCTTCGGCCCTGCTGTTTTTGATAGTGGCCTTATTCAAAGAACAAATTGTGGCCATCACCATACCGGGCACCGGCTCCACATTAATCGGTTCTGATTATTGGGGAGGGCTTGGAATCGTACCATTTTTGCTGTTGGCCTATTGGTTTCATGGATGGTATATCAACTTTTCGTCGGGTGTATTCATCAAAGAGAAAACCCATGTATTCTATAAAATTACGCTGATGGGTGGAGTCATCACCATCATAGCAAACCTTTTGCTTATCCCTATTTTCGGTATGATCGGTTCAGCCACAGCCACACTGCTCAGCTACGGCGCGATGGCCACCACTCTGGGACTTTACAGCAAAAAAGTAATGGATGTGCCTTATCGTTTGCCGGAGAGTTTCGGTTTGATGATTGCCTTGGCAGGATTGGTATTTGGCGAACCGTGGATTACAGCGTTTTTAAATGGGGGAGAGATTTTGGTGAAAGGGCTGATTCTGATAGCGGGATCTTTGGTGATTGCTCTTTATTTATGGCTGACTTTCTTTCGAATGAAAAAGATATCATCTGAAGAAGTGTAGAAATTAAATGATGAATTTTGAGTGTTGAGTTATGAATTTAAAAGCTCTTTAACCACAATGGACACAATGGTGTGCACGATGTACGCGGTGTAATAAACTATTTTTCTTTGTGTTTCTTTGCGAATTCCATTGTGGGCCTTTGCGGTTAAACCGGTATGCCTGAAAGTTCGGGTGAAGTTCAGTATTATAAGAGATCGATTTTGCTCTAACTATAAATTCAAAATTCCAAACTCATAATTCACTATGATCAAATCTTCTAAAAAACTGTAAGGAAATTGGATATTGGTGTTCATACAATTAGTAATGATGAATTTTGAATGTTGAATTAAAAGCCAGACCTATGAAGAAATCAAAGAACATAATTTTAGAGAAATCGTTTGAGTTTTCGTTGATGATAATTGCACTGTATCAGCAACTGAAAAAGAAAAAAGAGTATGATATGGCTCGTCAGCTGCTTCGTTCGGGAACGAGTATTGGGGCTAATGTGGAGGAGTCTACTGCCGCATATTCAAGAAAAGATTTTAATTACAAAATGGGAATAGCTTCCAGAGAGGCAAGGGAAACAAGGTATTGGCTGAGGCTTTTAAAAGCAGGTAATGTAATTGAAGTACCGGATGGTTATTTTTCAGAAATTGATGAGATAAATTCTATTTTGACATCGATTGTTAAAACTACTTCTGAATCTCTAAAAAAATAATTGTGAATTTTGAGTGTTGAATTGTGAATTAATTTTATTAACTGATTTTCTTTGTGTTTCTTTGCGAATTCCATTGTGGGCCTTTGCGGTTAAACCGGTATGCCTGAAAGTTCGGGTGAAGTTCAGTATTATAAGAGGTTGGAAATCACTACAGTAATTCAACATTCAACATTCCCAATTCATAATTCACTATGATCAAATCGCTCTACATTAAAGATTTTGCTCTTATCGATGAACTGGATGTCCAATTTGAATCGGGGCTCAATATTATGACCGGTCAGACCGGGGCGGGTAAATCCATTATTATCGGTGCGTTGAATATGATTTTAGGTGAACGCGCCGATACCGAAGTGATCCGTCAGGGAGCTAACAAAGCCATTTCGGAAGCAACCCTGTTTGTGGGAAAGAATGAATACCTGACACAACTCCTCGAAGAAAATGCGGTAGAAGTAAGTGAAGAACTGATTCTTCGCAGAGAAATTCGTCATTCTGGCAGCCGCGCATTTATCAATGATACACCGGTGAATATTTCTGTACTGAAGCAGGTGGGTGATCAGCTTGTGGATCTTCATGGTCAACATGATCATCAAATGCTTCTGAAAGATGAAAACCACCTTGGAGTGATCGATCAGTTTGATTCCGTTCAGCCGGTTTTAAAAGAATTTCAGACCGAATACCGGGCGATGTCGGAGCTTCAAAAAGAGATGCGGGATTTAAAGCGACGCGAACGGGAATTGAAAGAGAAAACGGATTTGTATCAATTTCAGGTAAAGGAACTTGAGGCAGCAGAACTGGATCCGTTTGAAGAGGAAGAGCTTGAGTCGGAAATGAATCTGCTCGATAATGCTGAGGATCTGGATCAAAAAGCATCTGCCATTGCAGAAATTGGAAATGGTGATGACATCAGCCTGATGGAAATGCTCAACACCATCAAACTGCACCTGGAGGATATGTCGCGAATTGAGTCAGAATTTGAAACGTATCTGCAAGAGGTGAACACGGCCCGAATCAGCATTCAGGAAGCGATTCAGTTTGCAGAGCGATATCGGAATGGAATTGAGTTCAATCCGCAGCGGCTTGAATCATTGCGTCAGCGACAATCAGAACTAAATCGGCTCCAAAAGAAATATCAGAAATCGATTCCGGATCTGATCAGCTATTACAAAGAGGTGAAAGCAGAGCTGAATGTAGCCGAAAATTTTGACCTGGAAATTGAACGCATCCAAAAGAAAATCGACAATCAGGCAGCTGCTTTGAAAGAGAAAGCAATGGATCTGCATAACGTTCGAAAACAAGTTGGCGATCAGCTCTCAAAAGAAGTTGTGGATTCGCTAAAAAACCTGGGCATTATGAACGGGCAATTTAAAGTGGACGTGAGCTGGCAGATTTCAGACAATGGTTGGATTGAAATTGACGGAAACAGAATTGATTGTACAATTGCCGGTTGCGATGAGGTTCGTTTTTATATCTCCACAAATAAAGGGGAAGAGCCGAAACCGCTGGCGAAAATTGCTTCGGGTGGTGAGGTTAGTCGGGTGATGCTCTCCCTTAAATCCATTCTGGCCAAAGAGCACCATCTGCCGGTAATGATTTTTGATGAAATTGATACAGGAATCAGTGGAAACATCTCCGAAAAAGTAGGCCGCGAAATGAGAAAATTGTCTGAATATTGCCAAATCGTGGCGATTACTCATCAGCCGCAAATTGCCAGTCAGGCACACAAACATTACCGAGTTCAAAAGGTAGAACAGGCAGAGAGAACTATCACCAAAATTGTACCGCTTTCTGATGAGGAGCACATCCATGAAGTGGCAAGTTTGATGAGCGGCGAAGAAATTACGGATTCAGCACTGACCAGTGCCCGTGAGTTGATTGAGCGCGGTGGGATGAAGAATTAGGTTCTCTCTGTTGATCGGTAATGAGATGGGACTATGTTTTGGAGAAGTTTAAAACAGTCTGCCGGGATTAAAACCCAGCAGACCTGTATGTTTTCATTTATTATGTCAATTTTTGAACGTATCTGGCATAACGGGATGTTTAGGTTCTGGTATAAGCTTTTGCATGGTTTGATAGCAATATGCCCACTGTGAAACATCCAAATCTTGTATCAACGCTTGATTAGAAATTTCTGCATCTTTCATCATTCTTTTGACTTGAGTTTTAGTAAAGACTTTTCTCAAGGCCTTTTTTACATAAACGCCGTGAGGAGAAAGCATAGAAGCTACAAACGAGAGGTATCCCTGATAATGTTCACTCGGAATCACAGAATGTTTCTTCTTTTCTATTTTCACCAGAGCCGAATCTACGGTCGGTGGTGGATGAAAAGCTTGTCTTGATACTTTTTGAATGATTGTCATCTCAAAAAGAGTATTCCAACCAACCATTCTCGGACTTGCTTGACTTGCCTTTGTGAACTTCAAAGCGGCTCCCCACTCAACAATAATAGTACCTCCTTGAAAATTTGGATTGGGTTTGTCCATAAGCTTTCCGAAAATATGGGTGGTAATGCCATACGGGATATTTGCTACCACTTTGAATGGCCGTTTTGGAAGCGGCATTTCTCGGATATCCATATTTAGAATATTTACATTCGCCCTATTAATAGGTGATGCTTTAAGTTGTGAAGCCAATTCTGGGTCTCGTTCAATAGCCACTACACGATTGGCTTTTTTTGCCAAAGGTAAGGTAATGGCTCCTTTTCCTGCGCCGATATCCAACACCAAATCATGTTGGGTGATAGCGGCCTCGTTAATCATGGAATGTATAAGTGATGTACTTGTAGTGAAATGCTGACCGGTAAGCCGTACAGGCTGTTGGCCAAATATATTGGATTGCATAGTTTTCTACTTCAGATAAATGAATATTTTTGTGGCGGGCGGGATCATGGCAGAAAAGCGGCCATGAAATACCACAGCGTAGAAATACTCCTTAGTACGGATACAGAAATCCTGTACACCCCGGAATCACCGGTTTTAGTGAAATTACTTTTTCACTGGAAAGTAACTAAACGCTGTAGTTTAGCCTTTTTTATTTACGTATCTGAAGTTTGTTGAACTCATGCTAAAAAGGTATACAATTCAGAATACAAAATCCTTTATTTTTTTGAAGTTCAATCCTTCTGGATCTATCAATTTTTTTGCTGTTGACATTGATGCAATAGCTTGCAAAAAAACGTGCTTTCTATGTCCGGCGGCTGGAGAGGCTGGAAGGAATTGGGGGAGTGAAAAGAAAACCGAGAAACAGAACAACCGATAAACCGAAAAAGTGGGGACAGGGATCATGCCTGGATGTTAGCCAAAGAAACACTTTCTCGGTTGGACATTTCTCTGTTTGTTCTTCTGTTTAAAGTCCCTTCTGCCTTTTCACTTTTCACTTAAATTTTCTGAATCTTCTACTTCCGGTTTATTCTTATCTGCTCTGCATTTTAAAACGAGAAAAATAACCGACGCAATGATTCCTGAAGTGGCAGACATAATCAGGGAGACGAACAAAGATTCTTGTCCCACAATGTACTGATCAATCATAAAAAAGACTGTAAAAGAGAGGACGTAAACTTTAACAATGTTGTTATTCTTTTTCATTTAGATTGATTATTTAAGTTGACGTTTTATTATCGGTCAACAGTCCTGAGTTCATAAATTTGTTTACGGTTTCTTTTGGATCCGGTGTGGTTGCATAGCTGACTCCGACTAACAGAATCACATTCGTAATCAATCCGTAAATACCCTCGTGCATGGGTAAGGGCTTAATTTCGGGAAAAATCAAAAAGAGTGTGTTGACAATAATTCCGCCCATAAGTCCCGAAATGGCTCCCGCTTTGGTAGCCCGGCTCCAGTAGAACATCACAAAAATGATGGGGAAAATTTGGGCAACTCCACCGTACGATCCGAGCAAAAGTGATACAATGGACGTTTCTACAACTACGGCAAAAAAGTAGGCAATCAGTCCGATTACGAGTACCAGAATTTGAATCATAAACCGCTCGTTTTTATCTGATGGCGGAGTTCGTAACATTTTGCTGATTCCATCACGAACTCCAACAGATGCAGCTGAGTGAAGGATTGCATCACCCGAAGACATGGAAGCCGCAAGTGCACCTGCGCAAAAGAGTCCGATGACGACCGCTGGCAAATCGAGCTGCATCAACACATAAGGCAAAATACTATCTGCCTGTTCTACACCCGGAAATAAAACGATTGCCGAAAACCCAATGAGCAAAATGGGAACCAAAAACAGTAAAAATGTTGGGTAGAGAACTACGCTTAATCGCAGTGCTTTCGGACTTTTTGCCGCAAAACTTCGCATAAAAAAGTGTGGCCAGACGGAAAACCCCACAGCCGAGACAACTACCGCAGATCCATATCCCCACCAGTTCCAGGGAGTTCCATCAGCGGTTAAACCGGGAGCTTGCAACATGGCTTCATTTCCTGTGGCGATAATCTCTTGAAACATATTTCCCACTCCGCCATAAAGCGCATTGGGTAGATAGATTCCCAAAATCCAGGCGAGTACCATCATAAACATTCCCTGGAAAGCATTCGACCAACCCACCCCCATCACGCCACTAAAATAGACGTAAACTAAAACTACTGAATATGTTAACGCCGCACCGGCCCATTCGGGGATCATTCCTTCACTGATCACATTTAGTACAAAAGCGGCCCCTCTCATCTGGAGAGTTAAATAAGGAATGAAAACAATCACGCTTAAAATGGCGAGCATAATGGACAGAAACTTGCTATCAAACCGGTTTGCCAAAAGTTCGGCTTGGGTTACATAGCCATAGCGTTTTCCCAGTCGCCATGCACGAGGACCAAAAAAGTATAGCGGGACGATTCCAATCAAGCCATAAGCAATAATATAAAAAGCAGCCGCACCGCGAGAATATGCCCAGCCGGGTCCGCCCAAAAATGCAAACGATGAGAAAATAGATGCGCCGATTACAAAATACAGCACAAGAACATTCATACTGCGATCACCCGCTACAAATCCGGATACACTTTTTGAAATTCGCAGTGAAGGGATAATTCCGGTCAGCAGTGAAATGAGCAGGTAAAGTCCAACAACAAGTAGAACTATGGTTCCAGTTTCCATCAGTCTGTTTCCGGGTCTTTGTTATCAGAAAAATGGAGCGCGAGCATGGCTACAAAAGAGATAGTTACCCACAGAATGATCCAAGCGAACGAGAGTGGCAAACCAAAAATAAGTGGAGTTGCTGAACTGAAAATAGCGTGTCCCGGCCAAACAACAGCAAGTGTGGCCAGTATCATTACCATGGTAAAGATAATTCGATTAAGCCGATATGCTGAGCTGCCGATTACAAGCCAAGTTCGTGAGCCTTTTTCGGTTTTAGTTCTTTGAATATGCATTTTTTAGGGAATATAATTTTAAGAATTAATAAACGTGAAATTACGGTGAGGGTCAATTTTTAATGTGGCTGCATATTTTTGTCTTCTACCTGTTTAGATGTAAATTGAACTATGAAGCGAATCGTAAATATATCAAAAAATGCATCAGAAGCTGCTGAATGGGATAAAAAACAGCATTTTGCAATGACTCCCAGAGAACGTCAGGAAGCTGCACAAGTTTTAAAAGAGAGAGTTTATGGGAAAAATTGTCCTGACGTAAGAGAGGCTGAAAGGCAAAAACAAGCCGGGAAATGATGAAACTGATAAGTTTACTTTGGATCTTTTTGTTATTTGCAGTCACAGCAGAAGCTCAAGTTCAAGTACTCATCTCCTACCACTCCGAATCCGGAAATACAAGAATGATGGCTGAATTTGTGGCGAATGGTGCTCGTTCAGTGGATGGTGTTGTGGTTCATCTGAAAACCACCGAAGAAACTACTGAGAAAGATTTGATAAACGCTGATGCCATTATTTTGGGAAGCCCGGTTTATAATGCGAATGTTACACCTGAGATTTCAAGATTCATTGCTTCGTGGCCGTTTGAGGGAGCTCCACTTAAAGATAAAATAGGTGCCGCTTTTGTGACGGCCGGTGGCATTTCAGCGGGAGAGGAGTTGGTTCAAATGAACATTCTGCAAAGCATGTTGGTCTTTGGAATGATTATCGTTGGCGGGTTGGATTGGACTCACCCATTCGGTGCATCGGCCATAACAGCCGAGGGTCCTTTTGAAGTGGGTAATAAAATTGGGATCGATCAAACTTTTCTTGAAAGAGCCCGGGATTTAGGAGAAAGGGTAGCAGAAATAACCCTCAAACTTGAGAAGGATTAGCCTTTCTCAAATGTGGCAGATTGGTTCTATAGTGACTTGTGGGCAAAAAAGGAGTATTTCCGTAATCCGGACGTCCCTGTAACTACAACCGTACTCAACTATTTGAACTTTTAGTTCAGATCCCCTGCCACGTAACTCAGGTCGCCTGACCTGAGATAGTTGTATAAAATTGATGCGAAATTAGCCCGAATTATTCACGAATGTGTATGAATGAGTAACTTAAAATGCTGAAATTACTGCGTTTAAGTTAGGTTGGTAGCGGGTCAGCGACTCCGCGCTACATTTCCGTAAAAACAACTATATCGCCTTTTTTTCTCTGGAACAGATCTTTGAGTTATACGTCTCTGTGAAAATTCCGGCGACAATATTGGATGTACCCTCATCTCGGAGTAGAGATCTGAAAAAAGGGTTGTAAGAAAACTAAAACCTGAGTTGGATTTTCAATATTTAGTAGGTAATTGAACAGAATTCTCCCCTACATCTTTACTGAGTAAACATCCCCCTGTTTCCCCCTTTGATAAGGGGGACTTTTAATGTCAATTTTATAATCAAACTCAGGTTAAAACGATAATCCCAATCCAACATTGACCCTTCTGAATGAAAGGTCATTTTCTACGGTTTGAGGACCCCACGTGTCAAACTCGAAATAGGAGTTGTCAATATTATAACCGGCGTTGATATACCAGCCAAATCCCTTCCTTAAATTGAACTGAATGCCCGCTCCTGGATTGAAAAGCAATCCTCCGGTATGATCATCAATTCCCGCATCTTCATCATGATGCAGGCTGAAATTATATCCTGTCTTTAAAAATATATAGGGAGACGTGTTTGCTTCTAATAACTGAAGGTTGAAATCAATAAAAAATGGAATGAGGGTAAGTGGGTCATTATAAGGCGTAATGCCAATTCCTGCGCCAACCGAAAATTGCGGGGTAAAACGATACCCATTTACCATATAAAACCTGACTGTGGTATCATCTGCCCGTAAAATATCAAACCCGGTACGGTTAAAATAGCCAGACTTCTTAACATGATCACTATTTTGAGTTTTAACTTCTGAAACATGCACTTCTGAACTCTTGGTGACCACTTGTGAAAAACCGGAAATCGGTAAAAATAAAAAGACCAAAAAAAAGAATGATTTTGTCATAGATAAATATTGATTTAAAAAAGGTGGATGACTCCTAAGTCACCCACCGTGTTCTCCGCCAAAGAAGCATCAATCCTTGATGATTTGTATTGTGCTCAAGTGTTTTAAATCATTAATGTCGCTGTAATCATATTGAATAATTCCGCTTGCACCGGTTACCATAAGAACATTATTGAAGGGAATTACATCATAGGTCTCAATATCAGTAATGTGGCGGATCTGCTTCACTTCATATGGATTCGTTGCATCCATAATTTTCAACCCATGTTCGCCCTCGCTTACAAACAGATTGCCATTATCAATTCCAAGTCCGTGAGGTTTAATCATCTTATAAATCCCGATATTTTTTAGGTTTTCAAGATCACTGACATCAATCACTTCCAGCTGGTTTGTCCCATCTACATTAGGGCAATTCTCTCCATCCCTAAGTGTTACGTAGGCAAAATCTCCCTCTACAACCACCGGATCGCAGGCGGTTGCATGACGAAAAATAGAAACCTGATCGGGAAATGCCGGACTGCTAATATCATAGATATACATTGAATTGGATGACCCGACAAAAAGGTTCTCTTTATACGGAAAAATAGTTTCTATCAACCAGCCCACATACTGCTCACTTGTCTTGGCCGGATTGGGGCTGGACACATCAAACGTAATTAGATCACTATGGTCTACTGCATAAAGGTAATCCCCTGTGATGGCAAAACGAGCCATAGATCCCGCCACTCCGGTTTGTGCCCCATCGCTTGATGCTCCGAATGAGTTGGTGCTTTGAAGTGCAATATCGGTTCGGAATTCATGTGCCGGATGCGATCTGCAATTACTTTCGCACCTTTCTTCACGAACGACCTGCTTCCAATCTACAACCAACCCTTCTGAATCATCTACATTTTGGGTTGTAAATCCGGGTGCGGTATTGGCAGATACATTAAATACATCCTCTATTCGATCAATCAGTTCCGGTTGATCCAGATTGCTGATATCAAACACCAGCAAATCTTTTTGGGAATCTGCGTATAACAGATCATTTCGAACGGCAATATCTTTATTGGCCGGAATGTTTATAAACCCAATATTTTGTGGCGAGGCCGGATCACTGTTATCAATAATGTGAATTCCCTTGTTGATTTCATTCACAAAAAGATAACCGTCATAAAAATAGATTTTTCCCGGTTCTTCCAACTCTCTCGACTCTTCCATCTTAACAGAATTGACAAATTCTTGTTGAGTCATATATACCGGTTCAAACTCCACCCACGTAATAGTTTGTGTTCTTAAATCCTGACAGGATGTAATAAAAAGTGGAACAAGTAGAATGAGGAAGGTGAGTACTACTAAAAATGTTTTTCGATCGCCAACACGGGTTGATTTATTCTCTTTCATAATCTGGATTGTTAATTGATGGATACCTGTTAGCAATACAGATGAGAATAGAAGTACACCTATTGAGTGAGAAAAAAATTTTGGGTACAGACCTCAGGGGTTTCAAAAAACCCCTGAGGTCTCACCTATAGCGAAAAGTTTGACTTCAACGCATTCGCCATAATTACGGCAGGATGTTCTGCAGATCGTTGCACCCCATCAGCTATTTGATGTCGACAGGAGAAGCCCGGCGCACAAACTGTACTCTCTTTTTCGAGCTTTCGAAGCGCAGGAAACAATGTCTGCTCTCCCACTTGCATGGATACATCGTATTTATTTTTTTCGTAACCGAAACTTCCCGCCATCCCACAGCAACCGGTTTGAAGTTCCACCGGATTAAATCCAAGCTTCTTATATGCATTCATTAAGGGAGCATTTCCGACTAAGGATTTTGTGTGGCAATGTCCATGTAGATAAACTTTTTCCCCTTTTCCAATATCAAGTGGTTCTGATACGGCTAATTCTGTGGTAAAAAACTCTTCCCACAAGAAAGACTGACTGGCAATTAGCTGCGCTTTCACCAGCTCAGATTCACTGCACAGATCAACATATTCATCCCGAAGCGTTAAAATTTCGCTCGGTTCCAGTCCAATAATGGGGATTCCCAAATCAGCAAAAGGAGTAAGCCGTTTGATATTTTCCTCACAAATTTTAGAGGCCTCATCAAGCATTCCCTTCGAAATTTGTGGGCGACCTGTTGGCCAGATTCCGGGAACCATCACGCTGTAGCCTAAAGATTTTAACACCTCACAGGCAGCGATGGCAATTTTTGGCTCATTATAATTCGTGAAAATATCGACCAGTAGAAGTACTTGTTTTCCATCTTTATGATTGTACTCCTTCTCGTTTTTACGGAACCAGGAATAAAACGTAGTGGATGCAAATTCCGGTAAATTTCTTCTGGAATCGATATTAAAAAGACCTTCAAGGATTTTTTTGACCGGTTTTTGCCGATTGAAGAAATTGGTTGTTCGGGCAAACAGAGAGGCTATCGGGAATAACTTTTCGGGCTGACCAAAAAACCGTTCTCCCAGTGTGGTTCCGTTTTTTTGATGATATCCATTCATGAATTCAGCCTTCATTTTGGCCATATCCACATTTGCGGGGCATTCACTTTTGCAAGCTTTGCAGCTGAGGCAAAGATCGAGCGCTTCTTTTAAATCTTCTGATTCAAACGCTTCCTGCTGCTTTCCTGAAAATAGCTGGCGAAATAAATTGGCGCGTCCTCGTGTATTATCCTTTTCTTCTCGTGTGGTGTGATAAGACGGACACATCGTCCCGCCGCTTTCGGCCAGCTTTCGACAAACTCCGGCGCCGTTGCACTGTTCAATGGCTCCATCAAACCCATTTGTGAGTCGCCAGTTAAAAACGGTATCCACTTCGGGATGTTTATAATTAGGGCTATAACGCAGGTCTGTGTCTATCGGTTTTGGATCGAGAATTTTACCGGGATTAAAACGGTATTCAGGATCCCAAAGCTCCTTCACCTGAAGCAGCAGCGGCATCATTTCTTTGCCTAAAACCGTTTCTATATAAGGCGCCCGTGCACGGCCATCGCCATGCTCACCGGAAAGCGAACCGCGATATTTTTTCACCAGATTAGCCACTTCCGAGGCGATCTCTTTCATCGTTTGAATGCCTTCGTGGGTGGTGGTATCTACAACGGGGCGCAGGTGTAATTCTCCGACAGAAGCATGCGCATAAAAAACGCAGGAGGTATTATGGCTGTCTAAAATTGCCTGAAATTCCTGAATATATTCCGGTAAATCTTCAACCCGAACGGCTGTATCCTCTACAAATGTTGGCGAAGGATTATCCCTGCCAAGCCCCATTAACAGACCGAGGCCCGCTTTTCTTAAATCCCACACACGCCGCATTTCGTCTTCATCAGATAAAAACGGATGGGAATATCCGAAATTCAGATTTTGTAATTTTGTGGCGAGACCGGCGGCTGTTTGTTCAAGTTCGGTTAAATCATCGCCTTCGAACTGTACAATTAAAATACACTTGGGTTCGCCATCGAGGAAGAATCGATTTTTACTCTGCTCGATATTTCCCTTGGTAGCGTTTAAAATAATATCGTCCACCAATTCCACCGCCGCAGGATTCCATTTTACAATTTCCACGGTGGCCAACATGGCTTCGTGGATAGATTTAAACTGGGGAATCACCAAGGTTTTGGCTTTTGGAAGCGGAACCAAATTTACTTTGGCTGATGATGTCATCGCCAGGGTCCCCTCGCTGCCACAGAGCAGTTCTGCCAAATTAAAAGGACGTCCGTTTGGGGTGATGGGACTCATCTCACAAAGTCGGTCCAACGCATATCCGGTATTTCTTCGGGTAATTTCAGGATGGGGGAAACTTGCTAAAATCTGCTCTTTATGCTCCATTAGCAGATCCATCATTCCACGATAAATATTTCCCTCAAGTGTGTCGAGTTTCTTTTTAGCTTTTAATTCACCGTTCGAAAGCGAACCAAATGTTACGGCAGATCCATCACTCAACACCGCATCAACCTCTATAATATGCTCGCGGGTGGTTTTATGCTTGATGGAAAATGAGCCACAGGAATTGTTACCAATCATTCCGCCAATCATACAGCGATTTGTGGTGGCCGTATCAGGACCGAACTGAAGTCCGTATTGTGCGGCTTCACGGTTCAGAGTGTCGCGAATAACACCCGGCTGAACGTGGGCAATCTGTTTTTCGGAGTCGATATGTACAATCTCGGTCATAAACCGCGAGACATCCATAATTACACCATTTCCGGTAGCTTGTCCGGCAAGACTGGTGCCGGCACTTCGTGGTGTTATTGAAAATCCCTCAGTTTTAGACTGAGTGACAAGCTGCTGAATATCATCCCGAGTTTTAGGAAATGAGACTCCTTCCGGGAGTTCTTCATAAAGGGATGCATCGGTTGCGTAAAGCTGTCTGGTAAGAGAATCTTTTAAAATCGTGGACATAGTTTAAATGTATGGCAAGATCGTAATGAGTGCAACTAAAAGGATGGATAATGGCCAGAAAAGGTTGTTAGTCAAAAAGCTAAAAATGATTAACTTAATCAGATTCAGAATTTGATTCGTAAATAATGGCTAAACGAAAAAAATGATATAAATACGTTTACCGGTTAAAAAGAAAAATGAGTAATACTTTTCACATTGGACAAATAACACACCCCTTAATCCCCTCTCAAGAGGGGAGACCTATTGTCCCTCCTCGGTGGAGGTGCAGGAGTAGGCTAGTATTTGCCTAAAATCATGCTCAATACCTTATGGCCCACTAACTCATTTTTCTTTTTAACCGGTAAACGCATGATGTAAATAATTCTGTAAGCTTTCCTAAATTATGATTGAAATTTCAAATAACAGAAGAATCTTTGGCATCATTGCTATCTTTATTCTTTTTGGTTGTTCAGTAGTAGCTGTTGAGTTAGTGGGCCATAAGGTATTGAGTGGAGCGCGGGGTTATATATATGGCGAGGGGCAGTGGGCAAAAGCTCAAAAAAGGGCAAGCATAGCGCTGTTATCTTTTGTATCTACGCAAGATAAAATGCACTATAATGCCTTTCTGAATCATCTGGAAGTCCATGAGGGAGATCGTGTTGGAAGACTGACGCTTTTATCAGAAAATCCTGATATTGAACTGGCAATAGATGGTTTCTTGCAGGGAGGAATCCCTCCTGAAGATGTTGATGATATGATTTGGCTGTTGTTGAATTTCAATAATTTACCGGCAATTTCTGATGCAATAAACTATTGGGAACAGGGGGATAAACAAATTGATGTGCTGAGAAGGATCGGGGAAGAAGTGTTTTTGCAGGTCGAAAATGGCACGCTAACCCAAGAGCATTCACAAAGATATTTGAGAGAAATTGTAAGGCTTGATGAAGAGCTTACCCAGCATGAGAACCATTTTTCTAACGCTATGAGTAAAGCAGCACGTTGGGCAAGTAACACTGTTTTTTGGTCTGCTATCTTAATCTCACTGAGTTTTATAATAATCGCTGCAATTGCTTGTATTACGTTTATGCGAAACTTAAAAAAGGCAAATGACAGGCTACTGATATCGGAAGATAAGTTCAGAACTGTGCTCGATAATTCACGTGATGTCATTTATCAGTATCGAAAAGAAGCGAAGGGGTATGATTATTTAAGCCGTAGCGTTGAAGATATGTTGGGTTATCTTTATCAAAAGATCAAAAATGGCGGTCCAAAATTTATTCTTGAGCGTATTCATCCTGAGGATGAAAGCCGAATGAAAGAGGAATTGGAAAAATTGACCGGCACGGAAAGAAGAGAGCGGTTTTTAGATGATACAGAATTTAGGGTAAAGAAAGCCGATGGAACGTATATATGGATCAACAATAAACGGACACCGATTATGAATAGCGAGGGTGTGGCGATTGCGATTGTTGGGAATGTACGGGATATATCAGCCCGAAAAGAACGAATGAATAAACTTGATGATTCTCTTAAAGAGAATCAGATGTTGCTATCGGAAGTCCATCACCGGGTAAAAAACAATCTGGCTATTGTATCGAGCCTGATTGAGCTTAAAAAATGGGAAATGGACGAGGATGAGAGAGGACATTTTAGCGATTTACAGTCTCGAATAAAATCAATTGCACTGGTTCATGAAAAGTTATACGGAGGTGAAGCCTTTTCTGAAATTGAACTTTCACAGTATATAAAAGAGCTGGGTGATATGATTGGAAAAAGCTACAATTTAAAGGAGAGAAATGTAGAAATTATTTATGATCTGGAACCGGTTCAGGTTGGAATTAATCACGCCGTACCCATCGGGTTGATTTGCAACGAAATGATTAACAACGCATTTAAACATGCGTTTACCGGAAAATCAGACGAATATCTAAAAATTGAACTGAAGAAAAAAAGAGAAAATGTAGTGTTATCTGTTATTGATTCTGTCGGTGGGCTGCCAAAAGGCTTCTCAATTGATTCACAAACTTCTCTTGGGATGACATTAATTAAACGACTTAGCAAACAGTTGAATGGAGCGTTTGAAATTGAGGGTGGAAAAGAAACGACCTTTAGAGTCACCTTTCCTGAAAACAAAAACAGGGCCCATTAAGCCCCTGTTTTGAAATTGTTATAAATGTGAAATAACACTGTCAGATCCGGTAGGTGCTGACAGGTTAAAGAAGAATTAAGCAGCCATTACATCAGAAACCGCCTGAGCCGCTTCCTTCAACAGCACTGCTGAAATAACGTTGAGATCACTGTTGTCGATGATCTCTTTTGCCTCTTCAGCATTGGTTCCCTGCAGGCGAACAATGATCGGTACATTTTCTACTTTTTTGGCAATTTCGGGATCTTTAATGGCTTCAATAACTCCGTTTGCAACACGATCGCAGCGTACAATTCCGCCAAAAATGTTGATCAGAATCGCCTTTACATTAGGATCATCCAAAATAATCCGGAATCCGTTTTTTACGGTATCCACGTTTGCGCCGCCACCTACATCGAGGAAGTTGGCAGGTTCACCACCTGATAGCTTAATAATATCCATCGTTGCCATTGCCAGTCCGGCTCCGTTTACCATACATCCTACATTTCCATCAAGCTTAATGTAGTTGAGTCCGTATTTGGATGCTTCCAGCTCAATGGGATTCTCTTCCGATTCATCCCGTAATTTCGCATAATCTTTGTGGCGGTACATGGCATTTTCATCGAACGTAAATTTTGCATCCAGTGCCATGATGTCTCCATCGGGAGTACGTACCAGCGGGTTAATTTCCACAAGACTGGCATCGGTTTCTTCGTAACATTTGTAAAGCGCCATGATAAATTTCACGGCTTTTTTGAACGCATCGCCTTCGAGCCCGAGTGCAAAAGCCAATCGTCTGGCTTGATTTGGCTGAAGATCCATACCCGGCTCCACCCACTCTTTGATGATTTTATCGGGTGTTTCGGCTGCAACTTCTTCAATTTCAACACCACCTTCGGTTGAAACCATAATCACATTTTTGCTTTTTCCACGATCGAGAAGAATTCCCAGGTAATACTCCTGAGCGATATCCACACCGTCGGTAACATAAATCGTTTTTACTTTTTGACCTTCTTCGCCGGTTTGAATGGTAACCAAAGTATCACCGATAAGTGATTTTGCCGCCTCTTCCACTTCTTCAATTGATCTGCAGAGAATCACGCCTTTTGCATTATTCTTTTTGGTGCGTCCTTTTCCACGTCCACCGGCATGAATCATAGCCTTCACAACAAACAGGGATGATCCATTATCTTTCATCTCATTTGCAGCTTTCACAGCCTCATCAACACTATTTGCAGCAACTCCGGCGGGTACTGCTACGCCATAATCACTTAGAATTTCTTTGGCCTGATACTCATGAATTTTCATAATTCGTCAAGATTTAAATCAATAATTACGGTTTCGTTCTTTCGGCTCAATAATACCCAAACTGGGTGCTAAATAAAAGTACGTGATCTTGTTTTGAACTCTGTTTAATTACTGTTTTTAAAAATTTTACTGTAAGGAATTTCAAAAGTCAGGTTCATAATAGAAAAAGCCTTATGAGCAGACGATATAGAAAACAGAAAGAAATAACCTATCTGGACCTGAGAGTTGGTGGCGGAGTTCCGTTATTTGTGAATCGAAAAATGTTGAATAAGATGAGTGACGCATTAAAATGGTGTTGTGAAAAGCGCGGACTTCGAATTTATGAATATGTGATTTTACCCGATCGAATTTTACTGATGGCAAATGTGGCCTGGGGAACCTTGCCCGAAACCGTTGCCGGATTTAAAAAATTTACATCAAAAGCCATAATATTGATGCTTCGAAGAGGACAAAAAAACCTGGATCAATCTTGGGTGATTCCGGTCTTGCAGGAGTGCTCGGGTAATAATGATCCGGACGGAATTATCATTTGGGATGAAAATGATCGCAGCCGTTCACTTTATGAGCAGAAACAGGTAGACGAACATGCGTTGTTTATTCACAATTCACCGATAAAATCAGGCCTGGTGGAGAAACCTAACCACTACTATTATAGCAGTGCAAACCCAAGAAATCCATTAGATGGCTGGCAGGTAGCGGTGACGGATCGGGGAATTTAGATCAAATATCTTTTCTTAAACTACGTTCGGGAAATCGCCAGTTTTCACCGGTGTGTTCGTAACTCAGGTCGCCTGACCTGAAGCCTGCATAAAGTTATCCAGGGATATGTACAGGCCACGGATCAGTGATCTGCGTACGTGAACTCGTAGTAGGCACTGAAATTCGGAAGGCAACCGCTTTTGGAGCACTTCAACACAAATTAAGAATCGAATCCAGACTTATCATTCAGATTTTGGGGTAAACTTGAGCGCGGCGCTCCGAGCGTAGCGATTTCCCGGGAAATTAGCCTGTGTGCTGCGTTGAATAATCGGGGTTATCCTCTGTTAGGTTCAAAAATCCAATGTTATCTGATTCGCCTTCCGTATCTTGTTGTAGAACTGGTTTCTCTTTTTAAACAGTTTTTCGAAATACCCGATTTTATCGCCCTTAACCCACCGGCGGGCATATAGATCTTCCCTTCCTTTGAATAAAGATTGGAAAAGATGAATTTGCCTGTTAAGAAAGTTCATAATTAGAGATAATTTAAGAAAGGCTAAAAAATTGCAACTTTATATGAATTTAGATTTCTTGGATTTGTGTTTCCCCCTTTTATTAAACGAAATATATGGATATCGCATTTTATTAAATTAACAATACGTTTTCATTTGATTTTAAGCCCGATATTTCAATTGAAAAGTTATATTAGAAGGCTTTGAAAAACCCATCCGTCAGACGGGTATTTCAAAGCCGTCTACAATGCCAGAAATCACCACCAAACAGAAACCAATATGAGTAAAAAAGCCATAAAAGAACGACAAAAGAAATTGCTTGAACTAACCAACTCTTTTTGTGAACAAAAACTGGATGAGAATTACAAACAGCTTTGTGAAAAGCTGATCAACAAAATGGGGAGAAAAAAGGAGGTGCCTTTTAAAAGTGGAAAGCTGGAAATATGGGCAGCCTCAGTAGTCCATGCCATAGGCACAATTAACTTTCTGTTCGACAAATCCTTCGAACCGTACGTTTCTGTAGCAGATATCAATAAATATTATGATACCAACAACTCAACCGTATCACAAAAATCCAAAAGAATCAGGAACCTCTTCAATATGGGATATTTTGACCCCGAGTTCTCTACATCCCATTCAAGCGAATCCAATCCGTTTAACAACATGGTGATGGTTGATGGATATATTGTGCCTCTGGGTTCCCTCCCAGAAGAGTATCAAAAATTGGTAAAAGAAGCTCGTGCCGAAGGCGAAGATATTCAGTTTTTTTCGGATGAGCAGTGAGGAATTCAGGCCTGTTAAGGTTAAGCTTTTTCATAAATAGGGAACAGAAGAAAATAATGTACTTAAAAAGAGAGAATTACTTTCATTTTTTAAAAGTGGGCCCGGCAGGACTTGAACTTGCGACCAATCGATTATGAGTGGATTGAAAGATTGGTTATGGAGGCTATATGAGTCGATTTTGAGAAAGGTGTACCCACTAATGTACCAACTATTTGTTTCATCGGTGAAGTGGTTTCATTAGTAATTAACAATTTTAAGCAAACTAATTACCATCCACTTTATCGCAGTTCAGTTTTGGAGCCAGTTTACCCTTCTTCAATCCCTGTTTTAAAATCATTTAATAGCGTCACACAATACTCCAGATCCCACCCCTTTTCTCGGGCCCAGTTTCTTGCAATGGTTGAACGCTCAGGGGGCACTATGTTTTCATCAAGAACTGACATAATTCGTTCCTTGAGCTCAGCAGATTTGTTCAAGTACACTTGAACTTTTCTCCCAAGTATGCGCGAAGAAAATCGAACTTCATCAAACTCTTCATCTTCAGGAATTGCATCAAAATGCTGCTTCATATTTTCTTCAAACTCAAGATCATTATAAAGCTCAATGATGTGAAGTATATCATACAGGTCATTGTTCCTAACCTCGGGCCTGTCACTCCAAGCCACAAGCTTCAAAACTATCATTCCCGGCAGAGGCGGAACCCGAACTTTAATCTCTTCAAGGTCTATTTCTGAAGCATCTTCAAGAACCTCTTTAAAACCCAACACGTGAAGGTCGGTTGTTCGGTCGTTGAATCCTATCGTATTACTCTCTTCAATTTCTCCAAATGGAAGCAAATCTATAAGTAGATCGAATTTCTTATGATAAAATCGCCACATCTAATTTTTCAAAACCTTTTTCTTGTATGGCACTTGAGAGCTCTTCATATTCGTCTAAGGTTGAAACCATGATAGCGAAATCGATATCCTTGGTAGCTCTTGCAGGCTTCATTCCCTTTTTCAACATCTCCAGAGAAATTGCAGTAGCGCCAATTAAGTAATAAGGAATGCTCTTTTCCTTCAAAAGTTCATCAATAACCTCAAAGACTTCTTTAAAATGTGGGATAGCCAGATCTTTATAGCTCGGGTTTGATTTGCTCATTGAACAGAATATTTGCGGTTTCTATACATCTTTGATCATTTGTGTTTATCAAATCGGCATACACTAAAATTAGCGGAGCAGTTTTCTGCTCTTGAGTATTTTTCCAGAACTTTTGATATACATGGGCATCCCCCTCTTTATCCGGCATCAATCCATAGTGTACCATTAGTTCTTTCTTCTCTTCTTCAGTGTAAAGTGTTAGCTCTCCGGGCTTCAAATAATTCGTTAAAAGATCACCAGCCGGTTCACCGCCCCATACTGTTTTCAACCTATTTAGAGGAATCTCTTTCCAATTATTTTCAAACCGTTTTAAAGTATATGTTCCTACATAGAGGGTTGGTTTCAGTGTGTTTTGATACTCTTTTGCCCACACATGCAACAGATCTTTTCGGTCTCTAAAGGCATACTGTTTTTTATTTAATTTATAGATCTGGTCCGTCTCCTTTAGCCCCTGAATGACTTTCGGAATATTTCCAAGAGCAACCCCCGCACGTTCTGCAATCTCTCTCTGTGTCTGATTAATCAAGCCCTTATCACGAAGCAATTCAAAGACAACTTTTAACCCTGTAGGTGTAAATGCCCTGTTTCCCGTTCTTTTTTCTGTCTTGAGTGTTTTATCGGTATCAAGTAACAGAAAGAGTTTCCCGGTATTTACAAAGATATTACCATTTGCCTCCAGATAATTAACCTTATGCTCCCTCAATTTCATCTTTAATGCAGGAAACAGTTTATGTACGATGACTATGAAGTGCTTCCTATTCTTAGCTTCTTTTATTATTTGATCAACCAGATACGTTCGCAGTTCCTTTTTTACAATGGCGTCGAATGTCTCTTTTCTACCTTCTACTTCTAAGGTAAATTCACCATCGATGCCATTATTCTGTGGCTCTTGCTCGTACCCATGCCATTGACCTTTTAAAAAGCCAGGCTCAAGATTATCAATTGCTGTATAGACGACCTCATTTACTTTCATGTTCACAATATCTAATTGTTCACGTTACGTGAACATAGTTAATTTGTGAACAAAATACTGAAATCTGGCCATACTATCAAAATTTGTCTCGACATGCTCTCGATCCGAAAAACCCAAATTTTCCTGTAATTCATCCCGACTTATTTCCATTCAAGTGACTTTATTAGTTGGTCAACTTGGGGGTATCTTGAGGGGCGACTTGGGGGCATGTTTCTGAACTTACTCGATCAAGGAGATGACGTGCTTGATCCCAAGAAAACGACATTCTGGTTTGCAGTGAATCCGGTGATAACCTTTGAATGCGGAAGCCATCGTTTTGAACACATAGAAGAGGCTTTGCCGGAAATCAGCAAGTTTGTGAACCGGGTTTTGACGGCGATTTAACTAATCTCTCATCTCAATTACCAGTTCTATATCATCAATTCTTTTACCGAATTTGTCAAGAATAGTATCTTCATCAACTACTTTATAAACTAGCTCACCTTTTATTTTTAACTCAGCAGGAAATCCTTCAAACCGCCAGCTTTGCTTGTACTTTCTTGACCGTAATGTATAATAATCCGGATACTTACCGGTTTTTCTGATTTTCTCTATTCCACCGGATATTGATTTTATACTAATCTCAGGCTTTTTCAATAAACCACCTCATTCAACTCCTCCCTTATATTCCGCCAACCGGGCATAAACTTATTTAGTAATGCCTTAAACCGATCGTTGTGGTGTCGTTCTTTTAAATGGGCCATCTCATGAAGTACAACATAGTCAAGGCAGTGCTTGGGTTTTTTGGCCAGTTCGAGATTGAGCCAGATGCGTCGGTTTTCGATGTTGCAGGAGCCCCATTTTGTTTTCATCTGCTTAATGCCCCAATCGTCTATTGTTACCTCCAGCTTCTTCTCCCATTTTTCAATTAGTGCAGGTATCTGCTCTTTCAACAAATCTCTGTACCATTCCTTTACTACTTCTTCCCGTTTTGTTTGGCTGCTTCCGGGACGAACATAGAGATCCAGATAGGTTTTAGTTCTTAATACTACTTTTGGGGCAGCATCTTCCTCAATAACATTCATCAGATATCGCTGACCCTGAATCCAGTGGCTTTCACCCTGTATGTATTCTCGTTTAGGTTCTCGAATTTGCGAGTGCATATTCCGGATATGCTTTTTGATCCATCCAAGCTTCGAAATGATAAACAACCGCAGCGATTCTGTTTTCATCGAGAGCGGAGAAGAAAGACGTACCCTACCCGTAGGGGGATAAACCGCCAAGTGCATATTTTGGATATCCTTTTTAATCACATCCACGCGGATGCCGGATACATCGATATGAAACTGCTCAGTATTCATTCTGATTTTTTATGACCTCCATCACTAAACTAATATCCATATGATCAGGTATCTGTTTACGGATAGAATTTACTACCATTCGTTCCTTAATAATGTTCTCACGCCAACCATCTTTAGCTGTGTATTTCACGGTTTCATCAACAACCAAAGCCAATTCATAATCGGAATTGAGGTTATCATACAGTGCTTTTTGTCCATTGGTCTTTACCTTTTCAGGATATTTATCTTGACCCTCTGTTCGTTTTACTTTTTTGGCTAATGCTACAAGTTCCTGCAGATACTTTTCATAACTGGCTGCTTCTTTCTTTCGCTTTCTGATCAGCTCTTCCAACAGCTCTGACATTTTCTCGTAGTACTTGGGGTTACCCGGTCTTTCCTCAATAATTACCTTCCTGATATTATTCTCAATGGTCTCAGCCATTGCTTCTTTATCTTTCTGAATATTATCCGAAAGCACATCATCTAAGCCTGAAATACCTTTCTCCACAATCAGATCTACTAAGGTAAAATCATCCAGCCCTGAAATCTTACGACTGTGATCAGCATCTATATACATATCGATCAGATTTCGCATGCCTGGTTCGTATGATTTCAGATCGATGTAATCTCCACTGGCCTGTTTAATCTCCTCCTTCATATCGGAGTAGAATTTTACCTGTAGTTTGATATCCTCTGCCTGTTCATCGGAGTATCCAGCTCTGTGCATTTCATTGGCAATATCAGCATAAGCACGTACGAGCGAAGAAACCATTTTGTACAGACTTACCCGCTTCTCCTCATCCTCTTTCAGCTCCTCTTCGGATTTACCATCAAAATCACAGCCAAAAAACTTTCGAAAATTCTTTTGGGTTCTTGGATGAATAGGTTCACATAATGCTATTACCTTATCAAGGGCATCATCCAACCGTTCTTTTGCCTGCTCAAAACGGTCTTTTAACAATCCGCCCACGTCTTCCTCATCATATCCTTCAAAGGCACCACTGGTATAGGTACTGATCGATTCCTCCAGGCTTCTGAACAGATCCTTATAGTCGATAATATAACCGTACTCTTTACTATCGTCATCAAGACGGTTAACACGGCAGATCGCCTGAAACAGCCCGTGATCCTGCATGGACTTGTCAATATACAGATAGGATGCCGGCGGGGCATCGAAGCCGGTAAGTAGTTTATCTACGACAATCAGAAGCTTCATTCGGGCAGGTTCGTGAATGAACTTTCGCTTGGCTTCTTCTTCAAACTCTTCGGTAGTTTTGCCATTCAGCATATCGGTATAGATGCGATACTTCAGCTGCTCTTCGGTTTCGCCCTCTCCGGTTTCCTCACCTTTAATGTCGTTGATATTCGGCACAAATGAGGTCACTACGGCACAATGATCTTTCAAGTCGGTGCTCTGAAACAGCTGATAGTATTTGCAAGCTTCCAGCACTGAGGATGCCACAAGCATCGCATTTCCCTCACCGGATTTAAGGCGTGATTTTACTCGAAAATCTTTGAATACATCCTGTACAACTTTTTCCAGCCGCGAGCTTGAGCTGAGTACTTTCTTTAAAGTTCCCCAGCGCTTTTTTAATTCAATTTTAGCCAGATCATTCAGCCCACGGGTCTCCGCTTCAAACCAATCATCAATGCTGTCTTGATCAGTAATTCGCTGATCAATATCCCGGGCTTCATACCGCAGATCAAGAACCACCTTATCTTCTACCGCTTCATCAAATTTATAGGTGTGAATGTAGGGGCCAAAAATCTCCAAACTTGTTTTCTTATCCCTTTTGAGCAGGGGAGTACCGGTAAAACCGATAAACATTGCTTCGGGCAGTATTGCCTTCATCGCTTTATGAAGTCTGCCGGACTGAGTTCGGTGGCACTCATCCACAAATACATAGATGTCACCTTTCGCCTTAAAGTTTTTAGGCAGGTGCTTTTGAATATCTTTCAGATAATCTTCCATGTCACCCTCGTCCCGTGTACCAAACTTGTGGACGAGCGACGAGATAAGGGGAATTTCATGTTTATTGAGTTTATCAATCAGATCGGCGCCGCTTGTAGCCCTTTCCATCGGCTCCTCGACATCATTAAATACACGGGTGATCTGTTTGTCCAGCTCTGTACGGTCTGTAATTACCACAACGCGAGAATCGGTCACGTTTTCTCTGATCCACTGCGCCAGCCATACCATCGTGAGACTCTTGCCACTTCCCTGGGTATGCCAGATGATTCCATCCTGACGCTTATTGACGTGCTGACGTGCTGTTTTCACTCCAAAATACTGATGCGGACGGCAGACAATCTTATTTCCTCCATCAAACAATATAAAATCGTGTAGCAGCTCCAACAGACGATCTTTATCACAGAGCTGTGAAATATGTTTATCCAGCACATACTCAAATTCTTCATCAGTCTTCTCTTTCCATTTCAGATAGTATTTCTCAGGGGTTTTAGTGGTCCCGTACCGAAGTCCGGCCGTATCATTTCCGGCCATCACAAGCTGCATGGTGTTGAAGAAAGATTTAATAAAATTGTCGGACTGATTGTCAAGATTTTGTCGTATCCCTTCTTCTACCGATACTTTTGATCGTTTCAACTCTATCACTCCAATGGCTATTCCATTGATGTACAGAACCACATCCGGCCGCTTATTATGAACGCCCTTTACAGTTACCTCTTCAGCAATGGCAAAGTGGTTGTTTTCGGTATGTTGCCAGTCGATGAATTGAACCGTCTTTTTTTTCTCCCCCTGAACTGCACGGACACTTACCCCGTATCGAAGCATTCGGTAAACGGCTTTATTGGTATCATACAGATCATCTAATTGTGAACCAGCAAACTTGATAAACTCACGGAGCGCCTTCTCTGCAATAGCATCCCGATATCCCTGCTTCTTTAGAAACTTCCGAAGATACTTTTCCTCTACATTGCTATTTCCTTCACGGTCCTGCCAGTCTCCAAGATAACCATAACCCAACTTTTCAGTGAACAGTTTGACTACCCGGTTTTGTGTGTTTCGTTCTATTTGGCCGATGTCGGTCATGAGCTATTAAAGTTTTACGGTAAAATGTTAAATATCGTGATTCTATTAAAGAAAACGGTGAAAGTTTTAAATAAGGCTTTAAAGGTTAAATAACATGCGTAATCGAATTTCTGATTTCGGCAAACTACTTTTTCCAGCTCTATTTATTAGATCAATTAAGGCCACTGGTGGGTTTTTTCTTCGACGCACCATTTTCTCAAGAGCGCTTTTTGCTTTTTCGTCATCTAAATCGAGAATATTTACAGTGAAATCATCTGGATGAACAGCTTCAATATTGTATTTTGACAACTCTTTTCTATCAAAATCTTTAAGATTAAATGTGACTATTACATCTGAACGACTCACTATCGCTGCTGCCAGTACATGGCGGTCATCAGGGTCAGGTAACGAGAGGGATCGAACCAATTCTTCATACCCGATGACTTTCGCATCTTTAAAGGATCGATTCATCTCAGTAACAGTATGCAAAATCAGTTCAGGTTTAATATCAGGCCTGTTGCCCATCAGGTTTCGAGTCCACTCTTTTTCAATATCATCTGACCATTTTGGGCGATAAAGATATTCTTCCGCAAGGCTTAAAAGCAGATCTCTTATGAAAAAAGGGTAGAGTACATTTGCATCCAATAAAGCCGTAAATTGTCCTGAATGCATTGTTAGTAGTCAAGATCCAATTCCTGTGATATGCGTGTTAATTCTGTCAGTGCTTCTTCACGATCTTTCTCCATTTTTGCCCGATAAGCTTCCAGATCTTTTAATTTAATTCTTCGGTGTGTGCCTACTTTATGAAATGGCAATGCTTTCTCTTCCAATAATTTAACTACATGAGGACGCGATACATTCAACATATCTGCAGCCTGCTGGGTAGTTATTTCTGTATCAGCCGGGATAATAGATATTGCTTTACCATCAGCCATGTGCTCCAAAATAGTGCTCAAAAATCGAAAAGCGGATACAGGGATTTTAAAATGATCTTTTTCGCCACGCACTCCAAGCTCTATCTCTTTTGTTGATTTTTTTAGCTTCCCAGATATACGGTCCAGTTTCTCCTTACTTTCCCGAGCAGCTTGCTGTTCTTTCCGTGTAGGCAATTCTAACGCTTCCATAATCAACCTCATTTGTGCTGTTTTTCCCGTGTATTACTGATAATCTACTTAATTAAACGAAATAAACGAAATAGAATTGTTTCACTTATCACCTAATTCATAAGAGGTTGTTCGGCCCAGATTCAGTGTTGAACCCCATTCAGGATTTACATCTTTTTTAATTCGCGTTGTATCCGTAATCTCCCCGGCTCAGTAGCACTTCTTTCCAATGGTTTTCCCGATTGATAACCGCACCATCAGAAGTTGATGCAGGCATATATTCCAACAAGCTAAATTGATAGTGACTACGAGCATATTCTATTCCTTTCTCGCCTATCAGAGAATTTAGCAATGTATTCCCTCCGTGGCCATTTTGTATGTATTGAGCCCATCGGGACCAAATGCCTGACCCTCCATATGCCGATCCCACATATTTATTTCCATTATTTTTATCCATGATCAAGTAGACACCATACACATTCTCCAAAGCTGTTTTCCAATCAGTTCGTTGTTTATTGATAATAGTGTGAAGTTCATTGTAACTGAGGCGAATATTTTCATAACCCCGAAATGCTTCACCATCATATATTTTTGGCAAAATCTCATGAACTGTCATCTCATCATAATACCTGTTCAATTTTAATGACCGAGTACGGGCTGTATATGGAAAATGGATTTTTAATCTTCCTATCATCTCAGGATACATATCAGTAAGCTCTATTTCATACCACTGATCTTTTCGCTCAAGAACTTTCCAAATTCCTCCGAATAACCACATTCCATTTTGCGGGTAAAAATCCATCATGGAAAAAATATAAGCCCGATTAAAACGGTTTTTATTACCCCTGTAACTATTCCAGCCTTTCCATTTTTCAAAGTTCATCACAAATGCATCCAATGGCTGTTGATTATGCTCATTTTTTACTGCAAGATGAATTTTATACTGTTTCTGATTATCCATTGGCATTACATCCGAAAGAAATATTTCTCCTGTTTTGATCATAGCTCCTCGATTAATTTTGAATTTATACCACTCTCAAACTCCTTGTATAACCTGCCCAACTTCTTACGAGTTTGTATATTTTTTCATATTGCGGTAGATGTCAGTCATACATTAATTGTTTAGAACTCAAATTCAAAAATTTGTCCAGATATTCAAGCTGCTGAATCGCGCCTATTCTTGACATTTTAAAAACCTCTGAATCTTTTGCGTTGTACATTACTTAGAGATAGTACCAAATAGTCTCCATCTCGAGTAACATTCATTTCTTTAAATTTTAATTCTCTTATTTCATATTCAAATTCGAAGTGTTCGGTGCTCGAAAGGATTAGGTTTTTTTCAAAGTCTTCTACAGAATATGTCGTATTTATTTGATAAAGCAAGTAAGGCTGAAATGAATTATCATTGTTCCCTTCTTTGTAACTATCGACAGTTGCAATATCAACTAATCCTAATTCACTTAGCTCCTCTACTATTTTTTTACTGTGTGCAATGATAAAATCTTTGTGTTTTGCACGTGAAAAGTATTCTAAATAGAAATGGTTAATTTTTATTTTCAGTAAAAATGAGTGTTTTTCTAAAATATCCTTAGCTAACGGGTATAAAGTTTCCAGGCTTGTGTAAGTTAAATTCTTGACTTGATTGGCTGAAATGAACGCACGCATTTCTGCAAGCATGGTATCTGTTACTTCCCGATGAAGTTCTGCTTCTTTGGCTTTTTCTTTATTCAGATCATCAATGCTGGATTTCAGATCTGATAACTCTTGATTTAACCGCTTGATTTCTCCTTCTTTCTCGATCAACTTTTTCTTGTTAAGAATGTCCATACGCAATTTTTAAACGTTTATATCACACCAACCTCGTTTTCTGTCAACACTTCCTGTATCGTGTCCTGAATGATCTACTCGGCCTACTTCTTTTTTTGCAGGATGCTCTTCGGCGATATCGGATGGTGAAGTTCACTTGTATCTATTTGATACAAAAAATTAAAAATTAAGATTAAAACAGCCTCTTAGCCTTTTTATACCTCCTTGAATACCAGTGTCTGTAAATTCAGGTTTTTCGAGCTTCTTCTTCCACTCAGGGGTTGTCCTGATTAATTCCTTAACAGAGTGTAAATCAGGAATCTTACCTTCCTTCAAAATATCTTGTATTGCCATATCAACAGTCGTAAGCAGCTCCAAATCCCCTCTTTTACTGTATTGAAATTGATCAAGCCATTGTAGAGGAGCTACGCCATGCCATTTTTTAAAGTATCCCAATGGCACATCAACTTTATCTCCCGGTGTGAAACATTTAAACCCTTTATGTGTTATTTCTTCAATATAATCCTCCTTAACCGCGACACTTTCGCCTCCCTGATATCGCATTTTAGGATTGTAAGGACCCGCCGCTTTCTTCATATAATCCTTTGTGCTCGCTTGTAATTGACGTTTAAGCAAATAAACAAATTTTTGATACCGAAACCGATTCAATTTAAAGTCACCGGATCCGAACCGGTGGATAATAGTCGAAATTAATACAGCATCTTCATAGTTCGGATTACGTTTCTGAGGCATTTGATGGATAGATGCCTCATTCATAACCAACCTCGTTCTCCCCGTCAACAACTCCTGCATCATCCCTTCCTTCACCCGTACCATCTTCTCCCGCTTGCAGCGCAGGGTTTGGAGCTCCTCGTCCATGTCGGACAGGATTTCAACAATAGAATCTTGTTCTTTTTTTGAAGGAAGATCTATCTCGATATTTTGATATTCAGATATATAGTATCGTTTGTGATCTCCAGTTGAAAATGGAAGTACTTGCATCAATTCATATACAAATCTCAAATTGATAGATTGTGATTTTGGTTTGAGAAGTTTGATTGCTGAAGATTTCACTTTAAAATCAAATTCAACGTATTTAGACATGACAGTAAAGTCATCAAATACGATTACTGGAGTATCACTATATATTCCAAAATCTTCATTGGTGTATCCAAGTACAAAGGATTTATTAGCTGTTAATACGGGCACACCAACAGCTCTATCTTCAATCTTAGACTTAACTATATATTTTGGTGGTTGCTCATAAGTTAGAATATCCCCCAAATCCTTCATCTCCCAATCCCCATCAAACCCGGGCAGGCGTTTGTTGCCGGTGAGAAGCTGCTGCATGGTGCCTTTTTTGATGGCTTCTTTCTTTTGGATGAGCCAGCCGAGGGAGCGGATCAGCTCATCCACATCGCTGAGGGCCGTCGCAATGGCTTGTTGTTCTGCGAGGGTTTGGGGGATGGGTAGAAAAACTTTTGAAAGATGTCTCCCATTAGTCAGAGCTCTTGTTGTGTAAGTAGCTGAACCAACAATCTGCTTTCTTACAACTTCTGAACTAAAGCAATACCGTTTAAATTTTAAACTAAGACTATCATTTTTTGGTCTACCTCTCAGTATAAATCCACTAAATACTCCATTTTCAATATCCTCTTCTAATACTGCTGAAATGCCTATTTCTTGAACTGTTTCGGAAGTTCTTGTAAAGAAAACATCCCCTTTTTGGACGTTAAATCTTCTAATCTCATCTTTAGTTAAGGTGACTTTCCCTTGAATATTTTCTTCCTTCAATCCTGGATATCTAAAAGTATCCATGTAATTAATTATCGGAGTTCCATCACCGAAAAATTCTTTAGCCTTATTTAATCCATTCTTAAACTCAAGAAAATCTCCGACTTTTTTGAGTTCCCAATCCTCCGGAATCAACCCAACATCAGTTCGCTTAAATCCCTTCTTTTCTTCGGTCATCACTTCCATACGGCAACTCCCATCGCTTCGAGGTGACCGTTTACTTTCTCCTCTAACTCGTCCACCAGTTCATCTAATTCCATCACAGCCGTATCATACCGCCCGGCCAGTTCGTTCACGCGTTGGGTGAGGCTGCGGGAGATGGCTTCTACTTCACCATCTATATGGCCTTTTATAGCGGGCAGCCACTTGTCGTCTACTACCAGGGTTTGCACCTCAGTTTCGGTCAGGGTTTTGTACCGTTCAATCACTTTTTTATCGAGGGACTTTTCGGCATCCTTCACCGCTTTTTTCGCATTCCGCTCATTGTCGTACGCCTTTTTATAGAGCCTGAGAGTGGCAAACTCTTCCGCATACTCCCGATCCCCTTTAATCTCTTTCATCCGTGAGGTGAGGTTTCCTTTGGTCACATTGCCGGTATCGCTCATCGCTTCGACCAGCAGTCCATCCTCGGTGGCGTGTTCCTGCTCCATCTCTTCCATGAATTGAGCGGATTCCTCCTGAGCCTGCTTCATCTCTTCGATCGTCTCCTTTTCCGCGGCAAAATACCGGTTAATTACCAAGTGCTTTGGAATCAGCTCACAGGTAAATTCTCCTTTCTTGATTTTGCCCTTGTTGTTACGCACCGGCTCCAGCGAGGCGGCCCAGCCTTCTTCCACAATCATATACACATCATCGCGCATGGTCTCTGACCAATAATTCATCAGATGCTGGTAAATATCATAGGGATCGATCAGGGCTTTATCACGGTATCGGTTCAGCAGATCTTCGGCAATCTCCGCAATAAACTCCTTGGGACGAACATCTTCATCAATGGCTTTCATGGAATCATAATGATTATCCTTCCACCCGTCAAACAGCTCCGACAATTCCCGACTGTAGCGGGTAAATTCCGGGTGACCAAAAATGGTGTCATTAATGGCCTCTTTGTCCACAGAAAGTTGGGCATAGCCTTCACGCAGAGGTTCAAACAAATCATCCCTTAGTCCGGGATACACTTCCCAAAAACGGTTCATGCCCTCTACATCTCGTTGCGGAATGCCGCCTTTTAGATGGCCTTCAATATCCTGGATATCTTCCTCGCTGCTCCCATCAATGTAGCGCGGAATGTTCAGGTTGTATTCGTTCTTGCGGATCTCCTCATTCGGTACAAAGCGGGAGTAGCCCTCTTCGGTTTTCTCTTCCCGAAACATATCCACGATCTTGTGGATATCACGCTCCCGCAGTCGGTTTTTGTTACCATCCTTCATATAACCTTTACTGCCGTCAATCGTAAAAATTCCTTCACGTGTTCCGGATTTCTCCTTATCCAGCACAAGAATACAGGCCGGAATTCCCGTTCCGTAAAAGAGGTTCGCTGGCAGACCGATAATTCCTTTTATATATCCACGCTCAATCAAATTTTGTCGGATGGCACCCTCGGCATTTACGCGAAATAAAACTCCGTGGGGTAAAATGACCGCCGCCGTTCCTGTATTCTTCAGCGATTTAATGATGTGAAGCAGAAAGGCATAATCACCATTCTTTTTTGGAGGAATGCCAAAACCTTCAAACCGTCCATGCTGATCATTCTCCGGATCAAGTCCGTTGGTCCAAGATTTAAATGAAAAAGGCGGATTGGCCACCACAAAATCGAATCGTTTTAGTGAACCGTTCTCCGTGAATTTAGGATCGGCCAGCGTGTTACCCCGCATGATATCGTGCACTGCTTCCGGACGATTATGCAGCACCATATTCATCTTGGCCAGAGCGGTGGTCGCCACATCCATCTCCTGTCCGTAAATAGTAATACCCACAGGTGCTTCGTCCGCTACTTTCAAAACCAGCGATCCGGAACCCGCTGTCGGATCATATGCGGTGAGGGAGGGGCTGTCGGCTTTTTCCACACCAATCACTTTCGCCAAAATACGAGATACCTCCGCAGGAGTATAAAACTGTCCTTTGCTTTTGCCGGATTCAGTGGCAAAGTTACGCATCAGGTATTCGTAGGCGTCACCCAGCAGATCATCATCCCCAGCATGGTTACCGGCAAAATTGAGGTTAGAGTCCTGGAAAATACTGATCAAATTACTAAGCCGGTTCACCTTATCTTTTCCGCTGCCCAGCTTCTCATCATCGTTAAAATCAGTCTGGTCAATCACGCCCTTCAGATCGTTCGCTTCAGCAATGGGCGCAATAATCTTCTTGTTGATCTGATCCCCGATATCAGCCTGGCCTTTTAGCTTAATCATATCCTCAAAGGAAGAACCCTCCGGAATAATAATCGGCGCATACTCCCCCTCACCAGCATACTTGTCCGACACATATTTAATGAACAGAATAGAGAGCACGTAATCCTTATACTGAGAGGCATCCATACCCCCACGAAGTTCATCACAGGATTTCCAGATAGAAGCGTAGAGGTCTGATTTTTTTATGGGCATGGTTATGCGAGTTTTTTAAATAAATTTATTTGCCAAGTAATTAATCTTCATCCTCATCGCGTTTATCTTCTTGAAAACCTTCATAAACCCATAAAGAGAGTCCGACTAAGGTCCAGTAAGAGATAAAACTTAACATTGATGTGGTAAAGAAAACTTCCTCTGGATATTGAGCACTATATGAAAATGGAATGCTTATTACTATTGGTAAAATAAATCCTATGGCTATAATCAGCCGACGAATTCCTTTGTGTAGACTTTCGAAAGTTTCAACCATGATAAGGTTAGATTTAGCGTTATAACAGTTGCTATTGAAATAATTACATCTTATACATCCTAAATTAGGATTTTGGAGTTCAATACTATAAATCTATGATTCTACACGCTTATCTTTTTAGCATATATTTTATCTTTACAGACTCTGCAATGATTTGCTATACTACCAATTCCAAAAATTGATTTGGCTATAATATTCTTTACAGGCACATAATCAGTGCAAAATCCTTGGTTCCCTTGATTATCCAATCTCAACCCATCTGACTGGATGGCAAAAACAACACCTTTATTACTTTTAGCCTTAAAAAAATGGGGGTATTTATCGATTACAATTTCAGTTTTTTCAATTAAAGGTTTGTATTGTTGTATGTTGTTATAAGCATGTAATCTTTTTGAGCAACTCATTTTATCATCCTCAGTAAAAGCCAATTCATTCCTTTTCTCAGCAATTTCCACTTTCTTGTTAAAGTGTTTTTCATCCTCAAGCAATAATTTCAGGTTGTGAGCTGAAATAAGTATTGAGTTCATTTTTTCTCCGCCAACACTTCTTACATACTGGGCAGCATGAGAGCATACATCTGTTAAAAAACAATATCATGTTTGCCTTTGTATGTGTATTCAAACGTTTTTAATGCGTGGCTTAAACCTAAGATTAAACATATTTTCTTATACTCTTCTACCAAATTAAGAACCGACTGCGGGTATTTTGGGCGCTTAATACCTTCACGTTCTACAGCCAGCGCATTGTCGGCGTGCGTCCCATGAAAATAAATATTATCAGACTTACAGATCTCTTCGTCGAATAACTTTCTTTTTCCGTCATGTAAGTATGTCTTCATATTTTCAGTCTGTTATTAGTCTTTTCCTATATGTGGGAAAAGTAAGTTTATCACCTTATAGGGTGTAGAGATATGATTATTAATAGGTACGAGCGTTCTATTTTCGACTATCATCAATCAATTTTTTCAACACTTCCAGTTCAAATACCGGATCACCTTTGTGGAGCATTTTATGGCAATTACTGCATACCAATGCAATATCATCACTTTTGGTAACTTGCTCCCCATCTCGTTCACCAAGTGGATTCAAATGATGAGCTTCTATAAAACCTTTCCCAATATCTCCGTAAGTATCCATAAATGAAAATCCGCAGACATCGCATTGCAAAAAAGGTTCGTCTTTCAATCGCTGTTCTTTGACTTTTTTAATCAGTGAGCCATTCCTTTCATACCGTTTGTGAATTGCTAATACGCTTTTACCTTCAACGATTTCGTCAACATATTCATCCTGTATGTCGTCTTTAGTTACTTTTTGTTTGTATAAGCCAAGCACTTCTCGATGTACAAAAAGATGGAAATCCTGAACAACCCATCCCCAATCAATTTTATCAAATTGATGTTTTAATGAAATTTTTAGATCGGGGTTCTCTTCGTAAAATTTATTTAACTCGGGTAAAAATAGCTCCTCTATGGGATATTTTTTTAACTCTTTCTCTGTCTCTTCCATGTAAGATTGGCAAGTAACAATATAAGAAAGCCCATTTTTAGGGAATATATCTCTTTTTTTATCAAAGAGATATAAAATAGACTCCCTTAAAGTCGTAGCAGGAATTGGATAAAACCTCTTTGGGAATAACGCTCCGAGCCATGCAGACATACCCGTGTAAGATGTATTACGGTCATCCCAATCAATCTGGTCAATCCTTGCCCCTTCATGTATCTGCCTGAAATTACTGACATCTTCAATTCCTATGTATTCGCTCATTTTTTCCCTGGCACTTCTAAGAATAAACTGAATACCGAGCACATTACCGGTATATCTCATCTTTTGAGATTGTTTTAGAACCCCAAGTATTTCAGAGTCAGATTGATTTTCCCATTCTACATTTTGATATATGTAGTTTGCAAACTGAAATTTATAAGCCTCATCATGTACCCATTGTGATTTCTTACAGTGACTTAAATATCGGTTAATAGCTTCTGTAGCAGATTTCTTCATCCTCTGAATATTCTATTAAGACTGTTTTTCGTAGGCTTGTTTAATAAGATATATCGCGTATTCAATTTCATCTCCGGGATGCACAACGTGCTTATAATCTCCATTTCCCCAATGCCCTTTCTCACTCAAATCGTTAGTTTCATCTCTGGGATCGTCAAGTTCACCTTTTTTCATATTAATGATGGCAACAACGCCCGAGTTATAAATAATCAGATCAACAAATGATCGATCAACCTTAAATTGAATGGTTTGAGCAAGATATTTGATCTCTATATCCTCGCCCAAATCGAGAATACGTTCTTTCAATTTGAAATAAAGCTCAGGTATTTCCGGTGGGCGTGTTTTGCTTTTAGTTAGGTGATACTCCTCATCATATACTTTCACCTGATTCGAGACAGACTTCATTACCGAATTTGATTGCTCTGAAGATGTTGCCTTTATGCTTTCTGTTGACTCCGGCTGGTGTTGCATCAATCCAACAATTCCATTTTTATACTTCTGAATTTCCCACAGTTCAAATGGCACATCCTTGAAATTCACAGAATGCTTTTGATAGTCGGTGTACTTTGGAGATATAAAGATTACGCGGGACTGCGACCAATCTACATCGTCTCTCTTCAGGCTTTTCTCTTTTGACTCGTTGTATTCCAGAATAAATTCTGCCTTGTTATTCAGCAGAAGTGACAAATAGGTATAACCCTGATCGATCACAGAGAAGTTTTTATCCTTCTTATACTCAATAATTGTGAAAGATTGGCTCTCTTCATCATAGCAGAGCGTATCTAACCGAAATGTATCCACAGTAAATTCAGATTTTACAAAATCGAGTCCAAACAAATCCCGGGTATTAGTTTCAACAAGATCTTGTATCTCTTTTTCGAGGCGAAAGGGATTCGCGACTATTCTTTCAAGAGAGTTACCATTTGTATTGAAAAGTTTTATCAAACCAATTGAGCTTTTAGTTAAGATGTAGGTCTATTTGGTAAATATACTCCAGAGCCGGTTTTTTGTACTTTTTTTATTTTCATTAGCTTCTTCAATTTGTCGCCTTAAAGCAAGCCGCTTTTCATATTCAGGGCGATTATTTTTTCTACTTTTACCTACTAATTCACCATTGAGAAACCTCAGATAGAATTCCTTTTCATAAAGTGATCCATACCCTTGGTGCATGTATTCAAGTAACTCTCCATGTGGGACCCTGATACTTCCGGTAAACCAATTTGCAAATGTTTTCTCTTGATCCGGAAATAATTTTGCAGATCCGGCTTTCTCAGTAGTAAAACTGGGAATATTGACATTTATAAGAAATAGTTTATCCTCACTGACTTCCCAAGAAGCTATATATCCACGATAATTAGCTGTTGAGGTACCCGGATATTGAATATCCATTGCCTCCAAATATGGGCTTAATGGCTCTGTGGCCAGTGAGTATTGTTGACCTTTGTATTTGAGCGTATCGCGAAATTGGGCAGTCATAAGTCACTAATCAATTTTTATTAAAATGTGCTTGTCCGACACATTTTTGAATGAACTGATCGAGAATTGCGAAGTAGTCATCCATCTAACTTAATACAAGATTTTTCGATTTAGGTGTGGAGATCTGATTCTTCTGTGGCATGGGTTTACCTGATTGCGATGAAAAATTCAAAAAAAGCAGACGTTACTCTTATAAATGATTTTCTGAAGCTTTTGAAATCATCTTCGTATAAAGCTTCAAGACTTGTAAAGTCCCGATCCAGATTGGGATGTGAATAAGAATTCCTGTATTTATTCAATTTTTTCAATTCCACAAAAAGACTACTTTTCGGTCTATTTGTGAAGTAATGGTAAGTATTAAAAAACTTTTGAACTATACTCATGTGATTAGATTTCTTCCACTTAATAACCTTAATATTATTTCCATCATCCATGCTAAAAAAGTGTGCATGTTCTCCAGTGTAGAATTCATATTGTGGGGGTTTAGAGCTCTTTTCGAATAATGATTCAATATAGTAATCCGTAATTACTTCCAGACACTTATGCATTTGAAGCAAAGTAATACTAAACCGATCGGTATTATTTCGGTTTGTAAGTAATTCTTGAACCAATGATAAATATGAGATTAACTCAGATTTTAATTCTTCATAGTAGTAGTCTGAATCCTCACCCACATCCAGTTTCTTTAGCTGATCACTACGTATGGCATCTATTGAAATAGACAGGCTTGTGTGTATGGGTTTTAATATTTTTGCTTCATTAATAGCCAACTTAATTGCCTCTATAAGAGAAGAAGTGCCTATTATTGCTTCTGCATTCTTTAAGACATAATTATCTGCACCGGCATTAAGTAGATCACGGAACACGACACTTTTATTAGATGCAGAAGTAACAACTACTTGTGTACCTCTGTTTATGGTCTTAATCTTTTTTAAAATGGAGTAACCAGTTAGCTTCTTGGGATCCTTCTCAAATACATCCTGTTCAGTAAGTCTTAAATCCAGCAAAATAACATCGGGATTAAATTCTCTGATAGCTGACTCTGCATTGACCAAAACATCTTCAGTTGAACTATTTCTTGAAACATTCAAACTCTTGAACTCAACTTTTTTCTCTGATCTGGAAAATAAATGTTCATAAAAAGTTTCCCATCCCTTTTCGGCCTCATCATCAATCAATAATATCTTACTACTGACTTCAAATACAGGGAGTTCAGTGATTTGCTCTTGCTCCTTTAAATATTGTTCTGAGTTGATTTTATATTTGAAGTATAGGTTGTTTTCTACACGCTTTTTCACTTGCTCAGCGGCCTCTTGGTTACCTATATATCTGGACCATAGATATAAAGAAAGTTCATTTATAAAACTGTGACGTGTATCATAATTGCGTGGTGCTTGGATGGTTATTCTGTTTAGAAAGTCTGCAGAAGAATCACATCCCGACAGCTGTCCCGATTCAACCCGTTGTAGAACGGTTTTTGCCTGATGAAGCTCTTCTTTTATAAAATAAGTACCTTCCGTTCCAAGTATATCTGTAAAATGTGAAAGGCGGATTAGCTCAGTGATTGTTTCTTCTCCAACAAATATCAGGGGTATGTCAGTTATTTTTTTATCCCCCTGATAAAGCCGTATATGATATCCAAGCCTCAAACCAAGAAATGCTATATAATCATTCTCCAGGGCATATTTTATAAATATTGCATCTGGTTGTGATGGTACGATCTGTTCGTCTATTAAATTTGTCATATATCGATCTACTTCCAAATCATCTGGAATCTTAAATACGATATTATTTTCCTTGAATTCAGCAAGATCAACGAGTGACGTATTTTTGCAATGAATTAGTAAATTCTTCATTATTGAAATAGGACTTTTTTAATGGCAGATGTCAACTGTTTATTCAATTCAGTTAAAACCTGATAAGCATTCTGTCTGATTCCATTTTCGTACCAACTCAAGTCCAATTCGAACTCATCCGATATAGAGTATAATGCTTGTGGTAATTTTATGCTTTCTTCATAGTAATCAAGTACTTCTATTCCGGGATTTCTGCTTAGAAATACTGCAAGATTATTTCTTGTCTCCATTAATACATTGATTTTCCAGTTTTTACCATATTGTAAAATCGGCAAATTTAACTCTTCACTTTTAATGAATGCATCTATAAAAAGAATTAGCCGATTACTGTAAAATCTTTCAACATCAATGAGAAGAACCTGTGGTTTTGATGTTCTTAAGTGTGTGACACTGATTCCACCTGAGAATAGTATTAAAACAGTATTAGTTTTTTTACAGTATTCCTTTATAGAATCCAGCTCTTTCTGACTCCATGCTGAATGATGAGACATTATTGCCTTAAAACCTTCGAGAAGGTTGAATTCACTTTTGCCGATACTCTTTTTTAGACTTTCAAATTTACTATCTGAAATTATAGTTAGCTCTTTAATCTCTGTCAGATTCAACTCTTTTTCTTTACATAGAAACTCCATACGTGGAAGTTTATCTTCAATAAGAACAATGTTTTTCATTTTTAAATACTGGTTTTATAAAATTTCAGAAGATGAGTAAAACCTTTAGAATCATCAATTTTTTCTTTGAATGGTATTTTTTCATCCATGCATAAATAATTCAATCTGAATGCACCTTCCTTAAAGACGCTTTCAATCGACCAATCGCAAAGATTATGTAATCTATCTTTAATTGTTGAGAAATCGCCTCTTATATTTGTCAGCTTATTATTGACTTCAATAGACGCACCCTGACTAAAGGAGTTTTTGTGCACTATTCTTATCAAGACATATTCATTGGTTTCAGTAGCTTCTATTGCTATATCAGCTAATTCAGGGTTATGCTTTTGGTGTTTCTTTATCCCCTTAAAAATTCTGTCGACGGCAGCCTTGATCCACTGCACATCTGTGTAAAATGTTTTCCCATCCAAGTTGATTAGTTCTGGTCTATTAAATCCCAAAAATGGATTAAATAGACCAGAACTTCTCATAACATCAATAAACAACCTTTTCAGTTTGTCACCTTCCTCCCTAACCTCTATTTCATGTTTGAAATGTTGAATCACATCGCCAAAACAGGTAATGCTAATTTTTTTATTCGGATCTTCAATTGTTAGAGGACATTCCTCTGGATTTTTGTCTGGATTTTTTTGGCACCACTTTGAAAGTTCAGGACTTGACCAACCTGCTTTTATCATGTCGTACCCCCAACCTGACTTACCAATGTTTTCATTCAACAAAAACCCATAACATTTACCATTTAGTTTTTCTTTTAGTTCTTTCAATTCATAACTGAATTCATTGTACTCTTTTCTGACTTGCTTCAAAAACTCTGATAAGTTCTTGTACTCTACCTCAATATCCCACTCATGAACAGTAAATTTTAGAGCAGTACTTTTTTCGCTAAATTTTGAGAGTAAATCCACTACGCGTTGCGGATTGTGGATAGTCTTAGAATTATTGACATTATCTTGAATTTTGACACTTTCACCATTTTCTGATTTTATAAAATCACCACTAATAATTGATTCCAACTTCTTTTTGATCAGATTAACTTCGGATTTCACCGAATTATTTGTGTCATCTATTTGCTTTAATTCATCGGAAACAAGTTTAAAAAGCCGCTCTTTATTACTGCCATCAAATTGTTTACTATCAATAAGTTCGACTATAAAATCTATTTTTGTTTTTTCCATACTCACTTTCCTGTAAGGTCAACTAAAGGCAAGTCCTCAGAGTTAAGATTTAGCTTAATAACTTGCTTATCATTTTTCTCTAATTCGTTATGAGAATAGTAATACTTCATTGCTGATTCTATTCCATCCTTTTCCCAATTTTCAAGTAGAGTAGTAGGGTCAAAATCAACAGTCTTGCCAATAATTACATCAAATCTGTGCTGAAGTTTTTTATAGGTACCATTGTTACTTCCCTTAACCATTTTTAGGTACAGGAGTTTTCCGTAAATTATATTTTCAATATTCGGCTCACCTTTTTTTACATGGCCTTTATCCTTTTTGTATGCCCGTAAAATCAATTCTTCTGCCTTATCTTTGCCATACCTCTCCCAAAAATAGATCCAATGCCGCAGCTCCTTAATATACCTGCGTTTTACGTTTACCTTCTCATTGACAATCAGCCCTGTTACTTCCTGACTGTCATTGCTTCTATTTAGTCTCGTTTTGGTGTGTTTAAGGTGGAAATTTTGGCCTCTGACTATTTCCTCTAATATTTTTCTGAACTCTCCGTCTTTTTGGTAAACATTGTGGTCTGAAGAAAACGTAATATCATCTGCATATCTGGAATACTCACAACCAAAGTGCTCCGCAAGCTGCTTTAGCTTTTGATCCAGACGGTAGGCAATTATATTTGTAATTACAGGAGATGATGGCGCCCCCTGAGGCAATACATCTTTGTTTAAAGATACCCATTCACCATTTACGATACGTTCCACTTCAAGGTTTGTGAAACAGATCGCGGCAATCCTGTTGGCCAGCTTAAGGCGTCCGTTTTCTTTGTTTAAATTGAAAGGCGGATACTGCAAGCGTTTCCAAAACCTGGGTTTGTCAACAGATGGGAAAAAATCTTTCAGATCAATATTGAAAACATAATGTTTCCCCACATGGTGTTGTGCATTATCAACAACAGACTTATCAATAACAAAGCCGGTTGCTTTGGGGTGTGGCTCAAACAGAGCCTGAAAAAGAACAGCTAAACTTCCCTGAATGCTTTTTAATCCTCCGGCAGGAGAGTGAATTATACGAACTCCACCATTTTTCTTTGGGATTTCAAACGTCTTATATGCATCCGTTGCAAGTTTTGGATTTGAATAGTATGTAAGAGATTTAAGCTGAATTTTTATAGCACTATCTCCATAAACATAGACATTAATCTGATTAAGAAGTGCCAGCAAGTCTTCCAAATCAGAAATCTCCTGATATTCACTTCTTATTTTCTCGATATGTATTTGTAATAGCTTCATTTAGACAGTTTAACTTTCTGTAAATACCTGCTGATATTCCTTATGTATGTTAACTTACATACCTAAATAATAATCAGTCAGTCAAGCCCTAATAATTCATGCCAGATTCCATGCCCCTAATAAGGTTCAAGTCATCTGCACGTTCCAAAAATTAAGGATTAACATTCAGCCCGGAAGATGTTGCACCATCTCGCTCCGGACAGACACGCCGAATACAGCGTGCAGGATCAATATCAAAAGCAGGTATTTACAGAGAGTTATTTCATTTACTCAGATTTTTTAAAGCTTTAATTGTGCCAGCTGTAGATTTCTTTTTTGGCTCTTGTATAAGCAGTATACAACCACTTAGCACGGTCTCTTTTTATCGATCCAAGATATGGATGAATGAAAACAGTATCCCATTCACCTCCCTGAGCTTTATGGCAGGTAGAAGCATAACCATATCTTAGCCGAAATGCATTTAAAAATTCATCGTCCATTACATTTCCAGATTCCCTGAACTCAGGGTTTGACTTCATGGCAGCTGCATAAAGTTTCCTTTCCTGATCCGGATTCAAATTCCCTTTAAATGAGAGAATACTCTCCCAACAAACCAATTTTTTAATTATAAAGCTTTCATTCATATTCGTGAACTCAATTTCACATTCAGAAAAACTTAGACCCGCGCATTTTTTTGGAACAGGGTTAAAGCTTTTTACAATCCCAACATCACCATTATAGATAAGACCTTTTTTCGTCCAGGTATTTTTGTGAACAGTAACTAATTCACCCTTGCACAGTAGGTTACTGCTATTTGTGAACATTTCATTCCGAAGTGTATTATTCCACCAGTTTACATCATTATTCGTATGGCAAATTACTGCAACTTTGCCAAGATTGGCAGAATTAAAGTTTTCCAAATAATAGTCGCGAATATGCCACCACCCTTTAATTCTGCCCGGGTACTTAACATACATACTGTTACCCTTCTCAATTTCACTTCTTAATTCTGAAGCTAAATTCAAAACCGGACTGTTTTCCTTTTGACGCATCACTTGAGTCAAAGTATTTTCTCCGGTAACTAAATTGAAATTTTTACTCAAGTAGTCTGATTCCAATGCTGGAGAAAACGATCGATCATGATTGGAAACGACTGGAGGTAACTGATAAGGATCACCCACAAAAATGATTTTATTATTCTCGTTACCCATTTTCACGTATCGAATAAGACTCGTCAAAAGAGGTTCATCAGCAATATACTGGTCGGAAAGCCCCATACTGTCAGCAACCATTGAAGACTCATCAATAATATAAATTGTGTGACCATCATCATTTCTGATTCGTAAATTAAATTTTACACCTCCATTATTTAATGTCTCCGGAATAAAAATCATGCTGTGTACTGTTTTTACATCAGCAGAAGTTTTTCCATGTAGAACCTTTGCTGCTCTTCCTGTTGGAGCTGCCAACCTGCAACGCATCGAATTTTCAGTAATGTAATTCTTAATGGCTTCGAGGATAGATGTTTTCCCTGTCCCTGCAGCTCCTTTTAAAATCATTACGTCTCTTTCATCATCCCGGCTAACAAACTGAATCAGGTCTGTAAGAACTCTTTTTTGTCCCTGATTAGGACTAAACGGAAGATATTTTTCGAGTGAGTGCATAGAAAGTTTGGTTTTGATTTCTTTTACAAATGATATAACCTTCCTGTGCACTCAATCTGCACACTAATTAATACCCAATGTCCACGAACAAAAATGCCCTTTTACGATACCAGGTTTTAGATCGTTGCTTTCGCAATATTGGCCGGAAATATTTTTGGCAAGATCTTCTTGATGAGATTAACAAAGCGCTGGAAGAATTCAATGGACCCGGCAGCGGGATCAAAAGACGCCAACTGTTTGACGACATTAAGTTTATGGAGAGTGACCAGGGGTGGAGCATTCCTTTAGATCGGAAAAAAGATGGAAGAAAAGTTTATTATCGCTATTCAGACCCGGAATTTTCCATCAGCAATCAGCCTCTCAATGAAAGTGAAGTATCGCAGATCGAAGCGGCGATTTCTGTCTTGTCACGCTTTTCCGGTGCTCCGCAATTCGAAGCGGTTCAGGAGATGCTGCCGGTGTTGAAAGATCGCCTGGGGTTAGATCACACTTCAAAAGAAGTCATTGGCCTTGAATCAAATATAGATCTAAAGGGAATTGAGTATCTCTCAAGGCTGTACGATGCGATTACCAAAGAAGAAGTATTGATAATTGAATATCAGGATTTTAAATCCGATGAACCGTTCAAACTGTCTTTCCACCCTTACTATCTTAAACAGTATAATAATCGGTGGTTTGTACTGGGCCTCAATGAAGAGCTGAATATACCTACCTGGAATCTTGCCCTCGACAGAATTGAATCAATCAACCAAACGCGAAAAGAGTACATACCAACCGACATTGACTGGAATGATTATTTCTATGATATCGTCGGTGTCACGAGATACCAAGACAAAGAAGTTGAAACGGTGGTCTTGGAGTTCGCAGAACAAGTAGCTCCTTATGTAGAGACCAAGCCACTTCATCCCTCACAGAAGACGGAATGGGTTGATGACAGGCTGCACGTTACCATCAAGGTGATACCGAATTACGAATTAGAAACTTTGATTTTGTCTTTTGGGGAGAAAGTTAAAGTAATTGAACCTTCAATTTTGCTAGATGCAATCAACGAGAGATTGATTGAGGCTATTAGTTAACTCAATTCAATCTTCCAATCCAGACCTGGGTTTTCCGTTATAAATTGCATCAGATTATCCAGTTTATTCTCTATCCATTCTTGAATTGCCTTCAATTGCTCATCTTCACTGAAAAACAGTGCTAATGGTTTTTCATAACGTATGTGGGCTCCGTGGCCTTGATCGCTTTTTTTGAAAATCTTTTTGTCGTTATAGGTTTTACCATTAAAGTATTTTGCTGCAGTTTCCTCAAATACTTTATAGTTATAATTTTTCTTATTCACATAGATTTGAACTGCTACTACTGGTTCATCTTCATATCTAATTCCTTTAAAATCAAAAGAAACCAACACTTCACTTCTGTTTCCATTCTTATCACCAATTATATCATAACTATATATTGCCCAACGATTGTGCTTTACAATATGCTTACCAGCATCAAGCCCACCCCCTACAGAGCCAAATCTTTTGAGACTCGGTTTAATTGATGTGAATACACCATCTACTTTTGTAGCTATTGCATTGTATACCTTAAGCCCGACCAGATCTTCATGATTGAATCTTTCATTTCCTGCCATGTTATTATCCTTTAAAAATTTATAAAATTCCCGAACTAAATGGTTTTTATGAGCTCTTGTTTTAAAAAAATTGGCGATATCCCGCCATCGAAATTGCTCAAGGTTTTCCTTCTCTTCATTGTACAGGGTACAATACCGGAGATGGGTTCTCACTGTATTCGGTTGCTCACTGAGTATTTGAGCATATTTTTTCAATTGCCCATGCCCTTCAGTAGAATGAACCTTCATCTCGACAAAACAGAGGGTATTTTGTGATTCAAAAACTAAATCGACTCGCCCCGTTTCATTAATTTCTTTTGAGTAGAAGGTTCGCTGTGTCGAAACATTAAATGGTGTATCAGATTCAATGTTTAAAAGATTCTTTGAAAATTCCTCCAACAGTTCTAGATCACTCCTTAAAATCCCAACGAGGCACTCAGTACAGAAATCCTCCATTGGAGTTATTGACGCTCCATTCTTTCTGTACAATGATAAAAGATTGCCGAAAACCGTCATGATGTTGAATCTATTAATTGATTGACCTGAGCAAGCTGCTCGCCCACTTTATTCTCTCCAAATCTGTAGGAGTAGTGCATTACTTTATAAAGTGTAATCTCATACGGCTTTTTCACAACTTGGCACTTCGATACATCACAATTTTCTGTCTTTTGATTCAAGAGCCAGTTTTTGACCATTTCATATGTCTTCCCGCCAAAGCAAATCATGTGATAATGATTCTTTCCAAATCTTTTAAGAACATCCTCAATGTTCTGGAATGAGTGACCTTTCAGATCAACTTTGGACGAGTCGGATTCAATCTTATCCGTCAAATCTGTCATAAATCCGCCTGCGAGGTTAGACAATTTAGGATCTCTAAAATCTCTACCCTGAATCGCTTTTTTTAGACGCTTATCACCAACTGAATCAGAGTGGAAATTTCTGATCTTTGTAAGGCTTTTAGAAGGGTTTAGGCCTAAGAATATTATTTGAGGCTTTAGTTGTTTATCAATTCCAGAACTTGAAATATGAGGCATTTTCATGGTCTCATTTTCCCAAACAGCCCAAGCATTGATGTTTGATACTGTTAACTTTTTATAGTCCATGCTTATTTATTTTCGTGTTTTTATGGCCACATCATACCTATCAAGAGGAAAAACACCTTTAATTACCGAATTCTCATCCCGTATTACAAATATGTTTCCTTCCACAGATCCAATTCCGGTCAATTTTTTCCGATACTTGGGATTATCTCTGTATGTAGTTATCACAGAATCTATAAACTGCGGGTTTTCACCATAGGAATCGTACTCATATCTCTCATGCTTAATAACCGGTGTAATCAAAAACGTCTGATGACCATCCGGTTTTAATTCAGAAAATTTCACATTCAGTTTCTCTTCCCATGCATAGAGGTTCATGAAGTAATCTGCGCCAAATGATTTGTACTCATCAAGCAAAACCGGCAAGAGCTCATTTCTGATCTCTTCAGATATCTCCATAGGATAGAACCAAAGAAGAGGATCTTCGGTTTTGCTATAATTTTCAAACAGTTCCTTCGCTGTTTTAAACTTCTCACTTCGTGCGGATGTATAATAGGTCTCTGAACTCTCACTGATTTTATAGAATATCAGGTGTCCGCCTTCTGCTCCGATTTCAAGTATTTTAGTTTCTTTCATCTCTATTTAATTTTTGTTAAAACCAATTCCATTTGTCTTCAGATCAAACTCTTGTTTACCTCCATTCCAAACGTCCGCAACTGTCATTGCTTCGTTTATCTCTTGGTTCAGGTCAAGATTCAGTTCCTCTGTCATGCGACGGATATTTTCAGGTGTCACCTTTTTGAACTCCTTCATTGCATTCAGGCGCCCCTTCCGAAGTAGTGCCGGGTCGATATTATCAATGTCCGTGTTGAACGTGCAGATGATATTCAGTTCTAAAAAGTCGGCCGGGAATCCGTCTGTCAGATTCAGCAAATTGGAAACAGCGTTAGAGTTATCCCCTTGCCGTTTCATCAGAACCGTTTCGGCATCTTCTATCACAATCACTGAATTGGTGTGATCCATCAGCAGGCCGATCAGATTTGGCGATGTGAGCTTGTCGGTCAGTGCCGGTGTAATGAATATCGCTTTCTTATCCACTTCACTCAAAATCGTTTTCAAAAATGAGGTTTTTCCCGTTCCCGGTTCTCCGTGGAGCAGATAGAGTCCGCTGCTACCTTGTTTTTTGAGCTCATTTACAATCTTACTTTTAAATGTCACATAATCACTACCCAAAAACGGAGTTATATCTTCTTTATAAGGCTTAAAAGAGCTGAACTTTAAAAAAAGTGAACCATTAGCCGACTGAACAAACCCAATCTGGCATTCCGACTCTTTTCCGATTATCATTTCCAGTTCTCTCTTCAGCTTTTCAACAAGGTCCGGGGCACTGTTATGGTCAAATAATAGCTTTACTTTTTTATTCAGGCTGTTTCGTTCAATAGTAATTCCACCGGTCAGATGGTTAAAATACTGGATCACTTCTCTGTCAGCATGATCAATTTTAATCCACTCAATCCGGTGTTTGGGCTCCCAATCATAATCCTTTTCAAGTTGATCCCGGAATTGAGTCCACTTTTCCGCGGCTATACCTTTGAAATCCTTCACATCTGGAATACTTTTTCTGATGTGGATGTGATAATCCACCCCGACATCGTGCCCGCTTTCACATATTTTCATCATCTCTAACTGATTCGATACCAGCGGTACTGGTTGATACTCTTTCTTCATATTTCTCCTCTTTAATTCAGGTTTTTATGAAAAATAAAGCCAGGAGATGACACCATAGTGTCAGATGGGAAAATTTTATTTTCTAACTCTTATTTTTGAGGGATTTTGCCAAACAGATGGTTTTATTTTCTCTTTAAGGCTTTCACTCTTCCCTCAATTACTTCCTCTACTAATCTCCAAAGTAAACGAATTCGTGTCAAACAGTAGGCGGAATAGGAGGTTGCCTTCAGTTTTTATTACATAGTGGAATTGCTGACCTTTTCCTTTTCGATCTCTGTGGAAATGTCTTATCTGATCGATCTTAAAGGCTTGACCAATTTGTTTCTCAAAACGGTAAGGAGTAATGTGGTAGGGTAACTTTTTTGATTGGATTCCCCGGAATACACTGAGCACATTAATAGGAGGGTAGTTGTCTGCACGCATAATTTTAGATTGAGTGGGTGTTGAATCTAAAACTATGCATATTTGGTGACAGCTTTTGACATCCTACCTCGAAATGCTTCTTGCAGCAGTTTACTGTAGTTATGGGAATTTTAAGATTGTTATTCATACTATCGGACATTTCTCAATTCTTAATTGAATATACAAGCATAATGAATTACTATGATGTAGTGAAGCAAGTCTTTAATTAAATACATTATACCTTTTCCACTAAAATCTGTTAACATATTAAAACATGCTAAAAATTTACGGGAAAAATCTTCCTGAGAAAATAAGCCATATTACAATTGGTGGTAAATGTCCACATTGTAAAGATAGTTCGCGGTTCTCATCAAGATCCAAACCAATGGGAAATGAATTAAGAAAAGATAAAACTTCCGAAATTATTTCTAGCTACAGTTGTGATGCATGTCTGAAGATCATACCTATTTACTGGGAGATAGTTGGATGGGAAGGCCAGAATGTACCTGTTGTTAATAATCCAGAAATGGTTATGACTGTAAAGGAAGATTTTGATTTTGAAAACGTTCCAGATTCAATAAAATCTGAAATTGATGAAGCATTGGATTGTCTCTCTGTTAACGCATATCATGGCTTTGCTGCACTATGTAGAAGGTCGGTTCAGGCAATTTGTGACAACTTAGGTGCAGATGGTTCAACTAAGGTACAAAATCAAATAGCAGAATTACTTGATATGATGGGTATAGACAAAGAATGGGAAGATATGGCAAAACAGATAATGTTGACTGGTCATGATGGAGCACACCCCCAATTACCCGAAGTTAATCTGAAAAGAGCATCAGTTTTAATATCCCTATTGCAGGATCTAACTTATCAATTATATACTAGGCCAGGGAAAATCCAGGAAGCAGCAAAATTAAGGAAAGAAGTAATAGAAAAAGGGAAATAGGTATAACAAGGCACATCAACTGGAATTTAGACGAAGCTGCTTAATACCTTGCTTATCTTGAATTTTTAGCCGTTTATTGCTCAAGCATTAAACTGTTAAACGGTGGACCAAGTTTTGGGTGAAGGTTAGAAGTGCACCACTTCGTCATACAAATGAGCCCTTTTCGATGCTAATTCAGGCTTAAATGGGTAATCTGTTTAACAAATATGCCTTTTGTGGCAGTTGAAGCATATAGCAAAAAAGAACGTCTAACCAATAAGTAGCTTAAATTGTCTAACCGTTGCCTTTATTGGTTTATTGAAACCAATAAACCAATAAACCAATAAAATCGGGAGAATGAGAGTGAAATGGTCTGACAATCAATTGATCCAACATTAGTTAATAGTATCGATATTATTGGTGATATCTGATTTTATTAATGCAAGTATTTGTTTATTATTGATTTATAAATTTATGCGCAAAATATAACAAGCAAATGTCTAACAAACTCTCCCACCTACCCAAACCAAAGTTCAAAGAGCGACAATACATAACCGATGGAGAGGGGCAGTCCTTCGAGATCCGGTTTATCGAATACGACTTTGAAAGAGAAGAGTATTACTATTTTCCTATTCCGGATACCTATGCCGGTAAGATTTATGAGTCGGAGGCCCGATTGACTAAGCGTCCCATGACTTCCAGTGAATTAGCCTATGAGCTATTATTTGGGAATAAAGAGAAGGCTAAAAAAGAAAGACTATAGTAAGCCAATGTTGCTTTGTTTTTTTGTTGGAATGTTTTTTTGTTGCTCCACACTTAAACCTTTCTAAAAACAAGCAAGTTTTCCATGTTGGTTTGTTTTATTGTTGCAAACAACAAATGTTGCCGACCCTGAAAGTATGACAAACTGTTATGTTTTGGAGGATGTATTACCCCATTTAGTAATACAAGGTATCGTGCTTACAACTATAAATCGGTATACATCCGAAGCGATAATTACCTTCTAAGTGCCTCAACAACACACTCCCACAATCTGTATGAGTAGATTTAAAGCTGAGAATATCTATAAATCTGATGATTGTTATACGAAAGAGCCTATATATTCCAGTGTGTTGGCGTATATGCTACTGTATAATGACAAAAAGTGGGTCAGAAAAAAGACAGAAATTGCTAAATGTTGCTTTGTTTTTTTGTTGCTCCACTCAGCAACATTTCTACGAAGAGTCAGCTTTTCATGTTGTTTTGTAGGTTTGTTGGAAACAACAAATGTTGGCGCTCCAGTTTGTTTAACCAACTGATAGGCTTTGATAGTTCGAAGGCATCATTCTCTCCATTTAATAGGGAAATAAACTTGAACTTCTGAGCTGCTCATTACTGCATATAGTCAGACAAATTCCATTTAATGGATTGTAATCAGCGTATCAGGGCACTGACTATTTGAAAACTTCAGTATAAGCCTCTTCAAGCATCCTAATCTCATCATCAGTTAAATCAGAAAATTCTTTTTTCTTTGCTCTGTTTGACAAACTTCCATCATTTTGCCGCAGAAAACCAATAAGATTCTCTATAGTCTTATCAGGCATATCAAAGTGATATGCTATGAAATTTCTCATTTTGTCATGCTTTTCCAGGTATTCGACTTCTTCCGGCAAAGTTTCTGTTACCGTTTGTTGAACACATTTATAGAGAAACTCAGCCTGTTTAGTGGCATCAAAGAAACGATAATAGTCTTTGGTTTCATTAAGCACATCTACATTTCCTTCCGGAGTTTCTTTCCATTCTATTAAATCCAATAATGGTTTAGAATAAGACTCAAGAACTTCACGGTATTCATCTATTCTTTCCAGTATTACTGCCGACACCGGGAAAATGAGTCCTTTTGGAGCAAACTCCATTTTTGAAAGTACATGGTGTATGAGATATCGGTGTATGCGGCCATTACCGTCTTCAAAGGGGTGGATGAACACAAAGCCAAAAGAAAGAACGGCAGCAGCTATTACTGGATCAAAGTCTCCATTCGATACTTTCTGATTAGTATCAATAAATCCGTTAATCAGATCAGGAACATCTTCCCATTTGGCCGATATGTGATCCGGTATTGGAGCACCTGAGACTCGATCGTGTACTCCAACAAATCCACCTTCTTTGCGAAATCCCATGTTGAGAAATCTGTCATCTTTAATAACCAATTTTTGCAGGCGCAGGAGTTCATCTTCAGTAAGTACCTTTTGACCTGCCTGTCCAATAGCGCGCCCCCAACGTTCGGCTCTGTCCTGTTGTGGAGATTCCCCCTCAATTGCAAAAGAAGCTTTAGAATCTTTGAGCAGCATAAAAGCTGCAGCACGTGTAACAAGGTCTTTGTGTATAGAGCCTAAGGTTTCTTTTATACGTTGATCTAACTTTTTTTGCCGAAAATTTTCAAGTATTTCAGTCTTTCGTACTAAAGGGCAAAATTCTTTAACACCCGGTAAGTTATTTCGAACACGGTGTCTTTTCGAAAACTCAGAGGGTCCTCCATACTGAATTTTAGTATCTATAACGTCTGCATAGTTTCCGGTAGTTGCATCTTGAACAGGTAGCTTATTGTCTAAAAGCCATTCGTATAGAAACCATATTCGTCTGGTATAACTGCCGGTTGGTTCATTTTCTATAATTGAGACAATTTCATCTGCTTCAATGGCTATAAAAAGAGATTTAAGAATATTGAGGTCAACGCCCTCATATTTTAGAGCAAAAGTAAGATGGGCCAGCAAGTTGTCATTTGGCCTGTGTCTTTTAGTGAACACGGCCCATTTTCCTTCTTTGTACTTACGATGATGTTGGCTAATAGCAGCTAAGTGGTCGGGCAGAGGTACCCTTAGGTTATACACGCGAATGAGCGCACTGTACCCAGCTAATTGCAGATCAGGTTCAGGAAGCGTATATCCTTGAAAATCGGTTATCCTTTCTGAAAAATGTTTATTATTGACCATATTTATGAAAAATGATTATATAACAGGAAATCTACCACGAATAAGACATTTATTCAATGAAAATTAGTTTTAAATACTTATATTTATGAATAGTGATTATGTAAAGAATGAAAACATAAAAAAAGCCCTTAACGTTAATTAAAGAGCTTTTTGAGAGTAATATTAGAATCTAAAAATAAGTGGGCCCGACAGGACTTGAACCGCGGAGTATACCTCCGCAATATCAACGTTCGGATTATCTGTGTGAATCAAACCAATCTAAGAGAAGTGCATTACGTAAAACCAGCAGGTTTAAAAGTGGGCCCGGCAAGACTTGAACTTGCGACCAATCGATTATGAGTCGACTGCTCTAACCAACTGAGCTACGGGCCCTTTTTCTTCGAACAAACAAATTATTCAAAAGAGCCTTAAAATTACAAGCTTTCTGTTCCAGAAACAATATCCAATTACCGGTTAAAACTAATTTTTCACTTTATTGATGACATCCCATACTGTATATTAAAGTGGGGTTAAGGATTCTGGTAGAGTTTTTGAAACCCTTCTCAGAATTCCTGACAAAGCCGGTCACCGTGGGTGGTCGGCTTTTTTTCTGCACTTTTGCTAATCGATTTATTCGCCGACAAGAGAAAATTCAGAAACTATCCTTTCATAATTGTGTAAGAATGGGTTCAAATGTTGTTCGTTATACGAGAGGCGAACCGCATAACTTATATCTAAAATCAAGAGTTAGATTATGAAAAAATCAGCTATATATATTTTGTTAAGCTTATTCTTAATGGCCGCTAATTATGACCCTGATGAGGTCCTTTCAGAGAAGTTAAAGCAAGCTCAAGAACGGGTTGAATCTGCTGATGAAGCCGGTGCAATCGAACTCTATGAACCTGAGTTCGATTAATAATGTGGTTTATACCCCCCTTTCTAAGCGAGTCGGACGGAATCCTATATCGTAAGTGAACAGAGACAAGTAAGGAAGGCTGAAAGCCTAAGATAACTCAGCCCAGAGCAGCGCTCTGGGTAAGATAATGTCCGGGATTGGGAGGCTGAAGGCCTCAAAACAGATCGTCCCTGAGATATTAATTTGCACTATTTCAGGCTTTCAGCCTGCGATGTGTTCCCTCACCTTGTACCCTATGGCGTTACCATAGGCTGGGTTATGTCAGGCTTTCAGTCTGTCGAATTCGGATAGAAACCAAATATTTTCTTGAAACCGGAGTTCGATTTAGAACACTTTATTAATCTGGTTTACAATCGAACTCAGGTTATGAGGAAGTGCTCGAGGAAAATCCGGAACAGGTAGATGCACTTTGGAATTTGAGTGTGCTATATTCTCAGCAGGGATATCGAATGGAGGATGAATCTGAACAGGAGTCTAATTACAATACCGCCGATGAATATGCAGACCGATGTCTTGAGGCACATCCCGAAAAAGCACCTTGCCATTTTGCAAAAGCACTGGCCATTGGACGTATGGCAGAAATTGTAGGTGCACGCGATCGGGTTCGGAAATCTAAAATAGTACATGATCATGCCATTAAAGCTGTAGAGCTTGATCCTGAATTTTCCAGATCCTGGCATTTACTTGGCGTCTGGCACTCAGAAGTGGCTAATTTAGGTAGAAAAGAAAAATTTGCTGCGCGTACTTTTTTTGGAGGATTGCCCAAAGGGGCCAGCAACGAAAAGGCTGAGGAATCATTCCAAAAAGCTATGGAAATGAGGCCGGAAAGTATATTAATTTATCTTGATTATGCTCGTCATTTTAGCAGAACCGGAGACAAAGAAAAAGCAATCGAGCTTCTGCAAAGAATTGAGGATCTTGAACCCAAATATAAAGATGATCCGGATCATATAGATAAAGCATTGGAAATGCTACGGGATCTTGCATAGTGTGGTTTAAAGTCTATTGTATAGATACTTGATTTGGATCTCCGCCACTCTTTGGTTTGTCATTTTTCTGGAAGATTCGAATTAGATTGTTGATGCTGTACAACAACAAAAATGCGGCAATCAGGTACGCAATCGAATCAGGATTTGATATGATGAGTGCTGCAATAATCAGCGTCAATATCCCTAACACCGTAAATCCAAAACTGAGTAGTAGTATCAACCCAAAAAAGCCGAGGAAAACTGCAAACGTTACGGGTATCAAATCCGGGAAGATAAAGATCAACACGGAGGCGATCATTGGAAATGATGCAATAATAGGTGGGGTTCTAAACGCAAGAAACAGGATTCCCAGTGCCATCAAATATCCACCAACAATCAGATACAGAAATGTCGGGTAGATTAAGGTTAATACCCCCGTTGCCAGTGCCAGTAATGCATTTAAGCTTCGCCGTGGTTTCGATTCTTGCTCAACTTTTATTTGAAATCGTTGGTACATAGTTTCTATGGTTTTAGATTTATTAATAAAACAGGTCAGCGACCAGTTCTACGTAGGGCGGATCGCTGATCCGCAAATTAATGAATGAACACCCGTCTGGCCGCTCGAAGCGGTTTGACGGGGCTCAACATCTCCTACCCTTGCATCACTTTCTCAATATCCTTTATTTCCTTTGGCACATCTGTCAGGTTTTCGCAACCATCTTCGGTGATGATCAGATTATCCTCAATTCGAATGCCGCCGAAATCAAACAGTTTCTCAAGTTTTTCGGCGTTCAGAAATGTTGACTTTTCCGGATCTTCAAGAGCCGGTTTCAACAGTGCAGGAATAAAATAAATTCCCGGCTCAATGGTAATCACCATTCCCGGCTGAAGCTCCCGCCGAACCCGCAGGAACTGAATTCCCGGGCGTTCAATCCGCTCCACGCCTTTGGGATAGCCACCAACATCGTGCGTATCGAGCCCAAGAAAATGACCCAATCCATGCGGGAAAAAGAGTGCGAAAATATCTTTTTCCATCAACTCATCAATTGATCCTTTAACGAGTCCGTAATCTTTCAACCCTTGTAAAATAATTCGCGCCGCGGCTAAATGTAGGTCTTCCATTTTTACGCCCGGCTTCACTGCTTCGATAATTTTATTTAACGCAGTGAGTGCGGTTTGATAAATCGCCGCCTGATCGCCCGTAAATTTCCCGTTGGCGGGATAGGTCCGCGACACATCCGAGGCATATCCTTCATATTCATACCCGGAATCAATCAGGTAAAGATCGCCATCTTTAATTTCCTTGCTGTTTTCTGTATAGTGCAAAATGGCACTATTTTTTCCACCGGCATGAATACCGCTGTATGCGTCCTGAAGTAGCCCATTTTTTTGCTGATGATAGTCGAAAACCGCTTTCATTTCATATTCATGCATACCCAGTTTCAGCGCTTTCATTGCAGCTAAGTGAGCTTCATTATTTACTTTTGCGGCTATCCGCATTTTCTCCAGCTCTTCATCGGTTTTTATACAGCGACAATAGGTGATGGCATCAGCAAGCGACTCTGTTTCCACATTGAAATTTCGGTTTAAATCCTCCAGAAACTCTGCCTGCTCTTCATTTAAACAATAGATTACCGAAGGTTTCAAATCGTTTAAAACCGACAATAGATCGTTGTCATGATGGAGTTTATCGGGCTGATATTCCTCCTCAATTTCTCCGTTAGGCTTGATGCGACCGTGCCAAACCGCATACGCTGCATCACGTTTTGGAGCAAATAAATGATAGGTTTTTGACTTCAAATCCATCACCATATGATAATCCGGCTCATTTACATCGGTGAGATACCAAAAATTACTTTCCTGACGAAATGGAAACTCATAATCCGTTCCGTAGCGATACATAATTTCACCGCCACGCAGGTAAATGACCCCTTCCTGATCTTCTTCAAACAGGGAAAATAATTTTTCACGATTTAGTTTTGATGACATATTTTTTCGAACCTCATAGCATTATTAAAACTGAAAATAGTTATATGTAATTTAGCAGAAGAGTCCGTCAATCAAAAAAATTGATCACTTCATTCTTCAACTTTGTGATGGATTTTGAATCGGCACTTTTAAAATCAAAAGAAAGTATAGATCTGGCATCTATCATCTTGGTTTTTTCTTGTTGATAGACTACCGCTGAATCTTTTTTCCCGGAAAACATCTCATCCAAATTCACTGAAACCAAGCCCTTGTTTTCTCCTGATTGATTTAGAATCCCAATCAATCTTGTGGAACTGATTCCATCAAACAGAAAAGTAATAGCAAGTTTCTGTTGATCATCCAATTCAAAAATTCTGTAACGGTTTTGAATTGGGTATGAGATCATAGGTGGATTCAGATCAAAATAGGATTGTAGATTATTGTCATTTATATCCCAAAATTTGGTTATAAAATTGGATAACTGCATCTTCAATTCTTCATCAGAATCCGGGTTAATAAATCCTCTTTCAGTCCAATAATTTACATCCTCTCGAAATTCATCCTTTTTGATGATATTGTTCAAAGGCGAATCAATTTGTTCTACTGATTTTCCATCAATCGAAAACCAATAATCCGTAATGCCGTTGGTCAACATTAAATACGGCGCGTTGATGGAGCTGTTGTACCGGGCAATCTGCTCGGCGGTTGAAAGGTTAAGTGCTACCGATTCCGATTTACACTCTATGATAACGTACGGATTCATTTTTTGATCGTACAAAACCAAATCAGCCCGCAATGGATGTTTGGTTTGAGGTAGTCGGATGGGAGCTTCAAACCCAATTCGATTTTTATTCCACCCTGCTTCAAGCAGTAAATAATCAACCATCGCCAGGCGAACCCGTTCCTCGGGAAGGTTCACAAATTTCTTCTTCAGAATAGAATTATAGAGCTCCTTTTTACCGGAACTGAAACGTATCTGTGGGAAATGGTATCGGGCTTTACTTTCCATAGCCTATAATAAAAAAGGAGACCCACATTGTGAATCTCCTTTTATAAAATTGTTTTATCGACCGTTATTTCTTCTTCTGACGACTTCCTTTTCGTTTTTTCTTACTGTTTGGCGTGCCACTTACTTCAACATCAGGTTTTTTTGTCTGCTTGTTAATCAGTACCTGTTGGGCTGCAGAAAGAACGTTGTACACGAGGTAATATAAACTCAATCCGGCTGCAAAATTGTTGAACACAAACAATAAAATGAACGGCAATACATATGTAAACGCCTTCATGTTGGGTCCTCCGGCAGAGGCTCCACCACCTCCCATTCCACTCATGCCACCGGTCACTTTGGTCTGAATAAACATGGCTGCCGTCATCAGCAGTACAAACCCTGCTATGTGATCCCCTAAAAATGGAATACTAAACGGCAGATTTATGATATAATCAGGCGCGGATAAATCTGTTGCCCATAAAAATGGTTCCTGCCGGATTATCATCGAATTCTGGAAAAAGAAAAAGAGCGTAATCAAAATAGGGAACTGTAAAAGCATAGGCAGACAACCACCAATTGGATTTACCTTCGCTTTTTTATAGAGCGCAATCGTTTCTTTCTGCTGTTTTTGGGGGTCATCCTTATATTTCTCCTTGATTTCTGCCATCTGTGGCTGCAACTCCTTCATTGCTGCCATACTCTTAAAACTTTTCTGAGTAAGCGGGAATAAAAGCAGTTTTATAATCACCCCAAACAAAATGATCAAAATTCCATAATTGGGAATAAATATACTTCCGAAGGCAAAAAATGGAATCACCAAAAATCGAACCAAAGGGTCAGCGAACCATTGTATAAGTGCATACCCAATTTCAATTACATCGTATGCATTTTCATCAAATTCGCGCAAATCGTAATAGCGAAGAGGACCTGAATAAAGCTCGTAAGTGAGCACAGGAGAATTTAAAATATTGGATTGCACAGATGACTGGTAGTGATGAACTGTGTTTGGGTCATCTACGGGACCTGTAATTTCTCCCATAATTCTAGCTCCATTTGAGCCGGATGTTGGCTTAATGTACTGACCAAAAAATCGGGAACGGGTTGAAACCCATTCAATGTCGCCATTTATATTTAATTCATTTGAACCTGATTCTGTAAGCTGAAGTTTTTCTAACTCGCCACCGGCAAAAATATAAGACGCTGCATTTAAAGCATCCTGTTGTACATCAAGTTCCGTCAGGTTTAGGGGGGATTTAAAGCCAAAATCGACATTCATGTCACTGATAAAGCTTTCCATCTCATCAAACCGAATTTCTAAATCGTAGCGATATTGATCACCATAAAACGTATAAGTGTAAAGCAGGCGTGATCCGTCACCCAAGTTTAGCTGGTAAACTAACTCCTGACTCCCACTTCCATTAACTTCTATCTCTTCCTCATCAAACAGTGGCTCGAAAAGCAACTGATCTGTTTCTATGTTGTAATTTTGTGAGGATAAAAATCCCAGGGAATAGGCAGACCGAGTGGTGTCCATAATCATCTGAACCGGCTCCTGATCCCAGGTATTGTGATTTAAAAGAGTGTATTTTGCCGGTCCTGCACCCAAATTGGTAAATTCAATTTCGTAAAGGGATGTGCGGACTGTAGTACGAACGGTATCAGAAATGCCTGTATCTTCGAAAACCCCAAGTGTTGGGCGGCTTCGCTCGCGATCGATTGTGTCGGAATCGACTTCTCTTTCAGTAGTATCACTTTCTTCTTCAGTTAGTTGGTCCCGCTCCTGAGCTTCAGTTGCTGCAATACTGTCCTGCATAACTTGCTCAGCACGTTGCTGTTCTAACTCTTCTTCACTTGGCATGGTGTAAAAAGCCCAGGCCATCGTTATCATAAATATAAGAAGAAGTCCTGTTACCGTATTCTTATCCAAAATCGTGCTCTATTTCTTTTGAGTGGTTGTGGAGGTGGGATTATCTGTAATCCGGAGGAGTCGGGTTCGCGCTTTTTCAAGTAAAGGGATCATTTCACTTTCTACCATGGAAAAGTTTTTAAGCTTTTTGGTAGCAATAAATACTCCATGAAATCCAAATGTGTGCAGATCAAATAAAGACTGCATAGGGTGCTGATTTAACCTGTATGCTTCGCGCAACAATCTTTTCGTCTTGTTCCTGTCAACAGCGCGTTTGAATTGCCTTTTTGGCGCAATAAACCCGATTAAACATTGTTCATCGGGGTTATCGTAAATTCTGTATTTGAACTGAAGAGAAGTGGAATTTAATGCGGTGGATTTTTCAAACAACCGCTGAAAGTTGCGTTTTCCCCTCAATATTTTAGAGCGGGGGAGTGAGAAATCAGACTGATTGCTCGTCAATTTATTTTGCTCCGCTGGCGGTATCGCTAACTGTAAGCTGATGCCGTCCTTTTTTTCTTCGTCGTTTGAGAACATTTTGTCCATTGCTGCTCTTCATCCTTTTACGAAATCCGTGCTTGTTTTTTCTCTTACGTTTGCTCGGTTGATATGTACGTTTCATAACCTGAAAATAAAATTCTAAAAATCGTGTTTTTGATAGACCCCAAAAATAAGAAGAAAATTGTTAAATCCGAACGTTTAATTCCTAATAAATGATTCTCCGAACAAATTGCACCCAATGATTCTGCCAATTTTACGTTAAAACTCGTAGCATCCCGCTCAGGCATGGTTATTGACAACAAAATGGTTACAGGTACTGTTGAACAGACAGATCTGAAACCGTAACTTATTAGACTTAATCATTAAATTCGGAAAATCCCTTTCATGTTAGATCAACTCTCAAGTTTTCTTACAACAATTTTTGGCACCAAGAGCGAAAAAGATCTTAAAAAAATCTGGCCCGTTGTTGAAGAGATCAACAGCTTTGAAGAAGATATCAAAGCACTCAGTGATGATGAGCTCAAGCAAAAAACAGAATCGTTCAAGCAGTTAATCGAAGACGAAACAAAAGACGTTTCCAGGCAGATTAAAGAAATTAAAGAAAAAATGGACTCCAATGATGAGTCCATTGACCTTGAGGATCGGCGTGAATTTTCCGACCGCCTGAAAGAACTGGAAGCCGAATGGCTCGACATTCTTGAAGATACCCTCACTGATATCCTTCCGGAAGCTTTTGCCGTGATGAAAGACACCTGTCGCCGATTTGTTGGCCAAAAATGGGAAGTTGCAGGAAGCGAAATTGAATGGGATATGATTCCTTATGATGTACAGCTTGTGGGTGCCGTTGCCATGCACAATAGCGCGATCGCCGAGATGAAAACCGGTGAAGGTAAAACACTTGCAGCCATTATGCCTGCCTATCTTAATGCGCTCGCCGGACGCGGTGTTCATATTATTACGGTTAACACCTACCTCGCCCGAAGGGATGCCGAGTGGAATGAACCGATTTTTAACTTTCACGGACTTACCGTTGATTGTGTGGATCTTTACGATCCCAACACTGAGCTGCGCCGCAAAGCCTACCGTGCCGATATCACCTACGGAACAAACAATGAGTTTGGGTTCGATTACCTGCGTGATAACATGGTCATCGAAAGTGAGCAACTTGTTCAGCGCGATTATCACTACGCCATTATTGATGAGGTTGATTCTATCTTGATTGATGAAGCCCGAACCCCTCTTATTATTTCCGGTCCGGTGCCGCAGGGAAGCGACTCCCAGCAGTACGAACAGATGCAGCCCAAGGTTGAAAACCTGGTAAACGCTCAGCGAAAATTGGTTTCTCAGCTTGTTAAGGAAGCGGAAGGCCATGTTGAAAAAGATGAAATCGACAAAGCCGGCCTGGCGCTTTATCGCGCATCACGTGGATATCCGAAAAACTCGAAGTTTAGAAAGCTGATGCAGGACCCAAAAATGCAGAAGCTGGTTCAGAGTACAGAAGGTATTTACTTGGCTGACAATGCCAAAAACCTGCCGTTTGTTGATGAATATCTTTACTACGCGGTAGACATGAAGATGAAGTCGATAGAAATGACCGACAAGGGTCGTGAGTTTCTTGCCGGTGGAGATCAGAAATCTGAGATGTTTGTAATTCCCGATCTTGGATTGGAAACCTCGGAGCTTGAAGAAGAAATTAAAGACCTGAAAAAGGAGCGCGTTGAAGAAGTAAAAGCTAACGATGATTTCAGCGATGAGTATAAAGAGAAGAAAGTTGAAGAGGCGAAAGAGGAGGTTCAGCAGGAACGAGAAAAACGATTTAATGAACTCCATCGCCGATTTGCAGAACGAAGTGAACGAATTCATACCATTAATCAGCTATTAAAAGCCTACACCCTTTTCGAACGCGAAGAGGAATATATCGTACAGGATGGGAAAGTTCAGATTGTGGATGAGCATACCGGTCGTGTACTTTCAGGCCGTCGATATTCAGACGGTCTCCATCAGGCCATCGAAGCAAAAGAGAATGTAAAAGTAGAGGCGGCCACTCAGACGTACGCTACTATTACGTTGCAGAACTTTTTCAGAATGTATCATAAACTTGCCGGTATGACCGGTACTGCGGCGACAGAAGAGGGCGAATTTAATGAAATTTACAGCCTTGATGTTGTGGTTGTTCCAACAAACCGTCCCATTGTTCGTGATGACAAAGAGGATTTAATTTTCCGTACCAAGCGTGAAAAGTATAATGCATCCATCGAAAAAATTCGGGAGTACCACGAAAATGGTCAGCCTGTTTTGGTAGGTACAACCAGTGTTGATGTTTCAGAAACCATCAGCAGGATGCTTAAAAGGGCAAAAATTCCGCACAATGTATTGAATGCAAAACAGCACGCCAGTGAGAGTGAAATTGTAGCGCAAGCCGGTAGGCCCGGAGCTGTAACCGTGGCTACCAACATGGCCGGTCGTGGTACCGATATTAAACTAACTCCCGAAGTAAAAGAAGCCGGTGGTTTGGCCATTTTGGGTACAGAAAGGCACGAATCCCGACGAATTGACCTCCAGCTTCGTGGTCGTGCAGGTCGACAGGGTGATCCCGGTGAAACACAGTTTTTTGTATCACTCGAAGATGAGTTGATGGCACTCTTTGGAGGGTCTGACCGAATCGCCAATATCATGGATCGCCTTAATTTTGATGAAGGAGAAGTGATTCAGCATCCGTGGGTGACAAAATCACTCGAGCGGGCACAGAAAAAAGTGGAGCAGAATAACTTTAGTATTCGTAAGCGACAGCTGGAGTTTGATGATGTGCTGAACAATCAGCGCAACGTGGTTTATTCTCGCAGAAAGCATGCCTTGTTAGGCGATCAGCTGCAGAGTGATATTTTTGATATGATCGAAGATATCATCGTGGATATCGTAAACGAGCATTACTTTCAGGGTCATTACGAACAGCTTCACGAAGATGTGCTGCGTCTACTTGCCGTAGATGTGGAACTTGACAGAGAACAGTGGGGAGCGCTTGGCGATGATGGTTTGATTGATCACATCCTTAAACGTGCGTATGAAGCGTACCGCAAGAAAGAAAATCTTGTTGCCGCACCGCTAAACAACATTATCAAACAGATTGAAAGCTCTGATTCTGAGAAGAAACCAACCAAAATCCAGGTGATCTTTTCTGATGGAATCCGCCGAATGCGAATTGTTGTAGATGTAGAAAAAGCAGCTAAAAATGAAGGGCACGAAGTTGCCCGGTCACTTGAACGGACAGCCATTCTCTCCACTATTGATAATAAATGGATGGAACACCTTCGCGAGCTTGATACGGTTAAAGAAGGGATTGGACTTCGATCATTCGGGCAAAAAGATCCGTTGATGGAGTACAAAAGAGAAGCTTTCGAAATGTTTAAGACTCTGATTACAGAAATTAACCGTGAAGCGGTATCACTCATTTGGAAAGCCATTCCGGAAATGCAGAGAGATCCCAATAAAGTGGAACAGGCTCAAAAAACGAAAGGAAAATTTGATCTCGAAAAAGCCAACGCCCAGCAAAGCGATGCCACAAACATGGGCTTCCGCGGAGTGGGTGGAGAGCAAGGAAACGGTAATCAAAATGCCAAAGCGCCCGGGGAAAAACGTCAGCCTGTAACGGTTGAGGATGAGCCGGGCCGGAACGACTACGTGAAACTACAAAATATGGGCAGCGGCGAAACCAAAGAAGTGAAGTGGAAGTACGCCAAAAAAATGGTGGACGAAGACGGCTGGGTTCTTATTGAGAAGTAAGAATTAGAAATGAGTGGAATAAAAGTCTCCCCTAACAAGGGGAGATTTAGAGGGGTGTTAGTTGAGTTTTGAAACTACTTAACACAGTAGATTCAAATGATGCATTAGAACCAATGGTAAATCAGACATAGCTTATTCCCCAATTCTAGTTCATAGATGAACATCCCCCTCAGTCCCCCTTTTTTAAGGGGGAGTAAAAGTCTCCCTTAACTAGGGGGATTTATTATCGCAAAGCAATTCCAAGCAAAAACTTCCAAATCGTCATCGCCGCCAATCGTACGGTTTGATGATCCCTGTCGTATTCGGGATTGACTTCACTGATATCAAATGAAGTAACAGCAGGATTTTTTCCGAATTCATACGCTAAATCAAGCCAAAGTGAACTTGAAATTCCCGAGCTGTTAGGTGCGCTAACTCCCGGAGCTTGTCCTTGATTCACAGCATCCATGTCCATGGTTATCATCAGATTTCCTTGATCAAGATCCTGAATGATTTTCTTAACAGAAAGGAGAGTCGTTTCGGATTCCATCAAGCATTCTCCCTGTTTTTTCACAAAGTTAAAATGATCTTCCGAAATAGAAGCAGGATTAATTCCCGCCACGTTGTAAGAGCTACACAATTTTGATGAGTGATTTATGGCCTGATAAAATGGCGAGCCGGAATGAGCCTGTCCATTTTTGAGTGGACGAACATCAGAATGTGCATCAATATTCAAAATGTTCACCGGTTTTTCTACGGCTGCATACCCCAAAAAATGACCGAAAGCCGTTTCGTGTCCGCCACCTAAAATAATTGGAATGGCTCCTTTTTGGAATGATTCAGCCACAGTTTTTCCCAGCAACTCTTGATCCTTTTCCACATTTCCGCTGCAAACCAGATCATCACAAACATGTATATTTTCTAAAAAAGAAATGTGCTTTTTAACATGAAGTGGATGCGGTGTGAGTTTTAATAGCTGATCTAAAATAAGAGAAGGAGCATTCGCAGCACCGGTACGCCCACCATTAATTTTCACTCCTTCATCAGATGGAAACAGAATAATTTCTGCTGAGGTTTTTTCACCTTCTTTACTGTTTATGATATCTCTCAGTCGTGGATCATTCATTGGGATTCCGGTCTTTAAACATTCCTCTAAATCGCCACCGCTTTTTAAACTCCCGAGTGGCAATGGTTAGAATTGTAAATCCGGTAATTGGCAACACGAATATCATTGCCTGACGAAACGTATCAATAAATTCGTGATCTGTGGAGTGTAGAAACAGGTAGAAAAGATAGGCTCCATAAAAGAATAAAAACATTCCGCCTTCCCACCGCCTGATCACGTGTCCGGTAAAAAATATAGGGATGCATGCTATGGATGCTGCAAGGAGAATCATCAAATCAAACTGAAGAACTACATCTTTCACCAAAATTCCGTCCTGAGCAAACAAGCCCGTAATCCCTAAAACAGCCAGAATATTTAAAATACAGCTGCCAATTACACTGCCAACGGCTATATCTCGCTCACCTTTTAAAGCCGCAACAATAGAGGTGACCACTTCCGGCAGTGACGTTCCAATTGCGACAACGGTAAGCCCGATTACCAACTCACTTACACCGGCAATTTCGGCAAATTCAACGGAACTGCTTACCAGCCAACGGGCGCCGATTATTAATCCTGCCAAACCGGCTACTCCCAAAAATATATTCCATGGCAACGAACCTTCTTGTTCCTCTGCTTTCGGAGGAATTAAACCTGATTTGCGATTCTGTCGGGTCAGGTACCATAAGTAGATAGACAGGAAAATTATCAGACTTAACGACTCCCAAACAGAAATGATCCCATTATAAGAATATCCAATTAGCAAAATGGTGATGGCTATCATTACCGGTACATCTGTCCGAATAAGTTTCGAATTCACTTTAAGAGGAATGATGATAGCCGAAATGCCCAGAATAAGCAGGATATTGGCAATATTACTCCCTACAATATTCCCCAACATTATGTCGGCCTGATTATTTAAAACCGCGTCAATACCTACGGCCAGCTCCGGTGCGCTTGTTCCAAATGCCACAACAGTGAGGCCCACTATCAGCTTTGAAATCCCTAAATGAAGTGCGAGTCTCGATGCCGAGCGTACCAATAGTTCAGCACCGCCTACAAGTGCCATTAAACCGACTACAAAGAAAAAGATTAATTCCAGCAAACGTTAAAATTTAGAGTTGAAAAAATTCTGTGAGATAATTTACGCAAGGGCTTTTCCCTTCAAAAATATATTCTCCGGTTTTTTGGTTTGATGATGGTACAGCCAAAAGTTTATGGACGGAGCATCCAGCACCAGAAAATCAGCAGACTTCCCCGGTTTGATGGATCCGGTTTTTTCCTGAATTCCCATTGCACGGGCAGCATAAATAGTGGCTCCTTTTAACGTTTCGGCGGGAGTGAGGCGTCCGTGATTACAAGTCAGCATCATGGCCAGACGCAGATCATAACTTGGCGCAGAACCGGGATTAAAATCTGTGGCTACTGCAACGTTCACTCCACCATCCACCAGCTTTCGACAATTCAGATAGGGTTGCTGTGTGTAGAGTGATGCAATCGGAAGGGTAACGCCAATTACGTTTGCTTCTGACATCCGTTGAATTCCTTCATCAGAAATCTGCTCCAGGTGATCCGCACTAACCGCGCCCACTTCAGCTGCCAGTTCCGCTCCTCCACCTGAAGAAAGCTGATCAGCATGGAGTTTTGGGGTCAATCTATATTTTTTACCCGCTTCGAAAATCCGGTGGGCTTCATCAATCGAAAACGCTGATTCTTCCACAAAAATATCACAAAACCGAGCGAGTTCTTGTTCTGCAACAGCCGGAATCATCTCATTGATGATCAAATCAATGTAAGACGCCCGATCTTCTTTAAACTCGGGCGGAATGGTATGCGCCCCCAAAAATGTGGATTCCAGATGAACAGGGGAATTTTCCCGTAGTCGCTTATAAACCCGCAACTGTTTCAGCTCATCCTTCAGAGATAAACCATACCCGCTTTTGCATTCTATGGATGTGACTCCTGTTAGCATAATTTCTTCCAGTAAGCCGGCCGCTTTTTTATACAACTCATCTTCCAAAGCAGCCCTTGTTGCTTTCACAGTTGATAAAATTCCCCCCCCGGCTTTGGCAATCTCAAGATAACTCTTCCCCTGAATGCGCATCTCAAATTCATCCTCGCGCCACCCACCAAAACAGAGATGTGTATGGCAGTCTACCAGTCCGGGAATAACAATTTTACCACCGGTATCTATAACTTCTTTGGCTTTAAATTTTGACGGCAACTCTGATTCTTTTCCCACCCACAAAATGGTGTCATCTTCCCAAACAATAGCTGCGTTATCTATAGGATGTACGTCTGACTGTCCGCCATCATCCCGGCAGGTGTAAAGAGTTGAAATGTTTCTTAGTGTGGGCATAGGTAGAATTTTATAATGATCGTAAAACAGGTCGCTGACCTGTTAAAAATACGAGTTTCAATTTATTCTATGCTGCGGATCAGCGATCCGCACTACGTAGAACAGGTCGCCGACCTGTTAAATACTAATCTTGAATAAGTTATTAATTAGCAATGATCTGTTACTCCTTAACTATTCTAAAACTAAATAGTGCTTCTTTTCAATTTTTGCGGATCAGCGATCCGCATTACGTTGTGGTCGCTGACCTGTTTCACTCAGAATTCAGTCACGAGCTGGATTTGAGTTTTGCGTACCGGAAGGTTATTCAAGTTGTTTTTTTAAAGCCATGATTTTTTGTTTGTAGAGTTGGTTGCCCTCGCAGGTCGGCGACCTGCGCTACCAGTAATCACTTAAAAGTTTCTTTAAATTCTTTTTTACAATACGTATACGGCCAGTCTTCCCAATTAGACACCAATCCCGCTTTTACCGGATTATGAAGAACATAAGCTATTTGATTCTCCAATTCATCATCATTCCTGATTACATGATCGTAACTTTCGACATGCCAAAATTTACCCGAACGATTGAGAATAATGTTACTTTCACGTGCTGTATATTTCTTCAAATCTCTAAGAATATCAGAAATTGGATGATTTGATGGTTTTCTATTTGAATCTGCTATATGTTCAAAAACCATATGCACGTGATTACTCATGATACAATAGGCGTATAAATCATAGTAGACACCATCTCTGTGGTGAATAGCTTCCATTACAACTTTTGCAACTCTGCGCTCTTTTAGCCACACAGGGCCCGATTTAGGATTGTCCAGTATTGATTCATACTTATCGAAAATTTTCCTGTGAATTTGGTACTTGTCTTTTACTGATACGCCTAAGCCATCAGGATCTACAGACTTTATCAACCTTTTTCTAAGTTCTTTTAACGATTCAATTTTTTGACGAGGAAGAGCTCCTTCCAATAAAAATGTTATAGAATAAGTGCCTCCATCAGGCTGAATATGAGGTAACTTTCTTCTGTGATAATTCGACATAGCAGATGCAGTTAGTAAAGCAGGTCGTCGACCTGTTAAAAATATGAGTTTCAATTTTTTCTATTCTGCGGATCAGCGATCCGCGTTACATCATCGGTAAATCCACACCTCGTTCCCGGGCAATTTGCTCTGCCAGTTCGTATCCCGCATCGGCGTGACGCATCACACCACTTCCGGGATCATTAGTCAGAACCCGCTTTAGTCTGCGATCGGCCATTTCAGTTCCATCGGCTACGCAGACCATTCCGGAGTGAATGGAATATCCAATTCCGACTCCCCCTCCATGATGCAGACTCACCCAGCTTGCGCCGCTTGCCGTATTCAGCATGGCATTTAGCAGCGGCCAGTCAGCAATGGCATCGGAGCCGTCTTTCATCGATTCGGTTTCACGGTTGGGTGATGCCACCGATCCCGTATCCAAATGATCACGACCGATGACAATCGGAGCTTTTACCTTTCCTTTTTTCACCAGCCAGTTAAATTTGAGTCCCATTTCTGCCCGCTCGCCATATTCCAGCCAGCAAATCCGCGCCGGTAATCCCTGGAACTGAATTTTATCCTGGGCGTGATGAATCCACCGATGAAGGGCTTCTTTTTCGGGGAAGGTTTCGAGCAGGGCTTTGTCCGTCACGGCAATATCCTCCGGATCGCCCGAAAGTGCCGCCCAGCGAAAAGGCCCCGAGCCTTTGCAAAACAGCGGACGAATATAAGCCGGGACAAATCCCGGAAAATCAAATGCTTCTTTCATCCCGCGGTGATCAGCCACCTGACCCCGAATGTTGTTTCCATAATCAAACGTAACGGATCCGCGTTTCTGTAATTCCAGCATGGTTTCTACATGAGTAACCATCGAGTCTAAAACATCGGATTGATATCTTTCAGGATCACTTTCTCTTTTTTGGGCCGCTTCATCTAATGAATATCCAATGGGGATATATCCAAGATGTAAATCATGAGCTGAAGTTTGATCGGTGAGTACATCAGGAATAACATCACGTTCAAGTAGCTTTGGCAATAGTTCAGCTACGTTTCCAAGTAACCCGACTGATAACGCTTCATCATTCTTTTTGGCCGTTAACACTTTTTCCAAAGCATCATCCAGATCGGTACATTTCACATCGCAATATCCGGTTTTGATGCGCATATCAATCCGGCTTTCGTCTACTTCAATTCCAAGAAATGCAGCACCGTTCATGGTAGCGGCCAGCGGCTGAGCGCCACCCATTCCACCGAGTCCGGCCGTAACAACCAGCTTTCCTTTCAGGGATCCATCAAAATGCTGACGGGCGCATTCGGCAAAAGTCTCGTACGTTCCCTGAACAATTCCTTGCGACCCAATATAAATCCATGAGCCCGCGGTCATTTGCCCGTACATGGTCAAGCCCATTTTGTCGAGTTTTCGAAATTCATCCCAGTTGGCCCAGCGTGGCACAAGATGCGAATTTGCTAAAAGAACGCGCGGGGCTTCTTCATGAGTTTGAAAAACACCCACAGGTTTTCCGCTTTGAATCAACAGTGTTTCGTTATTTTCGAGCCGTTTCAGGGTTTCGATAATTTTATGATAGCTCTCCCAATTTCGTGCTGCTTTTCCTCCGCCACCATATACAATCAAATCTTCGGGGCGCTCGGCTACATCCGGATCAAGATTGTTCATCAACATTCGCATGGCCGCTTCCTGGTGCCAGCCTTTGCAGTTTAGTTTTGTACCGTGTGGCGCACGTATATTCCGCTGTTGAGTTGTCATAACTCCCATCTTGTGTTTTGATTATCAAATTCTCTTCATCAACCCAATTTTCGTTCATCAGGTAAACAAAATCATCTAACGAACTGTACTTATTGGAGTGGATAATGGGAATGTACACAAGCGTGGCCCTCTTAAAAAGGATCTTCTCCTAATTTTTTCTAATGATCTTCAAATCAATTATCATTTTGTTCCCTGAGCACAGAATTCATGGCCTCGTAATACACGGTCCCCATTACTTCATAGCCACTTTCGTTTAAATGAACCCCGTCAATCGCTACATGTTCTTCAAGGTTCAGCTCTTTTTCTACATCAGCAAGGATGATGTTATCCCCATTTTCTTTCCGGTTTGAGATATGAATTCGAAGTTCAGCATTGAACATTTTTGTAACTACAGCACGATCTATTTCCTCTAAACTTTCATGCCCGGCTAACTTTGACGTTACCGGTGGAATAGTTGCCGCAATGATATATGTACCGGGTTCTGAGCTGTCAAAAATTAACTGAACCAAATCGTCCCATCGCTCCGCTATCTCCTCTGCTGTTTCATTAATGTACCATGCTATATTGTTTGTACCCAGCATCAACAAAATATACTCTGGCTGATGGGTATTCATCAGGCGCTCCGCTTTCTCTGCAACTTCCTCAATAGTAATTCCCCCAACTCCTTCGTGATCATCATCCGGAATACGTCCTGATTGTTTTTGATCACCCACATAATCGAGTTCGTGTCCGTCGTCAGTAAGTAAGTTCCAAAGTGTTGCACGAGAGCGTCCATCATTGGTCAAACTGTCGCCCAACGGCATAATTACTAAAACCCCATCTGAAGGAGGTATTTCCGGCTCGGGTTCAGGTTCAATCAAATACGTAAGTTCTGAATTCAACTCCTGATTATCTTCATTGATTAATTCACCTTCTATAAGAAATTCACCGGATAAATTATCCGGTTGAGTTATCCTGAAAGAATCATTTGATATGGACTGAATAGTTACACTATCAGAATTAAACTCTGCGGAAGTAATGGGTGACTCACTTCTAAAATAATCACCTAAATAAAAAGTAATGCTATCGCCCTGTTGCCCCTCAATTAAATCTGCAATTTGCTCGATTGCGGGAGGGGCGGGTGCGATTGTATTTGAATTCGGAGTTTCCTGACAGGCAGTAACCATGATCGTAAGAAACCAAAGTGTAAGAATGTTTTTTGATAACATATTTGATGAATTTATTTTTATAACTCTCTAATGTATAAAGCGGCATAGAAAAGCATTGTCGCTGTATTTCTCTCTTTATTGAATGCTACTAATAACTATTTAACTTAACAATTGTTCCTTCTCTTACAATTCTTCACCAATAACGTTACAAAACTTTTGCCAAATGTCTCTCGATATTTTTTACCAGGGATCTATTTTTTATCAATTCCAAAGATTTGCTGATGTCATCTTTAAAATAGTGATCTTCAGTGGCGTGCGGAATGATGGATCTGATATATTTATGCGCAATTTCCACTCCTTTTCCGGGTTTGAGGGGTTTTCTAAAATCCAGCGCCTGAGCAGCCGTAAAAAGTTCAATTCCCAAAACAGTTTCTACATTTTCATAAATTTTAAGCAGGTGTAGTGCGCTAATGCTTCCCATACTCACGTGATCTTCCTGGCCCAGGCTGGTTGGAATGGAATCTACCGAGGAGGGATGAGCCAACACTTTGTTTTCTGATACAAGCGCGGCAGACGTGTACTGTGGAATCATAAACCCTGAGTTAATTCCCGTTTCTTCCATTAAGAGTTTGGGAAGTTCATCATGTCCACCCAATAGCAGATATGTTCTTCGCTCCGAAATACTGGCAATTTCTGCCATCGCAATTTTCGCAAAATCAAGCACCAGCGCCAATGGCTGACCATGAAAATTTCCGCCGCTTAGAATATCACCATCCGGAAACACCAGCGGATTATCTGTCACCGAATTAATTTCTGTCTCTACTACCGAAATGGCGTGCTGAATAGCATCGCGGCTGGCACCATGAACCTGCGGAACACAACGCAGACAATACGGGTCCTGAACTTTACCACAATGGCGATGAGATTCCAAAATTTCACTTTCTACCAGCAGATTTCTGATGTTCGTCGCCACGGTTTTCTGTCCCTGATGCGGACGAATATCATGAATGCGTTTATCAAACGGCGTTAAACTTCCCTGAAGAGCTTCCAAACTCATCGCCGAAATTACGTCGGCAACCTTTAACAGATGAAGCGATTTTTCCAAAATAAACGCTCCGTAAGCACTCATCAGCTGCGTTCCGTTAATAAGAGACAAACCATCTTTTGGCTGTAGCTCAATCGGCTCAATTCCATTCTTTTTCAGAACTTCATCAGCCGGGATGGTATCCGTTCCATCATCATTCCAAAACACGCCCATGCCTAAAAGCGGGAGAGACATATGTGCCAGTGGAGCCAAATCTCCTGAAGCACCAACGCTTCCCTTTTCGGGGATGGCGGGAATCCAGTCGTTTTCGAGAAAAAGGAGCAGCCGATCGAATGTTTTTTTTGAAATGCCGGAGTACCCGATGGCCAGTGCATGAACTTTTAGCTGGAGCATCAACCGGCAAATTTCTTTGGGGATCAGATCACCCATTCCCACCGAGTGCGACAGGATGAGATTTCTTTGAAGCCGGGCCAGATCTTCGCCGTTTACACGTTTTCCGGCGAGAGCGCCAAATCCTGTATTGATGCCGTAGTAGGCTTTTCCATCCTGTAGCGCCTGATCAACAATTTTGCGTGATGCAGATCGCGCGTTGTCATCCTCCCGAATGGATTGAATACTTTTTGAGAGATCATCATACAAGTGTTGAATCCGAATGGTTTTCATCAGCTTTGTTAATTAATAAGATTTTGCACAATCTCTTTTTAGCACGTAATTAAAAGAGTTGCAGAGGATTAGACATTCACTATAAAATAGTAAGCGAGGATGAGGGATACTATCAATTTTATAAATGTGCTGACAAAGAAACCGAGCACAGCTCCAGTTGCAGCTTTCATGGCCTGATCTCTGTTTTTTCCACCAAATAACTCTCCCAGAAATGCACCGGCGATGGGCCCTAAAATCAAACCAAAGGGAGGAAAGATGAACAGGCCCAAAATCCCCCCAATCAAGCATCCAAAAATTCCATATCGGGTTCCGCCCATTCGCTGTGCGCCAACAATAGAGGCGAGGTTATCCAGACTGGAAACAACAACCACAATCAATGCCCAAACGAGCATAAAGGTGAGGCTGAAGGGCGGGGTTTGTGTTAGCTGCAGAAAAAGTAGACCCACATAGCTGAGAGGTGTGCCCGGCATTACAGGAATTACAGAACCAATAATTCCTGCGATAATAAACACCGCGCCAATGATAATCCAAATTATATCCATAATCTCGTCAGCTTGTTATGTGTTTTTAACTCTTTCGTCATGCCGAACCGAATGCCTGGGGCGGTATTTCCTGACCTTATCAACATCAACATCAAAGACTATTTCAAAATCCAGCTTAGAGTTAATACGGTTTTTGAAATAAGAAGATTCAGGATGATAAAAACCATCCCTTAAAAACAGTACAACTATTAAAACTACGACACGTTACATCTCGAAAGTACTATTTTTTATGCGTATAATTTGAAACGAAATATGTTTGATCTTCTTTAAAGATCTGAGAAATACTTTTTGAACCATACAGCTACTCAAACTAAAATATGATCCTACTTCTCCGAAAAATAAGCTCTTTCTTACTGATATTTTGGAGACAGGTTCGAATTCGTTTATCAAACCCATTTCGTTGGGTGCCACAAAGGGTTGTGATGATTTTCCTCGCAACAGGATTTCTTTCGCTGGGATTTATAAGCATGGCCATAGCTCAAACAGAAGACACAACGCGGGTTGATAGAGAGGTTCGGGAGAGAATGAATCGCCAGGCTCCTAACATGCGCACGCCCATAAACATGGATATTCCGGAGTCTGCCATGAACCGATACCGTGTAAATGATCCGGATGGAAATTACACGTTTCACCTGCGTTTGCGTGATGAAAGCGTGGAAGATTTTTTGTTCAAAGAGGGCTCGTACAGTCGCTACGGACCGGAATGGGAACGGCAGATCAACGAGGATTTAATGAAGATTGTGGATGAAATTTTTGAGGAAACCCACCCGCTGCTTGGAATTGTAAATCGAATTGCCCCATTTTTAGGGATTGGGTTTTTCACCCAACAACCGGAATTTCGCCCGCCACCAAGAATTGAGTATGAGAATAAGGTGGATGTAGATTAGATTTACTTAAGAAAATTTGACTCTAATTCCCATTTCCTTCTGAGAGGACAAACTATTAAGTTAGTGTACTGCTTGGGCCTCTTGTTTTATTCTTTGGAAAGGTGAGTACAAAAGAAACCCCTTCTTTTTCTGTCTTTGTTTTCAGTTTTCCTTCTATTTGATCCACTAATTTAGTGACGATAATGTAGGTAAGTGCACTTGTATTTGTTACTTCATGCTTTTTAAATGTGCCTTTACCATTATCAGAAATTTTTAGTGTAATATTTTCTGAATCTTCATTCATTGAAATGAATATAACCGAATTCTCAATCTCATTAAATTTTGCTGAATTAGAATTAATCAACAGTTCTGTACAAATTAGACTGACAGGAGTAGCTAAATTTATATTCATATGAACTGAGTCAATATCCCAATCTATTTTTACTTCCCCTCCTTTCGAATTTAAGCCAAGTTTCAGATAGTCGATTAATTGCGTTAAACATTCACTAAAATTAATAGACCCTGAACTGTTGCTTTCTGAAAATGTTTCATGAATCATGGAGAGAGTTTTAATGCGCTTTGTACTTTTTTCCAAAATGCTATACACATCCTGATCGTCTGCAAATACAGTCTGTAGCTCAAAAAGAGCTGAAATAAGTGCCAGATTATTTTTTACGCGGTGATGAATTTCGGAAAGCAGAACTTCTTTCTCTTTCAGTGATTTTCTTATTTTTTCTTCATTTCTCTTGAGTTCAGATATATCCTCTAAAAAAGTGACAATGAATAAAGGTTCATTTTTTTCACTATAAACCGCCGCCTTCCGAACCATCCCATAGAATTGTGAGCCATCTTTTCGGATATATCTTTTTTCGATTGAAAAGGATTTAATTTTTCCTTGGCTGAGTTTTCTATCTAAATCCCTGCCATTATTTAGATCCTCAGGATGAATAAACTCTTCAAAGTTCAGTTTAAGAAATTCTTCTCGAGTATAACCAAGCATTTCATGCATGGCCTTATTTGTCTCAAACATCTGTTCATTTGTGCGATGATGAACAATACCTAACGGTGCTTGTTCTATCGTCGCTACAAACTTATTTTCTCTAAGTTTTAGCTCATTCGTATACTCTTCGGCAATTTTATTACCTTTTTGAATAAATATAAAAATGAGGATGCCCCCAACAGCGACAAAAACAAACCCTTTCATGGATTGAGCAAACGTAATCAATTCAGGATTATTTAACATACTCAACAGCAGCTGATCGGAAAACATTATCCAAATAAATCCAAAAATTACATAAAGAATTGTGGCAATCCATGGACTGATAAAGTATTTGGTTTCAAATTTATTCATTATAAATGGTGAGGAATGAAAATAGTGAACAAAATATCAATTATTAGATTCATTAAGAGAATTTTGCAAAATGAGAATTTTTTTCCAATCTGCTGTAGGTTGTTTACATTCAGCTATATAATTATCTATATATAATAAATACAAGGATTTTTCGATAACCCATGTAATAACAATAAACTAATAGTAATATGAAATCATTCATCACGAGAAAAAATTTCATCAAAACTGCCGGAACAGCCCTTGCTGTGGGTTCATTTGGATTTCCTTCCATCATTCTTCCCAGGCGTAAAGAGAAACTGGGCGTGGCCCTTGTGGGTTTGGGAAGTTATGCGGGCGGACGCTTGGCGCCCGGGCTTCAGGAGACAGAACACTGCGAATTGCGTGGAATTGTAACGGGAACGCCATCAAAAATACCGGAGTGGCAAGAACGCTATGGCATAGCCGACAAGAATGTTTACAACTACGAAACCATGCACGAAGTAGCCAATAATGATGATATTGATATCATTTACGTGGTAACTCCACCGGCAATTCATGCAGAATATTCCATCATCGGGGCGAATGCGGGAAAGCATGTTTGGTGCGAAAAACCGATGGCGATGGATGTGGAGGAGTGTCAGTCTATTATTGATGCGACAGACAAAAACGGCGTTCAGCTAATGATTGGCTACCGAATGCAGCACGAGCCCAATACGCAAACGATCATTCGCTATGGCGAAAAGGAAACGTACGGGGAGATCACGGGGATTCAAACCGGAGCGGGCTATGATGGCGCTCACCCCGATCCGGACGATTGGAGAAGAATCGGACACCTTGGCGGCGGAGCTCTGTACGACATGGGCGTGTACCCGATCAACGCGGCGCGGTATGCAACCGGAATGGAGCCGATTGCCGTTAAGGGAAGGCAATGGTCAGACAGGGACGAGATGTATAGCGAAGTGGATGAGCACACCGATTTTGAGATGGAATTCCCCAATGGAGTGATGGTGAAAGGGGAAACCAGTTTCGGCAATTCTACCAATTATCTGAATGTGGAATGTACGGATGGATGGTACAAGCTGAGTCCGATGCAATCTTACAGTGGTGTTCAGGGAGAAACCAGCGATGGCACGCAGCTTCCTGCTAATCCCAATCATCAGCAGGCCCGGCAGATGGATAATGATGCCCTCGTCATCAAAGAAAACCGAAACCCCATTGCCCCCGGCGAAGATGGCCTGGCGGATATCCGAATTGTAAACGCGATTATGGAATCCTCACGTAGGGATGGTGAGTGGATAAAACTGTAACGTAACCCGGAGCTCCCGCTCCGGCATCACTTTGTTGTGGGATAAACCTTTTTTTCGAAATATCACTGAATAATATTCATTGTAGTAAAAGAATTCTTACCACTCGTTAACTCTCGGACGAGGACGTCCGAGTTACGGCTCCTGCTCCGGCATCAAGACGTCCAATTTACAGACCTCCAATAAACTCTGGCTTACAATAGGTAAACGGCCACTGTTTCCATTCTTCGATTTGTTCAGCTTTTACCGGATTATATATCGTGTATTTGATAGTATTTTCCAACTCGTCTTCATCTCTAATAACTCTGTCATAACTTTCAGGTTGCCAAAATACTCCTTTTCTATCTAAAAGTTTATTTGCCTCTTTAGCAGAATACGATTTAATATGCTTCATAATGGAAGTCACAGGAAGATCAACATCATAACTTTCCAGATGCCGAAATACTAAATGTACATAATTAGACATGATTGTGTATGCATATAAATCATAACATGACTGATCGTAAAAATGAAGAGCTTCAGCTACAATATTGGCTACTTTTTTATTAGACAACCAAATTGGACCCAATAATTCCTTATCAAGAAAGCCATCATATGAAGCAAATACTTTGGCTTCGAACTTACCCACCTGGTCTGCGGACATTTCATCACTTTTTAATTTCTTGAGTTGAAGGTATTTCTCTTTCAGATGTTGAATTGCACTTTTTGGTAAAGAACCCGCTAATCGAAATGTGACAAAGAACTCAGCTCCTTTTGGCTGCCAATGTGGTAAGCTTCTCCTGTAAAAATCCATATTCTTATCACTCGTTAACCCTCGCACGGGGGACGTAACCCGGAGCTCCTGCTCCGGCATCACTTTGTTGTGGGATAAATCTTTTTTCGAAATATCTCTGAATAATATTCAATATAGTAAAAGAATTCTATCCACTTGTTAACTCTCGGACGAGGACGTCCGAGTTACGGCTGACTTACCGGAACCTGAATTTTCAACTCTTCCCAGGCCAGTTCGATAAAGCCACTGTCCTCTTCTGAAATCACGGAATAGGCAAGCTGCTCGGTATGATCGATCGGCATCGGCTCTACATCAAACCGGGCAACATCCAGTTCTTGATCATATTCACCGGCTTGATGCTGATCCCAGGTTTCATTGAGGATCACTGTCCAGCTGTCCTCGCCGGGAATCGTAAAAAAGGCATATTTCCCGGCCGGAACGGGTTCTCCATTTACAAGTATATCATTCTCAAACTCAACAGAAGTAGCCATGTGCGCACCGCTGACCCAGATTTCTCCGTAAGGAACCAGATCATCCCAAATAACGCGTTCCCGTACCGAGGGGGCGCTGTAGTCAATCAGGATTTGCGATCCGCCGATTTCACCGGATGCTTCCCTCGGCGGACTTAACACTTCTTCTTCCCCTTCCTCCGAAGAATCACTTTCGGAATCAGACATTTCCATCTCCATAGATGTTTCCGTATCCGCTGCGGTTTCCGTTTGATCCGAGCCGGAGTTACAGCCGGCCAAAACAAATGCAAAAAGTAAAATCCATACTGTTTTCATAATCGTGATTTAATTAATGATTGATTTAAATTCCTGTTCATCAATGTTTTAAATATTTTGGTAAATACAAAGTGCGGAGAAATGAGCCTGCTTTCTGCCTTTTTGGTTGAATGAAATTGCTAAGAGCGAGAAGGGATTCCAAACGGAAGCTATATAAGTATTTAATATGAAATTTTAAGAAAAAGAGTGGCTGCGCTGCTTGTTATTCATAATAATAAACACGACCCTATCCAGCGGCTTAGGCTCAAAACTTGAGGTAAACTCTACTTTTTGTGTTCGATTTATAGAAATTTAGTTTTCTAAAAGATTATGAAAAACCCTTTTCGGAAAAAATCGGGAGATAAAGAATATGTAATAGACTCTTCTGAAACCGGACTCGGTACATTTGGCGGGGTATTTACGCCTTCTATTCTCACCATTCTTGGCGTAATTATGTATCTCCGGTTTGGGTGGGTTGTGGGAAATGTAGGTCTTATTGGCACCCTGATTATTGTCACCATAGCCACGGGCATCACATTTTTGACTGCACTCTCTATTGCCTCAATAGCAACAGATCAACGTGTTCGAATTGGTGGCGCTTACTATATGATCAGTCGTTCACTTGGCATTGAATCAGGAGGAGCGATTGGTATCCCACTTTATTTTGCCCTGGCACTTTCGGTTGCCCTCTATACCATTGGTTTTGCCGAAAGTATTGTAGGTGTATTTCCAAACCTTGGCTTTAAAACCGTGGGGATTGTCACCACAATTGGAGTCGCTGCACTTGCACTGGTTTCAGCAAGGGCTGCAATACGGGCGCAGTATTTCATCATGTTCGGTATCGTACTCTCTCTGCTTTCCTTGTTCTTTGGAAGCCCTGTTGAGGAGTCAAGCATCGAAATGTGGGGCGCAGCTGAGGGCAATTCCGAAGGATTTTGGATCGTCTTTGCTGTATTTTTTCCCGCCGTAACGGGGATTATGGCCGGTGTAAATATGTCCGGGGACCTTAAGGATCCGGCCATATCAATCCCAAACGGAACGTTTGCCGCAATTGGAGTGGGATATGTGATCTATATGGTTTTGCCAATTATTCTGGCAACCCGGGCAGACGCGCTTACCCTTATTGAAGATCCTTTAATTATGAGAAAAATTGCCTATTGGGGTGATGCTATTCTGATTGGTGTATGGGGGGCTACATTGTCCAGTGCTATGGGCAGTATTCTTGGAGCGCCCCGGGTGTTGCAAGCCCTGGCAAGAGATGGGGTTTTGCCACGCTGGCTTAAATGGCTCGGCCGTGGAGAAGGGGATGATGACACTCCCCGGATAGGAACACTTTTAACATTGATAATCGCATTAATTGCCGTTTTTATGGGTGATCTAAACGTAATCGCACCCATTCTTTCCATGTTTTTCTTAACAACTTATGCCGTCCTAAACATTGCAGCAGGAACCGAACGACTGTTGGGCAGTCCCTCATTTCGACCTAAATTTAAAGTTCACTGGATTTTTTCTCTTGTGGGAGCTTTCGGCTGTATAAGCGTCATGTTTCTGATCAACGCTTTTGCAACCGGCGTAGCCCTGTTGTTTGTTGCGCTCATTTTTATTTGGCTGGAAAGCAGAGAGCTAAAAACCACGTGGGGTGATGTACGAAAAGGCATCTGGATGGCAATGGCCCGGGGAGCTCTTATGCGCCTGAATAAAGACAAAGAAGAAAAAACATGGAGGCCCCATCCGCTCGTGCTTTCCGGTAGCCCAACCCGTCGCTGGCACCTCATTGAATTTGCCTCGTCACTTACGCAAAGCAGAGGAATTTTAACCGTCTCTACCGTCCTGACAAGTGGTGCCGTAAGAACGGATCAAAAAGTAAGTATGGAGGCAAATATTGGGGAATATTTAGCAAAGAGAAGTGTACAGGGCTTAGTAAGAGTTATTTCGGCTCCCGACCCTTTTGAAGGGGGAAAAAGATTGGTGGATGCCTATGGACTCGGAGATCTCGTTCCCAATACCATTATCCTTGGAGATAGTGAAAACCTTGAAATACGGGATCAATACTGCGACATGATCCGGTATTTTTATCGTCAGAAACGAAATGTGGTAGTTATTCACGACAATGAGGAAATTCATTTCGGGAAATACAAAAAAATTGATGTCTGGTGGGGTGGTTTAAAAGGAAATGGCGGTTTGATGATACTTCTAACCCACATGCTCCAAAGTAGTCGTCGGTGGTATGATGCAGATATTACCATCAAAATGGTGGTAGATAATGAGAAAGCTATTCCCGGCATCAAACAGAATATCACTAATATCATCGACAAAATCCGAATTGATGCCGATACAGAAATCATCAAGTCAGACGGACGCTCGTTCACAGAAATTCTTCATCATTCCTCAAAAAATGCCGATTTAATCGTAATGGGAATGGCTGTTCCGGATGAAAATTTTGCCAAGTATTACAGTAAGATGCAAGAGAGACTCAATAATCTTCCAACCACAGCCTTGGTTTTAGCAGGTGAAGAACTTTCATTTGGGGAAGTTTTAATGCAGCAGGATGAGTATCAAGAGGATTAAAATAACGTACCCAGAAAATCGCGGTTTCGATATCCAATTTTTAACCGGTTGCTTGCAGACGTGCCAATCATTATAATATCGGAGAAATAATGAACAGAAAAACGGTTGTAATAAGATGAAAGATTCTGGTGATTTAGACGGTACAGAGCAATATTCCCACTCTTTTATGGGTCATCCTCGGGGTTTAGCTACACTTTTTTTTACGGAAATGTGGGAGCGTTTCAGCTACTATGGGATGCGCGCCATTCTTGTCTTGTTTATGGTGGATGCCATCAATCGCGGCGGCTTGGGTCTTGATGACCGTACAGCCACTGCTATCTACGGGCTCTACACCATGTTTGTTTATCTTCTGGCACTACCCGGTGGCTGGCTGGCCGATAAATTTCTGGGCTTGCGCAATGCGATCTGGTATGGCGGGATCATCATCACCGCCGGCCACTTCAGCATGGCCATACCCGGTAACACCACCTTCTATCTCGGCCTGGTTTTAATTGTAGTGGGTACCGGACTGCTGAAGCCGAATATCAGCAGTATCGTGGGCGGCCTGTATGGCGAAGATGAACAGGCGCGGCGCGATGCGGGATTTTCCATCTTCTATATGGGAATTAATATTGGCGCGTTTATCGCTCCGCTCATTACAGGATACCTCGGCGAAGGCATCAGCTGGCACTACGGGTTTGGCGCCGCCGGCGTGGGGATGCTGCTGGGGCTGATTCAGTTTAAAATGACAGAAAAATACCTTGGAGATATAGGCTTGGAACCTGAAGAAGCGGATGATCCCGTGAAACAGCAGAAGCTTTTTAAACGAATTAAAAATGGTCTGTGGGTTACCGGGGCACTGCTGATCCTCTCATTTGTTACGGTAAGCATGGGCTGGATTACCATCAACCCGGTGGCCGTTGCAGATGCATCCGGAATTGTGATCTTTCTATTTGTTATTGCCTATTTCATTTATGTGTATATAGCTGAAAATTTAACGGCGGATGAGCAAAAAAAGATCGGGGTTATCGCGGCGCTCTTTATTTTTTCAGCCATCTTCTGGTCTGGGTTTGAACAGGCCGGGTCTTCCCTGAACCTGTTTGCCGAGCGGTATACCGACAGGGATATTTTAGGGTGGCTGATGCCGGCAAGCTGGCTTCAATCCGTCAACGCGTTCTTCATTATCACGCTTGCACCAGTCTTTGGCTGGTTGTGGGTATGGCTGGCTAAAAAGAACCTGGAGCCTTCCACTCCCGTTAAATTTGCTTTCGGTTTGATCTTTCTCGGTTTTGGTTTCCTGGTGATGATGTTTGCTTCGTACTATGTAGTGGGCGGAAATGAAGTACTGCCCACCTGGCTGATTATGACCTACCTGCTGCACACAACCGGTGAACTTTGCCTGAGTCCTGTGGGCCTGAGTGCCGTTACTAAACTCTCACCCAAAAAATTGGTGGGACAAATGATGGGAATCTGGTTTATGTCCATCGCTTTCGGAAACCTGATTGCAGGACGTATTGCCGGACAGTTTGATGACGAAATGATCCAGGCAGATCCCACTCTGCTGCCCGACCTCTTCTGGCTGATCGTAATGACAACAGTTGGCGGTGGTTTGCTGCTCTTGTTATTTAATAAACCAATCAAAAAATTAATGGGGAATATCCATTAATAGAGGTCTTCTCCACCTGAATACTGCGATTGAAAGAGTCAAAACTGTCTTACTTATCTCCAACAGCTGTTGGGTGGTATGGGAATAAGTCTGTCGAAATATTATCCATCGGATTGCCGGTTTCGGTAGAGTGATAACATCCTCTTGTTTGTGAACATGACAGAGAAAGTGATTGATTATTAAAATTTGATTTAAAAGTCTCTCCTCTTTACAATCGCACACATTCGAGAAGGGAGGAAGTTATTGGTTACTAATACGATAGCGAATAATATCTTCAAGCGGAACATCCTCACCACGTTCTTCCTGCAGACGTTCAATTAGTGAAGTGCTCAACCCAATTCGCTGCATCCGCACAAGCTGATCAACCGTTACATCGCGATAACCAAGATCGTGCACATTACTGGTGTAGTACGCGGTGACGCCTGCGTTGCGCAGACGAACAAAATCATCAATGGAAAGATCATATCCCAGCTCAATCATCATGGCCATAAATGCAGATGAAGCATCCGCGTTTGCAAGTCTAACGGCTTCTTCGAGCGTAAGGTCCGTAAACCCAAGTCCCCGGACATTTGAAATATAAGTGGCAGAAACTCCTTCACTTCGCAATTCCCTGAGATCATCATGGTTCAGTCCGGTGTAGCCCATTTCTACCATGCTGCTGTTCATACGATTCAACAAATCCTCACTGGGTTCATTTAAAGCAGACATACTACTGGCAAATATCTGAGAACCGGGAATGGTGATTGCATTCTTCACCGTATTAAACCCGCCAAAAACCAGATAAGCAATAATTACAACTACCAACAGTGTCCCCCATCCGCCTCGGTTGTTTTTTTGATCTTCCGGTCCGTCATCTGCACTCTCAATCTTTTCCTCAATATAGCTGTCTAACAGATCCTTCTCCGAATTACCCTTATTTCTATAAGTTGTGCCCATAATTTAAATCCTCAAAAATTCACTCTTTAATATCCTGCATTATAAAATATCTTTACGAATAATCATTAGCTACAGTTTCACAAAAATAATTCGAGAGTTTTTTACTCATAATCTGTTATTTTGGATTGAATTTCTTTTAACCTACTGATCAACTTATGCCAATCATTCGCACCGCGTTTTCACTACTGATTCCCATCTTTTTATTTACGCCTTTTGCCTGTGAACCTCAACCTGATGTGGAGTCTGTTGATCAGCCCGAACAGCTGTTGCAAGACGTTGAATACCTCTCTTCCAACGAACTCGAAGGACGCCGAACGGGAACGGAAGGAAACCTTATGGCGCAGCTCTATATCGAAGAACGGTTTGAATCACTTGGGTTGATGACATTTGGCGACACCTATCGTCATCCGTTTGATTTTACCAATCCACGAAGTGAACAGGAATTTACCGGTGCCGTAAACATAATTGGCTACGTAGAAGGAAGTGAAAATCCGAATCGATTTATTGTGATTACCGCACATTACGATCATCTTGGTGAGGAAGACGGCGAAATTTATAACGGAGCCGACGACAACGCTTCCGGTACAGCCGGGTTGATGTCTCTTGCCCGTTATTTCAGTGAAAATCAGCCCAAAAACAGCATCCTGTTTGTTGCCTTTGATGCAGAGGAGCAAGGACTTTCAGGAGCTCGTCATTTTGTGGACAATTCTATTGTTTCACTTGAACAGATTGCCCTGAACATCAATATGGATATGATCAGCACCAACTTCGAAAACGAATTATACGCCGTGGGAACGTATCACTATCCATTTCTTAAGCCGATGATTGAAGAGTCTGCCGCGGACGCCGAGATAAATGTTCTATTTGGGTATGATTCCGATGAGTGGGATCAAGACTGGACGTTGGCATCCGATCACGGACCTTTTCATCAAAAGGGAGTTCCGTTTGTCTATTTTGGCGTAGAAGATCATGAGCACTACCACGCACCATCCGATACGTTCGAAAACATCAACCCGGACTTTTATCTGCAAGCCGTAGAAACCATCACGGAAGTTGCCAAAAATCTTGACGAGCGACTGGATGAAATTGTGGAAGCATCGGGTAGAGAAATTGAAGTGAATTCGAGATAAAAAAGTCCCCCTTCGAAGGGGGAAGCGAACGCAGAGAGCAGGGGGACGACCTGATGAGCGTTGATTTGAGTTAATTATTCATTGGCTTTCATACACATTTTACCATGAGTGATAAAGCAAAACAAAAAGCTGAAGAACTGCACATTCCGTCCATAAAGAGGCACATCTTTTTGTGTGCTGATCAGACCAATCCCAAATGCTGCAAATATGAAATCGGATTGGAATCGTGGCACTATTTAAAAGCGAGATTAAGGGAGCTCAATCTTGATGGTGCCGGCGGCATTTACCGCACAAAGGCAAACTGTCTGCGAATTTGTAAACGCGGCCCCATTGCGGTGGTTTACCCTGAAGGAACGTGGTACCACTCCTGTTCGCCCGAGGTTTTAGAGCGCATCATACAAGAACATTTGATGGGCGGAAAACCGGTGGAGGAGTACGTAATTGTAGAAAATACTTTGGGGTGATGACACTCAGCGTTTCATCAGCGTAAATCCGCGAGAACTAATTCCATGCACTCTTAGTAAACTTCCAAGCTTAATCATATTCATTCCATTTGTTTCTCGCAGAGTCCCGCAGTGTTTTGTGCAGATTTTCGCGGATAGGAGTGCATTGATAAATGATGAACTGGAATAGAATTTTAATCTACTTGCTCAGTTTTTTCATCACATGAGTCACAATTGACCCCTTTCACTCCATCATTCAATCCCTGAACAAAATCACTCCAACCAAAGGTTAAACCTAACCCTAACAGCATGAATGCAACAAGAAAATAGTACCGGGTTTTATCTTTAATACGGATAGGCTTGATGAACAACGCCAGAATTCCAACAATAAAAGTAACGCCGGAACTAATCAATAAGATGTCAGCTAATTGACTCATAATGAACTCATTATTTTCGATTTCTCTTTTTGAAACTTTCGGAGAATAATTAAATGTTTTCAAACATGTCTAAAGAGAGGTAAATCTCTAACCTTTAAGCCATATCCTATTCTCGCATTTTTGATGAATTCTAAACATTTACACATCTGCGAAACTCAGCGTTTCATCAGCGTAAATCCGCGAGAACTATTCCATACACTCTTAATAAACTTCCAAGCTTAATTATATTCTTATCAATTGTTTCTTGCAGAGTCCCGCAGTGTTATGCGCAGATTTTCACGGATGATTAGGTTTGATAAGAACTTCGTAAGTAACTATAAAGAATCCCAGATTCGCATAATTTTATCGTCGAAATCATTCCACCCTAAATAAACGGCCAGAATGAACAGAAAAATGGACAGATAAAAAAAGTACCTGGATCTAAATCGAACCCGCATCGGATCGTAAAAAAAGGATACAAAACCCATTACAAACATAATTAGTGCGCCAAATACCAAGTAGTCAGCAGGAGTGTTCAGAGAACTCAAGTAAAAGTAATCGGCTATTGCTTCCATAATAACCCGCTCTTATTCCATCTCTTTAAAATTGTTTCAAAGAATATTAACTACATTTATTTTTTAGAGTGGAGATTGGAAAATTACATAACCAAAATTGCCGCGAAAAGGTGAATGTTTAAAAATTGAAAGAATGCCAAAAATCAACCACTACCCCGCCATCGCCGCCATCGCCACTCCCGTTGGAGAGGGAGGAATTGCCGTCATTCGCGTATCAGGGAAGGGGGCGTTTGAAAAAGTGACAAGCTGCTTTCGTGGAAAAGATCTCACCAACGTAGATTCTCACACGGTTCACTTCGGCAAGATTATTAAAAAAGACGGGCGTATTGTTGATGAGGTTTTAGCCACGGTGTTTCGATCCCCAAAATCATATACAGGCGAAGATACAGTTGAGATTTCTTGTCATGGCGGAGTGCTGGTTACACAATCGGTTTTGGAAACCATTTTGGAGCAGGATGTCCGTCCGGCAGAACCAGGTGAATTTACCCAGCGGGCATTTTTGAACGGAAAGCTGGATCTCGATCAGGCTGAAGCGGTAGCTGATCTGATTCACGCCAAAAGCATCAAAGCAGTGGATGCGGCCAATCAGCAGTTGGAAGGGCGATTGGGGCGACATATTAAAATATTTCGCCAGCAAATTATTGATGCCACGGCCATGGTGGAGCTCGAACTCGATTTCATAGAAGAGGATGTGGAGTTTGCCAACAAGGAGCAGCTTCACAAACTGCTCAGCGATCTGGATGAGGAGATCGGCAATCTGCTGGACACCTACGAAACCGGACGATTGGTGAAAGATGGTGTTAAAACAGTATTTATCGGCCGACCCAATGCGGGGAAATCCACACTTTTAAATACGCTGATTGGCAGCGAACGTGCTATTGTTACCGAAATTGCCGGCACTACACGCGACACTATCGATGCCGACTGGAGCTACGACGGACTCCTCTTCAAACTGATTGACACTGCCGGACTGCGCGACACTGAAGACATCATTGAAGCTGAGGGTGTAAAACGATCTCAAAAAGCATTTGAAGAAGCGGATCTTGTGGTTTATTTGAAAGATCTTTCCCTTCCTTTTGACAGCGAGGAACGCGAAGAAATTGCAGGGTTTCAAAAACGCGCCGCCGAAACCCCATTTCTGTTGATTGGCACAAAACTCGATCTCAATAGTAAGCCGGATCGCCGATCCGATGCTGAAAACCCTGAAGAACGCATTCATTACGATCTAAAAATCTCCGCGATCAATAACACCAATATCGATGATCTTAAAAAGGTGATGAAACAGCGGGCGCTGGAAAACAAAGATTACGACACGTCAAGTATACTGGTCACTTCCTCCCGCCACCGCGATGGCCTGCAAAAAGCCCGCGAAAACGTAAATCGTGCCATTCACGCCCTCGACCAAGGAATGACCGGCGACTTCCTCGCCATTGACCTTCGCGCCGCACTTAAAGACCTCGGAGCCATCACCGGCGAGATCACCAATGAGGATATATTAAGCTCTATTTTTTCGAGGTTTTGTATTGGGAAATAATTCGCGAAAAACCCTCCAAGGGTTTCGAAACCCTTGGAGGGTTGGTGAAGGCAACTACTAAAACCCAATTTCCGCAGAGAACTTAAGTCGCAATGCATCAAGGCTACGAACCCTGTTGATTTGGCGCCGATCAGAAAAACCCATTAGTATGAAACTGAGCCGGCTGTCGGGTGAGAAGGTTATGGAGCTGAACCCGTTGAATAGTGTTTCGTTTTGTACGTAGCGTTGATCGTAGATCGAACTGCTCTGATGTTCTGACGACGCCTCTTCGTCCCCAATTTGTTGAGAGAAATAATCGTACTCAAGCTGCTGACTAAGTTTGTAGATTTCACTTCGATAGTGACCCATCACCCCAAGTTCTATGTAAAATTTTGGACCAAAGGACTTGCTGATAATTAGGGGTAGAAATCCGGTAGCCCGATACTTACTGACCTGCATGTTATTTAGACTCCTAATGTCGTTCACTACCCGTTGTTCTTCTGTCATTTCTCCACCGGTTTCTCGGTAACTGTAGTAATCAGATAGCTGTTGTTGAAGATCATTAAATGACTCTTTGTCTACATCAAAGTTAATCTGTAAACCGGTTTGAAACCCGAATCCGTTGCCCAAGTTGTGACGAAATCCGGTAGAGAAGTTATGCTGCCATAACTCAGAATCGCCTTCTCCCCGAGTCAAAATATTGCGTTCTTGTTCATTAAAAAACCACAGTACAGTTTCATCATCATCTGGAGAGGAATTTTCAATATCTCTTTTCATAAATGATGACCCATCGAAATTAAACTCTTGGTCTGACCGACTGATTCTATAATTAACTTGAATTTGAGAGTTGTCATTAATTTCAAACTCAATGTCAGTGTCTGCGTAGTATGTATTTCCCGTTCGGGTAAACCTCTCTCGGGTGAACATATCACCGAACATGGAGTAGTAAAAATCATCAGAGTAGTCATCGGGATTCAGATAATCCTGCAAGTACGTTCCCCGTCCGTCCTGATCGAAATTCCCCGTCAAAAAACCGGCACTTACTCCCGTTTTTACAGACTCATTGAGTGATACTTGTACCCCAGCAGAAAAATCCCAGTGGCTGTAGTGTACCTCACGATCTCTGGAAATGGTAGTTGTTTGACCTTGGGTGGGATCCGGTTGGGTTCCAAAATCTTCAGTAATCTGCAAGCCGTTCCCGGAATAGTCGTTGTAACTGATTTTTAGCCCAGCGCTGAAACGGGTTGAAAACTCAAAGGCAGTATAAAAGGATGGAAAATGCCCTAATGTACGATGTTGTTCACGGTCATCGGGAAAACTGGTGGAGGGTGTTGACAAAAGGTTGTTGAAGTACAACCCAATTTCGTATGGATTGTGCGGCTGGGATCTCAACTGATAAAATGAGTTATCAATACTCATTAACTGGTAGGTCATTCCAAAACGGAGTGGGGAATCTGGGTGTGTCTTAACAAAATAAGCGGCAGATAAAAATGGTTCTTGTGTTCTTTTCGATACATTCCTTGGACCGGCGATAGTTAAACTTGTCGGGCTGGAGATGCCCCTTTGGGTTATACAGTTAACGCATCCGGAGGGGAAAATTATAAGATTTTCTTCGGGCACGGTTTTCACATCAACATAGAGGTAATTCTGGGTGTCAATATTGTTAAGCCCTGCGGGATTACGGTTGATGGCGGATAAAGGGTGTTTGGAAAACCGGTCCATCACACCGCCAAATACCCCGGCTTGATAAATAGAGATGTTTGATGGTTGAAAGAAAAAAGCCTGGTTGTCTTGTGGTACCGAGTAATATCGATCAGTGGGCACTACTTGCTGTGCCATTGTTTCTGTAGCTGTAAATGCGATAAACAAAGCAATTAGGAGAACAGAAAGCGGGTATATTTTCATAATAGATAATATCTGTTTATCGTCTGAGATAATTTGGCGAAATACTTAATCATTAATAGTCAGTACAGTTGAATATCTAACTATACCTATCAAAAAGAATATCGAACCGCAGAATTTAGAATTTGAATGTATAAGTGTTTTAACTTTAATCATTCGACAATTAAACCCACTTCAATGAAAATTTTCCTCAAATCCTTCTTTTACGTTTTCTTTATAACCACCATCTCTCTGCCGAATGTGTTGCATGCACAAGAAGCTCTGACGGTTGAGGCAGGTTCCTGGAATTCTGAAACGATTGCTGAAGGGATCATGTGGGAGCAGTATCATGGTTCCGACTATTTTAACTCCAGGCAGAGTATCAATGTGATCAGAATAGATATGAATCGCACAGAAACCGCACTGCGCTTCGCATGGTCGGATACCGTTTTGGTTAAGACCAGCCGCTTTGCTGAGAAAAATGAGGCGTTAGCTGCCATTAACGGATCTTTTTTTGATGTAGAACATGGCGGATCGGTCGTCTTTTTTAGAAAAGATGGTGAGACAATTGAACAGGGCGCAGTAAACCGTCGTGGTTATTCTGAGAACGGGGGCATTGGAATTTCGGGTGACGGTTCCGCCTACATTTTAGCACGCCCTAATGAGGGCTGGCTTTCTGTTGATGATCCCACGGTATTAGGGTCAGGTCCGTTGTTAATGTTGAATGAGGAAGTACAAACGTTTAATAATGACCCTTTCAATCAGAACCGGCACCCCAGAACTGCCGTGGGAATAACCGAATCGGGAGAACTCCTTCTCATTACGGTAGATGGCAGATCCAGCGAGGCGAATGGAATGTCGATCCCCGAGCTGACCGAACTGATGGAGTCAATGGGAGCAATATCTGCCCTGAATCTGGATGGTGGAGGCTCTACAACGATGTGGACTCAAGAAAAAGGGGTAGTGAGCTATCCGAGCGACAATGGCCAATTTGACAATGAAGGTGAACGGGGCGTGGCAAATGCACTTCTGTTGATTCCGTTGAATTAAAGATCGAATTTCGAATAATGAATGATGAACGCGGTTAACCATCGTCATTCGATATTTTAATTCGTAATTCTGCGGTTCAGTTTATAGAGCCACACCCTCTCCTCTCACAAATCAATCCTTGTTTCCCACCCATCATACTCCACCTCGAACCGTTCGGAAAGTTCATTGAAATAGGTCCAAAGATTGTTCGTCGTTTCCTCTGTTGGGGCCATCCATTTTTCGGCGATCAGCAGTAGTTCGTCAGTAGAAACAGCCGGTCCACAATGCTCGATCTTTAATCCTCGCTCTTGAAGATGGTTAGCCAGACGATAGATGTTTTCCTCAGAATTGGCATAAAACCAGAAAGTTGTTGGTCTTTCCGCATCCGGTTTAGCATCCATATGTTTAGTGAATCCCATAATTTCTTTATTCATTTTTGATATGATCTTCTTCATAAATCTTCTCTTTGTATTATTCCTGCTCTTTTATGTATGAGCCAAAAAAACGGGATTCCTTACAGAAAAATTATCACCCCAACTCTCCAAAAGGTTCCAAGCACTTGGAGCGGTTCTTTTAGAACCGCACACTCCCTTCCGTAAATCATCTCATTTCTCCCCATTCTCAAAAATTTCCTCTACGGGTTTACCAAACAGCCCACTGATCTTAAATGCCAGTGAAAGACTGGGATCGTATTTATCGTTTTCAATGGCGTTAATTGTTTGGCGGGAGACACCCACTTTTTCGGCCAAATCTCCTTGGAATAGTGACGCTCGGCTCTTAAAACCCTAAGTTTATTTTTCATGTGTACTTTTTAGCTATTCGTGTTAATGCAAATCCCCGAAGCCCCTCAGCAAACAGGATCCAAATGGGAGAAAAAGGAGTGTCAAACTGGACTCCGAAGGCATGGAGGGTCAACCCAATTACCATTGCAATGCCGTAAGCAAATGCGAGGGATTCGTATTGTATGGTCCGGCTTAGTTCGTCCAGCTGGGCAAGATATTCCTTGTATGCCCACATGATGATGAGCACCGAAACAGGGATGAGGGTCAAAGTGGGAATTACAAGCATCGGGTTTTCAAAAACCGCACTAAAAACGATCCCAATTGCGCAGAGAAACACCCCGATAGTGCTTCTGATAAACAGGGTTTTTCCACCCGGTGGATCTTTTCCAAAGTAACCAAAAAGTAAAAGGGAAGTGTAAGGCCAGTGTGTGTTATTTGCTTTATTCGTTTGTTCATCCATGGGGGTCATAAATTTTATTAATGATGATTATTACAAATGTATATAATATTTTACTGTACGTAAAGATATCTTTACAGTTTCAGCCAAAACGTTTATTGTTTTTAAGCTTCGTTTTTCTCATCTATAGGCTTCTAATAAATCAACAAATTTTAAGGCTATGAAAACATTACCCGCAATTATTTTTATTGTTGTTTTTGCAACGCTATTTGCTTGTCAATCCACACCGGAGACGATTTCATTGTTTAACGGTGAAGATTTATCGGGCTGGCATATGGATGTTCCGGAGATGGATCAATCACCCGATACAACACGTCCTTTTTTAGTTCGGGATAACCTGTTGATTACCCGGGGCGAACCCAGAGGCCATCTTATCACGGATGATGAATATGAAAATTATCGGCTCAAGATAGAGTATCGGTTTCCGGGAGAACCGGGAAATGGAGGGGTTTTAATCTACGCCTCTGAGCCCAGGGCGCTGTATGACATGTTTCCGCAATCTATTGAAGTACAAATGATGCACGAAAATGCCGGTGATTTTTGGGTGATTGCCGAGGATATTAATGTCCCCAATATGGAGGAACGGCGGGGACCGGAAGAAACATGGGGAGGCACTGAGGATGATAACCGCCGGATTCTTAATCTTACCGATAATTCTGAAAACCCGGTCGGTGAGTGGAATGATATGGTTGTAGAGGTTTTGGGGAATGAAGTAATGGTTTGGGTAAATGGAGACTTGGTTAATCACGGAACAAGTGCCACGGCTGATCATGGACATATTGCCTTGCAAGCCGAGGGAGCAGAAATGGAATTTAGAAAAGTTGATTTAACAAGTTTTTAGTGTTGAGTTGTTAGTTTTTAGTTTTAATAACTCAACACTTAGAACTCACTTTTTCGTCACAATCAAAATAACCCCGTTTCCACCTCTAACGCCGTAAGTAGCTGCATCGGAACCTTTCAGTGCTTGTACGTAGTCAATTTGGCGAACGCTAATCATGTTTTTTACTTGGGCGTAACTGGTCCCAACCACTTGACCATCAATCACAAACAACGGCTCAATCCCAGAGGTAAAAGAGCTAATTCCGCGAATGGTAACTGTGTTTTGGGTGACATTTACTCCGGGGATTCGCCTTAGATAATCAGACAAATCCCGGTAAAAGTCTTTATCATCAGAAACAGATCCTTTGGGGGGCATTTCAACCTGTTCCAATTGTGTGCCGGAAGATGATTGGTTGGTTGTTGTTTCTGTAGATGAACAGCTCATTACCACAAACAAAAGAAGGAAGGGGAAAAGTAATAGTGTTTTCATAATAACCTCATTAAATAAGGATGGTCTACCAATGTATATAAAAAATTTGATTTCACTAATATAATTTCAGGTTAAATAAAGGGTATACATCAAAAACCCATTTATTTGATTTGTTAAATGAGGGGCTTTTTTGAAGTAGATTAAAGCCTTAAAAAGATTGGCAAAATCAGGTCAAACAAAGATTGGAAGTAAATAATTAACTAAACTAAGAGTTGTTTAACCACCCCCAGCCCCCCACCGAAGTATCCGTATCGAAAGAGACTTAAAAAGGAGGGGAGAATTCCCCTAAATTATGTTAAGCATCTACGAAATCAGCATGAACAAGAAGCTACTTTTCCTGAGCTACTTTACCGTTCGTTCCATTATTAATCACTTCATAAATGAAGTAAGGAGGGATATTCAACATCTCAAATTCGGTTTCGTAGTTGCCGAACACTTCCATCACAGGCTTTTTCAAGTGACCGCTGGTCTGGTAGGCTAAAAATTTTCCACCTTCTTTAAGAATGTCTTTTGTAGCTGTTAGCACTACTCGTTTTCTCTCTTTATTAAGGAATGAAAATGGGATTCCCGAAAGTACGTAATCCACATTCCCAATATCTTCGGGCTTCAGTGCATCGCGCACATCACCGGCCAAAATATTATGAACTTCAACGCGTGGATCATCAAGCTCTTTTTTTAATGTTTCAGCAAAGTTTTCATTTGCTTCGATGAGCACAAGCCGAGAACCCGGAGTCATTTTATCGAGCAGGTATTTAGAAAAGACTCCATCTCCCGGCCCATATTCAACAAGGAGAAAATCCTTCGAGAAATCAATGTGAGTACACACTTTTTTAACACAACGACTTGATGTAGGTGTTATAGAAGCCACATCTCTGTCTTTTATAAATGTCTTTAAAAAATCAATCTTACCCATGTTGGACAATTATTAGTTTATAGTTCTTGTTCTAATTTACCAATTTGATCGCGAATTCGCGCAGCTTCTTCAAACTCCATGTTTTTTGCGGCCTGAACCATCGATTCACGCAGATAATCGAGAAATTTATCCTTGCTTTCAAATGTAACTTCTTTCATTGCAGGATTTGCCTTGTACTGGATGCCATCTTCTGCAACTTTTACAACCTCTAAATAATCTTTTTCCTCACCGGATTCTTTCTGTCCAAAATCGAAACTCTTGGTTGAAATCAGTGATGGGTCCACCAACGGTTTCAACTCTTTTTCAATTGTTTTCGGGGTGATGCCGTGCTTTTTATTGTACGCCATCTGAATTTCGCGGCGGCGATCGGTTTCTGCCACTACTTTTTGAATAGCGTTTGTCATTTTATCGGCATACAAAATAGCCTTTCCACCCACGTTTCGTGCAGCTCGGCCCACAATCTGAAACAACGCTGTTTCCGATCGTAAAAACCCTTCTTTATCGGCATCTAAAATAGCGACAAGTGTCAGCTCTGGAATATCGATTCCCTCTCTCAATAAATTAATTCCCACAAGAACGTTAAAATCTCCGCGTCTGAATTTGTACAGCACCTCAACCCGCTGCATGGCATCCAGTTCGCTATGCATGTACGCCGCGCTGATCCCCAGATTTTTCAAATACTCGCTGAGCTCTTCACTTAATCTTTTTGTCAAGGTGATACATAAAACGCGCTCATTTTTTTCAACCCGTTTCTGAATCTCTTCCAGCAGATCATCCACTTGCGAACCCAGCGGACGAACCTCAATTTCCGGCTCCATCAAACCGGTCGGTCGAATTAGCTGCTCCACAAACACACCATTCGATTGCTCCAGCTCATAATCTGACGGAGTCGCGCTCACAAATATGGCCTGATTGACCATCGTCTCCCACTCTTCAAATGTCAACGGACGATTATCCATTGCGGATGGAAGCCTGAACCCATGCTCAACCAATTCTAATTTACGGGATCGATCTCCACCGTACATCGCGCCGATTTGAGGCACGGTTTGATGGCTCTCATCCACCACAAGCATAAAATCATCAGGAAAATAATCGAAAAGACAGTAGGGGCGTTCGCCCGGTTTTCGTGCACTTAAATATCTGGAATAATTTTCGATTCCCGAGCAGTATCCAATCTCTTGCATCATTTCTATATCAAAAAGTGTCCGCTGCTGAATCCGCTTCGCTTCTAAAAAACGCTGCTCATCCTGCAAAACATCTACCCGGTGGTGCATTTCGTCCCGAATCTGCTGAATGGCTTCATCAAGCCGCCCTTTAGACGTTACGTAATGGGAAGCCGGAAAAATTCGAAACTCCTCAACCTCTTCAAGAACATTTCCGTGATCGACGTTAAAAATCTCCAGTTTTTCAATTTCATCTCCCCACATGGAAATTCGCAGTCCCTCTTCTGAATAAGCGGGATATACATCAATGACGTCTCCGCGAACACGAAAGGTTCCGCGCTTAAAGTCAATATCATTTCTGGAATAGTGTAAATCAACCAGATCGTATAAAAGGGTGTTTCGTGGAATCGACTGACCCACGTTTAGCGTAATAATCAGCTTTTCATATTCCGATGGTGAGCCAATACCGTAAATACAACTTACAGATGAAACGATAATAACATCACGCCGCCCAGACAGCAATGAACTTGTTGCCCGCAACCGTAATTTCTGGATTTCCTCGTTGATGGAAAGATCTTTCTCGATAAATTTATCCTGAGCAGAAATGTACGCCTCAGGCTGATAGTAGTCGTAATAGGAGATGAAAAACTCAACCCGGTTTTCAGGAAAAAAATCGCTTAGCTCCCGATAAAGCTGTGCCGCCAACGTTTTATTGTGACTCATCACCAACGTTGGCTTTTGCACGTTTTCAATCACGCCGGCAATTGTGCGGGTTTTCCCCGAACCGGTAATCCCTAAAAGCGTTTGATACTTATCTTTTTGGTTGATCCCTTCCGTGAGTTCCTTGATCGCCTGTGGCTGATCTCCGGCGGGTTCCCATGGTGAGTGAAGTTTAAATTCTGACATACCCCGCAAGATAACGACCTATTTATCCGAAAGAAAGAATTTCAGTTGCAAAAATTCTCTTATTGCACATTTTTGTAGGAATTGAGGTACTTTTGAGCCATCCTAAATTGTCATCAACAAACAGCTATGCCGAAACAGAACGACTTATCAGAACAGCGCCAGCGAATTGATTCCATTGACCAGCAAATTTTAGATCTGCTGAAGGAGAGAAACAAGGTTTCGTTTGATGTCATCGCGCATAAAATTGAAAATCAGCTTCCTGTTTTTGTTGCCAGCCGCGAGGAGGAGAAAACGCTGCGTTTTAGAACCATGGCCGAGGAGCGCGATTTGGATCCCGACTGGGCAGAGGATTTTTTACGAATGATTATGTCTGCTTCCAGAGCCACTCAATCCACCAATACATTTCCGCGATCCACCAAAGAGCCTAAACACATTCTGTTTGTTGGCGGTAATGGTGGAATGGGGTCACTGTACCGAAAAGTAGCTGATCAAAGCGGACACATCACCTACAGCATTGACAAGGGAAATTGGTATGAGCTCGACGAAATTGCCCCAAAGCTGGATCTCGCCATCGTTACGGTTCCGATAAATATTACGGTTGATGTTATTCAGCGCCTGGCGAATAAACTTCACGATAAGACTATTCTGGCTGATTTTACCAGTAACAAGTCTGAACCTCTTCAGGCAATGATGGACGCCCATAGCGGACCGGTTGTTGGCCTTCACCCCATGCACGGACCCGATGTACCAAATCTGTCGAAGCAGCTGATTGTATTTTGCGATGGGCGTGACATGGAAAAGACATCATGGTTAAAAGAGCAGTGTGAATTATGGGGAATGCAGGTGATTGAGGCTGATCCCGAAAATCACGATCACGTAATGAATTTGGTGCAGGGACTTCGCCATTTTGTAGCACTTTTGCACGGCTCTTTTATGAAACAGTATGAGCTGGATCCCAACCAAATGCTTGAATATTCAAGTCCTGTTTACCGTGCCGAACTCATGATGACCGGACGAATTTTTGCGCAGGATGCAGAACTTTATGCCGACATTGTTTTTTCAAACAAAGAGCGCCGGGATATGCTGGTTTCTTTTTTCAAACATCATCAAAAATTAATTGAGATGGTAGAAAAAGACGACAAGAAAGGGTTCATCAAGGAATTTGAAGCCGTAACGGATTTCTTTGGTAGCTTTGCCACGCAGGCGCTCAAAGAGAGCGGATATTTGATCAATCGGTTAGCGGATCGATTTTCGTAAATAGGGAAAGACCTCCAAGGTTTCAAAAACCTTGGAGGTCTCGCATTAATTCATCACCCAAATAGTTCCGTTTAAAACAGTCGCAAAGGCTACCCAAAGGATGTAGGGCACAAAAAACCATCCCGCAATTTTGTCCTCTTTAAAGAATAGAATGGTGGTGATAATAATCGCTGTCAAAAGGAAGAATATTTCAAGAAAAGCGAGTCCTACTTCCTGCATTCCGAAAAACAACTGCGACCAAAGTCCGTTTAAAAACAGTTGAACTCCGAACATGGAAAGCTCTGTTTTTCCATCTTGGAAACCCAATTTTCGCCAGATTCTCCACGCGCCAATGCCCATAAATGTGTAGAGAATTGTCCAGACCGGCCCAAACAGCCAACCGGGTGGATTCCAATCCGGCCGGTTTAATTGCTCGTACCATTCAGAGGAAGCTATGCCCGGCGAAACCTGAGCACCTGTCCAGGCAACAAAGTAACATATACCGACCCACAGCAGTAGACCAATAACAGAACGAAAGGTGTTATTTTTTTCCATGAAAAAAATTAAACTTTTTTGAAACTCTTGGCGTTAATATGAAGTATATTAGGAACGGATAAATCAGCAAGTTTTTTGACAATGAATAAAATTAAGATACTACTTCTACTTATACTTACTTTTTCAATGGCCGGAATCGCCTATGGCAGCAATTTATCTTTGCTACCTAACGATACTGATCCGGAAAGAATTTCTACGTTTATCATCTCTTTTGAATCCTTTGAGAATGGGGAGATTTTAACTCGTCGCCAATTTACAGAAGAAGCCACATCAGAGGAGAGAGAATTTTATCCTTTAAATTTGGATAACATTTTGTTGCGAGAAGATTCTCCGATCAGAACAGGACTTTTACAAAATTATCCAAATCCGTTTAGTCCGTACACAAATATCAGTTACACGCTTGAGAAAGAGAATCCGATCAAGTTAGAGCTGTTTAATTCGATTGGAACCAGAATTGCTACTTTAATCGATGGCGAACAATCTGCAGGGAAGTATAATATTCAGTTTGATGGCAGCACATTATCAAGTGGAAATTATGTGTATAGGCTTCAAACCCCATCAAAAACCTATACCCGCCACATGACGCTGGTGAGATAAATTTTATCTCACTTTATTTTTTGAACATTGTGCTAAGTACAAAAAATACGTTTTCTTTTCTTTCCAGCAACCTTCTTTTAAAATAGGGAAACCACATCGTGCCATAAGGTACATACACCCGTGTGTTGTAGCCATCGACAGTTAATCGGTTCATTGTGTCCTCACGGAGTCCATACAACATTTGAAATTCAAACCGGGATTTCTCAATTTTATTCTCTTCTGTATATTCTTTTACCCAATCAATAAGTTCATCATCATGGGTTGCAATACGCGGAAAGGCCGTTTTATCAAATAAGATTTTTGCATACTCTTTAAAGGCTGCACGAATATCAGGCATATTTTGCAGAGCAACATTTTCCGGCTCTCCATAGGCTCCTTTACAAAGCCGAACATCTGCACCCAATTCCGCCAGCTCTTTGATGTCTTCTTTCGATCGGTGCAGGTAAGCCTGAATTACAATCCCCACATGTTTACCATATTTTTTAAATGCTTCTTTGAAAATATCTATTGTTATCCCTGTCACTGCCGAACCTTCCATATCTATTCTAACAAAGGAGTTCTTAGCGCGAGCTTCATCAAGCAGTTTATGTAAATTCTCACGGCAATAGTCTTCATCAATATCGAGTCCAAGCATGGTAAGCTTAATGGATATGGTATTTTTCAACCCTGCCAAATCAATATTTCGAATAAGCTGAATATATTCGTCAACGGTTTGATCAGTAGTTTTTCGATTTTTCAGGTTTTCGCCTAAAAGATCAAGTGTTACTTTAATTCCATTTTCGTTTAAGGCTCGTACTTTTGGAAGCGCTTTCTGGAATGTTTCTCCGGCTACAAACCGCTTTGCCAGTGCATAGGGTAATTTCATAGTTCAAATCTTTTTTAATTCGGTGTGAAGTTAAAGAACTACTCTTGGAAACACACTATTTGAGTGGACAATATTTTTCAAATATTCTAAAAATGAAACCTTCACTCTTTCCAATCCGTAAAGAATTTTACCTTCGCTGGAACTCAAATTATAATGATACAAATCTATGGAAAAAATAAAATGTGTAATCCTATCAATACTGGCCGTTGTGATGTCAATGTTTTCAACGGTTGTAGCACAGTCATCTTCGGATGCTTATCAAACAGAGACTTTTTCTGTGGAGAATTCACCTTCAGTTCTGATCAATACTTCGGGGGGGCATATTGATGTGGTGGGTCATTCGGATAATGAAGTTCGCGTTGAAATGTATGTACGTAAGGGAAACAGGTACTATTCAGTATCAGATACCGATCTTGATGATTATGAAATCACGATTGAAAAACAGGGAAATACGGTTACAGCTTCGGCTAAAAAAGAAAACTCCTCTTCCTTTGGGGGCTGGTTTAGATCAGGTGATAATTTTAGCATAGCTTTTAAGGTATTTACACCGGAATCATCATTGGTTGAGGCGCGTACAAGCGGTGGCCATATTTCGGCAGAGAATCTTCAAAATGATCTTTCAGCCCGAACCAGTGGTGGTCATGTTAGTGTTGATCGAATCGTGGGCACGATGGATTTACGAACATCAGGCGGCCATATTGAAATTTTGAACAGCAGCGGCAATACAGATGCAAGAACAAGTGGAGGACACATAAATGCTGAGAATACTCAGGGTGAGTTAAATCTTCGCACATCCGGTGGACACATCACGCTTGAAGAAGTTCAAGGTGCCGTATCAGGCCGCACCAGTGGCGGAAGTATTACCGCAAATCTTTTAGAAATAACAGGTGATCTTGATCTTCGCACCAGCGGGGGCAGCATTCGCATTAGCGTTCCTGATGAAGCGGGATACGATCTTAACTTAAGAGGAAATCGTGTAAACGTGAAACTCCAGAATTTTACGGGCGACTCAGAGCGAGGCCGGATTTTGGGTAAGATGAACGGCGGTGGACATTCCATACAGGCAAGAACATCGGGTGGATCTGTAAATGTTGACTTCAGTTAAGGTTACGTTTGATTGATAAGAAGACCTGTCAGCATGCACGGTGCCAGTGTCTCCTTGGTCCCGATCCTCGGGGCTTTTTCGTGTTTCTGTCAGCGGCGTGATGCGGACGCTGACAGATCCGGTAGGTGCTCATATGTTATGCACACAGGGTATATTGACAATTTGAACAGTAAGTATGA
>JBBDPF010000003.1:0-7787 GCA_040876545.1 Balneolaceae bacterium | reverse complement strand
ATGGACGACTTCAAAAAGCTGATGGCCAAATAAATCGCAAACAAAATGAAGACTGGTTCTTCACTACTTGCACTTAACCCTGGGTCGGTTTCCGATTCAGGGTTTTTTTATGTCTATTATTTAGTCGATCCGGGATGTGGTTGGTCGGAGTGCTTCTATTAAACCTGGGTTTGAATAATAATTTCGTTATAAACCCCCTTCTGAAAGAGTCGGACGGAATCCTATATCGTAAGTGAGCAGAGACGAGGAGGAAGGCTGAAAGCCTGGGATAACTCAGCCCAGAGCAGCGCTCTGGGGGTAAGGGATTTCCCGGTTGGGGAGGCTAAAAACCTCAAAACAGATCGTCCCTGAGATATAATCTTGAAATCTGAGTTCGATTTAGAACACTTTATTAACCTGATTTACAATCGAACTCAGGTATTAAAATTTCATAACCGGTCATTTCTGTAACAAACCCCGTCGCCGTTACTCTATATTATACGGTTCGTTCTGAATATGCATTCGTACTATATTCAGAGTAACATGTAAGGATAGTTCATACATTTTTTATATACTACGTTTGCTTACACACCCAGAGGTACAACAATGATTGGATTTAGTGAAGTATTACAAACCATGGCAGCGATGATCATCTTTTCGATGATTTTGATTAACGCCAATTATATGATTCAGCGAAATTCCATGATGCAAATTGAGGGAGAACTTGAGCAGGAAGTGATTTCATTGGGACAAGAAATTATTGAAGAGGCACGAGCGAAGAGCTTTGACAGGGAGGTTGAAGATGATGATTCCCTTCCCCCAACCGATATTCCCGGTGGTTTTACCTCGGCCGGTGAGCTTGGTCCCGATTCAGCTCCCTATGAAAATAATTACAAAGATGGAGAACCAGATAGGCCTCTCTTCACCGACTTTGATGACTATAATGACTGGTCCGGCACAATTATAACTGAACACGGCGATTTTGAAATCAGTGTGGAAGTTTTTTACGTTGAAGAGGATAATTATGGGTTTACCAACCAACCATCTACATTTAAAAAAATTGAAGTGACTGTTAAAAGTGAGTTCTTAAGAGGTGGTGATGAACCGAAAACCTATCTTTTGGAATATATTCGAAATTATTATGCCGAATAATTAAATGAATCAACCATGAATCTGGGAATTGTCACAAGTTATATTATAGCCGGTGTTATCATCTTAGGCATTGTTATGATGAATTTTCGCGTCCAAAACAGCGGGGCAGAATTAACCCTCTCTCAGATGAACAGGCAGTATGTAACCGATATTGCAGATATGTTGAATGATGATCTGTCAAACATGGGATACGATGTAAATGGTCGGACCAAAATTCCCGGAACAGAGGATATAAGGATTTTAGATTGTGCTCAGGAAAATCGAATTCGATTTTATCGAAACCTTTGTGAAACAGATACCGAATGTGCTGAAGAAGATCGGGTCCCTGAACGTATTGAATGGGAATTACGGACCAATGAAATATCCACAAGTAATACTAATCATCGAACCTTGCGGAGAACAGTAACCAAGTTAGATAATAATGATAATGTTGTGCCAGAAAGTGAAGATGTAACAGACATTAACATTGGAGTTACTCAATTTAATATTCAGTATTACGACTCAGTCGGTTCTAAAAACGATAAAACAGGTCTCGGTTGCGGTACAAATGTACCCAGTGTAAAACAAATAAAAGTAACACTTGAAGTACAAAGTGCGGAAAAAATCATCCAACGGGCTTCGGATGATGGACGATATATTCGCTCGGTATGGGAAAAACGGTTTACACCAACAAATTTACAATTATTAGATAACTAAACAGGTATTGTTATGGGTAGAGCAATGTTAATTATTTGTGCAGGCGTTCTGGTATCACTGGGAATTGTAAGCATAAGCACATCAAACCAAGGTAAATCGCTGACTCAAAATACAGTTGATTACGCTGAATATACGATGGCTAAAAATGCGGCACACACGGCCATTCAAATGGCTACGCAGGAAATAAATAAGGATGAAGATGGAGACTGGCCAAATCAATATTATGACGAGGATAATTATTGGCCTCGGACAATTCAGGGATTGGAAGTCAGACTTCATACAGATTTTGAAGAGAATGATTTTTGGGAAACCGGGGAACAGGATAAACTCTGGTTCTATTCAAGAGCACAGCTTGGTGCCGAATTTGGAAATCAGTATGTGGAGGTTAGAAGCCACTATAAGAAACGGCCATTTTATGAATTGGTACCTGATTTTGAAGGTGCCCTTACCTTTGCCGCAGATCCTGATAAGTACACATTTTCGGCAGGAGGTAGTGCCTCCATAAGTGGTAATTCTCCCACCGCTTGCCATGATGAGGAGGATACCTCAAAACCAGGTATTGCAATACAACCGGGTGCAGAAGAAAACGTATCAGAATTAGATGATATTGAAGTAGATGCAGATCCAAAATATGAGGTTAAAGAAAATCTTGACTATCAGCCTACCGATGAGCTTATTGAACGTTTATTAAATACACCGGGTACAAAGAAATTAGATGGAAATGTAAATGAACCATTAGGTTCGGCAACAAATCCAGGCGTCTTCTTTGTAGAGGATTATTTAAAGCTTAACGGAAAGCAAGAAGAGGGGTTTGGCATCCTTGTAATTCGTTCTGACGCAGAAATGGAATACGAGGGAGATGATGGCGCAACTCTTGATATGAATGGGAATTTTGAGTGGAATGGCCTCATCATTTTTGAAGACGCCTATAACTTTAAAGGTAACGGAACGCCTAAAGTTAATGGATCTATTTTGGTGGGTCATACTGAAGATTATGACGGGGAACCCATAGATATTGATATCAGCGGAAATATTCATTTCCAATACGATTGTATGGGAGAAATGTATGCAAAAATGGCAGCTGACCAAGCTGTTCAGCAAAATAAATATACCCTCCTGACCTCAACTGAAAATATAAAGTACAACTAAACAATTTCACTGCGGGAGTTCACCACTGAACTTCCCGCTCTTTAAAATCCTCATCAAAATAATTGTACCATTTACGGAATGGTTTGAAGGCTTGTTCGGGATCAAACGGACGTTTAAACTCGCTTTTTTTGCACTCTTCGCTGCAACACCCTTCCATTAAGTGCGCTCCCTCTTCGGAGCACACAAATAGCTTATTGCACTCCATATTTGCGCAATTGATGTAGCTGTCAGCCGGCTTTCCTGTAATTTCGCAGCGTGCAATCGGTTGTAAATCCCCTTCATTTACCGGTACCACCAGGCGATCATCAAACACAAAACACTTCCCTTTATAGTGCTCTCCTCCTTCCTCATGTTTATATTTTAGAATCCCTCCGTGCAACTGGTTTACATCATCCCAGCCTTTTTCTTTCATCAACACAGAAAACTTTTCGCATCGAATTCCGCCGGTGCAATACATCAACACTTTTTTTTCTTTGGGGAGATCCGCCTCATCAAGCCAGTTTGGAAATTCATGAAAATTCTCTACATCCGGTGTGATGGCTCCCTCAAAATGTCCCACTTTCGATTCGTAATTATTCCGCACATCAATCATAATGTAATCTTCACCCGATTCCATTGTCTCTCTCCACTCCGACGGCGATAAGTATTTTCCGCCATTCTTGGGATCCAGTTCATCTACGTGAATAGACACAATTTCATCCCTGATTTTACAAACCAATTTGGCAAAAGGGATCACATCAGCTTTTTCTGTCTTAAACTCTGTTTCCTTAAATCCTTCCAGACTCCAAACGTATTTTTTATATGCTTCAATCTGTTCAGAAGTTCCACCCAACGTTCCGTTCAACCCTTCTTTTCCCATATAAACACGTCCTTTCAAGCCCAGGTCAGACATAAACTTTTTGTGATCTTTACAGAACTTTTCGGCATTTTCTATTTCGTAAAAATGATAGTACAAAATAACCTGATACATAGAGAGGAGACGTTTTTTCGTGTAGAAGCGTTAATTTTTGAGTGAACCTATAATTTACGATCTTTTCAACTACTTATACACCAAAAAATTCTCTCTGAATGCCTCTTAAGTGCTACTCCGTTTTATTGATATGGCTGATTCTATTCCCCGCACTGGCATTTGCTCAAGACAGAACTGAAACTCATCGCCATGTTCATCATCCTACACAGATTGCTATAGATGAGGCCTATTCAAGGGGAGATATCTCTCGCGATGAAGCCATCCTGCAGCATTTTTATGCCGGATATCGTCCCAATCAACTTTCACAATCTTTCAGCCGAACAGACACCTTGCCTATTAAGTGCATGCTGCCTGTTCAACAGCAATATTTGGATGTAAAATCAGAACTAAACGCCTCCACCGTTTCCGAAATCGAGCAGATGACAGCAAGCTCCACTTTTTTTGATACAGAGTTTGAGTACATCTCTCCATCTGGAGTTTTTTCGTTTCATTATGATACCACCGGCGTTGATAGTGTTCCTACCGAAAGTACCATTCCTGAAGCTGTGTCAGAAGGTATCCCCGATTATATTTACCACGCCGCATTTGCAGCGGATTCCTCCTATCGCTACCAGGTAGAAGATTCCGGATTTTCTGATTTTCGTACAGATGAACCTTATGAAATCTCGTTTAGAAATTTTGGATTTTATGGAACCACAACCTCCTCCGGTTCAACAAGCTTTATAGAAGTACATAATAATTTCGTGGGGTTTCCAACCAACACTCATCCGGGAGGAAATCAAATTGGCGCACTTTATGCCACCCTTGCCCACGAAATAAAACATGCAGTTCAGTTTGAGGCTAATCGCTGGCGAGGCAACGCAGGAAGAACTGTATGGATTGAAATGGACGCCACGTTAATGGAAGAAGTAGTCTTTGATGATGTAAACGACTACTACAACTACATCAAAACATCACTTGAGTCTAATACACCAACACTTACTTCAATTTTTGGACGTCCGCAATCAGCAACGCCCGGATCCTACTGGCATGTTTCGTGGATGATCTATTTTCAGGAGCGATATGGCACTGAGTTTTGGGTGGATGTGTGGGATATCATCAGCAATGAACCCCTTATTGTTTTTACGGATGCGATGAATCAGGTACTTAATGCCTATAACACTTCCATCGAACGGGAGCACCTCAAAAATCACCTTTGGCACATGGGGTCAGGCGATGAGTTTTCTCTCTCTGATGATGGATTCAGTGAACGGCTCAATTATCCAAATCCCAATTTTCAGCACCAATTATTTTCTGCAACGGATAGTTTAACCAATTTTCAGATCGATTCTTTGGCCGCAAATTATGTTCATGTTTTACCCCCCATTTTGGCTGAAGGACAACCCAAAATCACAATTGAATCTACAAATCCGGGTGTGGGAATCTCAGCTATTGGTTATTTTAACAATGGATCTACTGAAGAAGCTTTTTTTGTGAATCCACAGGAGTCGTTCCAGGAGTTGCAAACCACATGGAACTGGAGCGAGCTGTCAATGCTTTCCATTGGTGTAGTTAATACCAACCAAAATCTAAGTTCCGAATACAAATTAAACCTGATTACCGCACCACCGGATGATGATCTCATCTCACAGAATTATCCTAACCCGTTTAACCAGACCACAAAAATTGAGTTTTCTCTTGATGATAGAAAAGAGGTAACAGTGGAAGTTTATGATAGTATTGGGCGAAAAATTTCTACTTTATTAAATGAAATTATTGATAGCGGATATCACACACTTGATTTTGATGGGTTTGGTTTACCGTCAGGTGTCTATTTTTACCGTATCACCACCGACCAAACATCCATCACCCGAAAAATGGTGTTGATTCATTAGTTTAGGTCTCCCCTTGAGGGGAGCACATAATCATCGTTCAGATGATTTTGCGAGGGGTGTTCTGTAAGGATAGTAAAAAACTCACAAATAGTTTATTGGCAAAGGGACACCCCTCAGGTAATGCCGGGAACATCCGGCTTTACCATCTCCCCTCAAGGGGAGATCTGTTTAGGCTAATCCAGTTTTCAATAACTTCAACTACATTATCTACATTCTTTCTTACTTCGATTTCTTCAAATCGTAAAAATCGAACTCCGACCTCTTCAAGTTCATTTTGGCGTTTAAGATCACTAACAGCTACTTCAGGATGATCATGACTGCTTCCGTCTATTTCTATGGCTAAATATAATTCATGGCAATAGAAATCAACGATGTAATTATGAATCGGTATCTGGCGATGAAATTGGAACCCCAACTTTCTTCTTCGTATTTCTTGCCAAAGCAAAACTTCGCCGAGAGTCATATTTTTCCGCAGCTTTCTCGCCAGTTCTTTTAGCTTGGGATTATATGGCGGAATTTTATTTGGCATGATAAATTGATTGTAAAAAAGGTCTTCCGCCAGCTGGCGGAGAAATCATAATCATCGTTCAGATGATTTTGCGAGGGGTGTTCTGTAAGGATAGTAAAAAACTCACAAATAGTTTATTGGCAAAGGGACACCCCTCACCCAAATACCCACCATCGTTACCATTGCGCAACCCCTTGCGCTCATTGCGGTTAACCCGTTTCAAAAACTAATTTTCTACTTCGTAATCAACTGAAAAACAAGATGATCAGCAATGCGTAACCCGCTTGGAGTAAACGAAATAATATCGTCTTTTAAGCTTATCATTTTTTCTTCTGATTGAAACTTCAGCCATTCTATTTGAGAATCACTAAACTGATATCCATAACGATCTTTCAAATGATTCATAGATACTCCCCATTTGGTGCGTAATCCCAGCATAATTCTCTCTTCGGCCATCTCCTGTAAATTCAGTGTTTCTTGTTCTTCACGAACATTTTCCCAATCCTGATTCAGGTAATCCTTCAGGTTTGATCGGTTTTTCCATCGCTCGGCTTTTTCATCATCAGGCCAAAAAAGAGAGTGTGCCGATGGACCTAATCCCAGATAATTATGATGCCGCCAGTAATTGCTGTTATGAATCGCCTCTTTCCCGGGCTTTGCAAAGTTACTGACTTCATACTGTTCAATTCCTGATTCTGCAAGCTTCTCCCGCACTAAATCAAAATGATTGGCTACGGTATCATCACTTGCCGGTGTAACCACTCCACGTTCTACTTCTTTTCCAAGACGGGTGCCAGATTCAACAGTAAGTGAGTATGCCGAGATATGCGGGGGATTAAATGCCAACAATTGATCAATATCCCGGCTGAGGGTTTCCTCACTTTGGCCGGGATTTCCATAAATCAGATCAGCAGTATATGATGGAAAGTTTGCCAGTTGCAACGCTTCCAATGCTTTCAATGCCTCTTTGGGATCGTGAGCGCGATGCATAAATCGCAGAATATCTTCATCAAAAGATTGAACCCCCATGCTTGCGCGATCAACCCCAAATCCCTGAATCTGAGTCAAATACTCCGGCGTTACATCATCCGGGTTCATCTCCAGAGTAACTTCAATCGGGTTCAGCCTAAAGGTTTTATCAAGCGCTGTAAAAATCTGCTCAAGCTGTTCCATTGTCAGCAGGGATGGGGTCCCGCCACCGATGTAGATTGTCTCAATGGTTTCATCAGAAATAGGATGAGAACCAAAGGATTTTATCTCCTCCACAAGGCTATCCACAAAGGGAGTTCGCAGTTCCTGTTTGGTGAGAAAATAAAAATCGCAGTAACTGCAGGCTTGTTTACAGAACGGAATATGTATGTAAATTCCTGCCATTAATTAGATTTTAAAAAATTTTAAATAAGTAAGACCGTACTATTAGGTTACTTGAAGGAAATAAAAAGGAGCTTATCTTCTGATT
>JBBDPF010000002.1:148924-162358 GCA_040876545.1 Balneolaceae bacterium | reverse complement strand
ATCAGAAGATAAGCTCCTTTTTATTTCCTTCAAGTAACCTAATAGTACGGTCTCTTTCAAAACTCTTCTCTTCTGTCTTTCAACGCTTTGTATAGCATTTCCCGGGCTCTGAAAATGTGCGCCTTTACAGTTCCAAGAGGTAAATCCAGATGATCAGATATTTCCTGATAGCTCAACTCTTCGAGATGACGCATTTCTATCACCTGTCTGTATTTTTTTGGAAGCTCAGCAATCGCTTTTCTGATAATTTTTTGGCGCTGGCTACGAATGATATTACGGTCCGTTTGTGAACTGTGGTCTTGGAGTTCAACAGACATCTCCCCTTCGCGTGTTTTTACAGGCTCATCAATAGACGTAGTTTTAAGCTTCTTTTTCCGTAGATAATCAATCGTATGGTTCGTGGTAATTCGGTACAACCATGTGGAAAAAGCGTAATCTGTGTTGTAAGAAGAGAGATTATCGAACGCTTTCACAAACGCCTCCTGTATCAAATCCTCAACCTGCTCGTGTACTTTTACCATTTTCAGTACATGAAAATAGAGCGGTTTTTGATATTTACCCACCAGTTTTTCAAAAGCCTGTTGATTACCTTTTACAGCAGACTGAACCAGTTCATCATCCTCAAGACTGCTCTTGGAGGCCTGATCTCTATTTGTAGTACTTTTATTAGAATCCGTTTGGGAACTCATTTATTGTAATAAAAAAAATTATTTTTGAACTATATGAATGTTCTTTGCTTATTTAATAAAAGGGAGACATCCATTTTTACTTATAACTATTTATTCAAACAAAATAACATAAGAATAGCACCATGAAAAAACTACTCATACTATCAATTGCATTTATTTTTTCAATAATACTTTTCAACCAAGCTAAAGCACAAACAGCTGAGACCGATTCAGATTCAAATATAGAAGCGCAAAATATTCGTGTTGGCGTTGGGCTTACCTTTGGTTCTGGAATTGGATCAGGGAGTCTCGACAATGATCTTGGTATACGGGTTGATGGATATTATCCACTTACCCAGGAAATAAGAGCCGGTGGTGATTTCACTTTCTATTTTCCAAAATCAGATAACGGGGTTGATTTTACTGTTTGGGAACTTAACTTTAATGGAAACTATATCTTCCTTGAAGAAGATGAATTTACACTCTACGGTCTGGCCGGAATAAATATTACCGGATTTACTGTCAGCTTTGATGATGATAGTAACAGTGATACCGAGATTGGTCTGAACTTGGGCGGTGGTGCAGAATATCCTCTCGATTTTGCAGATTTATTCGGTGAAATAAAATTCGGCGGACTTGGTGGCGATGCTGATCAATTTGTATTGGGAGTGGGTCTACGGTTTACCATTTGATTCGTAGCTCAGGTCGCTGACCTGAAATATAATGCGTGGTACACAACTCGCGAGTCAGCGATGTTGCGTTACATTTCGAACCGAACTAAAAAGCGACTGATTCGTAGATCAGGTCGCTGACCTGAACTATAATGCATGGTACGTACAACTCGTGGGTCAGCGACGCCGCGCTACATTTCGAACCCAAAAAGCGGCTGTAGTTAAACCAGTCGCTTTTTTAATGCAAAATTCCGTGCCGAATCCCACCGGTTGATACAATAATATGATCGAGCGAGATCCAAGTTAAAAATTCTTTTAAAATCATCAGCCCGGCAAGAATAACATCTCCCCTGTTCTGTAAAAACAATGGGTATTTCTCTTCAATCTCTGATGATTTCATCTGAGCGAAATTATGAACATAACGATCAATCACGTCTACCGATAATTTATAGCCATTAAGTTTTGCAGGCTCATATTCTTGTAACCCAAGCTCAATAGCCGCAATTGAAGTAACCGTTCCCGCAACTCCAATCGCTTTCGAAATATCATTCTTTTTAAACTGAACATCATTCAACAGCCGGCGAATTTCAAGTTCACACGATATTCGCTGTTGACGAGTCGGTGGATTGGACGTCAAAAATCGTTCAGAAAACCGAACACTTCCCATATCCAGAGAGATGGAATCATCCAGCTCTCCATTTCCAATCACAATCTCTGTACTTCCACCTCCGATATCCAGCACAGCGGATCTTCCAGCAGAATCATCAGAACCTAAAACCGACAATGCACCTTTAAAAGTAATTTCAGCTTCCATCAGCCCCGAAAGTAAAACAACCTCCCACCCAGTCTCTTTTTTTATCAAACTTAAAAAATCGTCGCGGTTTGATGCATCTCGTACCGCACTTGTGGCCGTTACAATGGGTGAAGTAATAGATGGATAGTTTTTTTGCAGATGCTTTTTATATGATTTTAGAACATGTAGTACACGCTGCTGACTATCAGGATGAAGCGTTTTTTCCTGATCTACTCCTTTACCAAGCCGTGGAACTTCCAACAATTCTTCAATGACGTTGACCGTACCATTATTTTTCTCTGCAACTAATAGCAGAACGGAATTAGTGCCAATATCTATGGAAGCAATACTCATGCGAATTCTTTTTTAAGTTGAAATAAAATCCACTCTTCTTCCCGTTCTAAACTGACGATCTGTAATGGCTGCTTTTTCACTTCATTCCGAATTCTGTCTTCATCAGAATCCATCAATCCCGAAAGACACAGGATGCCATCCTCTTTCGTAGTTTCAACGAGTCTTGGTAAAAATTCAATAATAACATTTCGGTTGATATTGGCGAGGGTCAAATCAAACTGTTCATCATCTTTTATTTGCTCAAATCCACCAAGACGAACATCATACCGTGATTGTACATCATTAATCAGTGCATTTTCTATAGCATTCTGTTCGCTCCACGAATCAATATCAAATCCAACGGCCGATTTAGCCCCAAGTTTGAGGGCAGCAATAGCCAAAATCCCTGTTCCTGTTCCGGCATCAAGTACTGTTTTCCCTTCACAATTCAGGCGCTCCAAATGGCGGAGCATCAATCGGGTGGTGGCGTGATATCCTGTTCCGAACGACATTTTTGGGTCTATTTCAAGCATAATTTGTCCGGATTCAGGTTCTTTCAGTGACCAGGTTGGACGGACTAAAAATGGGCCTACAACCTGAGGTTCAATACTCTGTTCCCAGGTATGATTCCAGTTTTCTTCAGCCACTTCTTCCATTTCCATACTTTCAGCACCGGGAAAAGCAATGACAAGTTGTTCGATATATTCCCGGCTCGAATCATTAAACCGTGGTTTTTCTACAAATGCAATCAGCTGATCATCCAGTTGCTCAAAGCCATAGAAATCGAGGTCCAAAAGTTCAGAAATAAAATATTCCTGATATTCAGAATCGACTGCTATGATAAGCTTCAAATAATTCATCGAGGTATTCGGTTGTAAATGAGTTCTAACACAACATCTCCCACTGCCTGCAGCGTTTCCGGGTCAATAATATCCATCGTATCATTCTGTGTGTGCCAATACGGAGGGAAATTCACCTCACCATTCGACTCTGCAGTATGATGAATGATATTTACCATTGGAATTCCTGTGGTCTGTTGCACCGCAACGTGATCATCAGCTACACGACCACCCAGTTCGTCCAAAAACATTTCACCATGTCCAAATTCATCAGCAATGCTCCATAGTTGATTTACCAAACTTGGAGCATATTCCATAGAGTATCCCTCTTTGGCAAATTGTGCATTTTCGCCACCAACCATATCCAGTAAAATACCAAATCGCGGATTATATCCCGGCACGGGAGGATTATTTCCCCAGTGACGGGCTCCTAAAAAGTAGTTATTTAAATCTCCTTCCCGCCCATAATCTTCTCCATCAAACAGTATAATATCCACACCAATGGGGACATCATTTTCAGCAAAAATAGACGCAAATTCCATCAAAATACCTACTCCACTTCCACCGTCATCTGCACCTAAAACCGGCAGGTCCGGATTATCGGGGTCTTGTTCTGACCGTGGGCGGCTGTCCCAGTGCGCAGCGAGCATAATTCGGTCATTATAATGCGTACCAAATGAGGCAAGCAGATTATACATCGTCAGAGTATCACCATACACTTCCTGCTGAAATTCCTGAACGAATACATTTTGCCGACCGGCTACATCCTCAAAATAATCGTGGAAATAGGTAATGGTTTCAACATGAGCTTCTGTGTTGGGAACACGAGGACCAAATTCTACCTGTGCCTCAATAAAACTGTATGCCCGATCTGATGAAAACGCAGGGACTTCACGATCCTGTTGTTCAAAATTCAAACTTTCATCATTCGCACAGGAATTGATTATTAGTGCTGCGAAAAAAAGGAGAAAGAGGGTTTTAGAAGTAGTCATTTAGTCTTTATTGGATCTGTAAACCATTGTAGCAGATGATTGATTCACCGGCATAACAATCGTATCCAGAATATTTACATGATCCGGTCTTCCGGCCACAAACAACACAATTTCAGCAATATCATTTGCTACCAGCGGTTCTATTCCTTCATAAACGGTAGCTGCTTTTTCAGTATCTCCATCAAACCGAACCTTGCTAAACTCGGTTTCAACCAAACCGGGTGACACCGCACTCACCCGAATATTTGTGCCATGCAGATCTTTTTTTGTTGCCTGTGTGATGGCATTTACCGCAAATTTTGTCGCGCAATACACCACGCCACCGGCATAAGCTTCATGACCCGCGGTAGAACCCAAATTAATGATGTGTCCGCTGTTTCGATCTTTCATTTTTGCAGAAACGTATCGGGTAATTGTCAGTAATCCTTTTACGTTTGTGTCGATCATCAAATCCCAATCATCCAAATTGCCCTGATCGATTGGATCTGTTCCGGCAGCCAGTCCGGCATTGTTGATGAGAATATCGATGGGATGGGAAATAGAAGAAATCGCTGATTTACAGGCTTCACGATCACGAATATCAAAAGGGAGAATTTCTACTTCTACCTGATTTGTCATGACGAGCTTTTTTTGCAGGTTATTGAGCCTCTCTTCTCTCCTGCCGGTTAGAATAAGGTTTGAACCTGACGCAGCAAAATGTTCTGCGCACGCTTTCCCAATTCCAGATGTTGCCCCGGTGATTAAAACCCATTTGTTTTTTAACCGGTTCACAATCATCACCCCTCCTGCTGAAGGGATTCAATTTCGCGTCCTGCTCGAAGTATGTCCGTTTCCCGAAACGCATCACCCATAAACTGAATGCCAATTGGCAAACCGTTTGAATGAGTTCCCGCCGGAACGCTAATTCCGCAAATTCCGGAGAGATTAGCGGAAATGGTATAAATATCATTCAAATACATTTGCACCGGATCATCCTGATTTTCGCCAAGTTTAAAGGCAGTAGTGGGTGCCGTAGGTGATACAATCACATCCACTTTTTCGTACGCTTCTTTAAAATCTTGCTTAATCAGTCTGCGTACCTTTTGCGCTTTTCCAAAATACGCTTCGTAATAGCCGGCACTCAGCACATAGGTCCCCAGTAAAATCCGGCGTTTTACTTCTTTACCAAATCCTTCGGTACGGGATTGCTTATAGAGTCGAATTAACGGAGAATCTTGCTTATTCATTATAGTAAGCAACGATTCTCGCTCTTCACCTACTGCTACAGCGAGGCGTTTTTCGAGAGCGATCTGTTCTTGTTTAAGCTGCTCTTCCACTTCATTGAAATCTGCGCGATGTCCATATCGGATTCCATCATATCGGGCAAGGTTACTGGAAGCTTCTGCCGTGGCTAAAATATAGTAGGTGGCGATGGCATATTTGGTATGCGGAAGATGAATCGGCACAAGAGTATGCCCCTGTTTTTCCAGGCTTTTGAGCTGATCCTGAATCAGGGTTCTGATTTCATCATCCAGACCTTCACCAAAATATTCTTCGGGAACGCCGATCTTTAATTTTTTTGATGTGGTAACTGCGTCTGCATAATCCTCAACTTTTACGTTTGACGAGGATTGATCCATAGGATCGTGTCCGGCAATGTGTCCAAGAATAATTGCTGAATCGGTTACATTTTTTGCGAATGGACCAATTGAATCAAATGAAGAAGCGAATGCCACCAGGCCATGACGAGAAACACGTCCGTAGGAAGGCTTTAATCCCACTACACCACAATAGGATGCGGGTTGACGAATGGAACCGCCTGTATCGCTACCCAGAGCTACATCACACATATTTGCGGCAACGGCTGCGGCACTTCCACCACTTGATCCGCCGGGAACGTATTCGGTGTTGTGTGGATTTTTGGTCGGTCCGTACACAGAGTTTTCTGTAGAAGACCCCATGGCAAACTCATCCATGTTGGTTCGCCCGATAAAAAGAGCATCTTCCTGCAAAAGTTTTTCAATAGCCGTAGCATTGTACACGCTGTTGAAATTCTTTAAAATATTACTTGAACAGGTTACATCTTTTCCCTTTTCGCTGAGAACATCCTTAACACCCATTACAGATCCTGCAAGTGCACCGGCAGATCCATCTTTGATTTTCTTTTGAATTTCCTGCGCACGGATACGAACAGAATCAAAATCAGTGTTGATAAAGGCGTTTACAGAAGGGTTTCTTTCTTCAATCGTGCTAATATAATCATCAACGATATCAGTAAAAGAGATACTACCGGATTTTAACCGCTCTTTTGTTGAGAGCAAATTCTTCATTCAGAGTCTTATTTTTGGTCAGATTTTGTTTCTTCTTTGTTTACCGGTTCTTCAGCGCGGGTTGGAGGTTTGGTTGTTTTGTTGATCTCCTCGTTGCCCTTATCAATTTCTTTTTTAATGTCATCTGATGCTTTTCGGAACTCATTAATCCCTTGTCCTAACCCACGGGCGAGTTCAGGAATTCGTTTAGCCCCAAAAAAGAGCAGGATCACTAAAACTAAAATGACGATTTCAAAACCACCTGGCATTCCCATAATATTCCTTTTTTTCTAAAGTTTTTATTGATGTAATGGAACCAAGATAAAAAATATTTTCTTGACCTTTTGAAGTGCTTTCAAAAAAATGTTTACCTTTGTCAACTTTTTACTTGCATTTGTCTTCCACAAACAGTTTATAACAATCAACAATTTTATTAAACCGATTAAAGAGAATAACATATTATGATTTGGACAGTTGAATTAGCAGCAGTTTTAGATGAAGCACCCTTTCCGGCTACCCGCGAAGAATTGATAGAGTGGGCAGAACGAAACGGCCTTCCCCAGCAAGCAATTGATAATTTATACGAATTAGATGAAATTGCAGAAGGCGAAGATACTGTTTATGAAGGAATTGAAGATATTTGGCCGGATTATATTCAAAAAGAAGATTTTTTCCATGGAGAAGAAGATGAAGGGTTTGATTATGATGACGTTTAGTTAAAAACTGCTAAAAAGCCATTAATTTACCCTCTGTAATACCGTTTATAGCGGTATTATTATATTTTCAAACCATGACTTCAATCTGTGTTCGTCTATTTATAGCATTTTTTATTTCTTTTCTATGCCTGACTCTCACTTATCAGCAAGTTGCCGCTCAGGATACCGAGGAGCAAATCACTGAAGAGACTGATAAAGTTGTGCGTATTGTTCGTTTTTCCGGTAATGATGATATAGCCAATGGAACCTTAAAAGGATTGGTACGGACACAAAATAATCGGGAGTTTTTAGGAATTCCACGTTTTACGCCATGGTATTTTATCCATCAGGCCATTGGAGTGGGTGAAGCCCCTTCCTACCTCAACCGGGAACTTGTTGCTACGGATATAGACCGAATCCGAACGTATTACCAAAATCTCGGGTATTTCGAGGCAACAGTGGATACATCCATTATTGAATTCCGGACAAACAGAGTTGAAGTTTCTTTTATTATAGAAGAAGGTCCAAGATCAAGAATACGGTCTGTTGCCTATCAGGGCTGGCCTGACTTTGAAGATGAACAAATGATGCTGGACTTTTATGGCGCAAGTGAAATTGGCTCTGATATGGAAAATGACTCTACTTTTTCTGTAGATCGTTTTTATCGTGTCAGTGATTTAAGAACAGAGCAAACACGAATTGTTAATTTCCTGAAAAACAATGGTTACGCATCTGTACAGCGTGATTCAGTTCTCGCTTTAGTAAAGCCAATTGCTGAGGAAGAGCATAGCTATGATGTATTATTTTCCATCAATCCGGGAGGTTTTTATACATTTGGCGATGTGCATATTAAATTGGCCGGTCCGGATGCAGATACCTATGATGAGTACGAAGAATCTCTCCAAATAACAGACGAAGAAAATACAATGCCGGGCTACAGCATCAATATGGAGAAGCAGGAAAGTGCCCAAACACGGTTTAGTTTGCTTTCAGATCAAATAGTGTTTAAACCCGGAGAACCGTTTGATCAATCAGCCTATATCAGAAGCGTAAATGCTTTTCAAAATTTAGGGATTTTTCTCACGAACAGGTTCGGTTTAAATGAGGAAGTTAATTCGCCGGATTTTTCGCAACCGGATATCCCCGTTTTTATAGAGCTCCAATCAATCCCCAAACATTCTATAAGTGCGGAGTTATTTGGGATGAGGCGTTATGGGTTTGGTACCGGATTTGGAGTAAACTATAACAACAATAACTTACGCGGACGTGCCGATAATCTTGCCCTGGGTGTAAATACAAGTTTTGAATATGTACCCTCAGGAACGATAAACGAAATCTCTCCTGATGAGCAAGAAACCGGAACAAGAACCCGGTCAGGGGCAACATTTTTTCAAAGTTATGAAGTTAGCGCTGAATATACCGTTCCAAGATTGAACTTTCCTTTTCAGGCCTTTCAAAATCGAAGTTGGGTACAAAATTCCAGTACCCGATATGCTTTAACCTATAGCCAGTCCGATCAGCTGTTTTTTAGGATAAATTCAGATATTCGTTTTAACCTTGGATATGAGGTTACACACTCCCCAAAGCTTACCAGTTTAATCGACTTAATTGAAGTTGATATTATTGATACGGATCCTTCTGCCCAGTTCCGTCAAAACCTGATTGATGAATTCGGCGAACAGTCTATTGAATTTCAGCGCATCGAGGAAGATTTTCGTCCACAAGTTTCCTCTATCATCCGATATACAATTCGTAATCGGGATGTGGATTTAATTACAAGAGCAGATGGTTTTTCAACCGAGTTATCAGCCGCAATCGGGGGTAATATCCCCTATTTTTTAGATCGATATGTTTCCACACCGGGTACCATCGAACAAGCACTGCCACCACCCTTTAACCTATCATCAAACGAATTACAGTACAGCCGTTTTATAAAGTTTTCAGCAGACTTTAGACGGTATTTAGAATTAACTCCAAGTCTTGTATTAGCGCTACGAAGTTTTACAGGATACTCTCAACCTATCTTTGATAGTCAGTCTATTCCTTTAAACCGTCGGTTTTTTGCCGGTGGCAGTAACGATATTCGCGGATGGGCTCCTTTTGATTTAGGCCCGGGCGGAATCGGCGGAAATATTGCTGTACCCGGTGGTGAAATTAAATTGGCGGCTTTTAAGGAATTTCGACAGGTTGTTCTCAGGGATTTTTTAGGCTCTAACTGGCAGGTTGCTTGGCACACAGATGCGGGAAATATTTGGTATGGACAACGGTCATCTTTACTTGATGGCGCAGACGAAGAATTACTGGACGAAGGTCGATTTTATTTTAATGAATTTTATAATCAAATTGCTGTGGGATCAGGAATCGGACTGCGTTTCGATTTTGAGTTCCTTGTTATTCGATTTGATACAACCTACCGTATCCACGATCTTGAACGGGGATGGTTTAATAACTCAAATCCACGGTTTAGTTTTGGTATTGGTCACTCATTTTAAACTATACAATCATGAAAACTACTCTCCAAAAGATGAAAAGTCAGACAAATATGATTTTCAAATCGCCTTTTTTGTCTGATTTCACGATTACCGAACGGTACGAATTTCTTCAGCTCTGCCACAGGAGAAAATACAAAGAAGATGAATATATCTTCTATCAAAACGATCCCGGAACCGGAATGTATTTTGTTGAAGAAGGCCAAGTTCAGCTAATGGTGGTTAATAATCAAAAAGACCCCGAAACCGGGAGCATCACTTATGATTTATCCGCTTCGGACGATTTTGGGTCGATGTCTATCGGTTACGATCTGAGAAGAATGTCATCAGCAAGATGCCTGACTGATTGTACCCTACTCGGTTTCTTTAAACCGGATTTTGAAACGCTGAAGAAAAGACATCCCGAAACGGCAGTAAAATTTTTAGAAGCTGTTTCATCTATCGCCATGAAACAGTTAGAGTTAACGATGGGAAAACTGTGTGAATCCACAGATACAAAAACAGCGTTTAAAATTCATTTCGAAACTCATTACGAGAATAAAAAGTCAATCCAACCCGATTAATGGCACTAAAAAAAGGAAGCGAAGTAGAGTTAACCGTAGAATCAACAGCATTTAAAGGAAAGGGAGTTGCGAAGGTTGATGGACTGGCGGTTTTTATTCCGGGAACAGCCCCGGGAGACAAGATCAAGGCAATGATCACCAAAAAGAAGAAGAAATTTCGTGAGGCAAAAGTTCTTGAGATTTTAGAGCCCTCTCCTATCCGCATCAAACCGAGATGTATGCACGCCAATACCTGTGGCGGCTGTACATGGCAGCATATTCCTTACGGCGAGCAGATCAAATTTAAGGAACAGCATGTGCGGGATCATATCGAACGAATTGCGGGTTTAGATCCTAATATTGTACAACCCATTATTGGCTGCGACAACGATTTTTATTACCGAAACAAAATGGAATACAGTTTTGGTACGCGGCGATGGCTCACATCCGAGGAAATCAATCAGGATGAATTTGTGGATGACTCCGGTTTTTCTGCCGGACTTCATGCTCCGGGGCGGTTTGATAAAATTCTAAACCTAAACGAGTGTCACCTTCAGGATCCGAAATCCTTTGAAATTTTAGACTTTGTTCGGAGTTTTTGCCTGGAAAATGACATTCCTGCTTTTGACACCTTTGAGAAAGAAGGATTTATGCGACACCTGATGATTCGGAATTCTCATCACACCAATGATTTTATGGTGAATTTGGTTACCTATCAGGATAATCAGCCACTTATGAAAAAACTCGCCTCTACCCTGCTTGATGAATTTCCGGGAATTACGACAATTGTGAATAATGTGAACGATCAGCCCAATCCCACAGCCATTGGTCGCTATGAGCATGTGCTGCACGGTCCGGGATTTATTGTTGATCATATTGGAGATTATACTTTCAAGATTCACCCGAATGCATTTTTCCAAACCAACACCGCTCAAGCCGAAAAGCTTTACGATGTAGCGCTTGAATTTGCCGATCTCCAGCCTGATGATGTATTGTTCGACCTTTATTGCGGCGTAGGAACGCTGAGTCTTTACATGAGCAAACTGGCTAAAAAAGTAGTGGGGATTGAGCTGATTGATGTAGCTATCAAAAACGCGAATTTCAATGCAGAAGAAAATAATGTGAAGAATGTTGATTTCGTCCTCGGGGATATGAAAGATACGTTTAACGAGGATTTTTTGAACAATCAGTCCAAGCCTGATGTTATCATTACAGATCCCCCACGATCAGGAATGCACCCTGATGTGGTGAAGAAATTAGCTGAACTGAACGTTCCTACGTTGGTTTATGTGAGCTGTAATCCATCAACCATGGCTCGGGATTTAAAGGAATTGAAAGAAGTTTATAAAGTAGAAAAAGTTCAGCCGGTGGATATGTTCCCTCAAACCTACCATATTGAAGCGGTAGCCAAATTAACGCGGATTGATAAATGAAACTTTTTGTGCTAAGGCGTTTAAATCTCCCCTTGAGGGGAGGTTAAAATCATTGTCTAAATGATTTTACGAGGGGTGTTCCATGAACTGAGTAAAATCCACTGATTACAATTTGTATGAAATTCTGATTTTAAATAAAACACTACGTTATTATTCATGGCAAAGAACGCAATTGTAATTGGTGCCGGAATTGGTGGATTAGCCGCAGCATCTCTCCTTGCAACAAAAGGGCGGGACGTCACCCTTTTCGAAAAAAATGATCGTCCCGGTGGAAAAATGCAGCAGTGGGAATCATCCGGATTTCAGTTCGATACCGGACCAAGCTTGCTTACCATGCCCTTTCAACTCAAAAAACTGTTCGAAGAATGTGGCAAAGACATTAATGATTATTTATCCCTGATTGAGCCCGATCCACTTTGCCGCTATTTTTATAAAGATGGCGTAGTGTTTGATAATTTTGCTGATCCTGATAAAACGGTTGAACAGATTCGTCAATTTGCGCCTAAAGATGCTGAGGCATACAGATCATTTCTTTATCATTCCGAAGATCTATACAACAAAACCGCAGAAGCTTTTTTATTCAATCCGCTGAACGATCTTTCAGATTTAAAAAAGTTAAAGTGGGCTGATGTTTTGTCCATAAACGCTTTTTCTACCGTATCAAAAAAAGTAGATCAATTTTTCAGTTCTCCCCATTTACGAAAATTCTTTAAGCGTTTTACAACTTACAATGGATCATCACCCTACCAAGCTCCGGCAACGCTGAATGTGATTCCGCATGTAGAACTTAATCAGGGTGGATATTATGTAAAAGGCGGACTCTACGAAATTGCCAAATCGTTGGAGAAATTAGCTTTATCAATGGGTGTTTCTATCGAATACAATCAAAATGTCACTTCTATTTTATCGGATCATAGACGAGTGAAGGCGGTACAAATTAATGGTGAGAAAAGGATAAATACCGATCTAATTGTTGCCAATTCTGATGCGTCAGAAACCATTCTTCATTTGCTTTCATCCACTGCGATATCCAACGGGAAGCGGCGGCGTCAGCAAAATCTTGAGCCGTCGTGTTCGGGATTTGTTCTTCTTTTGGGGTGTGATAAAAAGTGGGATCAACTGAAGCATCACAACATTTTCTTTTCTGATAACTATAAGAAAGAGTTCTCACAGATATTTCAAGACAACGTTCTGCCGGATGACCCAACTATTTACGTTGCAAATACGTCGGTTTCTGATCCCGATCACGCTCCCGAAGGCGGCTCTAATCTTTTTGTACTTGTAAATGCACCCTATCTGGCTAAAAATCAAGACTGGGATCATCGTAAAAAAACGTATCGTGATCACATCATCAATGAACTGGAAGCACGTGGTTTGGATGGATTGAGGAGTGCTATCAAGACCAAAAATATTATCACCCCTTTAGATTTTTACAAGAAATATGGATCCAACAAAGGAAGTATTTACGGCACATCATCAAACAGTATCTTTTCAGCTTTTTTGCGACCACGAAATAAACTTCGGGAATTCGAGAATCTCTATTTAGTGGGTGGAAGCACTCATCCCGGGGGTGGAATTCCGTTGGTGATTCAGTCGGCATTTAATGCTATGCAAATTTTGGAAAGGCAGGATTAAAAAGAGGAACCGCAAAGAGCACAAGGAACACAAAGAAGAATTGTTTGAGGAGGCCA
>JBBDPF010000002.1:0-148824 GCA_040876545.1 Balneolaceae bacterium | reverse complement strand
TCAGCACCTACCGGATCTGACAGCGTTGAGGTAAGGATGAAATATGGTATGTCTAAGAGGAACCGCAAAGAGCACAAGGAACACAAAGAAGAATTGTTTGAGGAGGCCAAAACCTGTCAGCACCTACCGGATCTGACAGCGTTGAGGTAAGGATGAAATATGGTATGTCTATTGTTGGCTATAATACTTTATGGATCTAAATCGGAATAAGAAATCGAGTTGGGCTTTGTTCAAGAACAGAAATACCATATTTGGGTCGTAAACGACGCTGACAGAAGCCCGGGAATTCACCGGGAATGCTGTCAGGTCTCAAAATTCAGCACTTTTCCTGCCTAAAAATAATCAATACACAATAATAAATAATCAATTAACCCTACTCACCTACTTTACCCAGATTAATCACTTCCATATTTTCAATCTTTCCATTGTTGAGTTCGAAGCGGACAATCGTTCGTTCAACATGGAATCCTTGCCTGCCGGCTGCACCGGGATTGACGTAAAGCATTTTTTGAAGCGATTGATCACGAGCGATTTTGAGAATATGAGAGTGACCACAAATAAACATATCCGGTGGATTTTTTTTCAGCTCATCCCGAATAGGAATACAATATCGACCGAGAATGCCACCGATGTGAGTCATCCACACATCCACTCCTTCCTTGGTAAACCGTTGATGGAGCGGGTATCGTTTTCGAATGTCATCTCCATCAATATTGCCATACACACCCACAACCGGAGCAAGCTTCTGTAGTTCATTCGCTATCGTTATATTTCCAAAATCTCCGACATGCCAAATCTCATCTCGGTCCGAGAAATATTCGGCAACCTGAGGGTCTAAAAAATTATGTGTATCGGATATAAGCCCTATCTTCATGCGCAGATCTTTATTTTATGGATTATAGTAAACCTTGCATAGCTTGTAAACCGTTATTTGATAAATTTTTATAATTAAAAATGACTTCTTTTTACTGAAAGATACACTACCTATAAATCAGTCATAAAAATAATTCACATTAATTAATTTCTTGTGCCAAAAACGTTTAGCATTATCATTGTAACCTGGAATGGATTGGGTCATCTCAAAACATTTTTACCTCCTGTTTCAAAATCTAATTACGAACATTTCGAGATTATTATTGCGGATAATGCTTCAACAGATGGAACTGCAGAGTGGATCAAAGATAAATACCCGGAATGCAAAGTGGTTACGTTTGATAATAATTACGGATACTGTGGCGGAAATAACAGAGCCGTTAAATACAGTGAAGGTGATATACTTATTTTTCTCAATAACGATGTTTCTGTTGATCCTAACTGGCTAACACATCTGGATGAAACATTCGATGATCCTGCAACCACAATTGCCCAGCCAAAAATAAAATCGTACAAAAATCCCGATACATTTGAATATGCAGGAGCTGCCGGTGGAATGATCGATTACATGGGCTATCCGTTTTGTAAGGGACGCATTTTTGACCATGTGGAAAAAGATCAACAACAGTATGATGAATCTACCCCCATTTTTTGGGCGAGTGGTGCAGCTTTTGCCATTCGAAAAGAGGCTTTTTTGGAACTCGGTGGATTTGATGAAGATTTTGAATTTCATATGGAAGAGATTGATCTCTGCTGGCGGGCATGGAGATTGGGCTATTCTGTAAAAAGTTCATCCAAAAGTGAAGTTTTTCATCTTGGGGGTGGATCTTTACCAATGGGTTCAGCCCGAAAAGTGTATTACAATTACCGTAATAGCTTATTGATGATGACCAAAAACAGTTCATCAGGTATTCTGTTCTTTAAGATTTTAGGACGACTTTTACTCGATGGCGTTGCTGGAATTCGGGCTATGTTGATGGGTGATCCTAAAGCCACCTGGGCGATTATCAGAGCTCATTTTGCCTATTACAGAAGACTTCCCTCTATGATGAGAAAAAGAAAATCCATTCAAAAATCTGCTGTACAGAAAGTACCCAATGAGCTTATTTACCATAAACTGATTATTGTACAACACTTTTTCAGGGGTATCAACAAATACAGTGACCTGAAATAATTGGTAGCGAAAAATCTAATCTAAAACGTGGAATTTTCTGTGATCGCATTACTTTAACCAACCTACATACCCACTGTTGCACTTAACACTTGAACACTGCAATTTATTAGTATGTTCAAGTATCTCCTAAAATTTATCGTATTCAGAACAAATCAACTGCTCCGCTTTTGTAAGGAGCTTGGCTTGATACGTCTGCTCATTGCCATCCCGTTGTTCTTTATCTTTCTCTTCTTTTTGGTTGAGGTACTATCTCGGATTCATCCATTGGCAATTCTTATTCTATACATTATCCCAATCGGTTTTTTCCATTTGTCAAGACAAGACTTCATTTTTCTGACCCATCTGAAACCAGACATACGTGTTTTACATGCAGCAGAGTATAACATAGCCACCTTGCCAGTTTCACTGGTAGCAGCGTCAGCCGGAAGTTATTGGATTGTCCCTATCGGGCACTTGCTGTTAACCCTTTTTGTCTTTGTACCTGCCCCGAAAAAATTCAGAAAGCATGCCAATAAAGATTTAGCCCAATGGCTCCCTTCTGATTTGTTTGAGTGGCGAACGATGTTCAGAAAATATTTTTGGACGGCAATACCAAGTTATACTATTGGTCTTCTGTTAAGTTTTCACCTTTTCACACTTCCGCTGTTAGTTTTTTACTGGTCATCCCTGATTGCATATACATTCAGCCATATTGAACCCAGGGAATTTATTGAGCAATACAGTGTAAAATCTGCATTTATTATAGATAAAATCAAGAATCATTCTGCTTTTCTTCACACATTTTTTATCCCTCATTATATTTTATTCACCATATTTAATTTTGAATATGTGTATATCCTGATACCCATAATTCTATTCTTACAAACGATTCTTTTGTTTTGTATCCTTTTCAAATACTATCATTTCAACTCCTCTAATAGAAAGATCCATAATGAAATCCCAATGATTTTATTCTCACTGCTTACTATTTTTTTGTTCCCCGTAAGTATTACTATCCTTTATAACTACTGGAGAAAAATCACTTTCCCTTACCATGCTTAAAACAGAAAATATTACCGTCTCCTATGAGACTTCGATAGTGCTGAAAAATTTGTATTTAAGTTTTTATCCGGGAGAAGTACATGGAATTCTGGGAGTAAACGGTTCAGGAAAAACGACTTTGTTTAGAACTATTTGTGGCTTGTTAAAAGTAGATCAGGGTATAATTGCTTACGACAACCATTCCGATTTGTCAAAAAAAATTGCTTACCTGGAAACGGAACCATTTTTTTATCCTTATATGAGGGGGACAGAATACCTGAAATTACTCTCTTATGATAGCAAAACGTCAGATATTCGTTTATGGCGTGATTTGTTCAAAATCCCTCTCGATAATTTTATCGAAACGTATTCTACAGGTATGAAGAAAAAATTGGCTCTTATCGGTGTTTTACTACTTGACAGACCTGTTATCCTGTTGGATGAACCTCACAACGGTCTTGATCTTGAAGGAGTTTCCTATTTAGATCGAATTTTATCGGAATTAAAGAAAAAGGGAAAAATCGTTATCGTGAGCTCTCATATTGTCGAAGTATTAAGAAAAAATTGCGATAAAATCAGCTTATTACATAACAGAAATGTGAAAACCACTTTAGAAAATAGCGACTTCTCAATGCTTGAAACGGAAATATCTTCCTTTTTTTCCAATAGTTCTGATGCAATTATCAAACAACTTTTCGGATAGCACGATGTATTTTCAACCAAAGATTGTCCGATGATCCAAGGTTGGTTAACAAACCGTTAATTTCCCATATCTATCCAAAGAAAAACCGAATCAAACCAAATGCCAGTAAAAAAAACGTACGATATTATTATTGCCGGAGCCGGAGCCGCGGGGTTAAGTCTGGTTTGGTATTTGATGCAGTCGGATATAATGAAAGACAAATCCATTCTTTTGCTTGATCGATCCCTGCAACCTGCAAAAGATAAAACATGGTGTTTTTGGGAAGATAAAAATTTACCCAGGGAAGATTTCTTCCATCACTCGTGGAAACAACTTGAAGTCATTGTACATGGAAACACCTTCACCGAAGAGCTTCAACATTACAGTTATCGATGCATGAGAAGCGTCAATTTTACAACCACCATTCTCGAACGTGCAGCCAATCACCCCTCAGTTGATCTGGTAGAAGCCGATGTTAATCATTTTGATTCTTATGACGACCTGGGAATTGTGCATACAAGTGAGGGGACTTTTCGGGCTGAATGGATTTTTCAAAGTGCCCTTAAGCCACCGGAGTTTTACGATCAAAAAGTAGACATCAGCCTAAAACAGCATTTTTTGGGAATAGAGATTGAAACTCAAAATCCTATTTTTGACCCTGATAAAGTGACTCTGATGGATTTTGACACTTCCCAAAAGCATGGATTAACCTTTTTCTACGTTCTCCCCTTTTCGAAAACCAAAGCGTTGGTGGAATACACTTTTTTTACAGAAAATATTTTATCAAATAAAGAATACAGAGCCGGAATTGACGCGCATTTACTGGAGCGCTATTCACTTGAAAAATCAGACTATACCATCAGTCGGGAAGAAAAAGGCTCTATCCCCATGGAAGATCGACATTATCCTGCATGGTATAATCCCCGTGTGATGAATATTGGCACCGTTGGCGGACTTACCAAACCATCCACAGGATATACATTTACAAGGATTCACAGGCATTGTGCGAGTATTGTTAATGCCTTGGAAAAAGGTAACACACCGCCCACGTCCAATAAATCAGCCTATCGTTTTCGGGTTTACGATATGATGCTTCTTAATATTATACATGAAGATCCTATTGAGGGAGTCCGGATTTTTAGAGAGCTTTTTAAAAAAAATAGCTTCGACAAAATTCTCCGGTTTTTGGAAGAGGACACCACATTCAACGAAGAACTTTCCATTTTTGCATCAGTACCTTACATGCCATTTTTCAAATCCATCTACAAAATGAAACATCGCATTTTTACAGGTGCTTAATTCACCTGTTTTACAAATCCGTCAAGTCCGCGTTCTTTTAGCCTGTTTAGATCACTCCTTGCACTATCAATCCGTGTGTAGTTTCCGTAATAAATCATATAGATGGTTCTGTCGGGCTCCGTGCCAAATTCTTGTTCAATTCGTACTCCATCACCAACTGAATCGGCAAACTGCCGGGCATACGAAGTGAGATTATATTCTCCGATTTGAAGAGTGTAAGTCGGCTGATTTAAATCTTCAGGAATTTCACCTCCTGCTTCTACCAGAATAAGTTGAACTTCGGCTACACCACTATCAAGCAGGTTAATTTTCTCAGCCGCAGCTTTTGAAAGATCAATCATTCGATTCCCCGCGTAGGGTCCACGGTCGTTGATTTCTACTTCTACAGTTCGATCATTTTCAAGGTTGATGACTTTTACTACAGTTCCAAAAGGCAGCGTACGATGTGCGGCTGTAAACTTGGTTTGATCGAACCGCTCACGGCTTGATGTTAAACGTCCATCAAAACCGGGACCATACCAGCTTGCGTATCCCTGCTGTAGAAAATCATCAGGTAATTCTTCTTTTGAAGCAGATTGACACGCGCAAATCTGCAAAGAGAAAAACATTATGAATGTTATTAACACTGAAATTTTCCACATAATAAATAAGCAGATTGTTTGTCGAATTAAGTGAAAAGGAATATACAGAATGATAGACTTAGAGATTTTCTCGAAAAAACTGAGCCTATTTGTAAAAGCATCTTAAATAAAAACTTGTGTTTCCACCGCATTGATAATTGACCTAATCAGAACTATCTTAAAAATCCAATTATCAATTAAAAAATTAATTACTTGTTATGAATCTAAAATTTATCAAAACCCTAATCGTCAGTGTATTTTTTGGATTAATCTTACAATCCACAGTGATTGCCCAATCAAGTGATGCTTCAGAAAAGTTTAAAGAATACTTTAATGAAGTTGTTCATAAAGTAGAAAGAGAAGATGATTTTGATCAAAAAAGAGTCGTTTTGAATGAATCTTTCGAAAATATGATGACTGCTTATAAACGCGTTTCATCTATGAATGGAATTTCAGCGGAAGATCAAAAAGGGATTACCGAATTACAGAAAAATATTTCAGCTAAAATGGATGAGCTGAATGGCAGAAACGGATACGATATGGTAGCAGATGCTCAACTGAATGATTTTGCCAATTATGCACAGAATGATTTAGAACAGGCAAATGCCGTAACGATCAGTTTAACTACCGTTTTGTTGGTTGTTATCATTCTACTTCTTTTATAAGCTAACAAGTAAAAATAAACTACCTTGGGGCAGAGTGCACGAGGTATCAACTTTAAATCCATAATTTATTTAATAAAGTATGGGATTATTGGTGAGCCGGCTGAGGGAAATGGGGATGATCGTTTGTACATCAAATCCAAGAATTGAGCATTCCAGAACGTAAAAAATCATCCCCCAGCTCTCTCCGTTCGCTTTCGCGTTCAAAAAATGAGCCCCTTCAAGCTTCTTTTAGTTCCGATACTTCGGAAGGGGGACTTTAGTCTTTTTTCGACCCAGAGTCGAATTAAACCACCTTTGATTAAGAATCCACACGAATGGAAAATTCTAAACACTTTTTATACTTGTTTTTCTTTGGGTGGATTATTTTTTCATCCTGTCAATCTACCGAACAAGTTACCCAACCTGATAATGTTTACAGCGATCATCCATCAGATTATTCTGTGGTGATGGTGATACATGGCGACAGTGATTATCTGTTTCATGAAAATGGAAAAGCGTTTCAGGCCGATGAGGAAGTGTTAAAAGATGCTATTTCAGTGGCCGAAGAAGCCGAAACCGGCGAATTCTTTATCTTCCACCAAAAACAGCAAAGAAAAATTCTATGGCTATTTAAAAAGGATAATCGCCAGTTTTATCATTATAAAAATGGAAGCTTGGTTCATCAAGAGCGGTATAAAGTAGGTGAAGAGATTACCCCCTTTCAATTAGAAGGGGATCTCTATCAAAAGCATGCTTCTATTTCTACAGAACAGGATTCAAATTACTTTTTCTATTTTGGCCATGAAATTCCTCTTGATCAAAAAACCGGATATCACCGCTCCTATCCTTCCATAAACTTTTCGCTACATACGTTTACCGAAGCGGTTGATCAATTTACGACTGATGCGCTTCCAAAATTTAGCCTAATTGCACTTTCAACCTGCAATAACGGATCACCGGATATGGTAACCCAGCTTTCTACCAAAACGGATTACTTGCTTGCATCATCACAAAACCTCCATCTTTCGCATTTTGATTTGTCCCCACTTCACCTTCTTGAAGATGAAGAAGTTCGGACCCATAACACGATAGGACGGGAAATTGCTGAAAAAACATATCAACAATTATCAGAATCCACACAAACAGCCGTTACCCTTTCGTTATACAGCATGGACAAACTCGATAATTATCTGAATTCGATGTATGCAGGTTATCAGCAATATCTTAGGGATAAAGACCGATTTGCTTCGGAAAACACAGATTGCCGAACCATTGAAGAGCTGAATTTCCCTAATCCGGATGATGGCGTGCAACAGTGGTACAGAGCTCCTCAATTTGGGCCACAATCTAAAGTGGATTCCCATTCGGGATGGGGCTGTAAGTATATAGATTAAGAGAATTTTTCACGATGTAAACCATTATGAAACTCAAAAAAATTATAGAAACATGTCTGTATGCAGAAAACCTTGAAGAGGCAGAGCATTTTTACACCCATATTCTCAAATTAAAAATTGCAGGAAGTGAAGAAGGACGCCATCTGTTTTTTAAATGTGGAAAGGGCATGCTTTTAATTTTCAATCCCAATCATACCAAACACAAACAGACCCACGTAAACGGAAACATAATCCCATTACATGGTTCCAATGGAGACGGACATATCGCTTTTTCTGTTGAAAATTATGACCAATGGAAAGACTGGCTGCAACAAAATGATGTTGAAATCGAATCGATTGTAAACTGGCCTAATGGAGTAGAATCCGTCTATTTTCGTGATCCGGCGGGCAACAGTGTAGAACTGGTACAGGCCGATATCTGGAATCTCACTTAATATTACCACATAGAATTCGTACTTTTATTTTGTTTAAACAATTATCAAAATTTCATCAATGATTATTGTCCCAAAGTTGTACTACAGTTACCAACTTCCACTCTATGCTTGAAACGATAACCAACGAAATTAAAATGTATCTACTGCAATTTAACAGCTCTTTCGAACTTGTCGTTGATAAAATTGACGACTGGATTACCAACTTCATTTCCATGCTCCCAAATTTGGCCGTCGCACTTCTGGTGCTCATAGCTTTTTATGTGATGGGGAAACTGGCACGGAAAGCCGTTACAAACCTGCTTGAAAAAGCCACTAATAACAAAACGATTATCAGTCTCATGGAGACAATTGTTGGGATTATAATCCTTGGGATTGGTGTTTTTATAGCACTGAGTGTTCTTCAGCTTGATGGAGCCGTTACCTCTCTCCTTGCCGGTGCCGGTATTATTGGACTGGCTTTGGGTTTTGCATTTCAGGATATCGCCTCAAATTTTATTTCGGGTATCATCCTTTCCATTCGTCATCCATTTGGATTGGGGGATATTATTGAAACCAACGATTATTATGGAGTGGTTCAAAAACTAAACCTCCGTAATACAATCATCAAAACGGTAACGGGTCAGATTGTTTACATACCCAACAAAAATGTTTTTGAAAATCCGCTGGAAAATTATACCACAACCGGATTACGTCGCATCGATCTCTCCTGTGGCATCTCTTATGGAGATGATTTAGAGAAAGCCAAAAAAATTGCTATTGAAGCTGTTGATGGTGTTAATAATGTATTATCAGAAAAAGGGATTGAATTTTTTTATGACGAATTTGGAGACAGCTCCATTAACTTTAAGATTCGTTTTTGGATTACCTTCGCCACCAATCCTGATTTCTGGAGCGTACGAAGTGATGCAATTATAGCCATATCAAAAGCATTTGATGAAAACGATATTATGATCCCATTCCCAATACGAACCCTCGACTTTGGAATCCGGGGCGGCGAAAAACTAAATACTATGATGAACTCTGGAAATAATGTGACGGATGCTTAAACGTTATTTCTCAACAACGGGGTTACTGATCGGCACACTTTTTTTCGCCCTTTCAATGTCTCCGACTCTTATTCCAAGGCCCGATACAATACAAGGTATCCTATCCGGATTTGCACTTGCTTCAGGCTATGGGCTTGGAGTATTTGGTATATGGATTTGGAAATATTTTGAATTGCCTGAGCCTAAAGAAAAATCCCAGCGAACGCTTCAGGTCATTGCGGGTTCATTTTTTCTGTTGATCACTGTAATTTCCCTTTGGCGAGCTACTATTTGGCAAAACTCGTTGCGGCAGCTTATGGGAATGGAGGCTGACGCATTTGTTCAACCGGTTGTTGTGGGTCTTATAGCTATTCTTGTTTTCCTTTCTCTCCTTCTTATCGGCCGGCTTTTTCTAATCACCAAACAGTTTTTGGCCCGCAAGATGGAGAACTACGTACCGCCCCGGGTCTCCTTTGTGCTTGGGCTTTTAACGACTTTTATCCTGTTTTGGCTGATCGTTAACGGAGTACTTTTTTCACAATTGGTAAGAATGGCAGACTCTACCTATCAGCAGATTGATGCACTCATTGAGCCTGAGCACGAAACCCCCACCAATCCAATGAAAACCGGCAGCGAAGCCTCTATTTTATCTTGGGAAGAAATGGGGAGCCAAGGCAGGCGGTTTTTGGCCGAAGCGCCATCGTCGGAAAATTTTCAAAACTTTACAGACAGTACCGTGATGGATCCAATACGGGTTTACGTAGGTATGCACGCCTCTGAGAATTTTCAAGAACGGGCAGAACTGGCCCTGAATGAAATGATTCGCGTGGGCGCATTCGAACGCTCTGTTCTACTGTTAATTACACCAACCGGTACCGGCTGGATTGACCCTGCTTCAATTGAACCGGCTGAATATCTTCACAAAGGAAATATTGCCAGTGTAGCGGCACAGTACTCTTATCTGCCCAGCCCGCTTTCCCTAATCGCAGAGGAGGATTACGGATCGGATATGGCCAGGGCACTTTTTCAAAAAGTTTATGACTATTGGTCCTCCTTGCCGATCGATTCCAGGCCAAAACTCTATCTGCACGGGCTTAGCCTCGGGGCACTCAACTCCGATCACTCCTTCGATTTTTATGATATTATTGAAGATCCATTTCATGGAGTATTGTGGGTAGGACCGCCTTTCAGAAAAACAACATGGCGAAACATAACCGAAAACCGCAATGAGGGCTCACCCGCGTGGTTACCCCGTTTTCGAGACGGATCTGTTGTTCGCTTTGCAAACCAGGACGGTGGCCTTGAAATCGGTGAAGACGAATGGGGCTCGTTCAGAATTGCCTATCTGCAATATGCCAGCGATCCTATCATTTTTTTCGACCCATCCATTTTTACCTACGAACCCGATTGGATTAAACCGCCACGCGGACCGGATGTGTCACCGTATTTGCGTTGGTATCCCATTGTAACCGGAATTCAGGTAGCTGCCGATCTACTTACAGGTATCGGTAGCACTCCGCCCGGTTTCGGTCACGAGTACGCAGCAGATCACTATTTCGACTCTTGGCACTCACTAACAGAACCGGAAGGATGGAATGAACAAGAAATTGACAGCTTGCGTAAATACTTTGAAAATCGCAGGCACCAGTCCGACTTGTAAAAATTAAGAAGGTTTTTTGCAAACACACCGATCAGACGAGTATTTCTAAGCCCCTTAATAATACTAAGGGATACTTGGTGTAAACATCAATTTAGTTTACTATATTATAAACATATTAAACATTCATAGCATTAAAGGTGAATATCCATGAGTGAAGATAGTTATAATGATAAATTCGAATTTGTAGATGAGTTCAGTTTAAAAATTGAAGAATTGGGCCATCCCCGCATTTATGGACAAATTATGGGTTGGCTGCTCATTTGTGATCCCCCCCATCAATCTTTTCCCGATCTCATTGATAATTTAGGAATCAGTAAAGCTTCTGTAAGTAATATTACCCGAATGATGCTCGAGCGTGGCTTGATTGAAAAAGTACGGGTAAAGGGAGAACGCCAGATTTATTTTAAGCTTAAAGAAGGTTCACTCATTGAGTTTATGGAAAAACAGATGAAACTGACCTCCGATCTACAAAAAATAACGGATAAAGCCTTAAAACTTTCACGGGATAAATCGGAACCCGAAAATACACGGCTCGTACGTGTCAATCGATTCCATACTTTCCTTTCGAGAGAACTTCCTAACCTTATCCAAAAATACAGAAACGAAAATGGTATTTAACAAGATACCGATCGCACAAACTTCTGTTTAATTAACAACTTTTTATACTGAATTCTGACTTCAAGTCATTTTCAAATGAACAAAATGGTATTGCTCATTTTTTTGTAACCGCTTTTCTGAACGTTTAACATCAATATTAGGATTATTCCCCTTCTCATCTACCCAAATTTCAATCGTAAATAAGCAAACAATAACACTTAATTTATTTTGTTTATTAGTTAGTAAACTATTTAAATTATCAACCGTACTATTAGTCATTAACAATCGCCTTTACAATAAATGGGAATTAAAGAACGAAAAGAGCGAGACCGTAAACTTCGTCAAAAACAAATTATTGAAGCAGCTGTTATCCAGATCACCAAAAATGGATTTAAAAAAACCACCATGGATGAAATTGCCGAACAGGCAGAATTAAGCAAGGGAACGCTCTATCTATACTTCAAAAATAAAGCAACTTTATATCAGGGAATTCGCAAAGAAGCTCTCCAGCAAATTCATCAAAAATTTCAAGCCATTTTTCAACAGGATTTAAAAGGGAATCAGTTGATCAGGCTTATGAACAATGAATTCATTGATTTTGTAAATGAAAAAACGGTTTACACACACAGCCTCTCTCTGGATTACAGTGAAGATGAAGACGGTTCAAATAAACTCCGTAATGAATGCAAGCAACTTGAAAAAGAAGTACTGATGATAATAACACGAAGCTTGCAAATTGGCATTCAGGACAAATCCATTTCTACATCTGTTCAGCCAAAAGTACTGGCTATTCAAATCGGTTTGATGATGAGTGGATTAATCCATTTTTATATCTCGGAAGCAGGTAACACAATTTCAGAAATTTTAAAACAGAACAACATAAATATTAAATACTTAATGCAGCAGTTTATGGACATCTATTTAAATCAAATTGATATGGAAACCAATTAACTATTAACCATGATTCAGGAATTTAATTCACAAAAAAGAATAATCAGACAAAAAGAGAATACCTCCCCGACTTTATTATGGCTCGGCACTCTCTTTTTTATTTTGTCAATGATACCGCTCAGCAGTATGGCCCAAAATACTCCGGCCGCTGTAGATAGCATAGATATCAACCAGGAAATAAACCTTGAGCAAGCAATACAAATTGCACTTGTTAATAACACACAATTAAAACAAGCGGTACTTTCCATTGATGAAGCAGATCAACAAATCCGAACAGCCTGGAGTCAGGTTATGCCCGATATTGCTCTTTCGGCCGATTATACCCGAAACCTTGAAGTGCCGGTTAACTTTTTACCCGAAATAGTGTTCGATCCTAACGGTGACCCTGATGCCCTGATTCCGGTTGCCTTTGGAACAGACAATAACTGGTCGGGCGGACTCGCTATTTCACAAACATTATTCAGCGGGCAGGCATTTGTGGGAATCAGCAGTGCGGATCTTTACAAAACAGCCCAAACAGAAGGCCTTAGAGCGACTTCGCAAGGTGTGGTTACGCAAACTCGTCTTACTTACTATCAGGTGTTGTTAGCCAAAGAGCAACTCCGGCTTATAGAGGCACAAATAGAACGAATTAATAGTAACTTAGACGATACCCGAAAGCAGGCTGAACAAGGTTTTGCCGATGACTATGCCGTATTACAACTCGAAGTTCAACAAAGCAACCTTGAGCCACAACTTACAAGTGCCGAATTTGCCATCGACAACGCAATAAGAGAACTTTTGGATGTAATGGGGCTGCCCGTTCATCTTACCATTGGTGTTACAGGTAACCTAAATTCTTTTGATATCCACAGCTCAACGGCTGAGAATGAAGAGAATGAATCCCTAAAAACCATTGACCGTCTTACTCAAACTCATATTGAGAATGACCCCAACTTTACACAAGATGTTCTTGAGTATCGCGGAGATGTACGGGTTTTAGACATTCAAAAACAGCTACAAGAAAAACAATTAAGTGCACAGAGAAGTAATTACCTCCCCACTCTTTCTGCAAACTACAATCTTAACTGGTCGGCATCCCAAGCCGGAAGACCTGTCTTTTTTGGAACAGAGGATTCTCGTGCAAGATCACAAACTTTATTGCTGAATTTACGCTTTCCGATTTTTCAGGGTTTTAGCAGGGATGCTGCTGTACAAACAGCGAGAATTGAAATGAAAGATCTTGAAGTGCAAGAGTATCAAACCCAGCAAACGGCTACCAAAGAAATTCTTGCTGCACAGCAATCTATTCTTGAAGCGTATGAAACCAGCGAAGCCCGAAATAAAGCTCTTGAACAAGCAGAAATTGGATATGAACGAGCCCTTGTCCGCTACCAAAGTGGTGTGGGAACCCAGCAAGAGGTAACGGATGCAGATTTGCAGCTTCGAGAAGCCGAAATTAATTACGCCCAGATGGTTTTAAACTACTTGTCTGCGAAGGCCGAATATGATCAGGCTATAGGGCAGGTTCCTTTTATTGGCCAAAACACAGAATCTATCAACAACAATATTGAACTCAATTAAACGCATCACCAATCTCATGAAATACCCATTCATTTTTATTTCGCTTCTTCTGTTTGCTTCAGCTTGTGGTAATGGCGGATCTGAAGAAAACGAAGAATCAACATCGCAAACCCAAGGTACACCTGTTCATGTTGAAGAACTGCACTTATCCGATTTTCAACACTTTGTGAATGTACAGGGTGATATTGAATCCGATAAAACCATCATGATCACTCCAAAAGTTACGGCTACGGTTGAAGAAATTTTAGTCCGTGCCGGTGATGATGTTCAACAAGGTGATGTATTAGCTAATTTAGATGGCGAAGTTACCCGTAGTCAGCTACGAGAACTGGAAACACAACTTGAACTTGCCGAAACCCTTTTTGAACGGCAGCAAAATCTGCGTGATCAGGATATTGGTTCAGAGGTTGAGTTTTTGCAATCCAGAAATCAGGTGGAATCTTTGCAAAATCAACTGGTGACACTCACCGAGCAGTTTGAAAATTATACTATCCTCGCCACCATTTCGGGAACTGTAAATCAGGTGAATCTGAAAGTAGGTGAAACCGTTGGACCGGAGGCTCCTGTTTTTCAACTCTCTAACTCTGATGCGCTTAAAGCTACAGCAGAAATTTCGGAAGCATATATCACAAAAATCGATCAAACCGACAGCGTGGAAATCAGTTTTCCAAGTCTGGATGAAATCATATCAAAAAGGTTAGATGTGGTCAGTAAGGTGATTAATCAATCAAACCGAACATTTGGTATTGAAGTATATATCCCCAACGAAAGTGACCAGATCAGGCCAAATATGATCGCTAAGCTTAAAATTAACGATGTAACACTGACCGATCAAATAGTGGTTCCGGTTAATACTGTGCGCGAGGCTGACAATATCTCATTTACTTTTGTGGCTGAGGAAACGGATGACGGCTGGATTGCCACCCGAAAAGAAGTTACAACCGGACAAAGCTACGGCAATGAACTTGTGATTGAGGATGGGTTGAACCCAGGCGACTTACTGATTACAGCCGGTTATGCTGATTTATCAGATGGCGAAGCGATATCTATTCAGGAAAATTAATTATATACCAACAAATAAATGAGTTTTAAAGAATTTAAGATTTCAAGTCTTGCCATTAATAATCGTACCAGTGTGTACCTTGTTACGGTAATGATTACAATTATTGGCATCTATTCGTATTTAGCCCTGCCCAAAGAATCGTTCCCCGAAGTGGAAATCCCCATTTTTAATGTGGTTACCATTTATGCGGGTGCCTCCCCTGCCGACATCGAAAACGTTATTACACGGCCCATCGAGCAAGAGCTGAAAAGTATTGATGGTGTGGATGAGATCAGTAGTGTGTCTAAACAGGCAACATCGATCATTACCATTGAATTTGAAACCAGTAAAGATAAACTGGTAGCCCAGCAGGAAGTAAATGATGCCGTTGACAAAGCACGGGCGGAACTCCCGGCAATGTTAACGGAGGAACCTGTTGTAAATGATTTTAACCTTGACGATCAGCCCATACTGAACATTAACCTCTCGGGGAATTTTGACTTAGTTGAACTGAAAGAGTTTGCTGATGATATTCAGGATGAGGTTGAAAGCCTCACGGCCATAAATGAAGCTGAAATTGTTGGTGCCTTGGAACGTGAAATTCAGGTGAGGATGGATCTTACAAAAATGCAAGCCACAGGGCTTACATTTGCCGATATCCGAACTGCTGTTGCCAATAAAAACATGACCGTTTCTGCCGGACAAATTGATATGGGCAGTATGGAACGATCTGTTCGTGTAGATGGCGAAATTGAAGATCCCAAAGAACTGGAAGATTTAATCATCATTAATAATCAGGGTGATGAAGTTTATCTGAAAGATATAGCCGCTATTGAAGATGATTTTGCCGACCGGGAAAGCTATGCCAGTCTTAATGGTGAACCGGTGGTTACTCTAAACGTTAAAAAACAAAGTGGCGAAAACCTGATTGATGCATCCGAATCCAGTCTTGCCATTGTGCAAGAACTACAGGAAAATCAATTTCCTGAAGGGCTAAATATCACCATTACAGGAGATCAATCACAAGACACCCGGGATAGTGTTTCCAACCTTTTTAATACGGTTATTCTCGGATTCTTCTTTGTTGTGCTTGTACTCATGTTCATCATGGGTGTTCAAAACGCCATTTTTGTGGGCTTAGCCATTCCCCTCTCCTCACTCATCGCATTCGCAGTGATGCCCTCCATGGGGTTCTCTATCAACATGGTTGTGCTTTTCGCCTTGATTCTGGGATTGGGTATTGTTGTAGATAATGCCATTGTAATTGTCGAGAACATCTACCGATACGTAAGTTCCGGCAAGTACACCAAAATTGAAGCGGCAAAACGGGCAGCCGGTGAAATTGCGTTGCCTGTAATTACAGGAACGCTTACAACAATCGCACCTTTTGTACCCTTGCTTTTTTGGGGTGGAATTATCGGACGGTTTATGATTTATTTACCGGTAACCCTGATCCTCACACTAACCGCCTCCCTGTTGGTAGCTTTAGTCATGAACCCTGTTTTTGCAGTTTCTTTTATGAACGAGAATGAAGATCCCGTTAGCGGAAATGACAAAAAGCACAGCAACAATTTTTTATGGGCAGCCTCGGCTGTAGTGATTGTCCTTGCAGTTATTCTTTATATGACAGCAGGGCTTTTCGTTGCCAATCTGCTCGTATTTCTTTACTTGCTATGGTTACTCGAACGATTTGTATTGAAACCATTAATTCGGAAATTCAATCAGTCATTATTGCCAAAAATTCAGGAGACTTACCATGATACAATCGAATGGATTCTAATTGGATTCCGTCCCTGGTATGTATTGGGTGGTACCTTTGGCTTTCTGATATTTAGCCTCTTTTTACTGGCTGTGGCTTCTCCAAGGGTGGTATTCTTTCCCGAAGGTGATCCCAATTTTATCTATGTCTATAATGAGATGGCAGCCGGAACGGATCTCGATGAAACCAACAGGGTAAACCAGTTGATTGAAGAACGCGTATATGAGGTGATCGGTGAAGACAATCCCATTGTAAAATCCGTGATTTCGAATGTTGCTATTGGGGCAAATCCACCCGGAAGCATCGATCCAACTCCAACACCTAATCAAAGTAAGGTGAGTGTCGAGTTTATCGAATATCAAAGCAGGGATGGTGCTTCTACCACAGATATTTTAAATCAGGTGCGTGAAAACGTACAGGATATTCCGGGAACAACGGTGACTGTAGAGAAAGAACAAAGCGGACCGGGATCAGGAAAACCGATTAACATAGAAATTTCGGGGGATGAATTTGAAGAACTCGTGTCTTTAACCAATGAATTCCAAAGCTTTATTCAATCGCAAGGTATCGAAGGAATTGAGGAACTGCGATCCGATCTGCAGGTCAATAATCCCGAAATTGTTCTGGATATTGACGGCGTAAAAGCCAATAGCTATGGAATCAGTAATGTGCAGGTTGGTAATGAAATACGAACCGCCCTTCTGGGTGAGCCAATATCAACCTTCCGGCAGGATGAAGATGAATATGATGTAACCCTTCGTCTTCAGGAAAGTGACCGATCCAACATCACCGATCTGCTGAATATGAGGCTTGTCACTGCCGGAGGAAATATTCCTATTTCTGCAGTTGCTGAACCAAGGCTTGTTTCCAGTTTCGGAGCCATTAACCGAATCGATCTCGAACGGGTCGCTACTTTATCATCCAATGTATTGGCAGGGTACAATGCCAATGAAATCAATACTCAAATTCGTGAAGCTCTGGTAGATTTTGAAATCCCATCAGGTTATGAAATATCATTAACCGGTGAACAGGAAGAACAAGCCGAAACCGGACAATTTTTGATTATTGCCCTGTTTGCAGCAGTGGGCCTCATCTTCCTCATTTTGGTCTCACAGTTTAACTCCATCGGAAAACCGCTAATTATCATGTCGCAGGTGCTCTTTAGTTTGATTGGTGTTTTCATCGGATTTGCCTCATTTGGAATGGATATTTCCGTGGTTCTTACCGGAATGGGAGTCATTGCCGTTGCGGGTATTGTGGTGAAGAACGGAATTATATTGATTGATTATATTGATATCCTCAGAAAAGAAGGAGCGGATTTGAAAGAAGCTGTAATTGAAGGAGGATCAACCCGTTTAAACCCGGTTATCCTTACAGCCGCGTCCACCATTTTAGGATTGATCCCTTTGGCCATCGGGCTGAACATTGACTTCTATGGTTTGTTTGCCAGCTTTGATCCTAACCTCTATTTTGGGGGTGATAATGCCGCTTTCTGGGGTGCTCTGGCCTGGACAATTATCTTCGGACTTGGCTTTGCTACATTTCTGACACTGTTTTTGGTTCCATCCATGTACTACATCGGTGTGAACACAAAAACATGGTTTAAGAAAAAGTTTAGTTCCCTGAACGCTTAACGCAAATACGAAAAACAGAGTCTGTATTTGATACAGGCTCTGTTTTATTTTGTGTAAATCAGGCGTTCAAGTAACGTTCACATCTTTTAATCGTTACCTTTACTAAAGGTTTGAATTCAAACGATTTTTGACATCCCATGACTTCCCAAACTCCTGAACAACGCTTGCAAACCAGAAACATTCAACCCACCGCTATGCGGATGTTGGTAGTTGATTTTTTGGTTCAGCACAAAGCAGCGGTTAGTCTCTCTGATTTGGAAGAGCATTTTTCTCATTCCGACAGAACCACCCTCTATCGAACGCTAAAAACCTTTCAGGAAAAAGGACTTGTCCATCAAATTCATGATGAGAGCGGAAGTGCTAAATATGCGTTGTGTGCCGAAGATTGTAACTGCTCCTACCCTGACGATATGCACGTCCATTTTTACTGCTCATCGTGTGAAAATACATTTTGTTTTCCCAATCTGCCTATTCCCCAATTTGACTTTCCGGAACATTTCGAAGCTTCGCACGGAAATTTTGTAATTACCGGCATCTGCCCTTCCTGTCCGGCTTAACCCGGTCTATTTGATTAAAAATACCTAAACAGAAGCTACTTAGGTCTATTATTCTCTTTGTAAATATTGCGTCATGCCGGACCCGATCCGGCATCTCTGAAGATTCTGAACTAAATTAATCCGTCACGTTGTACGTCCCGAAATGTTTGCAATAGTGTTGCACGCAGCCAGGCTTTAAGTTTACAAAAGAAACAAAAATGTAAACGATCAGAACACGAATGGCTCATTCAGAACACAATCATGAGGCCGATTGTTGTAGTACAAATCAAGCTTCAAATCCATCCAAACAAGATACCAAGGCAAACTATCTTAAGCATTGGGAGCCGATAGTCAGTTCCATTCTTCTGGTCGCCGGTATGTCTATCGACCACTATTATCAGTTCTCATGGTTTACAGATCAGACGCGATTGATCTGGTATCTGGTTGCCTATCTGCCGGTGGGAATCCCGGTTTTAAAACAAGCCTATCTCCTGCTTCGAAAAGGAGATATTTTCACCGAATTCTTTCTCATGAGTATTGCCACATTAGGAGCGTTTTACATCGGCGAATACCCCGAGGGCGTCACCGTGATGCTTTTCTATTCCATTGGAGAAGCTTTTCAGCATAACGCCGTACAGCGTGCCCGTCAAAACATAAAATCACTGCTGGATGTCCGTCCGGTGATCGCTCATGTAAAGCGTGATGTAACCTACCAAACCATTCACCCCAAGAAGGTTGCAATCGGTGAAATTATACAGATAAAACCCGGTGAGCGTGTACCTTTGGATGGAGTTCTTCGATCAACCCGAAGTGCATTTGACACCTCGGCGCTGACCGGCGAAAGTAAACCCCGCCACTTTTCGGAAGGTGAAAAAGTACTCTCCGGAATGGTGAACCTGAATCGGGTTATTGAGGTGAAAGTATCCAAAAGCTATGAAAACAGTTCCATTTCCCGAATCCTGGAAATGGTACAGGAAGCGTCATCACGCAAAGCAAAAACAGAACTCTTTATTCGCTCCTTTGCGCGGGTTTACACACCGGCTGTGGTTTTTTTGGCCACGCTTTTAATTGCCCTACCCTACTTATTTGTTAGCAACTACGTATTTGATGAATGGCTGTATCGCGGCCTTGTATTTCTGGTGATCTCCTGTCCGTGTGCTCTGGTAATCTCCATTCCTTTGGGCTATTTCGGTGGTATCGGCGCGGCTTCGCGGAATGGAATACTGATCAAAGGATCGAACTACCTCGACACCCTTCGATCTGTAACCACTGTGGTTTTTGATAAAACCGGAACGCTGACAAAAGGAACATTCACCGTTCAGAATATGCGTTTCATGAATGGCAATGAAAAAGAGGTACGCGCGATGTTGCTTGCTGTGGAAAAGGGATCGACCCACCCGATTGCGAAAGCCATCACTCAATCCATCAAAAATGAGGTGGATTCAGTTCTGAAGGTAGATGAACAGAAAGAAATTCCGGGCCATGGTATTCAGGCATTGGTCAACGGAAAAAACGTACTGATAGGCAACGAATCTCTGATGAAAAAAAAGGGTGTTCATTTTGAAAAAATCCATTCTGAAAATCTGGGATCTGTGGTACATATCTCCGTGGATGGAGTTCATGCAGGGATCATCACCATATCTGATGAAGTAAAAGAAGATTCCATTCGTGCCATTGAAGAGCTCCGGAAACTGGGGGTACATCAAACCATTATGCTGAGTGGTGATAACCCGGCGATTGCCCAACAGATTGGAAAAGAGTTGAAGATCGATCACGTTTACGGTGGGCTTTTGCCTGATGAAAAAGCTAAAAAACTGGAGGAGTTAAAAACTGGTTTTCCGGGAATTACAGCCTATGCCGGGGATGGAATCAATGATGCTCCGGTTCTTGCTTTAAGTGATGTGGGAATTGCCATGGGGGCAATGGGAAGCGATGTGGCGATTGAAACAGCCGATGTTGTGATCCAGACGGATCAGCCCTCAAAAATAGCAACGGCCATACGCATTGGAAAAACCACCCGAAATATTGTTTGGCAAAATATTGGCCTGGCCATGGGTATTAAAATCATCTTTCTCAGCCTTGGAGCCTTAGGACTGGCCACACTTTGGGAAGCCGTTTTTGCCGATGTCGGCGTAGCCCTGCTGGCCATCTTAAACGCCATCCGAATTCAAAAAATGGATTTCAGCTAATTTAAGAAATAACGCAAGGGTCTCCCTTGTGCTTCCTCATAAAACGTAACCCGGACGTCCCCGTCCGAGTTAACCAGAAGCAAAATTCTTTCGCCGGTGGACGAATCAAACTCTTCCAGGACGCTTTCTCTGATGTGTCCCCTGTGCGCTCCATAGGTTCGAATACAAAATGCATTTGTAGTTTAGCGTAATTCTATTCATCATTGGAAAATTTAAGGCTTTAAGGGGTTAAGTAGATGAAACATCGATTTTACGAGAAAAATGAATCCGACCAAAAAAGAGTTCTCTGGAAAATTGGGGCTCTCCTTTTCGCTCTATGCAGTGCAATTTTGGCGATTATCTATCTGACGGGATTATTCTTTTTAATTTTCCTGATTCCCGTCCTAATACTCATCACCGCTCCCTTCCTGGACCTTCCAATGGGCAAAAAAAGCGGTAAGTTTATCTATTATTCCCCTTTGTTCATCACAGAAAAAGAGAGGAATAACCGGGTAACTATTCATGGTGGAACCCTGTTTGATTACCTCTACACAATCCCCCCGGAAATGCAAGGCCGCGAACGTACCCAATGTGTTTTATATGGTTATGTTTCAGGTTTGATAAATTTTATCTCACAGCATGAGAATCAAAATAAGGACAACCTGAACGTCCGCGGAACCTCTTACATCATTAACCGGCGAACGGCCACCCGATTTGGTTTTAAACCGGTTAAAAAAGATTTTCTACAGGTATTGATTCTTCTTTTTAACTACATCCCGATCACTTTATCAACCTCTTTTTTAAAGCAGAAACTTCAGTTTCCTAAAATTTCAGACGTTCAGACCTACGAAGCTACATTCTCGAAAATAGAAGCCAATAAAAAAGAACTAATCCGACTTAAAGATCGACTAAAACCAGAATAAATGAGTTTTTTTAACAACAAATATATTCAGTTCAGCCTCTATAGGGATACCGATCTCGAGGCGTTTTATGAAATTGATTCCAAATTCAGGCGGAGTATCATCTTTGCTCATATGATGATCCACTTTCTGCCGGTTGTTATCGTCGTTTTATTCTTACGGGAATTTTGGGGTGATACATATACGCTACAGATATGGATTGCGAGTATCATTTTTTATGTACTGATTATTCTTGAAACGACAGCCTACATGTATCCCGAATCCCGCAAGCTGTTTAAGCACATAATTCCCTGGCTGTTTATACCTATTATTATTCTTTTCGGATATGCAGGTTACCTTGTGGGTACCGATGTACTCAACCCCGAAGCATTCGACCAGCTTGGCATCTATTCCGCCGGTATATTTGTCGGTTTTGGTAGCTTTATCTGGACCTACTTCGGGATGTCACTGATACTAAAAGCCTCAAGAGCCATATACACAAAAAAGGCAGCAGTTGAAGCGGATGTCCGTTTTGCGGCGGAAGTTCAGAATAGAATTTTGAAAGATGTAGCCATTGAACAAGGTTCTGCAAGTGCCTACGCGATGTCGGTTCCCGCAAATGAGCTGGGAGGCGACTTTTTTGAGCTTTCGCTACACGACAACACTATTTTTGCTTCCGTGGGTGATGTTTCCGGTCATAGCTTCGGGGCGGGTTTGTTGATGACCATGACAAAAAGCGCACTCCAAACACACTTAAAGTACAACAGCGACCCGGTAAAAATCGTCAAAGCATTAAATGGCATGTTTCTAAAACAATCTGACCGCGCCATGTATTCAACCATGACGATGGTAAAACTGGATATCTCTTCTAAAAAAGCTGAATTGTGTAATGCGGGACATCTTCCCGTGCTTCATTATGTATCAAAAACCGGTGAGTTGACATCTCACCACAAAAAAGGCCTCGGCCTGGGGATTGTTGACAGAGCTGAATATGCCAAACTGGAATTTTCTGTAAACGAAGGAGATGTTCTTTTTCTCTTTTCAGATGGATTGGTTGAAACCCGTGATAAAAAGTTGAAGGTAAGAGACGTTGATTTTTTTGAGCAAATTATAAAACGCAGGGTTTCCAAACCATTTGCAAATCCCAAAGAGCTCTCTGCAGCCATTTTATCAGATACCAAACAGTCTGATTATTCTGAGAGATTTGAGGATGATGCAACCTTAATAACCATTACGATGTAGTTTGATTGAACCACAGAACACGCTGTGTCCGCCGTGAATATTCCCTGCGTCGCTGTGGTTTACAAATCCATTTTCATAGCAAATATGCGAACCACAGCGAACACTACGATTGCACAACGAACACGGCGGTTTAAAACATTTTCTCTGTTCTTCGGTTTGCTTTCCACCCTGCGCCTTGCTCTATGCAATTCCCCAATCAACCAATTAACTAATTTCCTAACCTAACAGGGCACTCTTCAAGGAATCCCGAGAAGCACGGGCTACTCTTGAAGGAGCCCTAATTCCCTAATCTCCCAATTCTCTAATCAACTAATCAACCAATCCCCTAATTATCTCCTCCTTCTCCTTCTTACTCAGCTGCTTAATTTCATACTCCCTCTTGCAAGCAGCAGAACGATTAGGCTGCGACTCCACAAACACCACCTCTTCAGGATCATGAGCCCGCAAATACTTTGCCCCGGTCCCCTCGCAGTGCTGATGCCACCGCCTGATCATATGATTTGTACTCCCCGTATAGAGACTGCCGTTCGTGCACCGGATGATGTATGTAAACCAGGGTGTAGTGTTAGTCAATGACATTATTTCTTAAAAAGTAAATGCAAAATATTAGACCTGATGTTTAAGAAAATCTATATTTTATCAAAAATATTATGTTTTTTAGGGAGCAGAAAAAATAAATCAAACCACTGCAAACACAACGATTGCACAGCGGACTCGGCGAATTCAAAACTAACTTATCATTAAAATGAATGACTTACGTTGATGTCTTTTTCTATTCGAGGTCTCCACTCATTTTGATTTGACATCGTTTCGCATATTTTTTCACTGAAGTATATTTGATACCAGATTTTCTCATCAAATTCACAAACATTATTAAATGTTTTCTCAGAATGGATCATTAATTTCAGTAAAAAATCATCTTTAGGCTCGCGATGATTATTAATAATTTGGCTTAATAGAACCGGAGTGATACAGATATCGTTAGCAAACTGATTCCGTTTCGAATAGATTGTATCTATATATGTTTTTAGAAATTCTGTAAAGTAATTTCCCCCATCATAAACCGGTTCTTCGAGAAAATTTTCCATTTTTAGCTTTAGTTGTAAGAGTCTCGCTCGTATGACTTCTTCCCGGGATAAATTTTTCATCCGCTCTAAACGAGCCTGCATTAATGCTAAGGCGTCTGATTCTCTTTCTTTTTTTGATTTATATCTTGAATCTACACCATATTCAGCATTGTCTAGCCCAACATTATTTTCTTTAGTCATGATCATATTGATTAATTAAGTTCAATATCTCAGGTACTTCTAAGCTCAACGTAGTACCTGTTAACTTCATATTGTATTTGTCTATGTAATGCTGCCTAATCTTACTTTTTGGTCTAAGTGAAATACAGGCCAATTCTCCATATTCGGCTACAGCAATTTTTGCAACATGCGCTATTAAATTACCGGCAATTTTGTCGTACTCTTTCTTACCACCCTTATTTTCTTTTGAGACTGTAAGCAATCTAATATGTACGCGCCATTCATCAGGAATTCTTTCAATGGATACAAGCCCAAGAATGTCATTCGAGCCTTTTAAGATCAATTTATAGACTTCGTTACCTTTTTCTTCATTCCAATTAAAAAAGTATCGATGTTTTACTAATAACTTATAATCTGAACTCACAACAGGCTCCACTTCTATTTGAAATGATTCTCCTGTAGAAATTTTAACAATATTCATTGTCTAAATATACGGATTGTTTCCATATTTTGGAAAAAAATAATATTTAGTTAGCATAATTCGGAAAGTAATATATTACAAGAAAGAAGTCCGTTTGAAAAATGTAAGAAGTAACTCCAACCCTCTAACTTTTTAAAAAGCACTTTATCCGTTCGTCAGTTTCTCGGTTTATCTGTTCTTCGGTTTATTACCCCTCCCTGTATAGAGATTGCCATTCGTGAACCGGATGATGTATGTGAACCAAGAGTTATTCAATGAGATGTTGGGTTTTAGCATGTACTTAAAAATACACATAGTCGCCTAAAAATGATATTTACACTTTATACTGGTATTCTGAGAAGCGATCTTCAGCGGAATGTTGGCATAAAAATTAATTAATGACTTTTCTAAGTACGTTTCTGTTTTTAAATAACTTATCTATGAGCCCTGAAATGGCGATCCTAATGTTTGTGATCGCCCTTGTCGGGGGATTTTGTATCACCACCATTGGTCCGGGTGGTATTTTTGTCACCATTGCACTTTTTGCCCTGCTGCCACTCGATCCGAGTACGGTAGCAGGCACGGCAAGTGCCACCTTTATCGCTACGGGGATAGTGGGAAGCCTGGGTTATCTGCGATCGGGACACCTTAAAACCAAGGAGGCAATGAAGGGAGCGTTTATTCTCAGTATTGCATCTGTTATCGGCGCATTTGCTGGATCTCAAATTAACACGCTTTTGGATGCCTCCACATTTGCCGTTCTGCTTGGGCTCTTTGTCTTTTTTACAGGTCTTTTAATTCTCTATCGAAAGAAGAATCAACTGACTCCTGAAAAGAAACTTCAGATGGACACGGTAAAAGGCATGCTCTATCTGGGCGGAGTAGGAATTGCCGTTGGACTCCCGGGCGGACTACTTGGAGTTGGTGGCCCTGTTCTTGCGGTTCCAATTTTAGTGGTTCTTGGCGTACCCATGCTTCTCTCCGTTGCATTGGCACAAGTACAATCCATCTTTATATCCAGTATGGCAACAGCCGGATATATGATTCACGACGCGGTGGATTGGTGGCTGGCACTTTTTTTGGTTGTCCCGCTGCTCATCGGAACCATAGGCGGATGGATGGCTGCTCAAAAGATTCGCGCGGCGCGACTGCAAATCTTCCTCGCGGTTGTGTTGGTCATTCTTGGAATCTATTTAATGGCAGGCGGTGCTACACCCGGATCGGCTTAATATATTCTTCTAATTATTCATTAATAGAGATTGCGCCGTATCGGGTGATTTGTGCGGTTGATCTGGTAATTGGTGTTGAAAAAGTACTTCGCCTCTATCGGTGCTGCTTCCGCCTCCTGATCATATAATACGTACTTCCGGTATAGAAATTGCCGTTCGTCCACCGGATGATGTATGTAAACCAGAAGTTATTCAATGAGATGTTGGGTTTTAGCATTTACGTAAAAAAACACAAATAGTCTTTTAAAACATTCTGAAAAAGTTAAGCTATTGATAGCTTTCCCCTATAATTAGTCAGGTAAAAAGTATTCTATTTGGTCAAAAACTTTGTTCCAAAAACAACTCGGCCTCTGATTCGTGTAGGCGAACAGCTATCCAGAGGCGACTGAGACCGCTTTTGGCCAATCATACCGGCCGTAAATTATGATCTGCCCTTAAGAGTAACGGTGATTTTCAAAACAACTATCTACTTGGAAACAGCTAGACCTTTGATTGGGCAGTCGAAGGAGAACCTCGGGATACAGCCGGAGCAAATCAGCAGCCTTGATTTTTTGATTCGTTTTGCATCAAGGCAAAATGAATGAGGAATTCTTTAAAATATTTTTGGCCTCTCATGTGGAATAAGTCCCAGAAAATGCACAGGGAACGCTGTCAGGTCTTTATAATTAAAATCCTCCAACCCTCTAACTTTTTAAAAAAACCCACTTTCTCCGTTCGTCGGTTGATCGGTTGATCGGTTTGTCGGTTTCCTCCCACCCGGGGGTTATTCAATGAGATGTCGGATTATTTTATCCGTTCTACTTCTTGTTGAATAATCCGGTCTTACTGTAGCAGCAGGCATATTTATTTGGATTGCCCAGCCATCCACTCCATAATCGTTACAGGTCGTCCATCCAGTTTTACAAGGTTGCCATCGTAACCCCGCCTTGCTTCATTTTCATGCGAGTAAATCCAGCTCCAGTGACCCGGGTAATGATAGCCGTCTCCACCCATAAAACCGGTAATGTCAACCACGTGATCAAAATAACTGAAGTGCACATTGGGAGCGCCCGCTTCCTTCAGCTTATTATAAACCGGTATTACTGTTTCATCCGGTACAGTGGTTCCATCATCTTTTGAGTGAATAAACCAGATCGGGATGTTTTTAATCCGATCCGTTTGCTCATCCGTGAAGTATGATCCTCCGTAAGCCAAAGCGCTTGGGAACGCTGCCGCAAAGAAGTCAGGATATTCAATAATCATCTTAAGGGTTAAATAGGCGCCATTCGAAGCCCCTCCTACATAGATGCGATCCCGATCTACATCATGGTTCCCGGAAATATAATCATCAATGAGTGCCTTTACCGCTTCGTAGTAAATATCGTCCGTTTGACCCGTTGTTGTGCCTTCACCACTGTCCATCCAACGGGTTGGAGTTTGTGGGACAAGAACATGGGCACCATCAAAAATGGCTTGAATTTCGTCGGAAGCATAATTCGCCGCCTTGTTAGCTACGAGAGGAATAGTCGGATCAACACCTCCTTCGCCACCGCCATGCAACCAAATGATCAGCGGAGATTTTTCCTCACTACTTTCGGGACTGAAAGTGGCATATGACATTGTGATGCCATTTCCATCTGAAAACTTCCCGGATAGATCGAATCGATCAATAATCGGCATAATCCGATTCACTTCTTCGTTCCAGATCATCCCCTTCGCCTCATCCCGAATCGTCATATCATAGTCGATCCAGTTGTTGCCACTACAGCCTTCCGCCTGTGAGTATTGAATGGGTGAACCCATCGGCTGATTTGGAGCCACGGCCAGCACCAGCGTAATGTGATTGCCTTCTTCCAGTCTCGATCCCTCAGAATCAGATACATACCCGGTAATCACTCTCCGACTGCCAAGAACCTGCGCGGGAGGAATCGTTGAACAATCAGATGAACGTTGAACCATCACTTTATAATCATTCCGGTTGACGGAGGTTACCGGATCTTCTAAAGATAGAATGACCTTGCTTACAGCCGGCCCCCAGTCATAGCCTTCAATAACAACACCGTACTCGCCATCTGATGGAGGCGAAATGGCAAAAAGTCCATTCAACGACACAACGAATACAACAAGTAAAGATAAAAGTATCTTCTTTTTCATAATGGTTTTCGAATTTAATTTGCGGTCCAGCACATAAGAGCATGATGATTCTGAGTAAAAACGACTAAAAGTGTAAAAGAAGCAATGTCGGTTTATTTACCTATCGGGGAAACCCTAATTCCATCTCCCAATTTTCTAATTTTAACTGCAAATATTCAAGGCATTATTTCTTAAAATAATGAATAATAAAACATCCCACACCGGCGAAGGCTAAAATCATAGAAACCAACGCACTCGTGTGAAGATCAACATAATTTAATATGAAATCCCTACCCGGAGGAATTAATGAAAGTGCACCAAAAGTTGCAAAAAAGCAGCCAAAAACTATCCACTCTTCGCTTTTATTTTCTGTAGAGTTTTCCATGATGAATTCGTTTGTTTTAAAAAATTAAATCTACCAAAACTCAAAGCTTTAATCTACTTAAACTTACTGAGCCAACTCTTAAACCCTCTAACTTTTTAAAAACCACTTTATTCGTTCGTCGGTTTATCGGTTTCTCTGTTCTTCGGTTTTTTCTTCGTTCGTACACGGGATGATGTATGTGAACCAAAGAGTATTCATTGAAAATTTCAATATGGCCCCAAAAACTTATCTCCATCAAAGTGAATCAAATGACCCGGAGAATCAGCTACCCAAACCTCGGTTTCCCAACTAATATCTGATACATATTTTGCCATTGTCTGCTTATCTGAAAATGCTGTTACGTAAACCAAACCGGCTTTTGAATCAGCAAATAACTTTTGAAGTTCAGACAATCTTTTAGGATTCACAGGGCCATGGCTCGTAACCGCTTCAATAAGAAGTAGCCAGTTTTTCTTTTTAAAGTGTAATACTACATCTGGAAATTTACCGTGGTCATCAAATTTTAATCCAAGTTCCTTAAAAGATTTTTCATCATAGTAACCTAACTTTGACCCCGTATCTCCTACATACAATACTTTACCACCGGGTGAATAACGTGGCCCAAACTTTTCTACGATATCTTTAATCAGTTTACTATGAGTGCCGGGTGATAGAGATAATTCTTTTCCATCAATTTTTAAAGGTATTTTATTCATTTCCCGTCTCTTGGCGTATCGTTCAGCTAAGGAATTATAATCCTCCATAAACTCTGATATTTTACTATTCCAACTTACTTTTCCAAAAGTTCTGATCAAATCAAGAGTTTGGTCTTCAATCTGATATACCCATTTAGGACTGTTTATGGGACGGAGCGGTTCATCAGGATTTGGAATGGAAATACCGGCGTCTACAAATTGATGCATTGTTTGTCTACGGATAGTCTCGCGAGTATTGGGAGCATACTTTCTGCCATAATGTTCTGCGATAAAATCCATGATCGGTGTAATACCCATTAGCGGATCAGAAGCATTCTCCCAGTCATCCGTTGGTTTTATGTCGACCAAAGCGAGCAAAGTTAAAGCTGAGCGTTCATTTTGTTGAGCTTTAGGTAAATCAAGAGTTTTAATAATCTCTAAAGCTTCATCAATTTTTTGTTTTATACCGGAAGCAGAGTTCTTTTTCTTAGGTGCCATTCTATCTGTAATTGTTTCTATTAAATGATCGATATCATTTTGAGACTGGTATTCGCCGGTGGATTTTTCACCTAACCATTTTAACACTTCAAGATCAGGATATTTTAGTTGCTTTAAGTCAGCTGCATTTACTTGTGTGTGTCCCGAAAATTGTCTGAAATATTGATCAACAAGGGTGGAATTAAGATACGTTTTCAATCCTCTCGCAATATATTCATCCAAACCGCTTTTATTTTGATGAATTACGTTTAGGTGATTTTCAAACCCCACGTACTCTTTATCTATACTATTCGGATTAAATTCAGAAGCATATATTCTCCTCTTTTCTTCTTTAGAACTAAATCTTCTTGTGAGAACATACCATCCATTCCTCATCAAATACTTTCTGCTTTTCTCAGTCAATTTAATAGCATTGGCTTTCTTACCATTTGGTTTAGGCCAATTAACACTCCCATTATCTACATGAGAAGGATATATAAGTGGATATGTTTCTCTTGATGGCTCCTTTTCAATCAGGTCTTTTAACCTGAAATCTACAACAGGCCCCGTACTTACCTTTAATCCCAAATCACCAAGTGAGTTACTAAAAACATTCATATTGTCGACAACCATTTGATCAAAGTCATTGGTTGTAATGTGAATGATTTGATTTCGGTCATCAGGTTTTACCACTTTTTCCGGTGCTACAACCCGTTCGGTAAGAAATGAAAAAGAGCTGTCTTCGCTCGTTGTAATTTTGATTTTCCCCTGTTCCTTTTCTTTTACTCCATAGATGATGATATTTTCTTGCAACACTTCGTCATCCTTAAATGCCTTGTTTCTGGAATCGAAGACGTGAACTTGTTTTATGTTGATTTCATTGAGTAAGAATTTTCGAAAGGATTTAAAGTATACTCCATTACAAAAGCTTCGTGGGATTATAGCTACAATTTCACCCTGGTCTTGCAAAAGCATTATGCCTAACGCAAAAAATCCCGTATAAAGGTTTGACGTTTCTACCCCTACGCTTCTTAAATCTTTTCTGTATTGAGATTTGGAATTTATTTTTTTGTAAGGAGGATTCAATATACAATGGCTGTATTTTTTACCTACTGAAGGAAACAACCCATTCTCTTTCGATATTATTTTTGCAGCCTCATTGATAAAATCCTGATTCCGGATTGAATATGTAAGAGCGTTACCGTTATTTACTACATGACTATGGCAAACTTCAAGGGATTTTTTAAGAGAATTTAGAAGCTCTTTGTCCTTTTCATAGCATGTAATGTCGAGTGATTTATTACCATCAGGCTCATTGATTACTTTTTCAACAAAAGCTGCTGATAGGCTGCCAATACCTGCTCCGGGATCTAATAAAGATATTTCTTTATCAAAATCTTGAAACAAAGACGCCATAAACCTTGCAATCCCGGAAGGTGTAAAGTATTGGCTGAACTCCGATTTTCTATCCTCATCAATTTTTTGGCTTGTTATAAACCGAAATTGATCTATTTGTTCTAAAAAATCGTCTTTATTGTAGACTTGCTGTAGTTGCATGCCTGAAAATACTAAATGGCTCTCCCATTTTCTTTATTTATAAAAATGAAGTTCTGAAAGCTAAAATTTGATGAGCTATTGAATTTTTAGAAATTCAGAAGACTTACTCTTCAGAATCGTGAGCCCGCAAATATTTCGCCCCGGTTCCATCGCAGTGCTGACGCCAGCGCCTGATCATATGATTTGTACTCCCGGTATAGAGATTGCCATTCGTGCACCGGATGATGTATGTAAACCAGGGATGTTCAAAAGACTATTCGTCTTTTTTTGGTGTGTTTTAAAAAAAAAACGCTAAATCTCTTGACCGCTATCAATTTCCTAATATCTTATCTTTTTGTAAATTTTTATCTTCTTTTAAATTAGATACTTAAATTTCTGTGACATGAACACTCTCAAAACGCAAATAAGAAATTTAAAAAAAGAAATTAAGAGAATTAATGAAGAAGAAATCAAATCTAAGAAAAGCGATCAAGAAACCTTAAATAAGTTTAATGAGGATAAAAAGTTATTAACAGAATACAAGAAAAGATATTTTGAATTATTAGACGAATATGAGGACAGAAAAAAAATATTGGATAAATATTTAGATAAAAAATTTAAAATAAAAGAAGAGGTGAATTCTAAAATTTGGTTTTTCAAAAAAAGCTATTCTGAAATCAATTTTCCTAAAGATTTAGAAAGATCTTATGATATAGCCTATAGAAGAGTCAGAGAAGTTGAAAAAGATTTCAAGAAATTGGATAAGGATTATTATAATAATATGTTTTTAACTGTTGGTACTGGAGCATATGGTTTAATACTTAATCGAGAAGAAATTATAAACCATTTTGAATCACAATTCAGACGGGTTGATAGAACAATTAAGAACTTTGAGAATCGATTAAATGGATATGAAGAAAATTGAGGAGTACGAAAAGATAAAGCGAACTTTAGAGCGTTTAAATAAGCGACTTCAAAAGAGAAATAAAGAGAAAACGTTAGCTAATGCATATCTAAATAAGAATAGAGTTAACGCTTCCACTATTAAATCGAAATTAAAAAAATTAGATAATTGCCCTTACTGTGGTGAAAATGTTAAGGTTTCTGAAGCAGATCATATTTTTCCTGTTTCTTTAGGAGGGCTTTCAATAAAAGAAAATATGGTAAATGTTTGTAAGACTTGTAACAGAAATAAAGGAGGTTTAACTCTCAGAGAATTTATTAAGAAATTCAATATGAAATATAGCTATATAGAAGAACAGTTAGAAAAACTGGGTAAAAAGTTCTAGTTAATTACTCTTCCTTCATAGAGTTTTCAATCTTTACCGAAACTCTGTCCACACCTCCAGTGGTATTCATATAGCACTAGAAGGAAAAACTACTCTTTGAAATAAATAAGTACATACTTTCTTAATAAATTTGAGTATAGATTTCCGACTGGAATACTGATCAATACTGAAGTTATTGTACAAATAATTAATTGTGTAATATTTGGAGAGACACTTAAAATAGTATTTTCGGGGATGGAGTGGGTAACTAAAAGTTTATATGAGAAATAAAGTATAAATAATTGAATAATAGTATATCCAAAAGTAAGATTTTCATTTATGTCTGAAAATTTTTCTGAGATGGATTCATCTTTAATAGCTTCGTTATAGGATTCATACTTTCCTCCATACTCATTTATTAAATCGTTTACCAAAAACCTTATGAAACTATTAATTGAACGTGGCCTAATTAAATAAAAGGGCATGCTAAAAAGTAAAGACCATATTAAATAGAGGGAAAAAGAAAATATGTTTTCGGGAGTGTTTGATAATAAACCTAAGTCAAAAAAAAGTTCGAAAACCAAAAGACCTGGCACTACTAAATTTAGTCCTTTGGACAATTTACTATTTAAGAGTTTAATCGAATCTTTGTTAAAATATCTATGCATTGAGCTATAATAGTCTAGTGGGAGCAGTATGGCATATTGAATTAGTTAGACACTTACTTAAAACCGTCCAGTTGAGCTGTATTGTTAGGCACCAATATTTAAATATTGATTAAGAAAGTAGCCAACAGCATTAAAAATTAATTTCAAGAATAATAATATTATTGCAGCAAATGTTCCTCCTACAATAGCTTGCAATATCCAATGTAACTTATCCCTATTTGTACGATAAAATTTAATCGGAGGAAATATTCTTCTTACAAAAGAGTGGATTGTTTCATTAATATATGTCCACAAATTTGAATAAATCAGAAGCGCAAATAAGAAAATAATAAAAAAAGCATTATCAACTTCTAAAAAAGGGGTCATTGATACAGCTGCCCATAAACTGATTAAAAAACCTATTAAAACACCACTAAGTTGAATTGAAAGTTCAGACCAAGCACCTCTTGCTAATCCATGTTTATTCTTACACTTGTCAAGTATTTCCTTCACATTTGAAAAGGATGCATCAACCCAATCAGCATCTTCTGAACTGACCACTAAGTAACAATTACTTGAATTTGATGCATCCAATCTTAACTCCATATAACTACCAGTAGCACGATTAGAATTAAGACTATCTTTTGACTCAATGGTAAATATAACTCTTTCTACTTGATCGGCTTGATTGAAATATGATTTAAGTTCATCAATAGAGAAAACTCTATAACCTTTATTATCAAACCTGATAACATTATAATAATAAACTAAGGTATCATTGGGGTCTTCAACACGCTCTGGCACTGTTAATGATCTAGTTAAAAACGCTTGATCAAATTGAATAATTCTTTCTTCCGAAATAGTTAAATTTTCTACTTGTTCATCTCTTAAAAAACTAGCCATATAATTTTAGTTTACTTGACAACTAACATTTACTCAAATTAAGATTTTCGATTTTGAATTGTGACCGTTAGCATGAAGGACTATGCAACTCAAACCTTCTATAATCACTTTCTCAAAGGATCTAATAAAAAACAGCCCGTCGAAATATCTCCCAACGGGCCGTGAAATTGACTTGTCGCTATTGATTGCTAAATCAGGAGCAGCCGGTTGTTGAGCCGCAGGTAATGCACTTCTGGCACGTACCGTTACGGATCATGGTCATGCTCCCGCACTCGGGGCACGAGTCGCCTGTGTAACCGAGCTGTTTGGCCCGGTCGTAATCGGTTTCGGCTACGTCGGAATCGTCAGCTTCTGTTTCCAGTGCTGCGGTGCCGGCCGTTTGAGTCACCGGCTTAGGCTTTTTTGCCCGGGCCTCTACATCTGCTGCAAGATCATCCTCTTCTGTGGGACGTAATTTTCTCGGCATGATATCCTCAGGCGGCACATGGGCTAAATCTTCCCGGCCCATATAGGTAACCGCAAGCTCACGGAAAATGTAATCAATCACAGAAGTCGACATTTTCACATGCGGGCTTCCGTTGACCATTCCGCTTGGCTCAAATTTTGTAAAGGTAAATGCATCCACAAACTCCTCAAGCGGAACGCCGTGCTGCAGTCCCAGGGAGATGGAAATAGCGAAGCAGTTCATCAAACTTCTAAAGGCTGCTCCCTCTTTGTGCATATCCACAAAAATTTCCCCCAATTGGCCGTTGTCGTACTCGCCGGTTCGCAGGTACACGCTCTGTCCGCCAATCTTAACTTTCTGTGTGTATCCGCTTCTTCTGTGAGGAAGTCGTTTTCTGCGGGCTACATACTTGTGTATAATTTTCTCTGCGGTTGCAACCACGGTATCCTGCGCCTTGGCGGTATCCTCATCATCTTCGTCCAGCTCATCAAGCACATCCGCCATAGAATTCAGCGGTTGACTCAGCTTGGATCCGTCACGATAAAGGGCATTTGCCTTCAGCATTTTCTCCCACGATTCCATGTACGCATCTTTGATGTCGTCGATGGTAGCTTCGTTGGGCAGGTTAATGGTTTTGGAAATCGCTCCCGAAATAAACGGTTGCGCCGCCGCCATCATGTTAATATGGCCTGATGCAGAGATAAATCGTGTTCCGGTTCGTCCACACTTATTGGCGCAATCAAATACAGCCAGATCCTCGTCCTTAATGTATGGCGCGCCTTCCACAGTCATCGTTCCGCAAACATAATCGTTTGCTTCCTGAATCTGCTCTTTGCTAAATCCGAGATACCGGAGCATATCGAAGTTCATGTCATTGAGTTGCTCTTCGGTAATGCCGAGCTCCTCCTTGCAAAACTCCTCTCCGAGTGTCCAGTGGTTGAACGCAAATTTGATATCGAAACTGCTTGGCAGTGCCTCATTGATCGCATCAATTTTATCCTCTGTAAATCCTTTCTCTTTCAGATTTTCAGGGTTGATGTGTGGGCAGCCCTCAAGCGAGCCATGTCCCTTGGCGTACATAATAATGCTTTCGATCTCTTTGGTTTCATATCCGAGGTTTTTAAGTGCCAGCGGTACACTCTGGTTGATGATTTTAAAATAACCGCCACCTGCCAGTTTCTTAAATTTCACCAGTGCGAAGTCGGGTTCAATCCCCGTTGTATCGCAATCCATCACCAGACCAATCGTCCCTGTAGGAGCAATTACGGTCGTTTGAGCATTTCTGTACCCGTGCTTTTCACCCATCTTAACGGCATTGTCCGCATCTTCGCGGGCCGCTTTCAACAGATAGCCGGGACAGACGTCCTCGTCGATACCTACAGGTGTGATTGTCAGGTCTTCGTACTCCTCTCTGGCAACATTGTATGCGGCACGCCGGTGATTTCGAAGCACTTTAAGCATGTGCTTCTCATTCCGGTCATACCCTTCGAAGGTTCCCAGTTCTTTAGCCAGCTCCGCGCTTGTTGCATACGATTTCATATGCATCATGCCGGTGATGGCCCCTGCTATTGCAGATCCTTTTTCACTGTCGTAAGGCGCGCCCTGAACCATCAGCGCAGCACCGAGATTAGCGTATCCAAGTCCAAGCGTTCTGAACTTGTACGACAGCTCGGCAATCTCCTTGGATGGGAATTGTGCCATCAGCACGGAGATTTCCAGTACAACCGTCCACATTCTTGATGCGTATCGAATCAGATCCACATCAAACTCCTTGCAGTCATCATCCTTGAAATATTTCATCAGGTTGAGTGAGGCAAGGTTACAGGCGGTATTATCTAAAAACATATACTCAGAGCAGGGATTACTCGCCTTAATCGGGCCATCTTCGGGGCATGTGTGCCACTCGTTGATGGTATCGTGATACTGCGTTCCCGGATCGGCGCAACTCCATGCTGCAAATCCGATCTGATCCCATAAATCTCTGGCGCGAAGTGTGCTCATCGGTTCGGGTTCCCGTCCCTCCTTCTTCGCTTTCCGCTTCTCAATTCGTCCGTACAGATTCCATTCCGAATCGTCCACAACCGCCTTCATAAAAGAGTTGGGCACACGAACGGAGTTGTTTGAATTCTGTCCGCTAACGGTTAGATACGCTTCTGAATTCCAGTCGGTATCGTAGGTTTCAAACTCAATATCGGTAAAGCCCTGGGCTGCCAGCTGAATCACACGCTCAATATAATTCAGTGGCACCTGGGCTCGTTTCGCTTCTTTGATGGTCTTGCCAAGATCTTTGTTCTTCAGCGGATCACGGCTCACCTGACCGTTCATCATCCGTCCGTCAACTTCAACGGGCTCATTACACAGAGCGATAATTTTCTTCAGATACTTCTGTGTGATTTTTGATCCCGCAACAATCGCGGCCACTTTCTGCTCTTCCTCAACCTTCCAGTTGATGTACTCCTCAATATCGGGGTGATCCAGATCGAGCGTTACCATTTTTGCGGCACGCCGTGTGGTTCCACCTGATTTGATGGCACCGGCAGCGCGATCACCGATTTTCAGGAAGCTCATCAAACCGGATGATTTTCCACCGCCGCTAAGACCTTCACCTGATCCACGGATATCAGAAAAATTTGAGCCTGTTCCTGATCCGTATTTAAAAAGTCGGGCTTCGCGTGTCCACAGATCCATAATCCCGCCTTCATTCACGAGATCATCATTTACGCTCTGAATAAAGCATGCGTGCGGCTGCGGATGCGTGTAGGCATCTTTTGATTTTTTCAGCTTGCCGGTTTTGGCATCTACATAATAGTGACCCTGTGCAGGTCCGTTAATTCCGTATGCCCAGTGCAGGCCGGTGTTAAACCACTGCGGACTGTTTGGCGCTGCCATCTGATTGGCGAGCATGTAGCTCAATTCTGAATAAAACGTTTTGGCATCTTCTTCAGAATCGAAATAGTCATGCTTCCATCCCCAATACGTCCAGCAGCCCGCAAGTCGCGAAAATACCTGTCGACTGTCAATTTCGTGTGTATAGCGATCTTCTTTATCAAATTTCTTAAGTGCATCGGTATCCTCTTCTGATCGTTGCAACCATTTTGGAACTCCCTTCTCAGAAACCTTTTTCAATTTCACCGGAATACCCGCTTTGCGGAAATACTTCTGTGCGATAATATCGGTAGCCACCTGCGACCACGACTTGGGCACAACAACATCCTCCATCAAAAAGATTTGTGATCCGTCCGGATTTTTGATCTCCGATCGTCTCTTTTCAAAATCGGTTCCGTCGAAAGGTGTCTTCCAGCTCTTCTTTGTGTTTAGTCGCGTAAATTTCATAGTCCTCTTTCTTTGTCTTTCTGTATTAACTCGATAACGAGATTAGCGTACTGACTTGTATTGCTAAAACATTATTTTTCTGACACGTAATATATTCGCGAGACAACCCTTCAACAAGAATTTTTTCTATTACTTTTCCACAATCATCAACAGTTATCCACATTAGAAAAGTGCAATTCTTTCTTTGATATTATTTATTACGATTCCAATAAAATTGAACTGATTTTTGAGGGGGCTCCATTGATCCTAAAGTCTCTGTTGTGAACGGTAAAACGGAGGTTGGACTTTAATTTTCAGCTTTTACTGCGCTTAATCGCTCATTACAGAGTTATCCACAAATAGTGTAGGTTATCCACATTTCAACATTTTTCATATGTTACTGTCAAAATAGATCATTTTGATTTCTTTTCATTTTACACTAATCAAACTAATTTTTCTTTTCTTGAATCCGTGTTTATATATATTTTATTATTGTTATTTTTGATGATTTTTTCTCATTGTACAAAACATGTTATTAGAGGATTTATAGTTGACCAGGAAATTCATTGCATCAATCCATAGGATCACTCTCTTAGGAAGACCCTCTTTCTCTTCACCGTAAATATCAGAGTAATAACGCTTTTCAAAGAGCAGGTATTCAGTTATGATTGTTGATGGAACTGGTACTTGATAATAAGTTAGATGATCGAACTATTTTCACCACGAAGGCGCTAAGACTCGAAGTTGCACGAAAGTAAATGAAGGAAAACTTCGTGGATTCTTTGTGTCATCGTGTCCTCGTGGCAAATCCCTTCCAAGTCCGCGTCCTTTAAATTGAATACCTAATAATCTTGTATGATCTATACCGGTTTATATAACATGACCCATTACAAATCATGGTATGTTAAAGTCAAATCAACAGAGAGTTCGAATAGGTTTGAGCACCTATTCTATTTTAAAAACAAGAGATAGAGAGAACAAATATGGGAAACAGGCCTTGAGCACCTGTTTCCTTTTTTTTGACTTATATTTTTTCAATAACTTCATCTCACCTCAGTTGTACAGCCCATAACCAACCATACATGATACTCAGTACCCACTACTTGATACTCCCTACTCAAATCTTTCCTATTGACATCCAAGAAAAATCGTCATACCCTTAGGGCGCAATTAGGTTTTCACACAATTCGTTGTGGAATGAAAAGGGAATCCGGTGTAAATCCGGGACTATCCCCGTAGCTGTAATCTCATTAAAAACCTTTAGCAACTTTTGCCACTGTTTCGAAACTCTTTCGGAATGGGAAGGCTGCTAAAGATGAGTAAGTCAGAAGACCTGCCTGGTCGCACTTTAATTCAGGCTTTCGGAGGAAGAGCCGGGAATGTACCCGTATACAATCTGTCTTCTTTTGGAGTCAGTGTATATGCATCAGCTCCCATCTTTTTCATTTAACGAAAGCTCATCGGTTAATTTATAATCTAATTACAAAACCATGAGCAAACTATATATACTCTTAATTGGGGCCCTTTTGTGCGCCTCATCACTTCAAGCACAAACAACACCACAAATTTCTGATTCGCTGGAACTGGATAACATTGTAGTTACCGCATCAAAATTCCAGCAAACAGAACGTGAAACCACCAAGCCCGCCATTATCATCACACGTGCTGATATTGAGCGAAGCGGCGGAAAGGATCTTCCACAACTGTTAAATTCGCAAAGTGGAATTCGGGTGAACAACTCTTACGCAACGCCCAGCGAAAACAGCGGACTTTTCATGCAGGGAGCTGCCGCGGCCTACACACTTATTTTGGTTGATGGACTTGCCATCACCGATCCATCAGGAACCGGCGGAACGTTCGATCTACGCATGATTCCCCTTGCTGATATTGAGCGGATTGAGATCATCAAAGGCAGTCAGTCTACCCTTTATGGAACGGATGCGATTGCCGGCGTGATTAATATCATCACCCGAAATGGATCTGAGAACCTGATCAACTCAACCGGAACTCTATCCTATGGCAGCTACAATACATTCAACGGAAATGTGGGCGTGAACGGTCAGGCTATGGAACAGGTACGATATAACTTCAAATATTCGCGTGAATCAAGTGATGGATTTAGCGCGGCCGAAGATCCCTCAGGCGACGATAATTTTGAAGACGATGGTTTTAGTCGTGATGCCTTTTATGGCAAGATTGATTTTCGACCGATGGAATCGCTGTCCATCTCCCCTTTTCTGAATTATTCCGATTACACCGGGGATTATGACGCAGATGCTTTTGCAGATGCCGATAATGAATTTGGGCTAAAAATGTTCAACCCGGGAATTCAGCTTCGGTTTGATCAGGACCAGTTTCGGATCAATGGTGGATACAATTTCATCCGAACAGAACGATATTTTGACAGTGAGTTTGGGTTGGATGAGTTTGAAGGAATCCTTCATAATGCGGATGTATACGCAACCTATCAGATCTCAGAGACCTTGCAGCTGTTGGGCGGATTGAATTTTCAGAACACCGAAATGCCTGATAGTGAAAATGAAAACATCCAAGCAGAAGTTCTGAGTCCCTATACGACTTTGTATGTAAGTGATATAAACGGATTCAATGCCGAACTCGGTTACAGAATCAACAATCACACCGAATACGGAAACAACTCTACGTTCAATTTTGCACCTTCTTATAATGTAACGGATGATGTGAAGCTTTACGCTTCGGTTGGAACCGGATTTAAAACTCCAACGTTGAGTGAATTATTTGGCCCTTTTGGTGCCAACCCGGATTTGGAGCCTCAGGAAAGTCGCTATATAAATGCAGGAGTTGAGACGTATCTGCTTGATCAAACGCTGAAATTGGGCGCTCAATATTTTAATCGTGAAATAGATAACATTATCATCTACGCAGCCAATGGATATGAAAATCTGGATCGTCAGAATGATCAAGGAATTGAATTAACAGCTGACTGGATAGCTAATCAGTTTATTTCTGTAAACGGACACTACAACTTTCTGAAAGGAGAACTGACTACGGAGGATGCGTCAGGATCAGAAACCACATCGGATGAATTAATTCGACGACCGACTCACAGTGTGGGCAGTTCTTTATCTATTCGTCCAACTACGGAAATTATGGTCAAGCTCGAAGGTGAATACAACACTGAGCGAAACGACATCTTTTTCGATCCTGTAACGTTCGAGCAAGAAACTGTCACGCTTGATCCGTACACTTTAGTCAATTTTTATGGCGAGTATACGCTTCCCAACCGACAGTTCACTTTCTTTGGCGATATTCGAAATCTGTTTAACGCAGAGTTCACAGAAATCTACGGATTTAATACCACCGGCTTTGCAGCATCCGCCGGAATTCGGTTTAACCTTTAAGGGAGTCAAAATGAATATAAAAGGATATAACTTCCGGTTTGCTGATTTGATTGTTCTGCTCTTCATTGTCGCAATTGCGGCATGGAGAGTAATGGTAGGTACAGGCGAAAATACAGCCATGGCTAACTTTACCCCTCTCGGTGCAATGGCACTGTTTGGAGGCGTCTATTTTACCCGAATAAAATCATTCGCATTTCCGCTGTTGGCTTTATGGCTGAGCGATATCGTTCTGAACCGATTCTTCATTGGAGAATGGGTTCTTTTTTACGATGGATTTCTGTGGGTGTATGGAGCTTTTGCGTTGATGGTTCTCGTTGGCAAGTGGATGCAGGCGAATAAAAGCGTGGCACGATTTGTGGGATCATCTCTCGTAATCGTATTCATTCACTGGATTGTGACGGATATTGGAGTGTGGCTTTCGAGCCCGCTCTACCCTCTCACTCTCGAAGGATTTATTCTTTGTTTGATTGCAGCCATTCCATTTGAATTGAATCTGCTTGGCGGAACGTTAATATACGGATCAGTGATGTTTGGGGCTTTTGAATGGTCCAAAAAACACGTTCCGGAATTGCAGACGAACTTTGAGTCATCCCGGGCTTGACCCGCTCATTTTTTGAACGCGAAGCGATATCTCCCAACGTTGTTATGGACTGAATTTACTCCCCCTTAATAAAGGGGGACTGAGGGGGATGTTCATCAAATGGAGAAATTCCGGTGTATACCCCTCTAAATCTCCCCTTTATAGGGGAGACTTATTCCTTCATAACTATGGCACAATTCTACACGTTTATTAAACTCACAGACACATTGATATGAACCCCAAAAAAACCGTATTCAACTGGAGTGGTGGAAAAGACAGCGCCATAGCTCTTCATCAGATTTTGCAAAATCCGGAGTATTCAATTGAGCGGTTACTTACTTCTGTCAATTCTGCTCATGATCGAATATCCATGCATGGAGTTCGCAAGGAGTTGCTTGAATTGCAGGCTGAACGAATTGGCATTCCGCTTTCTGTTCTTTCACTGCCCGAGCAACCCGATATGGATGAATACAACCAATTGATGAGCGGAATGATGAATTCACTGAAAGAGGAAGGTTTCACCCACTCGGTGTATGGTGATATTTTTTTGGAGGATCTTCGTGAGTATAGAATCAATCAGTTGAAGAAACTCGGTTTTGAAGCCGTATTCCCCATCTGGAAAAAAGACACCACAGAACTGATCCATCAGTTCATTGATAATGGATTTAAAGCCATTACGGTCTGTATAAAATCAGATCTGCTGGACAAGAGTTTTGCAGGAAGAGTGATCGATCATGACTTTGTGAACGACCTCCCTAAAAATGTGGATCCATGCGGTGAAAACGGGGAATTTCATACGTTCGTTTATGATGCCCCATTTTATTCAAGTCAGGTACCTTATAAAAAAGGAGAAATTATTTACAGAGAGTATGATGCTCCCAAATCAGATGACGGACATTCCAAAGAAACCGATCCGGCAAAAATGGGATTCTGGTTTTGTGATTTGGGAATTAGGGAATTAGGGAATTAGGGAATTAGGGAATTAGGGAATTAGGGAATTATCTGGTTACGTAGCTCTGCTGCGTTACCAAATATAATGCAGCTCCGCTGCATCATGAGATTTACAAAGATTCTTACCGATTTATTCATTTTCTTAGGAGGGTTAATCAACTAAAACTCACTACATACTATGAATCGTCAGACTTCAAGGAATTTTATAAACATCGCAATCGGTGTAATTATCGGTATCGCAACGGCTACAGGTTTTTTTATTGTTTCTGATCGAACCATTACGGTAGAGACTCTTGCAGAAGCTGAAAAAATAATCGACATCGAATTTACCGACGCAGAGCGGGAACAAATGCTCGAAAACGTCCAGCAAGGTTCAGAAACCTATGCTGCCGTACGTGATCTTGAAATGGCAAATGATGTCCCTTTCCCCCTTTATTTCAATCCAATTCCTCCGGGGAAAGTCATTGATTTAGGTGAGCAACAGGAAATCAACTGGAATATTCCTGACGATGTTAATCTGCCCGAAAACAGAGCTGATCTCGCTTTTTATACTGTTCATGAGCTTTCTTCACTCATCAAAAATAGAAAAATTACTTCGGTAGAGTTGACTGAGTTTTTCCTAAACAGGTTAAAAGAGCATAACCCTAAGCTTGAAGCTGTCGTTACATTCACCGAAGAGCGTGCGTTGGATCAGGCCAAAAAGATGGATGAAGAGTTAGATCAAGGAAATTACCGCGGACCTCTTCATGGAATTCCCTACGGCGCAAAAGATCTCTTCGCTGTGGAAGGATATCCCACCACATGGGGAGCGACTCCGTATAAAGATCAAACGATTGACGAAACGGCAACTGTCGTTAAAAAACTGGATGATGCCGGTGCTGTATTAATTGCGAAAACCACTCTCGGTGCCCTGGCCTACGGAGATATATGGTTTGATGGGCGCACAAACAATCCATGGAACCTTGAGCAGGGATCGAGCGGTTCCTCTGCCGGATCATCCGCTGCTACGGCGGCCGGTTTATTACCCTTCTCGTTGGGAACAGAAACGCTGGGGTCTATCGTATCACCTTCAACAAGAAATGGTGTTACAGGCCTTCGTCCCACGTTTGGACGGGTTAGCCGTCACGGCGCAATGGCGCTCAGCTGGACCATGGATAAAGTTGGCCCTATCACCCGAACCGTGGAAGATGCTGCGATGGTTTTTGATGTGATTCGGGGAACAGATCATCTCGATCACACCGTCATGGATTTTCCCTTCAACTATAATCACTCTGTAGATCTGTCTGAGTTGAAGATCGGATATGTTGAAGATGCTTTTGCAGGAGATTATGAACAGTCTGAAATGGATAACGAAGTGTTAAACGTGCTCAAAGATTTGGGAGCTGAACTTGTGCCTATTTCGCTACCTGAACTTCCTCTGAACGGAATGTTTAATGTTTTAACCGCGGAGGGTGCAGCCGCTTTTGATGAGCTTACTCTTAGCGGACAAGACAGCACGATGGTTTGGCAGGAAGACAATGCGTGGCCCAATTCTTTCCGAAGTGTTCGTTTTTTACCGGCTGTAGAATATATTCAGCTGAACCGTATACGATCTTTACTGATTCAACAAATGGATGAAGCCATCGCCGATGTAGATGTATATGTATCGCCAAGTTTTAGAGGTGGGAATCTGTTGATCACAAACCTGACGGGTCACCCAAGCGTAGTTTTAAAACACGGCTTTTCAGAGGAAAATCAGCCTTCAAGTATCACATTTATAGGGCATCTGTTTGATGAAGCCACATTGATTGCAGTTGCAGAGGCGTATCAAAAAGCGACGGACTTTCACAACATGCATCCCCCGTTATTTTCAGAATAAGAATTATCAAATACTTTTTTTAATGGATTTATCCACGTATAAAGATCATTTTACCGTTCGCTCGTACGAAGTGGATGTTTCCGACAAATGTACGCTCCCGCAGGTCGCGAACTATTTTCAGGAGGCGGCCGGTAAGCATGCAAATGTCTTAGAGTTTGATATCTCTCAGCTTCAGGCAAAAGGATTGACGTGGGTACTTTACCGGATGCACATCAAAATAGATGAGTTTCCAAATCGCTGGGAGGAGATTACGGTTCAAACCTGGCCATCTTCCGGTGACGGAATCCGAGCTTTTAGGGATTATGAGTTAACGTCTGCTGATGGTCAGCGAATTGGGGTTGGGATTAGTCAGTGGATGGTGCTTGATATCAACAAAAGGCGACCCGTTCGAATGCCTAAGGAAGTGATGGAAATGGGAATGAATGTAGAAAATCACCTGCTTGAAGTGGACAAGATCCCCTTCCCAAAAATGGAGAGTTCTGAGTTTAATGTAACGTTACAGGTAGGACGTCAGGATTTGGACATGAATAATCACGCAAATAATGTAAAGTACATTGAGTGGATGATCAGCTATCTGCCAAAAGCTGAAACCGGATCAAAAAAATGTGTCTCAATCAACCTTCAATATCATACAGAATGTTCGTTAAATGATAAGATTGAAGTGCGAACGGAACAGGTTGACGAATTCCATTTCTTACATAATATTGTAAGAAAGGATTCTGAAGAAATACTCGCAGAGGGAATTTCAAAGTGGGAATAAAGAATATTTACAGCTTGAACCTGAGTTCGATTAATAAATTATTTATTGGAAGTCCCCCACCGAAGTGTCGGCATCAAAAGAGACTTAAAAAAGGGGGAAACAGGGGGATGTTCATCAGAATATCGCAAAATACATTGAACACCCCTCCCCCGAAAGCTTTCGGGGCCCTTATTAGGGGAGACTTTTTCATATGATTTTATTAACCAAACTCAGGTTTTTAAGCATTAGCAATATCTGATTCACTAATATTTTTTTTGATTCATTATTCTTCTCTCTTAACTCTCGGACGAGGACGTCCGAGTTACATCAAAAAGAGGAATACCGAAACGGGGCTTCGGGTTACTTACTCCAATCCGGGGCAAAAGAAGGATTGACGATTCGCATCGTTTTATCCAGTTCATCAATGGCTTCAAACTCATCATCCTCAAGTTCAAAATCATAAATATCTATATTCTCTTCAAGATGCTCCCGAGAGGTGGTTTTGGGAATGGCCACAACATTTTCTTGTTCAATTAACCAACGAAGCGCAATTTGTGAAGCTTTTTTACCATACTTCTCTCCAATTGAAATAAGCAGTTCGTTTTCCATCACTTTACCTTGTGCCAATGGGCTGTAAGCCATTACCAAAAAGTCATTTTCGTAGGAATAATCAAGCATATCGAACTGCTCTAAGAATGGATGATATTCAACCTGATTGCAAAAAATCGGAATTCGAAGATCTTCAATAATGGTTTTTACCATACCCAACGGAAAATTACTCACACCAATATTCATGGCCTTTCCCTGATCGCGCAGTACCAGCATCGCTTCAAGCGTTTTTTGCAGGGGGTATTTCTCGTTCGGCCAGTGAATCAACAGCAAGTCTACATACGGGGTTTGCAGGTTTTCCAGGCTCTCCTCTACCGTTTGCAATACATCATCATGCTCGAGATTTGTATGCCAAATCTTTTGGGTAAAGAAAATCTCTTCCCTGTCCACATTCGATAACCGGAGGGCATTCCCGATTTCCGTTTCATTTTTGTAACTCTGGGCTGTATCAATATGTCGATAGCCAATATCTAATGCATCTGTGATAATATTTTTACACTCTTTACCGAATAGTTTGTGTGTGCCAAGTCCTATTTCAGGAACATCGATCCCGTTGATTGTCTTAAACTGCATGAAACGTTTTCGTAGTTATTTTATAAGTTATAATGAATGATAAGTAAAATAATAGAGTCGTATTTATCTGCAAAATAATATGCTATTTGATAAGCGTGATTTTTCTTGTTAGCACATTTTGCTGAGTTTCTAACTTCACAATATAAATTCCGCTTGGCATGTCTGATGCATTCCATGTTACTGAATGATCTCCACCTGATATATTTTCTTCTCTCAACATAGCCACTTGTTGCCCAACAACATTGTAAATCGCCAACCGGACGAAACTGTTTTCAGGAAGATAAAAAGAAATTGTGGTGGATGGATTAAACGGGTTTGGATAATTTTGTTTTAGGTTTACAGATTCGGGTTGTTCAGTTTCAACCGTTGATTCTTCTACCATTGTATGGGGTGAAACTCGAATAAACAAATTTTTACTGCTATTATTTTCTACTGTCTTTAAAAATGTTCCGTCCACATTCATTCCATCTTCCACTGAAATATTTTGACTCCTGAATGTATAGTGTGATTCTTCCCGCATATCAATGACCTGATCCGCATCAACATCCACCAGTTCTATCACCCACTCTTCCGGTACATTTGACATAGAATTCCAGGCGATTCGATAGTTGTGATTTCCCCGAACGGTATTTACACCAACCCCTATCTGATAAGGTTCTTCAAATTGGTTTGGAAACTGCAAAAAACTATTGGTTTCAAACTCGGATGCACTGCTCCTTAAATAAACAAATGATTGATCCGTACCCTCATCATCTTCCAGTTTCAATTTTGGAAGATCGGTTTTAACATCATCCAAAATATTTCTGTTTTCGGCAAACCCAATAACAGCACCATTATCTACCTGATGAAAACTGTTCCTGTCCCCCTCTTCTAACAGCGAAAGTGAAATATAACTTGTCAGAAATGATGATTTTGATTCATCTCTGTTTTCCAGAAATGCAACTTCCTCTTCAGATTCTGGAAGAATCATTCCACTCCAGGGATCAATAAAGTCTTCATCTTTAAATAGTACGTTAAACTTTTGGGTTGATGGGTTCCAAACCATAACCGCAGGAAATGCTTGAGAGTTGTTATTGGTCACAATTTGATCAACCCCAATAGAATTAGACAGTGGGTTTCCTAAAAGCTTAAATAGAAATGGGTTCTCTTGGTCTGATTTCGGCTGCGCAGATGGTGTTGAACTTCCATCAGAATGAAGAGTAACCGGCTGATCATTGTTTACACGTACAAAAAATGATTCCGTAGTTAAAAGGTCAGAATTCCCGGAGTTTGATAATTCTAAATCTTCAGCCACCCCATACATTGATGAGCGCATATTTCGGTCCGGCTCACGTAAATTTCCCAGCGGGTAGATGAAGTGCCAACCTTCATCAGAAATAGTTTTTTGATACATCCTTTTTGATTCATCTACTTTTCCCGGAGATCCAAAAACAGAGGGTGAAATTTCTGTAACTGATTCCTCAAAACTACTCATGCTGGAATAGCCATTCCGCCCATTGGAAAGATGACTCATTTCGAGTGAAACACCCGGTTCAGTGGATTCGTACATCGCTCCGGCAACAGTAACATCCCCTGATAAAATATCTAATCGGCCTCTCCTGTTTGGTAAAAGAGAACCGTTATACTGATAGTTAAACTGGACGGGGATATCTGTAAAATTCCGGTTATTCCCCAATACAACGACATCGTAAGGAGCAACCACAATATTTTCTTGGATAACCATTTCGCGATCACCACTTTTTAACGTCATTCCTTTTAACGATATCGCATGTTCTGTTGTGTTAAAAAGTTCCACATATTCAATAATCCGGTCTTGTTCTTCATAACCGGCCAATATTTCGGAGATGACCAGTGAGCCCGGTTTTATATCCTGTTGAGAAGCCTCCGTAGAGTTTAATGCAATTCTTTGTAGTGCAATAGGTAGAAACTCATCCGTATCATCTAATGAAGTTGTCCATCTAAACTCGAATGTATCATCGTTTCGGATAAAAAATTCATCGAGGGTAATTTGTATCGAAAATGGATTCCATCCTTCAACGGTACTTTGCAGATAATCTGTAGAGAAGGTTCCTCCTGCCGGCTGTTTCCATTTCCCATTATTTACGCGGTACGCCAGCTGAAAATTTTGCTCTTGTTCTACGGGGATGTAAATAAAATCAAATGCAACAGAGAGTTCACTAATGCTTTTATCAGTATCATTTTTTAGGGTCAGGGAAACCAATTCAGCTGAATCCTTAGTATGATAGTAACTGCCTATGGATACACTATTGTCAACATCTACAAAATAATAACCGGTTTGAAGATCTGCCTGATTGGTAAAGCTGGAAACATTCGATCCTTCCTCTCCAAGAATGCTGTTTAAATCCAGATCATTCATTCCAATTTCTCTTGTTGTTTGGGTGCTGCGCGTTTCATCAGCTACAAAAAAGACTTCGAAAGATTCAGTTGTGGTAAGTGGAACTTGTGCATAGGAATATTGTGCAACTGAACAGCAGATGACGGCGGTAAAAAAAATTGTAAGAAGATGTTTTAACTGTAGCTTTTCAGCCATAGGCACTTTCATTTAATGACTCTACTACAATTAAATAAATTCCTGCGAATTATTCTGCATTAAGTTTAAAATATTAATCTAAAACCATGCTTACATTCCTGAGCTCCTCTATATGATGCTTACTCAGCTCTTTTAAATCCATCAAATAAGAGTTATCCAGCAAAATCACCTGATTAAACGATTTAACAGCAGAATCAACGTTTCCCTTCTTCTCGTAGATTTGCCCCTTTTTATAATGAAATATTACATTTTCGGGAAATTTTTCTGTTAAGCGATCTGCATAAACAAGGGCTTCCTCATATCTCTCTTCTTTATCATACAGATACATGAGCATCATCATGGCATCATTGCTGACTGCGCTCTCACTTTCTGCCGCCTTTCTGATTTCATCAAATCCCATCTTAACATCTCCTTTTACCCCAAACATATTCGTTATCCATCGAGCTTCGCGGGGAACGCTGCCCATCATATAATAAAACATCCCTCTGCCAATTTGGGCATCGGGGCGCTCAGAGTCCATAGAAAGTAATCGTCGTGTATACTTAAATCCTGTGACCCCGCTTTGTATTGCTGTTCTGTACTCCTTTTCCCCTGCTGCAACAAGACTCCTGTATCCATGCAGGCCACTGAGCATTAAAACAAGAGTTGTGTCATCGGGATTCTCTACCAGTTCCATTTCACTGAAATTTACAGCTACTTCCGAAATCTCAAGAAATTCATTTGCAAGCTCTTCTTTTTGATGAACAAAGAAATATTCCCAAAATGGAATCATGGATTCGAAAAAGTATGCCCGTGGGTCTTCGGGCGATTTCCTTTTCATCTCATCAAAAATAGTGCTTGCTTCATCCCAGCGGGTTTCATAGAAAGCCGACACCCCTTTCTCCAGCATTTCCCCGTAAGAGGCTGAAGGAGTATCCGTTTTGGTTGAATCTGATGAAAGTGAGAAAGTGAACAGTAAGGATAGAATGAAAGTCAAAGTCATATATATGAGATTTATTTCCATATAAACAAACTTTCATCAAAAAAATTCCTTTAATCTTCATCATCAAAATGCAAAGCCCCCAATTTTCCCTCGGTATGGGCAACAGCAACCGAAACGGCAGCATCACCGGTAATATTCACCGCTGTTCGGCACATATCAAGAATTCTATCCACACCTAAAATCAGGGCGATTCCTTCCACCGGAACTTGTACAGCCTGCAAAACAATCACGAGCATAATGATTCCCGCACCGGGTACGCCGGCAGCACCGATTGATGCCAAAGTTGCCGTAATAACAATGGTTAACTGTGCTGCGATACTTAAATCCATACCCAGTGCCTGTGCAATAAATACAGCGGCTACGGCTTGATAAAGACTGGTTCCATCCATGTTGACAGTTGCCCCTACCGGGAGAACAAAACTTGCGACTTCCTCACCCACACCAAGGTTTTTTTCGACACGTTCCATGGTTACAGGAAGCGTGGCAAGACTTGAACTGGTGCTGAACCCTAAAAGAATAGCCGGACGAATGGCTTTAAAGAAATCACGCAATTTCATATTGCTGTACATTTTAAACAGCGTTGAGTAGACGATAAAGACATGTAAAATGAGTCCCACCAATACCGCAATACAGTACCAGCCAAGAGCACGAAGAAGTATGAGTGCCTGACCCAAATCATCGCCGGTAAGATCCACAATAACGGCTGCCATTAAGGCGAATACTCCATACGGAGCCGTTTTCATGATGAGATCCACAATTTTTATGATCACATCATTTAAAGAGTCGAAGACATCTACCAGCACCTTCCCTTTTTTAGAAGGAATATTGATGATTCCTATCCCGAAAATGATGGCAATAAATACCACCTGTAGCATATTTGTATTGTTTGATGCTGCCTCAAAAAAGTTCTCCGGCACAATATCAACGAAAAAATCGAGCGGACTTCTTTCTAAAAGTTCACGGGCGTCATCATCCCTTCCTTCCACATTATCTACATAACTTTCGGTAAGGGTTGCCCGGGTTTCTGCCGGTAAAGCTCCACCGGGCTGCATTACATTTACAACACCAAGACCTATAGAAATTGCAAAAACGGTGGTTACCATATAAATTCCAATGGTCTTCCCTCCCATTCGCGAAAGCTTGGTGATGTCATTTAAGCTTGCTACCCCCACCACCAACGATGCAAGTACAAGCGGTACCGCAATTAGTTTAAGCAGATTGATAAAGATGGTTCCGAATGGACGAATGTAATCCGTTGTGAATTCATTAAAGCCTAATATGCTGGAGAGTAATCCCCAAAGCAGGCCCAAAATCATTCCAATTATAATTTGCCAGTGGAGCTTTTTATACCATTTCATATATTAAACTATTGAGTAGAGCAGAAGAGCTATTATTCCGCCAATTCCTGTTGAGAGCCAATTAACAATACTGTTTTTGGGGACGATTTTAGAAAGTCCCGTTTTATCCGGTTTCCCGGATTGATAAACCGCACCAATATATGAATCAATAACACAACCCAAAAAGCCTGCAATGGAAACGATTAAAATTAAGAATAGTGTATTTACATCTACATGTAAACTGATTGTAAAAAGTGCGATGATAAAAGCCCCTGCAAGCGATGCAACCGTTCCTACAAAACTCACTCCTCCATCCGTGCCTGGCTTTACAATTTCGCGAGTTAAAATATTTTTTGTGACTCCGGGTTTTTCGGTACCCATCTCCGTTGCCCAGGTATCAGCTGTAGCTGTGGCAATAGCAGCAAAGGCAGCAATTAAGAAAGCGTCACTTTGCAGTAAAAACCAGAAATATGTAAACAGTATCATCCAAAATCCATTTGCCCAAACCTGTATTCCATCACGCCGATTTGATGAATCTTTTTGTGGCAAGTCTTTATCAGAAAGCCGAATGGTACGATATCTATTTCGATGGGTTAAATAGCTGCTTGATATAAAAAAGAAAATCACAGCCAATGCTAACCACCATCCACCAAAACCGAGGATAATGGTCCCCAGAACCATTACCGGTAATGTGGCATCGAGTGTGATCCAGTTCAGGAAAAATGCGGAGTACGCAACTATTACGGAGAGGGTAATTCCGATAAATATCTGCGTGTATTGTGTTCCATTCCCCTCAAGGATAAAGAGGTAAATGGTTAGAATAATAAATCCGTAAGAGATCAGTCGATTCAAATCAAGACGTTGATGAGGCTGATGTTTCCTGCGGGGAATCTTCTCTTTTTAAAATTGCATAAATAACGGTGATATATCCTGCCATAATCACAACCGGGGAAATATAAAGTGAGATAATTCCGTGTACTTCATTTTCCAACCGCATTGCTGTAAAACCAATGACAATGAAAAGAACGCCCAATCCTAAAATTTTGTAGTTCAATGCCGAAAATGCCATCGGCTTCTGATTTTTCTGTTTCTTTCTGCGATTTGCAGCCATTTTATTCTATTTTGTTTGCTCTTTAAAAACCTATTTTTAAGTTATTCAAATATCTGCTAACTGAAAAATAACTCTGTAACTGTTTCCCTTTTTATGGATATCATTCTTGCAACAGCCAGCCCACGACGCCATCAGCTTTTTAATCAAATGGGCATCTCCTATCAAATTAAACCGTCCAATATTGAGGAGAAGGAAGATCTTTCTTTATCACCCGGCGATATTGCAAAAAGTTTAGCGCAACAGAAAGGGGAAGTTGTGGCTCAAAAAAGTAATAGGACTATCGTAATTTCAGCGGACACCATCGTCGTTTTTGATGAAAAAGTATTGGGAAAGCCTCAATCCGAAACCGATGCCGTGCAGATGCTAACAATGTTGAGCGGAAATACGCACTCCGTTTACAGTGGCGTTTTTGTTGCTAAAGTTGATGAATACGGAGTGATTGCGGACTCAATTTCTTTTTCTGAGAGAACAAACGTTACGTTCAGCACGTTAAATGATTCAGAAATTAAACGTTATGTTCAAACGGGTTCACCTTTAGATAAAGCAGGCGCTTACGGCATTCAGGATGATTTAGGTGCTCTTTTTGTTGAACGGATTGAAGGGGACTATTACAATGTTGTTGGATTTCCTATTAATGCGTTTTATCAACGGTTGAAGAATAAAAAACCGGATATTTTTAAACACATATTTAAATGAAAGTGAAACATCTTTGCACTTTTCTATTTCTGATTTTATTCACTTTCCCGGGAATTGCTTCGGCTCAGAATTCTGAATTCCAGCTTGCCAACCGGCTCCTGCAGGAACAGAAGTTCGAAGAAGCCCTTCCTATTTTCCGTGAGCTTAATGAAAACACTCCATCCGCTTATATCTTTTTTGAGCGCCTTTCCGAAACTCTCATCAACATGAAACGATATGATGAAGCCATTGAAATTGCTCACAATCAAATAGATAACAATCACTCTGTAATACGAACAAAAATAGTTCTTGCAGAGCTTTACCATTTAAATGGCGATAAACAACAGGCCGAAGAAACCTGGAACGATGTATTGGAGAGGGATGGTGCGGGCATTCAATCATATTATCAGGTTGCGGGGTCTATGAGTTCTCGTCGGGAATACAATCAAGCCATACATCTTTATGAGCAGGCAAGGGAGCGGTTTAACAACCCGGATCTTTTTACCAATGAGCTTGCAAATACCTACATGCAGGCCGGGGATTTTGAAAGAGCTGTCAATCAATATTTTCAGGTCGTAAAAAACTCACCCGGACAAATGGGCTACGTTCAGCAACGATTTTTACGGATGCAGGATGATGCACTTTATGAAACGGCCGCACTTGAACTGGAAGATTTTCTGCTTGATCTCGACCGTGATCACACCGCATATTCCCAACTTTATCAGTTGCTTAGCTGGTTGTTAATGGAAACGGATGAGTATAGAAGAGCCTTTATTTTTGCGAGGCAATACGAATCACAAACCGAGCAAACCAACTATTCTCTCTACGCATTGGGAAATCGGTTAACATCAGCACAGCAGTTCGAACTGGCCGTTGATGCTTACTCCTATTACACCGAGTCCGATTCCGGTCAGCGCTTTCGTGCAATGGAAGAAGTTGCGTCCACATATATCCAATGGGCAAGACATATGGAACAATATAGTTTAGAATCGAGCCGGCGGGTTAGAGAACTTTATCAGAATGCGTACGAAATAAATGAATCGTTACTTGAAGAGGCTCCTTATTACAATCGAATTGACAGAGTGCTTTCCAGTCAGATTGATTTGTCACTGGATATTTTTAAAGATAGTGAATTGGCAGAACGCTGGTACAATATGTTGGCAAATTTAGATGAAAACGTTGATGAGCCTGCTTATAAATTATATGCAGAAGGACGATTGGCGTTATTTAACAAAGATTTTACAACAGCAAGACAGGCACTTACCCGTGCTGATAAGGCCACAAGCCGATCAAACCTTTCGGAACAATCCCGGTATTACCTCAGTTTGTCGGATTTTTATGCCGGCGATTACGAATTTTCGGAAATACAGCTTCGATCTCTTGAACGAAGAAACACCTCCTATTTTGCAAACAATGCAATTCAGTTACGAATGTGGATTAAAAACGGGTTAAGGGCAGATACTACCGGATCATCCCTCAAAATGTTAGGAGACGGATTACACAGTATTCACACCGGTAAATACAACGAAGCGATTGATGATTTAGAACCCATTCTCAGCGATCCATCCCATCCGTTTTCTGATGATATTACCATAGAATTAGCAAAGACGATTCCGGATCAATATCAACCGCTGGTGTATCAGTTTTTAGATGAGCAAATTACATCACAGCCAAACTCTCCTTTACGGGAACGAATGTTATGGGAAAAAGCCCGATCTGCTGAAAACCTTGCCGAACTCTATAACTCATCCCCTGAATTGTTTGAGTCGGAAGAACTGCAAATTACGGAAGAACAATTTTTTGAAGGAAATGAATCTTTTAATCTTTCCAAAGAAGTTATCGAAGAGATGTACGAGCAAATTTTACTTGAATTCCCGGGTGGATTTTATGCGCAATATGCACGGGAAAAACTTCAATTAGCAGGAACAGAGCCTACGTAATGATTCACAAACTAATTACCACTTTTGCACTTTTATTCCTTCTTTCGGCTGCCGCTCAGTCTCAGCAAAGAGTTTTAATCCCCATGGATGGTTCACAAACCAATCATCTAAAAGCGTACGGCGTGATTTTTAATCATCTGGTTGAAGGTGAAACCGGACAGTGGTTGCTAAATTACAGGGGCGGCAGTTTTTTAACAACGGCCACATCAGACATTGTTCGAAAAAGCCGCGTCCGCAATGTTCGGATTGATGTAATCTCTGAATCGGAGGCAAACCAAATTATTAGTGAAGTGGAACAACCGAACGTAAATATGTCGGCCGTTAACCTGCAAACCGTTCCAAAAATTGCCGTCTACAGTCCCCCACAGGCTATGCCCTGGGATGATGCCGTTACCTTGGCTTTGGATTACGCCGAAGTGCCCTACGAAACCATTTATGATGAAGAGGTACTTAATGGAGATTTGGATCAGTACGATTGGCTTCACCTCCATCACGAAGATTTTACCGGTCAGTTTGGAAAATTTTATGGAATGTACAGAAATGCCTCTTGGTATATTTCTGAGGTCAATTATTTAGAAGGTGTTGCCGAACAGTTTGGGTATCAAAAAGTGAGTGATTTAAAGCTTGATGTGGTTCTCGAAATTAAAGATTATATCGGCAATGGAGGTTTTCTTTTTGCGATGTGCTCGGGGACAAATACGTTTGATATGGCACTCGCAGCAGAGTTAATCGACATTGTACCCACCGAAATCGACGGCGATCCTGTAGACTCAAATGTAAATGAACGGCTTGATTATAATAATACACTTGCCTTCGAAAACTTCTCTGTTATCACTGATCCAAATATTTATCAACACGGGGATATTGATGTTGAAGTAGACCTGAACCGTATTAGTGAAAGCCTGGACTATTTCTCACTGTTTGAGTTTTCTGCCAAATGGGATCCGGTTCCTGCAATGCTCACTCAAAATCATGTAAGCAGTATTCCCGGATTTTATGGGCAGTCAACCGCCTTCCAGTCTGATAAGGTAAAAAGCAATACTGTTGTGTTGGCCGAATCATCCGGACGAGATCAGGTAAAATATATTCATGGAAATTATGGCCAAGGAACTTTTACCTTTTACGCCGGCCATGACCCTGAAGATTATACTCATCGCGTGGGTGATCCACCGACAGATCTAAGTTTGCATACAAACAGTCCCGGTTATCGTTTAATTTTGAATAACATCCTCTTCCCTGCTGCCGAAAAAAAGAAACGAGAAACGTAAATCTATCAATTAAACTGAGTTCGATTTATGATCTTTTCCAATTATCAAAGAAAAAGTCTCCCCTAACAAGGGCCCCGAAAGCTTTCGGGGGAGGGGTGTCTAAGATTCCACAATCTGATGAACATCCCCCTCATTCCCCCTTTTTTAAGGGGGACTTTTGCGTTCATGATTTAATAATCGAACTCAGGTTATAAAAACTAAACAACTGAAACCATTTTCGAATGAATCCATCCTCTAAATTTGAAGACCTTGTTGAACTGATAGCCATTCTCCGTAAAGAGTGTCCCTGGGATCGCAAACAGACTCATCACTCCATTAAAGATAACCTGATTGAAGAAGCCTACGAAGCCGTTGAGGCGATTGATGAAGAAAATTTTGATGAACTTTCCCGTGAATTGGGAGACTTGCTTCTGCACGTATTGTTTCACAGCAAAATGGCTGATGAAAAAAATGAGTTTTCGATTGATGATGTCATTCATCGAATCTCAGAGAAGCTAATCCGTCGACATCCTCATGTATTTGAAGATACAGAAGTGGAAACAGACAAAGACGTGGCTGAAAACTGGGAAACAATTAAGTTAAAAGAAGGAAGAGAATCCATTTTGGATGGGGTTCCCAAACATCTTCCCGGATTAATTAAAGCACACAGAATGCAAGAAAAAGCAGCCAATGTGGGGTTCGATTGGGCGGAATGGGAACTGGCGTGGGAAAAGCTGAATGAAGAAATTGACGAATGGCGTGAAGCGGTGAATCATCAAACCGTAAAAGAACAAAAAGATGAGTTTGGCGATTTGTTATTTAGTCTTGTAAATGTGGGACGACTCCTAAATCTAAACGCCGAAGATGCCATTCGTGGAGCAAACCGTAAATTCAGCTCACGATTTAGATATATAGAGCAATCTTTGAAAGAAAAAGGGAAAAGCATAAATGAGTCTGATTTGGATGAGATGGATCAGCTTTGGAACGAGGCAAAAGGTAAAGAATAGTTTTAACAGGTTTTAGCATATCTAAAAATCAAAAGCGCTTCTAAAATCACTCCTCTTTTTGTATTTTATTTAAAATAAAGAGTTTCTGTGTATGGGTTGGCTTTACCTTCAGAAAATATCTGTTTTGGAATGTTTTAGGTAAGAAAACCACTGATAATAGTTCTACGAAGCGCAGAGATAAGAATAGAAATCTTTTAAATTCACACAAGAAACGTAATGGCCGAACACAATTTGGACAATATTGATACAAACGAGTACCCTTATATTAATAAAGGACTGGAAGGAATTGTTGGTTTTTCAACTACCAAAAGTTTTATTGACGGACAAAAGGGTGATCTTATTTATGCCGGTTATAACATTGATACTTTAGCCGAAAATGCAACTTTCGAAGAAGTGTGTTTTCTACTCTGGAACGATCGTCTGCCAAACAGCAGTGAGCTTGAAGAACTTAAAAAAGGTTTAGTAGCTCAGCGTTCGCTTCCTAAACCGGTTTTGGATTACATCCAATCCACAAATGAAAAAGCGGAACCCATGGCAGTTCTCAGAACAGCCGTTTCTATGCTTGCTGATTTTCAGGATGCTCCTTCCGGAGATTCTGAGAAAGACAACAGAGAGGATGCCATTGCCATGACCGCTCAAATGCCCACAATCATTGCAGCATTTGCCAGGGCACGTTCCGGAAAAGAAATTGTAAAACCCCTTGATAGCGGAAGCACTGCATTTAATTTTCTTTACATGCTCAATGGCGAAGAGCCGGGAAAAGAAGCAGAAAAAACAATGGATCTCTGCCTGATTTTACACGCTGAACACGGAATGAATGCCTCTACATTTACCTGCCGAGCCATTTGCTCTACACAGTCTGATATGTTCTCTGCGGTAACCGGAGCTATTGGTGCACTAAAAGGACCGCTTCACGGCGGGGCTAACACAGCTGTGATGAATATGCTTTTAGAGATGGATGCAAATTCAGAAACCGCAGATCCTGTTCAATTCACAAAAGACCGTCTTGCGAGCAAACAAAAAATTATGGGCTTTGGTCACCGTGTGTATAAAACATTCGATCCACGAGCTCGTCTGCTTCGCGGAATGTCTAAAAGCCTTTCCGAAGAAACGGGACACACTGAGCTTTATGAGTGGTCGGAATCTATTTTAAAAACCATGAAGGATGAAAAAGACATCGATCCAAATGTTGACTTTTTCTCAGCTACGGTTTACTACTCTCTCGGAATTCTTCCTGATCTTTTCACCTGTATTTTTGCAATGAGCAGAGTTTCAGGATGGACAGCCCACTATCTCGAGCAAGATGCTAACAATCGTTTGGTACGTCCTCGTGCACTTTACATTGGTGAAAAAAACCTCGATTGGACTCCCGTTGAGAAGCGATAGTTAATCGTTCATATTTATCAAATTAAAAAGCCCTGATGATTTTTCATCCGGGCTTTTTTTATATAAAGTCTCCCCTAACAAGGGGAGATTTAGAGGGGTGTCCACATTTGTCAAAAAAGTCATTCTGAACTCGATTCAGAATCTCCCGGCGCTGACAACGTTAGGAGATGCCGGATCGGGGTCCGGCATGACATAAAGATTGAAAAATACTACACTCCATTAATTACTGAACTCAGCTTTAAAGGACTTCATCAACTGGAGTGAATTCCATGTCGAAGGCTTCAGCAACATCTTTGTAGACAATGTTACCGTCAGCGATATTCAATCCTTTCAACAGTTCGGAATCATCTTTCAGGGCTTTTTTCCATCCTTTGTTCGCAATTTGAACTGTATACGGTAGAGTTACATTTGTGAGCCCGAGAGTTGACGTAAACGGAACGGCACCCGGCATGTTTGCCACACAGTAGTGAACAATATCATCTACAATATAGGTAGGCTTGTCGTGTGTAGTGGCTTTTGAGGTTTCAAAGCATCCACCCTGATCAATGGCTACATCAACCACAACGGTTCCGGGCTTCATTAACGAAAGCATATCTTTGGTAATTAAGTGTGGCGCTTTAGCACCCGGTTTTAGAACTCCACCAATTACCAAGTCAGTATCCGGTAAAAGCTTTCTAATATTCTGCTCGTTCGAGAACAATGTGGTTACGTTGCTTGGCATTACATCATCGAGGTAGCGAAGTCGGGGAATGTTGATGTCCATAATGGTAACCTGAGCGCCCATTCCGGCAGCAATTTTTGCAGCATTCACGCCTACAATTCCGCCACCTAAAATAATCACTTTAGCGGGAGGTACTCCTGGAATTCCACCCATTAAAATACCGCGTCCGCCCATTGGTTTTTCGAGGTATTTTGCACCTTCCTGTGTAGACATCCGTCCGGCTACTTCACTCATTGGAATTAACAGCGGTAATGAACGATCTGCTTTTTCTACAGTTTCGTAAGCAATAGCAATACATTTTGATTTTGTTACCGCTTCGGTGAGCTCTTTACTTGCTGCAAAATGTAAATAGGTGAAAAGAATTTGACCTTCACGCATTCGTGGATATTCCACTTTGATAGGCTCTTTAACTTTCACAATCATTTCGGAGCGTTTCCAAACATCTTCAACATCATCAACAATCGATGCACCTGCTTCTATATAAGCCTCGTCAGTGAACCCACTGCCAAGACCGGCTCCTTTCTCAATTAAAATTGTATGGCCATTTTTAACGCATTGTAAAACTCCGCCGGGAATCATACCAACGCGGTTCTCGTGAGTTTTAATCTCTTTGGGGACTCCAATAATCATAGATCTGATTTTTATAAAAATGTAAATTTTTGGGTTTGTAAAGCGCAGAAAGTTAGAAACTTTTTGCTTAACTAACAGGGAAATATTTAAGCTTTACGATTCTTCACATTTTATATAAATACAACTATAAACAGCTAAAGAGATTTCTTTTTGATAGACTCAATTTTTGACAATCCTTTTTCAGACAAAGAAATACTTCCATAAAGATAAGGCCCTCCTATAGACTCTATGATGATATAATTCAACTCCGATAAATACTGAAAGAGATTTTTAATCTCTACCCTGTCAAAATTTAATATTTCGTTTAACTCTTCTACCGATACATGTTCATTTTCGCTTTGTCTGAAAATTTTTTCTGATTCAATGAGTATCCGTTCACATTTTTTACTGAACTCCTTGCCAACAAGCATCCGATTGGGTTTGATTATGTAGTTCCACTACAATCACAATCTTAGCTTACCCTATCGTTACTGATTTGTTAACTTAATGTTAATTTCAGGCTTTTAGGGTATAATACGTTTTGCTCAACATAGCATGCACGAATCGCTGATCCGTAAATGCTATGAGTGAATTCATACAAATAATCTAATGGTATACGTATCACGGATCGCCGATCCGTGAACTACACGTAACCCTGAATCAGTTTTATGCAGACTTCTCAGGTCAGGCGACCTGAGTTACGTTTCCTTTAATTGTTCAATCTATTTAAAACAATGAATCTTACATTTCTGATCGGTTCAACAAATATCTTTTTGATAAATTTGTAAATCGATGTACCATTCAGCCCAAACAAAGCCATTATGATATCAAAAGAAATTTTATCAAAAATTCGTGCTCTCGAAATTCAGACAAAAGGGCTGGTCAATAATATTTTTGGTGGGGAATACCAATCTGCGTTTAAAGGGCGGGGCATGGAGTTCTCAGAAGTTCGCGCCTATACATTTGGGGATGATGTTCGCCAGATAGACTGGAATGTAACTGCCCGAAGTGATGAGCCTTTTATCAAAGTTTTTGAAGAAGAACGCGAACAGACCCTTATGCTCTGTGTTGATATTTCACCCAGTGGTTTTTTTGGCAGCCGATCGCAAACCAAAATGGAACTTGCTATAGAAGTTTGTGCCGTTATTGCCTTTAGCGCCATTAAAAATGGCGATAAGGTTGGGATGATTTTGTTTAGCAATCAAATTGAAAAAGTGGTTCCTCCCAAAAAAGGGCGAACTCACGTTTTACGGTTGATACGTGAATTGTATGTAACAGAACCCAAAGGCGGAAAAACAGATATTGCCGGCACCCTTTCTTATTTAAACCGATTATTAAATCGACGGTCCATCGTTATTTTAGCATCAGATTTTCAGGATGAGGGATTTGAAAAGCAGCATAAAATCACAAACCGAAAGCATGATCTGGTCAATATCATGATAAACGATAAGTTCGAGGATGAACTTCCTGATGTAGGCCTTATTACACTTAGAGATGCCGAAACGGGTGAGCAGAAAATGGTGGATACATCAAGCCGAAAAGTTCGTACGTATTACAAGAAAAGACGTTTAAAAGAGATGCATTACCTTAAAGAGTATCTACGAAAAAATAAAATGGATTCCGCCGAACTGTTCACCAACGAATCGTACGTTCGTCCATTGGTAAACTTTTTTCATCGGCGAATGCACCGGCGATAATTATCGGGCGGCAACCTGTTCGATTAGCTTAACGTCATCGAGCATATCATTGAACTTCGATACGTTATATTTAAACTCTTCCATATACTCTTGGTCTAAAGGTTCCCCATCGGGAAGATCGGCCCGAACTGAATTAACCGGTCTGTTATTTACATAAAGCCGGTAGCATAGATGTGGGCCGGTTGCCAGTCCGGTTTGACCCACATACCCAATAACCTGACCCTGTTTTACTTCAACTCCTTTTCGGATACCGCTCGCAAATCCATTTAAATGAAGATAAGCCGTTTTGTAGGTATTATTGTGCCGAATCTGAACAATATTTCCGTTGCCGCCTCTTCGTTGAGATTCTGTTACCACTCCATCACCCACAGCAAGGATTGGCGTTCCGGTTGGTGCTGCATAATCCGTTCCGTGATGTGGACGGTTACGCTTTAAAATGGGGTGAAAACGATTATTCGCAAATCCTGAGCTAATTCGTTGATTATACCGAAACGGAGCTTTTAACAGTTGTTTTTCCATGCTTTTCCCTTCTTCATCGAAATACCCCATTCGATCTCCTTTATTAAAAAAATACGCACGGTTCTCCTCTCCCCGATGCTGAAATTCAGCTACATATACATCTCCAATTCCCACATAATCGTCACCTGCAAAAAGTTGTTCGTACACTACCCGGTAATGATCACCGCTTCTAAGCGCAAAAAAATCGATTTCCCAGGCAAAAATTTCAGCCAGGCTCGATCCTAATCCCCTGGGCCCACCTTGGTCCACAATCGTTTGATAAAGAGAGCTGTTTATAACCCCGGCTGATTCCATCACTCTTTTAGTAAGTGGAATCTCTCCCTGGTTAATCTCTATCTCCTCTTCAAAATGAATGGTTAGAAACCGTCGGCTGGTTTGATGCCATACAAGTGACACCGGTTTATCATCATCAAAATAAACTCGATACTTTTGACCGGGCACCATTCGGCTAAGATTATAATTCCCGGCAGATTTTTGCTGAATATCATAAATTTCTTTGGCCGATAATCCGTGGCGGTTCAGAATAATGTAAAGACTTTCATTTCGTTGAATCTGCTCATCTATATACGTTAAATCATCTTCCAAAAAACCATATTCATCAACAGCGGGGATGGGTTCAATCTCAACCAGTTGTTCAATGTTGATAATATCAACCGGTTCGCTTTCGGTTTGTAAACCATTAAAACCAAAAAAGATTATCAATAGAGCGAAGAGGACAATAGAGCTTATAAAAAATTTCTTCATTGTAACTGCAGATGGATAATATTGCTGAGCATTTTTAAAAAACTTTCTAAAAATAAAGTATTCACTATGATAATCATAATATGATTGCGTAAACGTTTTACAGGTTCATTTTTTTTGTAGTACCTTTACATCCAAATAATCTAAAAACAACCGTATCAGCACGCTATCATTAATGAACCTTTCGATTCGCTCATCAAAAATGAATTGTAAAAAAATTTTAGCACTTTTTGTGCTGCTATGTTTATCCATCTCACCTCTGTCTGCTCAACAGGTACGCACCTTCGTTGATACGGATTCTTTACAGGTTGGAGATACCTTTTCCTTCTCAATTGTGCTTGATGGTGATTACAATCTTCTTGAGTATCCCAGTGAAGAACATTTTGGTGAAGATATTGAAATGATATCGCGGCAACGATTTCAAATTTCATCAAGGCGAGACAGTATTGCCTATCAGCTGCAATTTTTTGATGTGGAAAATTCGATGATTCCTGAACAGGAAATTCTGCTCAATGTTGCCGAAAATGATACAACAATTACAACCCGCGAAATCCCACTGTTTTTTAATACGACACTTGCCGAAGATGATGAGGCTTTCAGGCCCTTTAAACCTATTTATGATTTTGCTGTGGCAAAATGGCCATACATTTTAGGATTCATTCTGTTTTTGATTGCCGCCTGGATTATTTATCGATACATCCAAAATCAGAAACAAAAAGAACCCGTTTCGAAACCAGTTTTTCAGCGATCGAGATACATCAACCCGTTGGATATTCTGGAAAAAAGTTTAGCAGAACTTAAAACCGAACCACCCAAAAATACCGAAGAAGAATTCGATCAGTTTTATATACAATTGGGTGATGCTATTCGTTTGTATCTGAAGCGAGTCTACCAATTCCCCGCTTTGGAAATGACGTCCGGCGAAATACTCAATGAGCTTAAGAAAAACCGTGCCTCATTCGATCTTGTACAAAGCACAAAAAAGGTTCTTTTTGAAGCAGATATGGTAAAATTCGCAAACTTTACCCCCGGAAATGAACAGCTTAAAAGTGCTTTAAAAACTGCTGATGATTTTCTTTCTACAGCAAAAACCGTTGATGTCGAAAAAATTAATTACCTGGAATACCAACACGATATGAAAGAAGAAGAACGATTGGCTGAGTTCAACAAAAAACATGCCCAAGAAGATGAGGAGGTTTCCCGATGAGTTGGGCAAATCCTGAATATTTTTGGTTACTGTCGCTAATTCCGGTGTTTATCATTTACCAATTATGGAAGCAGTTTTCAGCAAACCGTCCATCCCTTACATTTTCATCAACGTCAGCGCTAAAAAACCTTCCCGGAAATTATCGAGCATACTTGGTGTGGCTAACTCCCCTGCTCTACCTGGGAGCTTATTCATTATTTGTGATTGCACTGGCTCGTCCCCAGTTCCAAAACACAACCATAGAAGAAAATATAGAAGGGATTGATATAGTAATGAGTATCGATATCTCAACGTCAATGAAAGCAGAAGATTTTGAACCAAACCGGTTGCTTGCTGCAAAAGATATTGTTGCTGATTTTATCGGTCAGCGACAATCAGATCGTATCGGACTTACCGTTTTTGCCCGCGAAAGTTTTACGGTTGTTCCACCCACTGTAGATCACCGGCTGGCACTAAACCTGCTTGAAACTGTTGATATGGGGATGGTTCGCGATGGAACCGCCATTGGAATTGGACTTGCTACCTCCGTAAACCGGCTTAAAAACAGTGAAGCAGAAAGCCGGGTTATTATTCTTTTAACTGATGGAATGAATAACGCCGGCGAAATTGATCCCATAACAGCAGGCGAAATCGCAAAAAGTCAAGGCATTCGGGTTTACACCATAGGAATTGGTACCCGGGGCACTGCGCCTTACCCAATTGATGACCCCGTTTTTGGACGGCGATATCAAAACGTATCGGTGGATATAGACGAAGAAATGCTTCAGGATATTGCTGAGATGACCGGCGGAAGGTATTTCCGAGCAACGGAAAATGACGAACTTCGGGATATTTATGATGAAATCGACCAACTGGAAACAACTGAAATCGAAGAAATTGTATACCGAAATTACGAAGATCGATACAGCTCTTATTTACTAAGCGGAATATTCCTTCTAATTGCCGGTTTTATGAATGAACGATTATTTACACGCTCACCGTTGTTTCACTCCTAATGGAACAAGTTTGTATCTTGCCGTATCAATAATCACATCTTTACAGATTTAATTACGCTTTATGATTGATTTGATCCGCACCGCGGTCACTGAAAATGTTGATCTGACTCAAATGAGTCAACTTCTGAATCAACAGAAAAACATCCATCTACAAAATTTTACTGGCTCCTCTTCGGTCTTCCTGCTGCAGGAACTGCAGAAAAAATCAGGTGTGATGATGATTGTAACACCCGATTTTGAGCGTGCAGCTGCTGTGGCTTCCGATTTTGAACAACTCGGATCAACAAATGTAAACCTCTTCCCTCCAACCCGTCAGAAACCGTACGATAAACAAAAAATTATTGATACATCCGTGTTGGTTCAGCGATCGGAGGTTCTGGAGCAAATTCAGACCGGTGATGTAAAAATTATTGTCGCTTCGATTGATGCCGTTGTCGAGAAAATTGTGTCTTCAAAGCAATTCAACGAATCATCTATCCTCATCAAAAAAGGACAGAATATTTCTCCGGAATCCCTTTCGGAATCACTTACAGATCAGGGATATTCATCCGACCGGTTTGTCGGTTCACCCGGTGAGTTTGCCATACGAGGCGGTATTTTTGATATCTTTCCATTTTCAGGAGAATACCCTGTTCGGATAGAATTTTTCGGCGACGAAATTGATACCATTCGCGAATTTGATCCCGATTCCCAGCGATCCATTGCTTTTATTGATGAAGTTCGATTGGTTCCCAATGCCACGTTTTCAACTAACGGAAGTAAGGAAAGCATTCTCTCTTATCTGCCTGAAAAATCGGTTTTAGTTCTTGAATCTGCCGACACCTGTCAACAGTTTTTGGAAGAGTTTGCCGAAAAAGCGGATGAAGCCTTTAAAAAATTAAAAGACGAAGAAGTATCTCCGCCAAATGAAGAGTTTCTTTTAGCAGATGAATGGAATGAGGCATTGCAGCAGCATCCTATTATTACATCCGGCACATTTAATGATAGTGTCAACCATGAGCAGGAATTTTCGCTAATCAGCTCGCCGCATCCCTCCTTCAACGGTAGCTTTAAAATTTTGCGGTCTTTTATTGAAGAGCAGAGCAAAGCCGGAGTGCAAACGGCTATTTTATGCGATCACGAAAACCAGCGAGAGCGGTTTGATGAACTTCTGGGTGAACCATCAGACGAATTTAACTACTCCTTAAACCTCCAAAGTCTTCACGAAGGGTTTATCCTGCCGGATAGCCACCTTGCAGTATTGACCGATCACCAAATTTTTGATCGATACCATCGTCCCAACATCAAACGGAAGCAAGTTCGGGGAGGCATTTCTTTAAAAGAATTGAAGGACCTAAACGTGGGCGATTATGTGGTTCACGTTGATTACGGAATTGCCAAATTTGCGGGCTTCAAAAAGATTGATGTTCGAAAAACGGTTCAGGAAGCAGCCGTTCTGCAGTACAAGGATGATTCTATTCTTTATGTGAATGTTTCCAGTCTGCACAAACTGCAAAAGTATTCGGGCAAAGAGGGCAAACAGCCACGAATTACAAAACTTGGTTCGGGCGAATGGGCGCGGAAAAAAGCAACTACTAAAAAGAAAGTTAAAGATATTGCCCGTGATTTGATTCAGCTCTATGCGAAGCGAAAAGCACAGGATGCATTTGAGTTCAGCCCCGATATGCAGTGGCAAACGGAGATGGAAGCCCGATTCGAATTTGAGGAAACCCCCGATCAAATGGAATCCATTGAAGCCGTAAAACGCGACATGGAGTCCACTCAACCGATGGATCGTCTCGTTTGTGGTGATGTTGGATTTGGCAAAACCGAAGTGGCTATCCGTGCGGCGTTTAAAGCCGTGATGGATCAAAAACAGGTTGCAATACTTGTTCCAACAACGATTTTAGCCGATCAGCACGCAAAAACGTTTCAGGCGCGAATGGAAGATTTTCCGGTTGTGGTTGAATCCCTTTCGCGCTTTCGTACACCGGCTGAACAGAAACAAGTAGTTAAAGATCTGGAAGCCGGAAAAGTGGATATTTTAATTGGTACACATCGGATTGTGTCCAAAGACATTCAGTTTAAAAATTTGGGACTTTTGGTGATTGATGAGGAGCAGCGATTCGGAGTTACCGTTAAGGAGAAGCTCAAGAAATTTCGTGCATCCGTTGATGTACTGACCATGACCGCAACACCGATCCCCAGAACGCTTCAGTTTTCGCTGATGGGCGCGCGAGACCTGAGTATCATCAACACTCCGCCTCCCAATCGGCAGCCTGTTCTGACCGAAATTCACAGCTTTGACCCGGAATTGATTCGTGATGCAATCATTCAGGAAACATCGCGTGGTGGTCAGATCTTTTTCATCAACAACAGGGTAAAAAATATTGAAGAAGTAACCGGAATGATTCGCGATTTGGTGCCGGGAATAAGAATACGAACGGCACACGGACAGATGCCTTCCTCGCAACTCGAAAAAATTATTCGGGATTTTTATCAGCATAAGTTCGATCTGCTGGTTTCTACAAATATTGTTGAGAATGGAATTGATATTTCGAATGCGAATACGATCATTATAAACAATGCGAATAACTTTGGGCTATCGGAACTTCACCAGCTGAGGGGACGAGTGGGTCGATCAAACCGAAAAGCATTTTGTTATTTGATCACCCCTCCTATCCGACAGCTTTCTGCAGACGCACGAAAACGTCTGACCGCCCTTGAGGAATATTCAGATTTGGGATCAGGGTTTAACATTGCGATGCGTGATCTGGATATTCGTGGTGCAGGAGATATTCTTGGCGCCGAACAAAGTGGTTATATCACCGACATTGGGTTCGAAATGTACACCAAGATACTGGATGATGCGGTTCGAGAGCTCAAAGAAACAGAATTCAGTTCTATGTTTTCAAGCGAGCCGAAACCAATTAATTACCCCGAAACTCAGGTTGAGTTTGATTTTTCAGCCTATCTCGAAAACAGCTACGTTCAGGATAATGTTGAGCGGTTGAATTTATATCGAAAACTATCGGAAGCCTCAACAATCGAAGAGATCAATGATTGGCGCGAAGAGCTGGATGACCGATTTGGTGATTTAACCGAAGGCGCGGAATATTTGATGTTAGCTACCGAAATCAAGTTGTATGCATCCAGGTTACTCGTTAAAAAAGTAACAACGCGAGCAAACAGAATGTGGCTTCAGTTTCCAAAAAACAACTCTGATGCGGGTAAGCAGCTCTATGATTCCGGTTATTTTCAAACGTTGATAAAAGAGATACAGGAAAATAAGCAGCATAAATACGATGTAGTTCAAAAGAATGATTCAGTACGATTGGTCATTTTTGACATAGAAAATCCCAAAACGGCAAAAGAGTATCTGGCAGAATTAACGCCATTTGAAGCCTCATCAGTAGAAGTTACAACAGCATGAAAATAGAATTCGACAGAGCGTGCGAACTAATCAAACAGGGAGAACTTGTTGCCATTCCAACGGAAACGGTTTATGGTTTGGCGGCAGATGCCAAAAATGCTTTGGCGGTTCAGAAAATATTTGATACAAAAGGACGTCCTGCTGATAACCCGCTAATTGTTCACATATCATCATTAAAACAGATGGAAGATTTTTCTGATGATATCCCCGAAGATGCCTATCGGCTTGTGGAACACTTTTGGCCGGGTCCGCTTACGATGGTGCTCAAACGAAAAGCCGACGTTTTAGATATTGTTACCGCCGGTTTGGATACCGTTGCCATTCGAATGCCCAATCATCTTATTGCCTTAGAGCTAATTGAGAAAACAGGTCCTGTAACGGCACCAAGCGCTAATCGTTCAGGAAAACCAAGTCCTACAAACGTTGAACATATTGTTCAGGATTATGGTGATACTCTACCCTATCTCGATGGCGGACCCACAAACATTGGGATAGAATCTACGGTGCTGGACATATCAGAAAAACCTTATCGTATACTACGGCCGGGAAATATTTCAGGTGAAGAGATTTCAGAGTTGCTGGGAGTGGAAATCAAAAAAGCAAACGGAAGCAGAAGAAGTCCGGGAACGCGCCATACACATTACAAACCAAGCGCTTCTGTTCACTGGTTGAAGAATACCGACCTTAAAAAACTACAACCAAACGCTTTTTATATTTTCCATTCTATCGATGTTGAAAATATCCCTCAAAACGCTATTCATTTTCGGGGTGATTATTCTCGCTTTGCCCGATCATTATACGATCTCTATCGCACGGCAGATTTGGAGAAAATGGATGTGATATATATTGAACCGTTTTCAAATTTGCCTAACTCACCTATACTTTCTGCACTTTTTAATAGAATTGAACACTCTGTCAGCCAATAGCTTTAGGCGACACCCTTTTCTTTCAGAAAATCTGTTACAATTATTAAAATTTATACAAACGATTTCATCCTTTCAGACCGTTTGCTTATATGAGAACCAATTTTTTAAAAGCAGGGAATTTCCCTCAAAATCTAAATCAAAGAAGAGAAAGTTATGTTATATAGACTATTTACATGGTTAACAGTACTATCAGTTGCACTATTTATGTTCACTGCTTGTGGTGACGACGATGATAATTCCGTTGATCCGCCCGTTGATGGTGAGCTTAACATCGTAGAGAGAGCCGGAGAAGAAGACAACTTCACTGTGCTACTAAATTTAGTTGAAGATCTGGGACTTACAGAAACACTCACTGAAAACGATTATACACTCCTGGCTCCTTCTGATGATGCCTTTAACAATCTGCCGGAAGGTACTTCACTCGATCAACTAACGGAAGAGCAGCAAATTGATCTGTTGCTGTTTCACTTGATTGAAGGATCAGTAACTGCGGCTGAGATATCTGAGCAACAGGATACAGAATCGGAACTTGGGGAGTTACTTTTGCTTCAAAATACCGATGGAGAGATTACCATAAATAATAGTTCAAATGTAATATCAAGCGATATTATGGCTTCGAATGGAGTCATACATGCCATAGACGAAGTTCTAATGCCATCAGAGGTTAGAATTGAATTAGGCATGCCCAACATTGTTGATATTGCAGTGGATACAGATGGATATGAAACCCTTGTATCTGCTGTAGAACGATCCGGTTTAACGACCACACTGCAATTTTTGGGACCATTTACAGCGTTTGCCCCAAGTGATGAAGCATTTGCTGAAGTGGACGTGGATGGACTTTCTGATGAAGAAGTAGCAGATGTATTACGTTATCATGTCGTTGAAGGACAAATACTCGTTGCAGATTTAGAGCCCGAACAGGATGTAGAAACCTTGCTTGAGGGACAATCCCTGTTCATAACTATTGATGAAAATGACGATGTTTTTGTTAACGAATCAGCACAGGTACTTGTACCCGATATCCCAGCTTCAAATGGGATTATACATTCTGTTGATCAGGTGCTTTCACCGGATCAGGGAACCGAATAAAGAATGGGTTTCTTGGTATAAAATTTCAACCTATTTTAACAAAGCAGTTCCATTTTGGAGCTGCTTTTTTTATGATTTAAATTCTTTCTGACTATGCAAAACACTACTTATAATTATTTTATATTAATTTAGTTAATGTATTACTTAGTAATTAATTAGATTATTTTATATATAAATTTTATAATTGACAATCCTTTACTTCTGCTCAATAGAATCACAATTTAAAACCCTTTTTGTTGAAGATCCCAGATTACTCAAACATCACTGAAGCTGCTGACCGAATTGCACCTTATGCAAATAAAACGCCTGTGCTAACTTCAGAGTCAGCAAACATAAAATCTGAAGCTAAGCTCTTTTTTAAATGCGAAAATTTTCAAAAAGTAGGTGCTTTTAAATTCAGGGGAGCCTGCAATGCCATTTTTTCACTGTCTGATAAAGATGCTTCCAAAGGTGTTGCCACACACTCTTCAGGGAATCACGCTCAAGCCCTTGCCTTATCTGCCAAACTGCGAAATGTTCCCGCTTTTGTGGTAATGCCCCGAAATGCCCCTCCTGTAAAAATTGCGGCGGTAAAAGGATATGGCGCAAAAGTGATCCTATGCGAACCGACTCAAGCCGCCAGAGAAAGTACCCTTGAGCAAGTCGTAAAAGAAACAGGATCTACATTCATACATCCTTATGACAATGACGATGTGATCGCGGGCCAGGGTACCGCAGCGGTTGAGTTACTATCCAACGTTCCCGATCTGGATATGATCATCACCCCTGTTGGCGGCGGCGGACTTCTAAGCGGAACATCCATAGCCGCAAAACACATCAACCCGAATATTCAGGTAATAGGCGCAGAACCTGAATTAGCAGATGATGCCTATCGCTCCTTCAAATCAGGAAAAAGAATTCCACTTAACGGAACCGATACAGTTGCCGATGGGCTTCGTACTTCGTTAAGCGAACGAACCTTTTCTATCATTCATCAAAATGTGGATGATATTGTAACCGTATCTGAATCATCAATTATCAGAGATATGCAATGGATTTGGGAACGGATGAATATGATTATTGAAACGTCTTGCGCTGTTCCGGTTTCAGTCGTTTTTGATGAAAAACTGGATGTAAAAGGCAAAAAAGTTGGAATCATCATTACAGGTGGGAACGTGGATTTGGCAAAGCTACCCTGGCAATCGGAATACGTTTGTATAGATTAATAGTTGTTATACTGCCAAGTTTGAAAATTAACTAGTTACTCCTTATTTAACTTGTGTACTATAAGTATAAATAGATCTTTTCAAATCCCATTTCATCAATATGAAGTTCCACAAACTCTTTTTAATACTTAGCGTCGCTATCGTTACCGGTGTAATTTTTAGTTGTTCAAAAATTACGGGAGAACAAACAACTACTGAACAGCCCATTTCGTATCAAATTACCGAAGGCGCTTGTGGAGAAGTCACTTTTGAGGAAAATATTGGACCAGATTCCCTTTCTGCTGTAGAAACTATAAGAAAAAGAAAAGTTGAGTTTTTTGGTCATAGTAATTTTATGATTGAATCAACCCAACTTAAAGTCGAAGATGAAAATGGGATTGTACCCGAAGAAGAATTTTTTGCGCTTCATATTTTAGATGAAGATAGTCTTCATTTACACTCTGTTTCAGAAGTAATTACGAATGAAGGAGATCTTTATAATCTAAGTTGGTGTCCTGATTAAAAATATTCATGGCAGTGTAACCCAGAGGGCGTTAAATTTCAGGAAAATAATCAATCATAATGCTCAACTTTAGTACCAATCATAAAAGGATATTCATCAAAAATTATCTATCCATACTGTTTTTGATTAGCTTTTTTTTTGCCGGGTTCCAACACTCTTCCGCGCAATTGAATACCTCCATCGACCTTATTGGAGTGATTAGCGCCGGTGATCAAACTCCGTTCTGGCTGCAATCAAACCAAAATGGAATTTATTCGGCTGACGGCAACCAATTCCTGAGCAGATTTCAGGCTTATGGTAAAGAAGACATCAACCCAAATATTCGGTTTTTATACGGAACAGATCTGGTTGTACGCCCGGGGGTAGAATCTTCAATATGGTTTAACCAGGGATTTATAAAATTGCAGGCGCATGGTATTGAGCTTTCTGCGGGACGATTCCAGAACAGTTCTTCCACTCATCATAAGCGGCTGAGCATGGGATCGCTTGGGGTTAGTGGAAATGCCACCCCAATCCCACAAGTACGACTTGGTTTAATAGATTGGACTTCCCTGCCCTTCACTCAGGATTATATTCAGATCAAAGGTCATCTTGCACACGGGTGGATGGGGAATAATCGTGTTACTGATGATGTGCTTTATCACGAAAAAATGGGACATGCACGGTTTGGAGGTGATTTACCGCTTAATCTTTATGGCGGGGTTGTGCATTATGCCACTTGGGGTGGAAATAACAACCCACGGTTTGGGGATCTGCCATCAAGCAGTAAAGATTTTTGGCGTGTGTTTTTTGCCGTTGGCGGAGATGACACCGCTCCCCCTGGTGAAGAGAGTTATATGCTTGGCAATCATCTTGGTGCCTGGGATTTCGGCTTTTTTCTTGATGTTGCCGATGTGGACGTAAAGGCATACAGACAATTTCCTCTTGAGACAAAAAACAACCTGAAGTTCAAATCTCCGCAGGATGCCTTAACCGGAGTTTCAGTGACGTTTGGAGAGGAACTGGATTTTCCAATAAAAGAATTCGTGTATGAGCATTTATACACAAAGTGGCAAAATGGTCCGTTAAGGCCAAACACAGGACCAAATCAACGGGACGAATTTCAAGGAAATGAAAATTATTATAATCATACCATCTATCAGACCGGATGGGTGTATGAGGACCGTACCATTGGAAACGCATTATTTACCCCAAGGCCGGATAATCAAGGCGTGTCGAATAATAGAATTGTAGCGCATCATGTGGGATTAACATCTTCTGTAAAGAATGTCACCATAACCTCACGGGCTACATTTAGCCGAAATTCCGGGACGTGGATTCATCCATTTGAATCACCTAAAAACCAATGGTCTTTTTCTACGGGAATTGAATCTCCTTTTAGCTACCGCGATCAACAGTTTACGTTCCTAACCGAAGCCGCTTTTGATAATGGATCGCTCGTTGGGGATCAGTTTGGACTGCTTTTAGGGATTCGCTGGTCTAATTAACCTCTTTTGTAAAGCTGACAATTTTTGGAATAACACCCAATATTCAATTGATGGAATCTATCTCCACCGATCGCAGCCTGCGTTCCAACCCTCGTCTAATCATAAGCGAGTCTTCCTGTTTTCTTACCGATGTGGCCCTGATGCTATCCCTCTGTAGCTCAAACTCTATTTCGGGTGTAAAAGGATCAGGATCTTCGGTGATATCCGGGGCCGGCTCAGACTCTATTTCCGCGAGGTATGAAACTCCCGAAAAATGAGTCATTTGTCTTAAAACCCATTTGCTTCTCTCTTCGGCAAAAGGCGATGGAGGATTGATTCTCATCCGTTTTGGACTTGGTAAAACCGCTGCAAAAAGTGCTGATGATTCCGGTTCCATTTCCGAAGCCGGTTTCTCCAACAACTCATCAGATGCTTTACCAATGCCAAATAAACCCGGGCCAAACTCTGCGGTATTAAGATAAACCTCAATAATCCTGTCCTTATTCCAGAAAACTTCTATTGTTACAGCTATCATTGCCTCAATTCCTTTACGCAGGTAGGTTTGTGCCGGTGGTAAAAACAGGTTTTTTGCTACCTGTTGTGTGATGGTACTCGCTCCCCTGATACTTTCCCCTCGTTCTCGTTCTTCAAGTGCTTTTTCAATGGCTTCGCGATCAATTCCCCAATGCTCATAAAACCGATTATCCTCCGACACAATGACCGCCCATTTCAGGTGGTCGGGAATTCGTTCGTAATCTACCCAATGATCTCTCAGATTATACCGCTCTGCTTCCAGTTCAGACCAATCTTCCTGAAGAGTAAACGCGGTAAAAGGAGGGTTTATCCACCGAAGGGAAAGAATCATCAACAGAAAAAGAAGAACTAAACTGGCAAAAACCCCAAATGTAAGAAGGGCATAATATTTTACTGTTCGTTTTGTAGAACTCTCCTTTTTCTTCATCGGCCCCATTCGTAGATATCTTGATACCATTCCAGTCACTCTTGATTATTTGTTTAACGAAAAGATCATGAGGAAGTTTTCCTTTTAAGGATAATCATTAAAATTTATAACCCGGCGATTTTACACATCACAAATCTCTACGGCTTTTCGAAGTTCTGTAATATTTTCTTCCTCAGAATCTTTTGTTGCGATAAACTCCTGGGCTACATAACCGTCAAACCCGGTTTCGTGGATTGCTTTTATAATTGCCGGATAATAAAGTTCCTGGGAATCATCAATCTCATTTCTTCCCGGTACCCCCGCGGTGTGATAGTGATCAAAATATTCATGATTCTCCGTAATGGTTCGGATAATATCACCCTCGCTGATCTGCATGTGGTAGATATCATAAAGCAGTTTAAAGTTTGGAGAATCCAGCCGTTTACAAAGCTCAATTCCCCATGTGGTATTATCACAAAAATAGTCAGGGTGATCGATTTTACTGTTGAACAACTCCATTTGAATCACCACTCCCCTCTCTTCTGCTTTGCCCATAATCTGTTTCAATCCTTCAACAGAATTCTTGAGTCCGTCTTCATCATCCAATCCATCTTTGTTACCGCTAAAGCAGATCAGATTTTTATAACCTGCATCGGCAACCAGGTCAATATGCTCGAGATAACTGTCTACCAACGTGCTGTGGTAGGTTTTATGGGCAAATCCTTCTTCAAGACTTATCTCTGCTCCATTGCACATCGAAGAGTCTACACCGTGCTCTTTTAAAATATTCCATTCGCTTGGCCCTACCAGATCTATCGCTGAAAAACCGATCTCTTTAACAGCCACACAAAGTTCCTCAAGGGAAAGTGAGCTGTACGTCCACCGGCACACGGAGTGATTGATATTTCCTTTAAGATTGAGTGCTGATGTCTTGACTTTACCGTACGACGGCAGGGACAATATTGATCCTATGCCTAATGATCCGGCAGCCAGCTGCTTTAGCATTTCTCTTCGATTGATGGAGTTGCTCATCTTCTTAGCTTTTAAATGTTTGGGAAAGATTATTGATACAGTAAAATAGATGAATCAGTGAACTTTGAAAAATTACTTCGCTTCAAAATGAGGAAAATACTCCTATTCAATTACGGATTGTTACAGATTCCTGCTATTGCAGACTTTCAGCCTGCGGTGTTTCACTTCGCCGATTTTCCTATGGCGTTGCCATAGGCTGAGTTATTTTAGGCTTTCAGTCTTATTTGCTTGCCCCAATATTTGGATTGTAAATCAGGAAGTTGACATTATTTTTTCACAGCAAAAATCAATGTTCTTATGTAAAACCGAAAAAGGCTGAAAGCCTTACCTATCTCAACCCAGGGCAGCGCGCCCTGGGAATTGAAAGCAAATCAAAACCATCAGGCTGAAGGCCTGAAATAGCTTACAACCGTAACAGCGATTGAGTGATAAGATGGTAATCTTTTCTTAACATTGGGTCTTCGATAGTCTATTATATTCTCAGAATTAAAAAAGCAATTATTAAATGAAGCTAAACCAATATTTATCATCAAACCGAGATAAAGCAACCATTCTCATCCGCTTTGTTGTTGGCATTGTTTTTTTAACGGAAGGATTGCAAAAGTTTATTTACCCAAACCTTCGTGGAGCAGGACGATTTGAAGGGATTGGAATTCCATTTCCCGAATTCACCGGTTATATGGTGGGTGGATTTGAGGTCATCTGTGGCCTGTTAATTTTGATAGGGTTCCTCACCCGTTTCGCTGCCATTCCACTCATTATCATCATGCTCACAGCTCTTTTCACTACAAAAATTCCCATTTTGCTCGGACATGAATTTTTAGGGTTTTCCCTTCGTGATCTTAATCAATACGGCTTTTTAAGCATGATGCACGAATCACGTACGGATCTGGCTATGCTCTTTGGAAGTCTCTTTTTATTCGTCAAAGGAGGTAGTTATTGGTCCCTCGATCTGCGTTTTTGGCCTAAAAACTAAAATTAACTAACCGTTCTATTTTGACTCAAAAACTACTGCGTTCCATCAAAACGCCCGGGGCCATTTTAATGGGCATGGGTTCTATAATCGGTACCGGTCTTTTTGTAAGTATCGCCATTGCCACTCAAATTGCAGGAGATGGAATTATCATCGCCATTATTATTGCAGCTGTTCTTGCCACACTAAACGGACTCAGCAGTGCACAGCTTGCAGCGGCTCACCCTGTCAGTGGCGGCACTTACGAATACGGCTATAAATACCTGGGTTCCTATTTTGGCTTTACTGCCGGCTGGATGTTTGTAACTGCAAAGACGGCCTCAGCCGCTACAGCCGTTTTGGGCTGCGTTGGATATATCGTTTATCTGTTTGATATCGATCTCATTTCATGGCTCTATCCTCTGTCAGGTATTGGAATTTTATTGCTGATGACGCTCCTCGTTTCCGGTGGAATTAAGCGAAGTAACCTGGCAAATATGGGTATTGTATCCATTACTCTTATCGGATTGGCAGCATTGGTTGTGTTTGGATTTGGAATCAACGGGTTACCCACTCAGCCCATCCGTGACTCATTTGCTCAATTCGATGTTTCATCCATTTTGTATGCTTCTGCCCTTATGTTTGTGGCTTACACCGGCTATGGACGAATTGCTACTTTGGGTGAAGAAGTAATAAATCCCCGGTATACAATTCCACGCGCCATAATTTTAAGCATGATTTTGATTGTCATCATCTATCTCACTGTTGCACTAACTTCGTTGCAAATATTGGGCTCCGAAGCTTTTGGCCAAACCGTAGAAGGCGAAGCGGCTCCTTTGATGGTAGTTGCACAAGCATTGCAAATCCCCGGACTTGGCTGGATCGTCTCCATCGCAGCGGTAACGGCAATGCTGGGAGTGTTGCTCAATCTTCTATTGGGTATCTCAAGAGTGATACTTGCCATGGCCCGTCGAAAAGATCTTCCAAACAAACTCTCAGAAGTTAAATCAACCAATCAAAGTCCTGTGGCAGCAGTAATAACTACAGGAGTGATAATTGGGCTTTTCGTACTTAGTGGTGATGTCGTTTTTACGTGGTCATTCAGCGCATTTACTGTTCTTATCTACTATTCAATAACCAACCTCTCTGCGTTGATGTTGCCTGAAGAAGATCGTCTCTATTCAAAATGGATTCCCGTTGGCGGACTTTTTGGCTGCCTGTTTTTAGCTTTTTGGATTGATCCAGCTATTTGGAGCCTTGGAGTTGGAATGATAATCATCGGACTCCTTTGGCATACGGTGAAGTTGAAAATGGTAAGTTGATTTTACATCAAACCTCCAAGGTTTCAAAAACCTTGGAGGTTTTGTGAAGTTCTACATCCCAGCACTGGATTTCAATCCACTTCTAAGAGCTTTCCACCAATAGCTGAATGTGGATCGATCTTTTTGTCTTTCAAAATTGATCTCACCAACCCTCGGATCATCTTCACTATTTGATGACTTCACAACCGCCAAATTTGCCACAAAAGACACCACTCTGGAACCTACATCCTGCTCAAGGGTTTCACTATCAAGTTTTTCAATATTCAGATTATCGTAAATAACAATCATCTCGCCTGTTGCCAAAAAATCGCTCGCTTCAAATTCAAACGTCAATCGCTCAGCTCGTCCATCACTAATCCTGATAAAAGCCAACGGTTCAATCACCGGATTAATGATTTCCAAATCAATTGGAGCCAATTCGCCTTGAATAGTTTGTCGGCCATTATCATCAAGGGAAAATGAAAAATCTACATTTAACATGGATTCCTCCATAAACATTGTTTCTGCATTTATGGTAATCGGGCTATCGGTATCTCTGTTTTGAAGATCCACAATTTGCAAGTCTATCTCATCAAAAAACACTCTGCCACTCCGTTCCTGATCTTCTTCTGTTTCTTCGTAACTGACCAACCCATTTGTCCAGCTAACACTATCCATATCAACCGCAAAGTCAAGATCATGAAAGGCTACATTCAGTAGTTTTTTTTGTGAGCGTTCCCCTTGTGGAAAGTTTTTGTCCTTGGAGATATACAGCCTCAATCCATCAATCTCCACAAAACCAGCTTTCAAGATATTATTAACAGTCCACTGATTTGGCTCCAAATCATGTATTTTAATTGGACCGCTCACCACATCAAAATGATCTAACCGCTCCCCCATTTTCGACGATAACTCTTGCAGTGATAAAAGAGGCCGAAGTTTAGTTGTACTAATTTCCAGATCATTATTTGAACTATCAAATTCAATGTTGCCAAACTCTAACTGGTAATTATCATCCTGCATTTTATGAGTGATCGATTCCAGGTTAATGGCATAATAAGATACCAGTTCATCAAGGGTTTCAGCGGTTTCGGAATACGTAATATCCATCACAGCCAGATTAAGGCCTTCAATTTCTGAAGATGGTTCATCATCAGCACGATATTTGTAAACATTAATAGTGGCATTTCTGATCTCAAATTCACCCAACTCAAACTCCTGATCTCCCCTATCGGAACCTTCAGTTTCTATCTCTTTTCCCTGACGATACAGAACATCAATTTGTGGAGAGTTAATGTGAATAGTACCAATCTCGTATTTATCCTCAGAAAACAGCATTCCTAACTTTATTCCGGAAATTTCAATACTTTCTGCTGAAAAATTACGAAGTGCATCTGTTGTTTTTTCGAACCGCTGATCTTGAAAAGGTGTGGTGTGATTAAGTTCAATATCTTGCAGCATAACACCCATAGGAAACAAACGTACATCAATCTCTCCAATCTCCCATTCTGAATCCGGTGAGAACTGATTGTTTAATTCCGATATTACCCTTTCTTCAATTTTTGATTCTCCGTACGATACCAAATAAAATAATCCCATAACGAGTGCAATCAACAGTAAAACAGTAACCGTTATCGGGATGGGGCGTTTCCAAAATGGTTTTTTCTTGTCTGAATTTTTATTCATCTAATCTCTCAACTATAATAATGTTAAGCATCAATCTATTAAATAATGTTTATAGTTGATGTTAAAATTTTAATCAACCTTTTTATCATCAATCATCCTTCATAACATTTTTTTTATATCTTCGTAAAGATTTATCAGCTGCATAAATTCAATTAAACGTTCCATTATGAAAAAATTTCTGCTACTCATTTTAATTACAACTTGGGCATCTTCACCACTTTTTGCCCAAGGCACAATGCTTCTTCGTAATCCTTCTGTAAGTGATAACCATATTGTATTTGTTCATGCAAACGACCTTTGGGTGGTAGATCGTGATGGAGGTGACGCGCGACGTCTCACTTCAGCTGAAGGAGCTGAATCGAATCCAAGAATATCTCCTGATGGGAACTACGTAGCATTTTCAGGTCAATATGATGGAAATACGGATGTTTTCGTCGTTTCCATTTTAGGTGGCGAACCCGAACGATTAACATGGCACCCGGGTACCGACATTGTTCAGGACTGGACACCCGAAGGCGACAGTGTCATTTTTACATCCGGACGTGAAGGATATCCTACAGCAAATACTAAATTTTTCACGATTTCAACGGATGGCGGAACTCCGGAGGCATTATCTGTTCCATTTGGTTATACAGGATCCATTTCGTCAGATGGATCAAAAATGGCGTATCAGCCCTACAGATTTTGGGATCCTGAATGGCGAAACTACCGTGGTGGACAGGCTCAGCCAATCTGGATATTTGACATGGAAACGTACGATTTCGTACAAACTCCTCGCACAGACAACGAGCGCCATACCTCCCCTGTTTGGATTGGAAATACAGTTTATTATTTATCAGAACGAGATTATGCCAATAATGTATGGTCGTACAATCTCGATACAGAGGAAGAAAAACAGCTGACCTTCCACAGCGATTTTGATGCAAAGAATTTAGCCGCTTCCGATGACTTACTTGTTTATGAACAGGGCGGATATCTTCATCAACTTGATCCAAATACAGAGGAATCCACTCAGTTGGAGATTCATGTTCGAGGCGATCTGAACTGGGCCCGTACCCGATACACAGAAGTATCTGCCACTCAGTTAATGAACGCACAACTTTCCCCCACAGGACAACGCGCTGTTTTTGAACATCGTGGTGAAATCATCACCGTACCCAAAGAGCACGGAAACTGGAGAAATTTAACACAAACATCTGATGCCGCAGAACGGGCTCCGGTTTGGTCGCCTGATGGGCAAAAAGTGGCTTACTTTTCTGATCAATCAGGGGAATATCAACTGATGGTTGGGGATCAGTACGGATTGGAAGAAGCTCGAACGTATGAAATTCCCAACGAGAAGTTTTACTACAAACCGGTATGGTCACCCGATGGTAACTACATTGCGTTTACCGACACCGATTATCAGTTGTGGTACATTGATTTATCAAACGGAGATTTAACTCATGTGGATACTGATCGCTTTGCCCATCCCAATCGATCCATGAATCCGGTTTGGTCACCCGACAGCAACTGGATAACCTATGCCAGACTTCTGGATAATCACTTTAAAGCAATATTTGTCCACAATGTATCAACTGATGAAAATCATCAAATAACGGATGGAATGGCTGATGCAATCGATCCCCAATGGGACGAAAGCGGAAAATATCTGTACTTTTTGGCAAGTACCGATTTTGGTTTAAATACAGGCTGGCTGGATATGAGCAGCTATAATATGCCGGTTAATCGTGGATTGTACATGATCGTACTCGCAGATGATGAACCCTCCCCTTTTGCTCCACAAAGCAGTGATGAGCCACTTCCTAACGGTGAAACTGAAAATGGCGATGAGGAAGAATCTGGGGAAGAAGAAGTGACCGTTCGTATCGATGTAGACGGTATTCAACAGCGTACACTCGCCATAAACGTTCCTGAGCGGAATTACACCTTTACCACTGCCGGACCTGAAGGCCATATATTTTATGCGGAAGCACGCGAAAACTTACCAACACTTCTACACAGATATAGTATTCCGGAAAGAGAATCGATTGAGTATCTGGAAAATGTATCCACCGCAACGGTCAGTCAGGATCGAAAAAACTTACTTTATCAATCAGGACCCGTATGGGGAATTGTACCCACTGACGGACCCGCTGTTACCTCTGGAGACGGAAACCTTGACCTTGATAACATTAAAATACAGATCTCTCCCCGTGAGGAATATGCTCAGATTTTTAACGATGCCTGGCGATTTAAGCGTGATTTTCTCTATGTAGATAATGTACACGGCGCACCCTGGGATGAAGTATACGAATGGTATAGCCCATGGGTTGATCACGTTCGTCATCGAAGCGACCTCAACTACATCGTTGATATTATGAGCGGTGAAGTTGCCGTGGGACACTCCTATGTGTCAGGTGGGGATTATCCCGATATCGAATCCATTGATGGTGGGTTGTTGGGAGCTGATTATGAAATTGAAAACGGTTTATTTCGAATCAAAAAAATCTATACCGGTGAAAACTGGAATCCTGATTTAACAGCTCCGCTTTCAGGACCCGGAATTAATGTGAACGAAGGAGATTATCTGCTCGCGATAAATGGTCAGGCACTTACTGCGGATATGAATCTCTATAGACTGTTTGAGACAACCTCCGGGAAACAGATAAAAATTACTGTGAATGACCAACCTTCAACGGATGGATCAAGAGTTGAAACCGTAGTTCCCATTGGGAATGAATCCGGCCTTAGAATGCGGGGATGGATTGAATCAAACCGTGAAAAAGTAGACGAAATGTCTGACGGGCAACTCGCCTATGTTTATGTGCCAAATACAGGGAATCCCGGTTATGAGTATTTCAATCGCTACTATTTCTCTCAACAGGATAAATCAGGAGCCGTAATTGATGAGCGCAATAATGGTGGCGGTTCTGCGGCTGACTATATGGTGGATATTCTTGATCGTGAGTTGATGGGATATTTCAACAGTAAAGCGGCTGATCAAAAACCATTTACCACACCGATTTCCGGAATTTGGGGACCTAAGGTGATGATCATTAACGAAAATGCGGGCTCAGGTGGCGATCTTCTGCCCTACATGTTCCGCATGAAAGAAATTGGTCCGCTGATAGGTACTAAAACCTGGGGCGGTTTGGTAGGAACCTGGGATACACCACCGTTTATTGATGGCGGAAGAATGGTAGCGCCGCGCGGTGGTTTCTTTGATCTTGATGGAGAATGGGCTGTTGAAGGCGAAGGAATTGCTCCTGATTTGGAAGTCTTTCAGCATCCTGCAGATGTTGCCCGGGGAAATGATCCTCAGCTTGAAGCGTCTGTAAAAGAAGCACTGCGGCTGCTTGAACTCAATCCTGTTGAACTGAAGGAAGAACCCGAAGCTCCGGTTCGCTGGAAGCGTCCGGGTAGTAAATAGTCATGAATTAAACCTCACAGGTTTCAAAAAACCTGTGAGGTTTTCTTTTTAAAGGGTCACACCGTAATTTCCGGTAACCGACTTTCTATTTCCTCTCGTTTTCGTTCAAGCCACGGAGGTAAAAAAAGCTTTTTTCCCATTTCGCTTTCGTCATCCACAACCGACTTATATCCGGGATCATCAGAAGCCATCTCAAACAATACTCCACCCGGAGATTGGAAATACACTGATTTAAACACATGACGATCAATAACATCCGTTGGAGAAAGTCCGAAATCGATTACCTCATCTCTCATCTTACGCAACTCTTCTTCATTTTTTGCCCGAAATGCAATGTGATGAACAATGCCTCTTCCGTTTTTTGTGGGTTGATGTTCTCCCGTTTCTTCTATGATCAGATATCGACCAATTTCACTGTTAGACTCAAACAGTGTAAGATTGCCAGCTGATTCTTTTTTACTGAATCCCAAAACTTTTTCAAGTAATTCAGCTGTTGGAGTCATTTCACTTAATCGCAGTGTTGCACTCCAAAATCCACGAATGGAATACTCTTCCGAAACGTATTCACTCTCCCATCCGGAAACTGAATCCATTGAGGAATCAAATACAAATTCAAGTGTTAACCCATCAGGATCTTCAAACTGAAGTACTTTGTATCCAAATCGCTCAAATGGTTCTTTGTATTCTACATGTTGGTCTGCTAATCTGTTTGTCCAAAATTCAAGCGACTTTTCAGGGACACCAAATGCGATGACTGTGGTTTGCCCGGTTCCTGCTTCCCCTTTTACAGCTCTTGGCCAAGGGAAAAACGTAATGCTTGATCCCGGTTGACCCGCCCCATTTGCATAAAACAAATGATAATTCGACGGATCATCCTGATTGACGGTTTTGAGAACCATTCGCAGGCCCAACGTTTTAACATAAAATTCTGCATTGGTCTGTCCATCTCCTGAAATAATAGATATGTGATGAATTCCTTTTTTACTTTCTGACATAACTGTATAAATTTTAATTTAGTTTAATATTAAACTATTTATTATACCCTCCCGTTCCAAATATTAAATAATTATAAAAAAGATGCGGAGACCTCTATTGTGCCTGCTTTTGTCTTTAATCATATTATATAATGAACAAAAGCATCAAGAATTATATTCTCTCTAAAGAAACATCTTAGACATTAGATACCGAGATATGAATCAAAAAAAGATTTTTTCCCTGGTTGTACTTATTTGTGGTCTCGCTCTGCTTTGGATCGGGTACAAAGACTATCAGTTATTGAGCTCCCAGTACAATCCACTGTTTGATATCTCCCCGGATAAAGAAACTAAATGGTACTTAATTATTGGAATTGCGGCATCAGTGGGTGGTTTTATAGGAATCATCAGGGATGAAATTGCTTAATCACGATCCATAGCTTCATCCATCATTCGGAGCAGATCCCAGCGGTACATTCCTGAATTGTGGCCGTCATCCCACGTAATTTTTAACGCGTGATTTCCGATCGGTTCCAGTTTTTCGATATTGTAGGTTCGGGTTGGTTCAACAAAAAACAGTTCGGTTTCGAACCGACCCATTTTATCATGGCCTCCCCTGCACATTACACACGGACAATTTTTTCGGAGGCCAAAAAGAGGGAATTTAGCAATGCGGCCATCCGCCCATTGAATTTCAAGAATTTGTTCGGAATTACTGACATCCAGTGATTTCGCTTGATACTTTTTTTCCATACAGCAGGTTGCAGTTAGAGTTCACTGTCATTAACATTGAGGCTTTAAATATACGTTCGATTTATGTGGATATTAACTATCATTTTAATTTTTGTTTTTGCCATCGCAGGATTTTTCGGATCACAACCCATTTTCCGACTTGAGCAACTTACACCCCAACGGGTCATCAATTCTGCGCTGCTGGTTATGGTCATTTTTACCATTTTGATGATCGCCTACGTACTTGATGTTTTCCCTCAATCTGTGGCAGCTCCATTTATGATGATCGTCTACACACTCATTGCGGGTTTTTTCATCGGATATGCCTATCGTCAATTAAAAGCCAGATCTGATGGCGGTGACATCCTTTATCAGCACAGAACATTTTGGGTTGATTTTGCCCCCCACATTTTTGCCATCCTGCTCATCCTCTATGGACTTTACAGAACTGCGCTGCTATCTGATCTGCCGGTAACCGGAATTCGACTTACTTCAGGGTTTTCTCTCATTGCATTCGGTCTCTTTGGATGGACCCTTAAACTGGTTCCTGAATTCCGGTCGAAAGGAGTACTGTTTTTGGACAATCTCGTAGAATGGAAAACCGTGATTGCCTGGGGTTGGCATAACGAAGATGTCATCATGATCGAATACATTGACCCGAAAAAAGAGAAAGGAAATCGTATCAAACAATTTGTCACCTCTATTCCCGAAGATGATCGAAAAGAGATTGAGGTTGTACTCAAATCCAAAATGGATGAGTATGCAGAAGCGAGAAAAGAAATAATGATGCCTGAGGAGGATTAACCACAGGGATCACAAAGAGCACAGAGAGTTATGTTTATTCCTTTGAACTTTGGCTACCATTGCGAAATCTTTGCTTCCTTGGTGGTTAACCCGACGCTTCACGGAACGATTTTCTACGTATGGATATCCTTTCTTTATAAATACGCTTGATGCGAGAAAAAAATAATGGTGCCCGGAAGTGAGAAGTTTTCCCTACTCCCATTGTGTTCTTTGCGAAACCGTCGCGTGCATTGCGGTTAACCTACCACATTCTCACTACTCATGACTCAGGACTTGATACTCCTGTGCTCAACCATCAAACAGCGATTTTCTACGTATGGGAATTCGTTCTTTTTGGCTAATGATTTTGCTTTATCGGTGCTCACATCAAGCTGTGTCCAGATAAGCGGTTTTTGGCCTGTACGTTCACTCCACTTTACAATCTCATCAACCATCTCTTTGGTGTATTTCTTGTTGCGGAAAATATCGATGATATCAACCTGTAAATCATCCGGCAGATCAAGAATAGAATCGTACGATTCTTCCCCAAACACTTCATCTTCATTTGGGTTGATGGGGATAATAGTAAATCCGTTTTCCCGTAAATATTCAGCAATGTGAAAACTCGTACGGTACGGATTGCTCGAACAGCCGATAACGGCTACCGTCTTAGAATTTTCCAGAATATCTTTAATCTGATCGTTAAATGGAGTTTTTGGGGTATTCAATTCTACTTTCTCTTTAAAAAAGGTTATCTTTAAGTCAACGTAATTTAAATATAAAACAAAGGAACATTTTGTCTAAAGTAAAAGACGGCGATACCGTCAAAGTACACTACACAGGAAAATTAAAAGATGGATCTGTTTTTGACACATCTGCGGAGCGAGAGCCCCTTGAATTCAAACTGGGAGAAGGTCAATTGATTCCCGGGTTTGAGAAAGCAGTTGTTGGTTTAAATGTAGGAGATTCTACAGAAGTTGATATCCCAAGTGACGAAGCATACGGAGAAGCACGCGAAGATTTAATTATTAACGTGCCTAAAGATCAACTTCCTGATGATGTAGAACCACAAGTTGGAATGCAGCTTCAGGTAAATCAGCCCGACGGACAACCGGTACCGGTTCGTATCGCAGAAGTTGGAGACACAGAACTAAAACTGGATGCAAACCATCCACTGGCAGGAAAAGATCTTTCTTTCGAAATTGAACTTGTTGAAATAGCAAGTTAATAGAGAATATCTTCATTGATATTATATTCCCGGGCGAGATTGAACAACCGTTTAATCTTCCCGGGTTTTTTTATTTCTACGAATAAATAATAACAGATAGTAATTGCTCTTTTTATGGCTGATTTTTCCGAAAAACGAACCGTAAGTGTTACCTGTCCATTTGGTCTTCCTCCTTTTCTAAAAAATGAAGTTGAAGAACTTGGCTTCACTCCCACCGTTGTTCGCGATACAGGATTGGAACTTGAGGCAAGCCTGAACGACTGCATAAAAATGAATTACTGGCTGCGAACGGCTCACAGAGTTCACTACCTGCTGGGAGAAAAACGAATTTCCAATCCTGAACAGCTGGTTGAATGGCTTACAGAAATTCCATGGGAGGAGTACATCGACGAAGACGGGTTTTTCTCAGTAACCTCTCGGGTTGATCATCCCACTATCGATAACGATCAGTACGCAAATTTGCTCTGTAAAGACGCCGTGGTAGATCGCATGACTCAACGATTCAATAATCGACCAGACAGCGGTTCCGATCTCACCAAGACCGTTCTGTTCCTGTTTTGGAATAAAGACATCGCGCGCATTTTTATTGATACATCCGGGGAATCCCTTTCAAGACGAAATTACCGAACCGAAAATGTAGCTGCTCCCATGCAGGAAACCCTTGCCGCCGGTATTATTGCGGGAACCAAATGGGAACCGGGTCAGCACTTCATCAATCCAATGACCGGTGGTGGAACACTCGCCATTGAAGCCGCGATGATAGCTACAAACCGAGCTCCTGCCTCTCTTCGTCATCAATTCGGGTTTATGCACATTAAAGGGTATGATGAATCTGTTTACCGTACCATTCGGGATGAGGCAAAAGCCGGAACTAAAAAGAAGATAGATGGAAGAATTATTGCCACAGATATCAGTCCTATTGCATTAAACGCGGCTCAAAAAAATGCAAAAACAGCCGGAGTAGATCACCTGATCGATTTTAAAACCTGTGATATTTCTGACACCGAAGTTCCCGATGGTGATGGTGTGGTTGTGGTAAATCCGCCATATGGAATGCGCCTGGATGCAGATGAGGATCTTCGTCCCCTCTACAAAAAGATTGGGGATTTTTTTAAATCTGATTGTCCGGGCAAATGGGGCTATGTATTTACCGGAAATAACGCCCTTGGTAAAAAAGTAGGTTTGAGAACATCAAGCAGACAAATGTATTATAATGCCACTCTGGAATGCCGGCTTTTGGAGTACGAAATGTATAGCGGAAGTAAATCCTAATTTCTTTCTATGAGCTACAATTATTATACTATTCTAATTTAGTTTAGTAAAGACGAACAACTCAGGCTCAAATGGATGACTTAACGATTACAAATCTTCTCAAACAAGTGAGTAAGGGAGAAAAAGATGCTTATCAAGATTTAATGCCAAAGGTATATAATAAGCTTCAGTTAATGGCAAATCGGCAATTAAGCTTCGAAAATCATCAGCACACCTACGGAAAAACCGATTTAGTACACGAGGCGTATCTTAAATTATGTGACTACGACCAGACAGATTGGAAGAGCAGAAATCATTTTTTTGCCATTGCCTCGAAATGTATGCGACAAATTTTAATAGACTATGCTCGAAAAAAATTAGCCGATAAACGAGGGGGTAAAAAGCAGGATGTTACCTATATCGATAGCATATTTCAGGAAAAGGACGAAGCTTCAAATCTGATCGAACTTGATGAAGCCCTAAAAAAAATGGCTGGTTTTGATCCTCGTCTTGCTGAATTGGTAGAATATCGATTTTTCGGAGAAATGAGCATCGAAAGTACCGCAGAAGTTATGAATATTTCGAAAAGTACCGTTAGCAGAGATTGGCAAAAAGCGAGAGGGTGGCTTTATAAGGAGTTAAAGAAGCCAATGAATCTGGGGTGATTTTTACTTTTTTCTCGCTTTAAAAGAGAAAAGACAAAACTTAAATAGTTGCTACATGGAAAAAGACAGATGGCAAAAGATTTCGTCCACACTTGATAAAATTCTAACAATTGATGAATCCAGGCAGCTTACCTATCTGGAACAGCATTATGGCAATGATGAGCAACTGGTTCAGGAAGTTAGAGAGCTCCTCTTCTCCATCTCAATTTCAGATCAAAAAGACTTTTTGGGAAGTGCTTCCCGGGAATATCCCGGATTGATAAAAGACGTACACCATCTTACTGAAAACAATCCTTTGATGGGTGAAAGTATTATTGGTGAAAAAGTGGGGCCATATAAAATTGTGTCGCTGCTTGGAAGAGGCGGAATGGGGAGTGTTTATCAGGCAATAAGGGTAGATGGACAATTTGAACAAACCGTTGCCATAAAATTTATCCATCAACAAAATTTGTCGGAACGTTTGCTTCTGCGATTTCAACAGGAACAGGAAATACTTGCCAACCTAAAGCATCCAAATATCGCTATGATGTTTGATGGGGGATTTAGCAAAAACGGTTCTCCATATTTAATTATGGAGTATGTAGAAGGCACTCCGATTGATGAATACTGTAACATTAACAAGCTTAATCTGTTTCAGCGGCTCACTTTATGCAAAAAAATTCTGCACGCGATAGAATATGCCCACACAAATCTGATTGTTCATCGAGATTTAAAACCTTCAAATATTTTGGTGACTAAAACAGGTGAAGTAAAAATTCTGGATTTTGGTATTGCTAAATTATTAAGCGAAGACCTACCGAAAAATCAGTTTTTTACAAAAACAGGCCAACGGTTATGGACTCCACGCTATGCTGCACCTGAACAAGTTTTAGAAAAACCTCCCCAGCTACAAACCGACATCTATTCCATTGGAATGCTGATGTACCTACTATTTACAAACACCTCTCCTTTCAAATTTGATAATAAAAGCATCCATGAGGTTGAAAAAATTATACTTGATGAGGTTCCCCCCTTAATGACGCAATCCATCAAAAAAATGGATGAACAGCAAATTCTTGCTTCTTTTAACATGAAAAAACAGACATTGCTGAAAGAGCTATCTAATGATTTAGATGTGATTATTGATAAAGCTATCCGCAAAGAACCACGATTTCGGTATTCCTCATTAACAAGTTTCATTGACGATATTGATAGAAGCGAAAATAACCTGCCGGTTAGCGCTAAAAAAAGCAGCTATACCTACAGGTACAAAAAGTTTTTTCGCAGAAATAAGCAGCCCCTTTTTACAGTTGCTTTTATATTATTGACCATAGCATCTACTACAACCTATTATACATTAGAGCTTAATCAGGAGAGGAATATTGCTCAAAGGGAAGCAGCAATAGCTCAACAGATAAGTGACTTTATGGTTGGAATTTTTGAAAGTGCCAATTCATACAATCAAGATGGAGAGGCAATGGGGCTGAATGCATCCATAGGGAGTATTCTGGATTATAGCATTTCGAGGATGGATGAAGAACTAATTGATCAACCCGAGCTTAAAGCCAATATCAATACAAAGCTTAGTAAAATGTACCTCAGGCTTGGGGAATTTGACAAGGCAGAAACATTAAGTACAAATGCTATTAACGCACTAAGTGACCTTGATGATGATGCACTCGATCAATTGGCTGAATCTCTATATGAATTGGGTCGGGTTCATCAAGAACGTGGAAATATTGAAATGGCAGATTCTCTTTTATTGCAAGCCATTAGCGTACATGAGCGGACAGAAAATGGATTGATGGATGAACAGGCACTGGCCGCTTTAAGCTTTTATGCAAATTTACAGTGGTTTAACAATGGAAATTTTTCAGTGGCAGACTCTATCCTCTCAAAAAATCTGGAAGTTAGATACAGGTATTTTCCAGATAATATTGCAGTAGGCCATAATGATCTCGCTGCTATGAATCACAGACGAGGATATTTTAATGAAGCTTCTTTTCATTACCAAAAAGCTATTGAACTGTATTTCGAAAAATTTTCTGACCACCCAACAAATGCCGTGACTTTAAGCAATTATTCAATATTACTAAGAGAGAATTTGCAGCTTGATGAGGCTAAAGAAAATCAGCTACAAGCTTTAGATATACACTTAAAAACACAGGGGGAAAATAATATTGATGTGGGCCTTGCAAACGGAAATTTAGGTGAGATAAATTACCAATTAGGCAATATTGAGCTCGCTGAACATCATATTAATCACTCTATGGAAATACTCAGGGATATATATGGAGATGTGCATCCTTACGTAGCAAGAAATGAAATTACCGTAGCAAAAATAGAAGCAGCGAAAGAAAACTATGATGAAGCAGAAAGGATGTTTGATTCTGCTATAGATATCTATCAAAAAACATTTCCGCCTACTCATCCCGGCCAGTCAGATCCACTTCTTGCCAAAGGGGAATATTACCTAAATGTAGATAAACCCCATCAAGCCGAACCATACCTGGTTGAAGCACTCGAAATTAGAGAAAAAGGATATTCATCCACTAATGTAAGGACCGCAATAGTTATGGGTTTATATGGAGAAACACTCCTTAAAATCGAGGATCCTAATGCAGAGGGGTATATTCGTAAAAGTGCTGAAATACTGGTTGATATTTTGGGAGACACCAATGAACACAGTCTGATTGCGATGAATAGGGTTGCATCAATTCAATAGCTCTTTCTATCATAAACCCAGACTTTCGAGAAGAACACCTGCTAACTCCAGTAATTCTGTTTCGGCAACAATGGCTACAAACTGAGCATCAATCAGCCTGTTTTCAGTATCGAATACAATTCGCTGTGTTTCTCTTAGTTCCAGTGAAGTAATGGTTGCCAGTTGAAACTGCTCAAGTGCAATATCAAGGGCTTCTTCGGCCAGTTCCAGATTTTCTTGTTCAAGCCCGACCAACTGAATAGAGTTTGTATAGTTTTCGTATTCTGAAAGAAGCGTCATCTCCAAAGATTTTTTCTGTTCCTGTAACCTCAGCCTTTCATTTTTATGATTAATTTTTGCTGTTTGAACCTGCCGATTTGTATTGAACCCATCAAAAAGATTAAAACGAGCCGTTACACCCACATAAAGGCCATCCGTTTGATCAAATAACATGCTGTTTCTGATCTCTTCTCTGTTGTAGGTATATCCTACGTTAAAATCGATTTCGGGCATACGTTCTCTTCTAAATTCTCGAATTTCGAGTTCAGTGATGGAAGTTCTTATCTCCCCGGCACGGATATCTCTGTTGTTTTCTGCGAACTGCGAATACAACTCATCCAAAGGCATTGTTTCCGAAATGGATATTGTGTCGAAAGTATCAAACTGTGAATCACTGTCAAGATCCAGCAGACGGATCAAATCCAGTTTTGAATCGTTTAAAATGGTTTCTTGCCGAATAAATTCCGCACGATCCGTATTTAAATCAGACTGAGCCAATAATAATTCGTACTCCGACCCAGATCCGAGTTCTCGTTTACTTTGTGCGATCTCATACCGTTCTTCTGAAATATCCACGCTGTTTTGCAGAACGCCCAGCAGTTTTTCCTGGCGCACAATTTCGTAGTAAGCCACCGTAATTTCAGTAACGATAGATTCCAGTTCAACTCTGGAAAGTGTTTCTCCAAGGTTTTGAAGCTCTCCCAATCGTTGATAATTCGTGAACATTCTCAATCCATCAAACAGTGTCCAGGTTAAATCTACATCAGCAGATAACAGAGAGGCTTCGAAATCCTCAGTTGATCTGCCGTCTGATGCAGTTCGCGTCGTTTCTGATTCGAATATTTCATCTCTATTCCCCGATGCAGTAATAGTGGGTAGAAAGCCCGCATTTCCTAACGTACGATTCATACGGTCGATTTCGGCTTCATTATTGGCAATTTGAATAGAGTAGTTATTTTCAATCCCTATTTTAATGGCCTCTTCAAGGGATAATAAACCTTGTGAATACACACTATTAATCCCGATGCATAAAACAAATAAAATCAGTGTAGTTAGTTTTTTAGTCATAGCTTAAACCGTACTTACATTTTCAGCTTCCAGAAATTCGTCAGCTTCGCTTTTTTGTTTTTCAGTGGCAAAATAAGAGTAGATAGCAGGTATCACGAAAAGGGATAACATGGTACCTATAACAAGTCCTCCCATTACGGCCACACCCATAGATATTCGGCTTTCAGCGCCTGCACCGTACGAAAATACCAATGGCATAATTCCTAAAAGTGTGGAGCAGGAAGTCATAAGTATGGGACGAAACCGTGCAACAGATGCATCCAGTATCGCCTCCATTTTTGATAAACCCTGATGTTGACGTTGATTTGCGAATTCCACAATTAGAATTCCGTTTTTAGTAACCAGTCCAATCAACATAATCATGGCAATTTTACTGAAAATATTGAGTGATTCCCCAAAATACCAAAGAGCCAGAAGAGCCCCGAACAACGCTAACGGAACCGTTAACAAGATAATGAGCGGATCTCTGAAACTTTCGAACTGAGCGGCTAAAACCAAATAAATAAATACAAGGGCCATCATAAAGATGAAGTTCAGGCTATCAACACTTTCTACAAATTCTCGGGAGGGTCCGCTTAAATCTGTAGAAAATCGTTCATCCAAAACTCTGTCACCAATTGCATTCATTGCCGCAATACCATCACCTACCGTTTGACCTCCCGCGAGTGAAGCAGAAAATGTTGCAGATGAAAGTCGGTTGAATCGAAACAGCTCTGCCGGACCACTCTCTTCTACAAGATCGACAAGATTGTCCATACGCACGAGTTCGCCCTCGCTACTGCGCACATGCAGATTTAACAGATCTGATGGCTCCCGCCGTAAATCTTCCTCTACCATTCCCTGAACCCAGTATTGACGACCCTCCATGGTAAAATATCCATACCTCGACCCTGCATAGGAAAGCTGAAGGTTTTCTGCTATATCCCGAATAGAAACCCCAAGTGAACGGGCTCTGTCTCTATCAATTTGCACAAGAATTTCGGGGCGATTGAACTTTAAATCTACATCAGCAAATGTAAATGCAGGATCTTGTCGTGCCTCCTCCAAAAAGGGGTCAATAACTTCTTCTAAATCCTCAATATCAGGTGACTGAACAACAAATTGCACCGGTAACCCTGTAGCACCGGATTGCAATGTTTGAGGTTGTGATAGAAAAACTGAAGCGCCAGGTAGTTTGTTTAATTCAGCCCCTAAATCAGCAGCTATTTCATCTTGAGAGCGAGATCGCTCGGTTGGATGTACCAGATTAAGATATCCGGTTCCTGTATTCGCACCACTGGGTGATGTAATGGTATTTAGCACTTCCAGTTCCGGCACATTTTCTGTAGTCACTTCTGTTATCTGATCCATTACCCGATCCATATAAAAGAACGTGGACCCCTCGGGTGCAGTAGCTGTAATATTGAGCGTTCCCCTGTCTTCGAGTGGGGCAACTTCATCCGGTAAAAACGAAAAGAGAAGCACAACCAAAAGACCTGTTACACCCAAAATCCAAAAAGCGTAATGTCGCTTTGTTAAGAATGATTCGAGCTGCCTGCGATACCATTCAATCGTTTTCTTAAAGTAGGGTTCGGTTTTATTATAAAATTTTGAACTACTGCTCTTCAGGCTCAACAATTTCGTGGAAAGCATCGGGGTAAGTGTAAGAGCTACAAATGACGATATGACCACTACACCAATCATCACTACCCCAAATTCCCTGAACAAGCTCCCCGTTACACCTTCCATAAATAGAATAGGGGTAAATACAGAAACCAGCGCAAGTGATGTGGAAATAACCGCAAAAAAGATTTCCTGTGTCCCAATAATTCCCGCGCCAATGACCGGCAGCCCCTGCTCCATTTTTGCGTATATATTTTCAAGCACAATAATGGCATCATCAACTACTAAACCGATAGCAAGAATCAATGCCAGCAACGTTAATGTGTTAATGGTAAAGCCGGCTATATACATCACGAAGAAACTTCCGATAATGGTAATTGGAACCACAATTACAGGGATAATGGTTGTTCTTACATCCCTCAAAAACAGGAAGATGATAATCACCACCAGCACAAAGGCCGTAATCAGGGTTTTCTGCACCTCTGATATGGATTCCCTTATGTATTCTGTTGAATCGAAACCGAGTTCCACTTTTACATCTGATGGAAGATCGTCCTGAATTTGCTGAACTCTGTTATAGATTTCATCAACTGTGGCAATTTGGTTTGAACCGGGCTGTGGGATGGCAGCGAGGGCAATCATGGGTTCTCCTTCCCGCTTTAAAATCTCCCTGTCATCACGGCTCTCCATTTCTACCCGGCCTACATCTAAAAACCGGATTATATTCCCATCCTCCTCCCGCAGAATCAAGTTCTCGAACTCTTCAATCTCCGACATCCTCCCAACGGTTCGGAGGGTTAGCTCTGTGTCATCACCTTCAATAACACCCGAAGGCAACTCAACATTATCAGCATCGAGTGCATCCCGGATATCAGAAGGTGTGATATCGTAAGCAGCCATTTTATTGGGCTCCATCCATAATCGAATAGTTGGGCGCTGCTGACCATAAACACTTAAAATACTTACCCCATCGATAGTCCGGAGTCTTTCCCTAAATGTATTTCGTGCTATTTGGGTCAGCTCCATTCGATCCCGTACTTCACTCGACACATTTAGTAAAATGATAGGGGCGCTGTCCGCATCTTCTTTACGAACACTGGGTGGATTTGCATCATCAGGAAGATCACCGAGGGCGCGAGATACCCGATCTCTCACATCATTTGCTGCAACTTCAATATCTATATTAATATCAAATTCAATACGGATTTCCGCTCTCCCCTCCATACTAACAGATGAAAGTGTTCGAATACCGGAAACAGCATTTATCTGATCCTCAAGAGGTTCGGTGATTTCTCTTTCAACAACATCAGAACTTGCACCTGTGTAACTAACGGTTACTGTAATAATGGGCGGATCAACAACCGGATATTCGCGAACTCCAAGATCGTAATAAGCTATTATTCCAAAAATGACAATCACAATCGACATCACCCATGCAAAAACAGGGCGGCGAATACTTAAACTTGAAATTTTACTCATTATCGGCGAGGTTTTCTCTGTTTCTAATCTCTACTTCATCTCCATCATTTACCTGTAGAAGTCCATTTATAAGAACCGTTTCACCTTCACTTAGCCCTTCAAGTATCTGAACGCTATCCCTCGTTCTAATTCCCATAGTTACAGATCGTTCTGAGACTTTCCCGTCATCATAAACCAGTACTTTGTAAGAACCCGCATCAGGGATCAATGCCTGTGATGGCAACATTATTGAATTTTCGTAGGTTGCCAGTATCAATTCTACATTGGCAAATGCGCCGGGATTTAAGAGCCGATCGCTGTTATCACTTATTGCACGTACCTGTAACGTTCGTGTGCGAGGGTCAATCTGAGGCTCTTTGGCAACAACTTCACCCACAAAAACAGAATCAACCCCCTGTACCTCAAACTGGATTTCGCTACCGGCTTGTATACTTGCCGAATATCGTTCAGGAACAGAGAAGTCAATTCGAACTGAACTCATATCCTGAAGACTTGCTATTTGCGTTGATGATGTAACAAAAGCTCCGTCACTGATATAGGTAAGCCCAACAATTCCATCAAAAGGAGCTCTAATTTCTGTTCGATCTATTTGAGCTTCAACCGAGGCAAACTCAGCTCTCATATTGTTTAGCTCCATCATAGTGTTATCGTAATCTTCTTGAGTAGCCCCTCCTCTTTCAAACAGCTGTTGTTGCCGTTCTTGGGTTTGTTCCATCACTTCAATATTCGATTCGAGCCGTAATTTTTCAGCCTGAAGGTCATTGTCATTAACCTTAACTAAAAGCGTATTGCTTTCTACTTCTTCCCCCTCTTCTATATTAATTTCAATAACTTTACCTGAAACTTCAGAGCTCAAATCTACCTCCTGAATTGCTCTTACCGTTCCTGTTGCTGATATTTTTTCGTCTAACCGTTCTGTAGTTAATTCTACAACATCAACTTGTACCTTTTCCACTACTTCCTCAGGTTCAAAGATAGATAAATCACTAATAAAGGCGTGGATTTTGGGTAAGAGAAGTACCACAACAAGTAGAATGCCTGCAGCATACCACATTTTACGACGTTTCTTGGGATCAGAATATGCGACCTTAAGAGCTTCCGGGCTCACATATTTCCTGAATCGATTTTTCATAATTTTGAGCGTTTCCTAATAGCAACTTTAATACTAAAGCACAACTTAGCGTTATTGTTAATTTATAGTCAATCTATGTATGTAAAAAAGTAGAAAAGTCGTAATGTAAATTCGCAGTTTTTTTTACAACCATAACACATCATTTTTCTGCATATTTGTGCAACTGTAGTCTACATCCTATATTCGCATCAATCATTTTTGTTCCATCACTCATAATTAAAATCTTATATATGACTTCATTGAAACCATCTGTTAATTATATATTTAAAATATACATAGTTTCATTTTTACTTCTATCCCTTTTGTCTTCATTGACTTACGCCCAAGATCAAGTAACCATTAAAGGTGAACAAATACCCTATTCTGCAACAGCAGGAACCCAACCGGTTTGGGATGATGACGGTGAAGCAATCGCTTCTCTGTTTTATGTATACTATCAGCGAACCGATGTGGACGATAAATCGAGCCGACCTTTGGTAATCTCCTTTAACGGCGGTCCCGGTTCCGCTTCCGTATGGATGCACATTGGTTACACCGGTCCCCGATTTCTGGCCATCGATGATGAAGGCTACCCGGTTCAGCCCTATGGCGTCATCGAAAATAACCACTCTATTCTTGATGTGGCAGACATTGTGTATATAGATCCGGTAAATACAGGATTCTCGCGTATTTTAGATGATGAAGTAGACACGGATACCTTTTTTGGTGTAAATGCTGATATACGTTACTTGGCTGAATGGCTTGATAATTTTGTATCTCGGAACGATCGGTGGACATCCCCCAAATATCTAATTGGCGAAAGTTATGGAACCACCCGAGTTGGGGGATTAGCCCGACAGCTTCAAAACTCTCACTGGATGTATCTAAACGGAGTGATTTTAGTTTCTCCCACAGGCATGGGACTTGAACCGCCGGCAATGTCCCCACGGTCACAAATCCTGAAATTGCCTTATTATGCGGCAACGGCATGGTATCACGAGGCTTTGAGTGATGATTTACAGTCACAGGATCTGTATGATATTCTGCCAATGGTAGAAGAATTTACTATCAACGAATATCTGCCGGCGGTAGCTAAAGGCGGTTTTTTAGATGATGGAACCAAAGATGAAATTGCAGAAAAAGTAGCTCACTTCTCCGGCATTGATAAACAGCACATATTAAATCACAATATGACACTCCCTACCTCATTTTTCTGGAAAGAGTTGCTGCGTGACGAAGGACGAACCGTTGGTCGGCTCGACTCCCGTTATCAGGGAGTTGACCGTTCTGATGCGGGGGACAGATATGATCATGATCCTGCTCTGACTTCCTGGAATCATGCATTTACACCGGCAATCAATCATTATCTGCGGGAACATTTGAACTATAAAACTGACTTACAATATAATATGTTTGGACCTGTTCGGCCATGGGATAACAGCGGAGATTCAACTGCGGATGACCTCCGAAGTGCAATGGCACAAAATCCCTATCTTCATACCATGATTCAATCCGGGTATTATGATGGTGCCACGGATTACTTTTCAGCCAAATACCTGATGTGGAACATGGACAGAAGTGGTAAGTTGAAAGATCGGCTTCGGTTCGAAGGGTATCGATCAGGGCACATGATGTATCTTCGTCAGGATGATTTGGAAACCTCAAATGAACATATCCGTGAGTTTATCCTTGATGCTCTACCCCAAGATGGAGCTCCTGCACAATATTAAGTTTCTTTTAAATCACTTGAAGGGCAATTTTCGTTGCCCTTCATTTTTTATTTGTTCATTGATTCTATCCATCATCAACTAAACGATTTTGTCTCTTCACTTTCTTTCATTATTTCTTCGTCTCCACGTTTAAATACGTCAACTACCTGAATAAAGATTGCCCCGGAAACGATTAGTAATCCCGCCAATATTTCGTAGTAACTTGGATTTTCTCCTATCGAAAACCATGCAATAACCATCGTGGCAACCGGCACCAAATTACCATAGATCACTACTCTGGTTGGCCCGATAGATCGCAAAGCTCTTACCTTTACCCATTGCCCAATCCCAACTCCTATGGCTCCACCCGCCAGGATTGCAAACCAAGTCCAAAATCCAAAGGAAAGCCAGCTTTCCTGAACGAGTGAGGGTGATGCAATAAGTAGGTAAAGGGTTCCGCCAATCAGTGTTCGCAGTGCCACCATACTGATTGATCCATACTTTCTTGCCAGCGGTTTAATGAGGTGCAGTTCCACAACCGTTAGAATTAAAGCGATCAGTAAAAGAAGATCTCCAATCCAGTACCCTTCTTGTGCGGTAATTCCTTCAAAAGCCAAGGCAACGGTCCCTAACCCAGCCAAAATGATTCCCACATATCCATAACGGCCCACTTTTTCGGTTGCCCATAAAAACCCAAATAACGTGCTGATGGCAGGCCCTAACGCAAGCCAAATGGAAGCCCGGGAACCCGTTGTTAATCCAAGCCCTTCAATCCCCAACCAAGGCGCAAAGGTCGCTCCAATAATTGACACTAACAGTAAGCGGAGCCAATCCTTCTTATCTATGGAAGGAATAAACTGAAAGGTTTGACCGGTTTTTTGAGCATCGTAATAGCATTGTGCATATAAAACGGCAAGCATTACAGCTCCACCAACCGCAAAACGAGAAACACTGAACGAAATAGGAGACATTTCATTCAGGGCAATTTCGGCCAAAATAAAATTAGCACCCCAAAAAAACGTGAAAAGCATCAACAAACTATGATGTTGTACGCTATTACTGGTAGAATCCGCGATGGATGGTTTAGGTTTATTGATAAGTCAAACTCTTTATTTTCAAGTTTTTAGTAGCTAATAAAAAATGTACAAGCCATTGATGAATTTAAAAATTTTGTTTACAAATCTTATTAATCAATAAAACTTCATCATGAACCGTTTAGTTCTGTTATTTTTTAGCAATTACCTTCTGTGAAAGTTATACCGGTTTGAAGATTTCATATATTCATTCTTTCCTCAACTGTTAAAATTTCTGTTTTATGAAAACCATCGAAAAAATTGACCTCGAGTATCTCAAGCTATCAGATTATAAAGAGCTTAAAAAATTGATGCTGCGCTGTTATCCTGATATGCAAGACGCTGCCTGGGAAAGAAAGCATGTTGAGAAGCTGACAACCACATTTACAGAAGGACAAGTAGTCATAAAAATTGATGGTGAAATCGTGGCCTGTGCAATGTCTATCATCATTGATTATAAGAATTTCGAAGACACTCATACCTACATTGATATCACGGGCAATGACACCTTTAACACCCATACACCCAAAGGAGATACACTTTACGGTTTGGACATGATGGTACACCCAGATTATCGTGGACTTCGGTTGGGGCGCCGGCTGTATGATTATCGAAAAGAGTTATGTGAGGAGATGAATTTGAAAAGTATTCTCTTTGGAGGGCGTTTACCGAATTATCATAAGTATCACGAAGAGATGTCTCCCAAGCAGTACATCGCAAAAGTAAAAAACAAGGAGATCTATGATCCTGTACTTAATTTTCAGCTCTCTAACGACTTTCATATTAAGAGGTTGGCTAAAAACTATCTGCCTGAAGATCAAGCCTCACACGAACATGCCGCCCTCCTTGAATGGGTAAACATTTATTATCAAAAACCATCTTCATCAATAAGAACCGAAAAGTCGGTTGTACGAATGGGATTGGTTCAGTGGCAAATGCGTCCCTATAAAACGTTCGAAGATCTCACAGAACAAATCGAATATTTTGTTGATTCCGTATCCGGTTATGAAGCTGATTTTATTCTTTTTCCTGAATATATCAACGCCCCTCTGATGGCTGAGTTTAATCACCTTTCAGAAGCAGATGCCATTCGCCAGCTTGCTACCTATACCGACCGCATGCGTGATGTGTTCGCTGAATTTGCGATTTCCTACAACATCAACATTATTACCGGCAGTATGCCCGAAGTGAGAGATGAATCCCTTTATAATGTGGGCCATCTTTGCAAACGAAATGGGGAAATTGAGAAATATGAGAAAATCCATGCCACACCTGATGAAATAAAAGTATGGGGAATGAGCGGTGGAAACCGAATTCAGGTTTTTGACACTGATGCCGGCAAAGTCGGGGTTTTGATCTGTTATGATGTAGAATTCCCCGAATTAAGCCGATTACTGGCTGATCAGGACATGGACATCTTGTTCGTCCCCTTTATGACAGATACACAAAATGGGTATTCACGAGTGAGAAATTGTGCAATGGCCCGTGCCATCGAAAATGAGTGTTATGTTGCCGTTGCCGGAAGTGTAGGGAATTTGCCCCGGGTTCATAATATGGATATTCAGTACGGACAGTCGGTCGTCTTTACTCCGTGTGATTTTGCATTTCCCACAAATGGCATCAAAGCAGAAGCCACACCCAATACCGAAATGATGCTCATTGTTGATGTAGATCTCGACTTGCTGAAGGAGCTTCACCTGAAAGGGAGTGTAAGAACGCTAAAAGATCGGCGAAAAGATCTGTATGATGTGGTTTTAAAACAAAAATAGCTCTAACCTGAAAAATGCTTTTTAAAAATAAAAAAGCCATCCATATTAGAATATGAATGGCTTCTTCTGTTTTATTTGTTCAACATTGCATCAATAGAATACTTTCCACTACCTAAAATAAACAGTGAAGAAGTCATCAATAAAAGCAAGATATCAACTCGTGCAGGTCCAAACTCTCCACCAAGTTTTGTTGTTAAAAGTGCCACAACCATAATAATTGCCATTAATAATGTTGGAATGCGAATATAAGCACCAAAAAGAACCATTAAGCCGCCAAAAAACTCAACAATGGCAACGACCCATGCCATTAAACCGGCAAGGGGAATTCCCAGACTCCCAAAAAACCCTTGGGCACCTTCAATTCCTGTTAGTTTGCCCCAACCGGTTATAATAAAAACTAATCCGACTCCAACACGAAGCAGTAGAAGCGCAATATCATGATATTTCTGTACGTTTTGATCATTCATAATGTAGGTATTTAGGTTTAAATGAAATGAAATTATAAGAGTATACATAACTCCTTTCTATTCACAAAAACTTCAACTTCATAATCTACCTGTAATCTTTTCAACTATTCTCTTTTTTGTACTCTATCCAACAAGAAATGTATATTAAAGGTGTTTAAATGGACTGCCTCGGGACAGAGCCCACGAGGTATCAACTTAACCTCCAACACTTTTTGATCAGTTATGAGTTTTTGTGGAGTGGGGAATGATCAATTGTACTACAGAATGGAGTCTTGAACCTGCATGATTACGACGGTCATCCCCCTGTTCACTGCGTTCACCTTCCCCCTTCCAAGGGGGACTTCTATCTTTTCCCGACCCAGAGGGTTGGGGAATTAAACCACTTTAGATTAAATCCAATTCAAAAGCTATGAAACGATCTATTCTACTGTTATCTATATTCTGCCTTTGTACATCCGTTTCTGTGATGGGGCAGCAAACCGTACAAGTTGTTCTATCAGGAATGGATCAGGTACCGAAGGTAAGAACTCCTGCTTCAGGAATGTTGGATGTAACGGTAAAGGGTGATTCACTCATTGTTGAAGGTTCATTTTCAGACCTTAGAGGTAACTTTACCGGAATGGCCATTTATCACGGACGTGAAGGTCAGCAGGGAAATCAATTGATAAAATTAACGGTAGATATAAATGAAGATCATAAAGGAGGAACTGTTGATCCCAAAGAAAACAGCATTGAGCTGCGAGAAGGAATAAAATCTGCTTTATCGCAGGGAATGTTATACCTGAGCATCACCAGCGATCGGTTTAGACAAGGTGAAATTCGAGGACAAATACCATCCATAAACCCATAGCAGAAACCTAACTATGAGTCTGTTTTATCACTGTCGGTTTCTTTTTGCTTGATGATTTTTTCTGAGAAACTGCTAATTCTTTTCGCCAATTTCCCTCCTGTTGCAGGTTCTTTTGGTACTCTTCCCATTACAAAACCATAAGGATGTAAGGATTCCACTTCATCAAAAATAACTTTCATCATCGCCCCTAATGGGATAAACAAAATCATCCCAACCAAACCCCAAATTTGTGCCCCAATAAATAGAAGTAAAAGTGCTGCAAGAGCATTCATGCTAACTTTACTTCCCACAATTACGGGCGTAAAAAGGTTGCCCTCAAAAAGCTGGATAACGTAAAATCCAAGGAGTATGATAAGCGGATAAAACAGGGAATCCATCGTAAAAAGAGCGTAAAGTACCGGTAAAACAGATCCCAGCATTGGGCCAACAAATGGGATCACATTTAACATAGCTGCAAACACACCAAAGAAAAGAGCATGTTCAACCCCAATCACCGTTAACATTATGGAGTTCAATACCGCAAGAATAGTAATAACAATTAAAACTCCGGCTATGTAATCCTGAACTACCACCTTCACTTTATCAATGATGGTCTCTACCCTTTTATACTCTTCAATACTTTTATTTCCAAATGCTTTTAAAACAAACTCTTTTAAAAAGTCACGAAAAATTAAAATGAGAAACATAAATACAGGTACAAGAAAAATAGTTGAAAAAACGGAAGCCGCATCTGCAACCCGACTCAAAAGGGTATCTGTATTATCACTGAAAAAGTTGAGGACGGACGTTCGGACCTGGTCGAAATCAATAAAATTATCAATTCCGAAACGAGTAGAAAGAAAGGATTGAACAGTGGCTAATATTTCATCAAACCGTTCCCTGAAAATATCAATATCTCCTGTAAACGCTGTTAATTGAGTGTAAAAGAAGAAACCAACTCCTGCAAATACCATCATGCCCAAAAGAATTGCAACAAATGCCGATAATAACCGGGGAATTTTATAACGCTCTAATCTTGTACAAATAGGTGATAACAAAACTGAAAAAAAGAAAGCAAAAAGAAGCGTCTGAAGGATTGATTTAGCTTCAATCATTGCAAATACCGTTAGAATAGCACCAACAAGTATAATAGTATATTTAACGTACCACCTTTCTGTCGTATTTTTCATCTCTTCGTTTCGAGTTGTTAAAGGATTACTTAGCGCCTAAAATATCCATTTGAAGGAAAGTAAAAAATTTATTCTCGAAACTGCATGGAATGTCTGTTGAAATCACTTTGAAATGCGACCCTCAAAAAAATGAATGGTTACAAATTATTGATGACTCTATATAACTAATCCACTTCTAAGATTTCTATATTATAAACCAATAGTGTCCTAAACGTTTCAGGTGTTCAATAAATATAGCATTTCTGCTTATTCAGGGCCTGTTTTTTCCAGATTCAAAAAAGAGACCCCTGAATAATGGTTTCAGGCGGATCGGGTCTCGATTCAAAAGGGTGATCCAGCCATCGCTGGAGATCGATCTTTACAAACAGGTTTAACCGGATAAATCCTACCAGATTAGACAAGTACCATCGATGCTTTGCCATCGCCTTTAATGCCTTCAAGATAAGGATGGTAATCAATGCCGTCCAGATTTGAATCATCACAGCGTTTTCAGTAGTGCCAATAAAGGATTTGATGTGCAAAAGCTGTTTGATTTCCCGGAAAAAGATTTCGATCTGCCATCGGGCCTTGTAGAGCTGGCCAATCGTATTAGCCGTCCAGGTTGGATGATTGGTAATAAGTTCAATCACCTGCTGATTTTGCTCATCCCATACGGCTACCCTGCGAAGCTTCCCTACATACTTTTTTCTGGACTGAGGGCCGGTTAGCTGGATGCGTTCATCTTTGAGGATATGCTCATGACGCCCGGCAGGAAGTTCATTTTCCCCAATGGAGTCATACTGAAGGTTCTCTTTGTGGCGTACTACAAACCAGACCTCGCTGCTGTCCCAAACATTCAGCAGCGAAAAGTCATTGTAAAACCGGTCGGCGACAATGACACTATTTTTTAGTAGTGGAATATCATAGGCGCCTTTATTGTCGGGGGTTTTCCCATTGCTAACGAGAACGTAAGCGGGCAGGTTTCCGTCATAATCCAGCAACGTATGCATTTTTACAGCTCCTTTTTGGGTTTTGTACTTGGCCCAATCGAACAGCGACAGGCACAGGGAAATAGTGGTTGAATCCAAGAGCAAAATCTTAGACTTAATTCGGAATTTTACTTGTTTGAATCCCGCTTGCTGTCCTAAACGTTGAAGCAAATAGTAATAGTAATCGCGAAACAGCCGCCAATCGCGATGCTTGTTTTGATAACTGATCGTGGATTTGGACGGAGCCTTCTCGATGCCCAGATGATTGAGATTGCCTGTAGCACTGCGTAGTCCGTTGCTTATGTCACGTACCGACTGGCTTTTGGCAAATTGACAAAAGAGCATCGCCACCAGATGCGTCCAGCTTGTGTAGCCTTTTTGATGTTTATCGCTTTGGTGGACGTTGACCAGTTTTGAGAAGGAAACCCGGTCTAACTTGGAAATAATTTGAGAAAACAATGTTATATTCGTCATAGAGAGAAAGTTTCTTTCGTGTTGTGCAACTCAAATATACATTTGAGATACACAAAGTTCTTTCTCTCTTTTTTTATTCAACGTTTAGGACGCTATTGATTATAAACTAATCATTTGAGATCCCAGTAAGATAGTTATTGGCAGGTTTGTTCAATTCGGTTACATTAAAATTTTGCCTTAGGTGTATAAATACTTTCACAACTGTCTAAAACAATTAACGAAATTAAAAGACCATTATAACCCTTAATAACATTTGTTCCCTTTCTCGCAGAGTATCGCTGAGTTAAACGCAGATTTACGCAGAATATCTGCGAAGCTCAGCGGATTCATCTGCGGTTCTCTGCGAGAAAAAGAAGGGGGATCGATTTTCAATCGACAATAAAATCTATCCCATATGAACAGAAACGAAGATTTTTAATGAATTCTAACATGTTTTGGACAAGTGTGAAATACTTTATAAAAGGAAATATTCCAATTATAGAGAGAAGTGTTTACTATACCCTGTAAACTACATCAATATCCTTATGATGATATTATTTAATCGATCTTACCTTCATCTCAAAAGTGCATGTAACATTCTCTTTTTTGTGATGATTTTCTCGTCCCCGGCCATTGCTCAGGAATGGACTCTTGTGGAATCAGTAACCGATTCCACACTGCACGGAGTTTACTTTGTTGATCGTAATATAGGATGGGCAGTGGGTGATGGCGGAACCATTATTCATTCTTCTGATGGTGGAAAAAACTGGGCTCCCCAAGAAAGCGGCACAACTAATCAGCTAAACAATGTCTACTTTTTTGATGAGTTTACGGGATGGATAGCCGGCAATGACAACCTTGTACTCTATACTGAAAACGGAGGGAAAGAATGGACAGAAAGAAGGCCAACCTCTGTAAGTGGACAACGTATAACAGATATTTCATTCACAGACTGGAAACGCGGTTGGTCTGCCGGTGGCCCAGGAGGACATATTTACTACACCGATAATGCAGGATTAAGCTGGGACCGACAGGCATCTCTAAACCCGAACAGTACAATTTCTGCTATTGAAAGCATTAATCATCAAACAGCCTATGCTTCGGTTGACAACCAACTCTTTTTCACTGATAATAAAGGAGAAGAATGGGAAGAACATTCTTCACTTTCGGAGTCTGAATTTGAGTCCCTCATTATAAATGATATTCATTTTGTGAATGATACGCTTGGTTGGGCAATTGGCAATAATGAAAATGCCGGCGTTATTCTTCGATCAAATAATAGCGGAAATCGTTGGAATGAGGTACAAAATATCCATTCGAAAGGGAAATCTATTCGATTTATAGATCAAGAAACAGGAATGTTGGTAGGTGATAATGGCATCGCATTACAAACTAACGATGGTGGAATTAATTGGGAAAGGGTTGGTATTGAAACTGAAATCGATCTGAATGATATAGCATTTTCGGATTCCGGCAGTCGCTGGATTGTTGGTGAGCAGGGAGTTATTTATCACTATGTAAAACCGGAAGTTCCTGATATTTCATTTTACAGGGACCACTACCCTTCTGTTGAAATAGCTAATGAGTCTGAAGCTGTAGAGCTGTTACAACGTGCTCAGCTATATGGAGATTCAGCACTGGCACAAGAAGATCCCACAATGCGTATCTCTCGTTACGGACGATTACTGGCTTCAACAGATCAGGTTGAACATTTTTTTGGAAACCCTGAAAATGAATACTCTTCTCACATTCCAGTTCTTTTAAACCATTATTGGGCTGTTGAACATAACGAAGGGGCGAAAATTTTTAATGAGTGGTTAGAACAAGAAGGAAGTCCTCAACAAATTGAAAAATCAAAAGCCCATCTGCAAAATGCGATTCTTATTCAACCCGATAGCGCTTTTTCCCATATTTCTCTTTCGTATGTAAATCATAAGCTTAATGATATTCCTGTGTCCATTTCATCCATGGAAACTGCTATTAGCCTGATGGAAGTGCCTGACCTAAAACATTACACTTTTTTGATAGAATTATATCAATCTGAAGAACGTCTCAGCGAAGGTTTAGAGCTAAATCAAAAAGCTATTGAACATTATCCTGAAGAAAATACACTATACGAATTGTTAGTTAATTTATATTTAAACCAGGGGGAAATTGAAGAAGCCGTCGATTATTTAGCTATGCTAATCGAGTGGGATAGCGATAATCCAAATTACTATTTCATCAGGGGGGCACAACTCCAATATATGGCATTGAATAAGCTTGAAGAAGCACTCCGTTTATACGAAGAGGTTTGGGCGCTTCGAGAAGAACTTCAAACAGATCCGGCGGACCGCGATGAAATTGAAAACCGGATTGGTTCGTTAATGCAAGAAGTAAATGAACTGGAATCAGAAGGAACAGAATATGCAGATCAAGCTGTATCTGATTTGGATAATGTAGCGGAACTTGATCCGGAAAGTTATGACGTAGATGGAATTATTGGGTCAATCTATCATAATAGAGCCTCTATTTTTTATCAAATGCGAACACTCACTGCGGATCAAAACGAAGCCCAACGATTTGACTCTACCATGGCCAACAACTTAGAAGAGGCTAAAACCCATTACGAACAAGCTGTGACACAAAACCCGGATGAACCTGCCTACTGGGAAGCTTTATACTATATTTATCTGGATTTAGGCCTGGAAGATCAAGCCGAACAAATCGTTAGGAATGAAAATTTTGATGATAACAAATAAGGAATCGGTACTATTTATTCGTTACGTTCATTTCTGATTTCCCTTATTTTTTCCTGAACAGAATTCTCTATCTCAGCATCTAACTGTATTCCTCTTTGAATTTGAATATACCTGTCTCTGCTTAATTCCACCTCTTCAATATACGGCTCCATACTTTCAATACTTTCAGCTTCTACACCATCTTCTTCAGCATGTACAACTGCAATAGCAAATTGTTCAATCTCAGAATCAGATATACTGGGTACGATCTGCACCGCCTCATTTGCCGGTGCCGTCATTCCTGCTTCGGGGGAATCATTTTGGGTCGCAACCTGTCCACCCTGACAGCCAACGAGTAAGAAATAAAATATGGCAACCGATAAAAATTTTAACATGGAATCCTCTTTTTTCTAAAGTTATAACCTTTTGTTTTTAACAATAATATATCATCATCGTTTCGGGGATTAACATTTTTTATAAAACAATCTGCCTATTTTGTGTCTATTTTGTCTCCACCTTTTGATCCCCCCTTTTTCGCCTCAATGGAATGCATTGCGTAGGGCATAATTTCCAACCTTTCTTTTTGTATTGGTTTTCCTGTTACCACACAGATTCCATACGTTCCAATTTCCATTCTCTCGAAAGCCGCATTAATTTTTTGCAGCTTATCCCGCTGTTTTTGCAACAGCTCATAAGTCGTTTTCTTCATCTGATTTTCAGCAGATACATTTCCAAAATGATGATGGGTTCCTGAGCGACGGTCATCGGCATTTGCATTAATTGAATCAGCTGATGATTTCAGGTTTTCAATCTCCTTTTCTGTTTCTTTTTTCGCCTCTTCTAACTTTTGTTTAAAGTGATCCAGTTCATCTTCCGATAATTGTGTTCTAAACTTCTCTTTTTGTTCAGCCATAACTTTACTCAATTGATTTGTGGTTCTTATTCCCATGTAGCAACGCACTTGTTCATAAAAACTTTCACAAAACTATGTACTGATTAGAAAGATCCGCCGAAGCTGGTAAAAAGTTGTTGGGTCAAAAGAAGATCCTTCCGCCACAAATATGAGAATAGTGTACATTTTTCCAAAAAATATGTAATGGCACTGCTGTACACAATTCGAGATAATATCCACGGAAACTTTAATCAAGAGAGAGAATCTATGGATCATCAATTAGGGATTGTAGTTGTCGAGGACGACTATATACAATCATACACTTTAAAAGTTCTGTTAGAAAGTCTGAATTATAAAGTATTGGGAGTGGCTGATTCCGCTACGAAAGCAATTGAAATGGCTGAGGAGTTAAATCCGGATTTAATTTTAATGGATATTATATTAAATGATCAGATGGATGGCATAGACGCTGCAATAAAAATTCAGGAATCGTCTGATGTCCAAATCATTTTTATTACCGGAACCAATGAATTTTATCGGAAAAGAGTAGATAAGACAAGATTTAGTACTTTTTTAACCAAACCACTTACAAAACATGTTCTGGTCCAAGCGTTAGAAGAATGTTTAGTAACTGGGGAAATCAATCAGGCACCTTGGGAAGTGTAAAGTAAAATGTACTTCCTTTTCCCAATGTTGATTCAGCCCAAATTTTCCCCCCATGATTTTCGACTATTAGTTTACAGGTAGAAAGGCCAATACCTGTACCTGCTATTTTATCTTGGGTATGCAATCTTTCCATAAAATCGAAAATTTTATCGCTGTATTTTTGATCAAATCCCATTCCATTATCTTTGACCATAATTTTGAAAACGTTGCCGCTTTTTTTGCCCGAAACAGATATTATCGGATCAACATTATCAGAACTGTATTTAATTGCATTCGAAAACAGATTTAAAAATAGATTTAACAGCTGTATTTTCACCCCCTTTACTTCCGGTAATTCTGCAACACAAAATGAAACGTTGTATTTTTGAACACTCTCATGTAACAGCTCAATCGCTTCATTGCAAACATCCTGTAATGATACGGATTCAAACGTAATTGATTCACCATCTACTTTAGAGTATTCCAATAAGTCATCGATCATCATTCTCATCCGGGTAGCATTTTTCGTAATTAATGAGAACAGTTCTTCAATTTTAGAATTTGGCTGTATTAAATTTTTCGCCTCTATAAGAGATATAATCCCTGATATTGTTTTCAACGGAGCTTGTAAATCGTGGGATGTCCTGTGTGTAAATCGCTCAAGTTCTACATTTATTTGCGAGAGTTTTGTCATCGCCTCTTCTGCATTTTTCCTCTCTTTTATAAGTTCATTTTCGTACAACTTTCGTTGTGACATATCCAAAACTGAGAATCTGTAAATGGGTTGATCACCCGTATTTTGATGAACTTTTTTAGCATTGATTAACACCGGAATTTGAATTCTACCTTTTCCTTTCAGCTCAAGATTTATTTCCGATATCTCTCCCTCAATTTGAAGCATAGGTTTAAGGTGTGTTTCGAAGTAAATTTCTCCACCTTTGCCCAATATTTCCTGAAAATACTTATTGTCTACCAATTCTTCCCTCTTAAAATTAAGCCAGGATAAAAGGGTTTTATTCACTTCAATAATACTGCCGTCCGGATGTATCGACAGATATCCGCAAGGGGCATTTTGATAAAGATCCTCAGCATTTTCGATATGTAATGAAGCTTCCAATTTCTATAAGTTTAAGTAAGAACTAATGGCTTTTGTTGTTTGACCGGGTGCTGTTAAGTGTGGGGAATGTCCCGGTACGTTAAAGTGTGAAAATTGACTGTTCTGCATCTGGCTGTGTACATATTTACCCACCTGTACAGGAGCAATGCCGTCCGGATCGCACTGTATGATAAGGGTTGGTGTAGAAACTTTGGCAAGATCTTCTCTATGATCACCTAAAAACGTAACTTTTGCGAAATGTTTGGCAATTTTGGGGTTCATTCTGCAAAAACTATTCTTAAGCTCATCTGAAGCTGCTTGATCATTTCCGGCAATAACCGGTGTTATAGAGCTGGACCAACCCAAATAGTTGTTTTCGAGCATTTCCAGCATTCCATCAATATCCTGCTTCGAAAAGCCCTCATAATTTTCATCCTTTATATATCGAGGTGAAGGACAGATCATAATTAACCGGCTGAATAGATCAGCCCTTTTTACCGCAGAAAGCACCCCAATCATTGAACTAACTGAGTGCCCCACAAAAATCACATTCTTTAGGTTAAGATCTTCGCAGATGGTTATTACATCTTCCGCATACCCTTTTAGGGAATTGTATTTACTAAAGTCGTATGCGCTTATATCAGATTTTCCCGAACCGATATGATCAAAAAGAATGATATCGAAATCTTTCTCAAATGCGGGGGTGATAAACCGCCACATATTTTGATCGCACCCATATCCATGAGCAAACATAATTGTTTGAGCACCTTTACCAAACCTATTGATATTATTTCGGAACGTAACACTTCCAGTCATTTCTCAACTCCCTACAGTTGATTTTTAAGTAAGTTAAGTTACTATAAATTAATTATTTCCAAAGAATTTTTTAATAAATGATAATCCCTCACTCACAAGGTGTCCAAAACGATTAACGGAAATGAAAGAAGACCGACATCTGCCCCTTTATCGCTGAGTTATCCGCAGATTTACGTAGACTATCTGCGAAGCTCAGCGGATTCATCTGCGGTTCTTTGCGAGAAAAAGAAGGGGGATCAATTTTCAATCTACAACAAAACCTCCCCTAAAAGAACAGAAACGAAAACTTTCAAATGATTCTAAACTGTTTTGGACAGATGTGTTCCTCACTCTTTATAACCTCTAAGAATGCTTTGCAAAACAAACCCTCAGACGGGTATTTCAAAGCCCCCGAAATGGTTATTGGATTTTAACCTATCGTTACCTATTGTAAAATAGCTTGTGAGATTAAAAATGTGAGACAAATCTCCCCAAGTATTTCAGTATGTAATCGAACTTTTTTTTATACGATTAACAGTCAGCTCTCATTTACAATGAAGGATATCAATGAAAAATTAGCTCTTCAAAAACTACGTATTGGTGATGAAGAAGTCTATGAAAAGCTTTACTACTGCTATCACAAACGTCTGTATAGTTTTGCTTTTAAATATCTTAAAAGTAAAGAGCTTGCTGAGGATGCAGTGCAAGATACTTTCATAAAATTATGGGAACAGAGAAGAACAATTACAACCAGCGTTAAGGGGTTTTTATTTACTGCTGCCAGAAATCATGTTTTAAATATGATTCGGAATAAAAAACGAAAAGTTCTTAAACATATTGAACTTGAACGGCAGAAAATAAACACTGAAAATAAAACAGAAGAGATTATCCTTTATTCGGAATATCAAAAGATTTTAGCGAAGGGAGTCGAAAAACTTACAGAGGGAAAAAAAGAGATTTTTAACCTGAAAACGGTTCATGGTTTATCTAACAGTGAAGTTGCCAATCATTTAGATATCACTATCAATACAGTTAAATCTCAATATTATCAGGCATCAAAATTTATCAGGGAGTATTTAAATGAACATGCTGATATAGATTCGAAAAAATCTGACAGTGGCTGAGATTTTCCTTTTTTCCTAAAAAATAAAATTCTCACCATACTTTTCCTTTTCCGGGGTGTCTACCTATTAGATAACGCATAAAAAGCTCCGGACTTGGATAAACAATTACTATACAGATACTTCAGTAATCAATGTTCTATTGAAGAAATAGAACAGGTACTCAATTGGTTTCAAACCAAAAAAGGACGGGAATATATCGAAAACCATCTGGACTCCGGTATGCAGCGGTATGCCGAGGAAGAAAATTTGCTGTTTTATCCGGATGTACCCACCGAAAAGATGCTAACTGCCATCAACCAAAGAAAAAGGGCTCCATTAAGAGTAAAAAGGCGAAACCCCTGGATTATAAAATCCGTTGTGGCAGTTCTTATCTGTGGTATTTTAGTAGGTATCAACTATTTCATGCCGGATGCGGGAGTCGGAGATAATGAAGAGCCGGTAATTGAATACCGAACCATTTCCACCCAAAATGATCAGAACCGTCTGGTTACTCTTAGTGAGGGAACAAGAATTCGCCTTAATTCGAATTCCAGTATTATCATCCCTGAATTTTTCTCGCCTAATGAAAGAAAAATTGTATTAAATGGCGAAGCCTGGTTTGATGTCACAGAAGACAAGGATCGTCCCCTTTCTATTCAAGCTAATCGTGCAAATATTCAAGTTTTAGGAACAGAGTTTAATGTAAAAGTGGATACCGTTTCCAGAAATGTACAGGTAGCCGTTGCGGAGGGAAAAGTATCACTTAACAATGAGTCAAATGCAAACGGAACAGAAGCCATATTAACGCAGAATACGTTTGCCGTTTTCGACCTCGATACCGATGAAATTCTTATTGAGCACTCTCCCGTTGAAAATTACATGAGCTGGATTAGTGGCCGCCTATACTTTTATAATGAGCCTCTTTGGGTAGTAAGCCGTTACCTCGAAAGACTTTATGATACTGAATTTATTTTTGATCAGGAATATATCAAGGATTTACCTCTAAGTACAGATATGGATAATCAAGAATTAACCAAGGTGCTCGATATCATTTCTAAAACGCTAAATATCGGTTATTTATACGAAGAAGATACCGTTTCTTGGACTACTAACATCAACCAATAAATCATAAATATGATGAAAAATGTTACGATAATGACCCACCATTGGCTTCGGCCTGGTATCGTTATACTCCTTTCAGGTCTCATATATTTACTGCCGGCAAATATGCTGTCTGCTATGGGAACCCCAGGGGAATTAACTTCTTATCAGGTTGAACCTGAAACACAACTGTCGGAACTTTATGTTTCACAGCGCAATAGTGATACACCAAAAGTATCCCTAAAAGTAGAGAACGAGCCATTAATTGACGTACTTCATCAACTTGCTGATGAGCTGAATGTGTCTATTTCTATTAACACAAGCAGCATTGAAAATACTGTAATTACTTATTCCAGCAGTGATAAAGATGTTTATGATGTTCTCGATGATCTGCTTAATGATACAAATCTTGGAGTTACGCTCAGCGATGACCGAAAAGCTCTTATTGTTTATGAAAAAGAGGAAATCATTGAGCCTTCAGAAGAGGAGTTGCAAGGAACCGTAACGGGACGTGTTACTGATTCTGAAACCGGCGAAACCTTGATTGGTGTAAATATTGTTATTAGTGAGTTAAATGAAGGAACCTCCACCGGTAATGATGGAACATTTGAGCTTCAAAATATCCCTTCCGGTGAATACGAATTGGAAGCACGGTATATAGGTTACAATCCCCTATCCCAAACCATTACTGTAAATGAAGGGGAAGAAACAGTTGTAAATCTCGAAATGGTAATGTCTACCAGTGAGCTGGATGAATTGGTGGTAACCGCTCTTGGTATTACAAGAAGTGAGCGCTCCGTTGGTTACTCTGCACAACAGGTTGATGGTGATAACCTTTCGTTAACAAGAGAAAAGAATGTAATTGGCTCTTTAGCAGGTAAAATTGCAGGGGTTCAGGTTGTTGGGGCATCCGGTGCCAGTATGGGCGGGACCCAAAAAATTAAAATTCGTGGCGTAAATTCTATCAATGGAGGTGATGAACCCTTGATTGTAGTAGACGGAACCCCCATCTCCAACGCAAATTTTGCAGGAAGTACCGGACGCGATTATGGTAACCTATCACAGGATGTTAACCCAGATGATATTGAATCCATTAACGTGCTTAAAGGCCCTGCCGCTTCGGCTCTGTATGGTATTCGTGGTCAATATGGCGTAATTATGATTACCACAAAAAAAGGAACAAAAGGCTCCGAGCGTTTCACAGTAGACCTTAATGTTAGCGCAAGTGTTGAAAGAGTGGGAAATTTAATGCCTTATCAAAATCAGTATGGGGCAGGAAGTATGCAAACCTTCCCTACCCTGCCAAATGGCGACCCCTATGTTCAAACAAATTATGATGAAAGCTGGGGCCCCAGAATGGATGGTACACCTGTTCGGCACTACAACAGTTTCTATCCTCAAGATCCCGAATATGGAGAATTACGCCCATTTGACCCACAACCTGATAACATCAAAAACTTTTTTGAATTGGGTTCCAATTTCAGTCAGGGTGCCACAATTTCTGGAGGAGGCGAAAATACAAATCTGCGTATCAGTTTTAATAACACTGAAATATCAGGTATAGAACCGAACACATTTTTGCAGCGCAATAATGTTGGGGTTAGTGCCGGGGTTGATGTTTCGGATCAATGGAATGTATCTACGAACATAAACTTTGCAACGAACAGTGCCCGCAGGCCCTCACAGGGTGCCGAAGCAGGGTCAAGGTATTTTGGGCAATGGTTTCAACGAAACCTTGATATGAGCCGGCTCGAAGATTACCGATATGATGACGGAACAGTTATGCACTGGAATCTTACCGGTATAAGAACGGCAACCGGTGAAGCAGGCCATTTTAATCCTCTCTATTTTAACAATCCATATTTTAACGCCTACGAAAATACTGCAAATGATAGTCGTGACCGGCTTTTCGGTGATATTGGGGTTACTTATCAGGCATTACCGGAATTATCTATTAGTGGATTTATTAGAACCGATAGGTACACACAAAATATAGAAAGCAGAACAGCATTTGGTGGAACGGGAACGCCGGGTTATTCAACCCAAAAATACCAAAACCAGGAAATGAACTATGAGCTGTTGGCCCAATATCAAGAACGGTGGGATGAAATATCATTAGAAGCTACAGTGGGAGGTAATCTTTATGATAGAAACTACACCTACATTACTCAATCCACTTCAGGTGGCCTTTCTGCACCCGGTTTTTATAACATAGATGCATCTATTGACCGGCCCAATACAGGTTCTTATCTCTTGAGAAAGAAAGTGCTAAGTGGCTACGGATTAGTATCCCTTGGTTATATGGACACCTACTTTGTAGATGTTTCCCTCAGGAATGATAAATCATCTGCTTTGCCTGAGGCTGATAACTCCTATTGGTATCCATCTGTATCAGGTAGTTTTGTATTTAGTGAACTGGTTGACTGGGAACCACTTGCCCTTGGTAAACTTCGATTAAGTTATGCACAGGCAGGGTCTGATTTATCACCCTATCAAACCACACCTTCATTTGTTGTGGGTACCGAATATGGCTCAATCAGTACATTACGTCTGCCGGCAACACTCAGTAACCCGAATATTAAACCTTCATTTTCAACCTCGTACGAGGCAGGGTTTGATTTGAATTTCTTCAGCCGTTTAGGGGTAGAGTTTACATGGTATCAACAAAAGAATGAAAACCAGATTATCAATCTGGATGTTTCAGGTACCAGCGGTTATGGCGGAGCAACTATTAATGCAGGTTTAATTGAGAATAAAGGGATTGAAGTCAGTTTAAATGGTACCCCCATACAAATGCAGAACTTCTCGTGGGATGCATCATTTAACTTCAACAGAAACCGAAGTGAAGTTGTTGAACTTTATCCGGGAATTGATGTTTATGGATACAGTTCCACCACCTATTCCGGTGTAACTACCTATCTCAATTCTTTCGAAGGCGAACCCTTTGGAAGTATTGTTGGCCAAGCCTATCAACGTGATGAAAGTACAGGGAAAATTCTTCTTGATGACAATAACATCCCGTTGTATACAGATGCTACGCACGACTTCGGTAGTGCACTACCCGATTTTACCGGTGGACTTCAAAACTCATTCTTCTACCGAAACTTTGAACTGGGTGCAATGATCGACTTTCAGGTAGGCGGGCAATTTTTCAGCCGTTCACAGTCACTGGCTGACAGAACCGGACTTTCTGAGAAAACGGCTGCCACAAACGATCTTGGCAATAATGTACGTGATCCATTGGATGAAGGTGGTGGCGTAAAGGTGCACGGTATTTCAGCATCTACCGGTGAGGAAGTTACCGGCTATGCCGATGCGAATTCATATTATGGAATATTAGGTCAACGAATTGCTGAAGAGTATATCTACGACTCCTCATATATTAAACTTAGAGAAGTTCGTCTTGGATATACTTTTGGTGATCAAGTTCTTGGTCAATTACCTATCCAGAGCCTAAATGTGGCTGTTACTGCACGTAACCCCTTAATGATTTGGCAGGATGCACCTACAGGGTTAGATCCATCAGAACTCTCAACCGGAAGCCAGTCTATTAGCTGGTACGAATCCGGCCAATTAAGCACTGTTCGTTCTTTTGGAATTGACCTAAACCTCACATTTTAAACCCTATAATCATGAAAAAATTAACAATCTTTTTTATAGCACTATTTTTTCTGGGTAGCTGTGATATACTTGAATTTGATGATGACATCAACACAAACCCAAATTCACCAAGTGAAGCCTCAGGGCCTCAGCTGCTTGCAAATTCCATGCGTTACCTGCCTGGATTAAGTTCAAATACTTCAGGTCAGTTTATGGCTCAGTATCTGTCTGAAACTCAATATGTAGTTGCTTCGCTATATCCGGAAGGCGGAACCAGCTTCTATACCTATTATCAAAACCCACTCATTAACCTTGAAACGGTTTTGGATAATTCTACATCAGACAATCAACTGGCAGTTGCCAAAATCTTAAAAGCCTACTTCTATTGGCATGTAACAGATCGCTGGGGAGATATCCCCTATTCAGAAGCTCTGCAAGGAGCAGATGATTTTACTCCTGCATATGATACACAGGAGTCAATTTATGAGAATTTGTTTGCACTGCTTGAAGAAGGTGTAAACCAAATCGATGAATCCACTTCGCTTGACAGTGACATCATGTATGATGGAGACATGGCCAAATGGAGAAGGTTTGGAAACTCCGTGCGGATGCTTATGGCACTCCGTCTTTCGGAACGTGATGAGGATTGGGCTGCAGATGAGTTCAATAATGCTCTTACTGCCGGTGTGATGGAATCTAATGATGATAACTTTACCTATCAGCACCTTGATGATCAAAGCAATGAAAACTACTGGTATGGTCAGGTTGAACGGCAATCTCGCGAATGGTGGGCACTTACCGAAACACTGGTAGATATCATGTCTCCTGTTGATGATCCGCGCCTTGAAGTATATGGCGATCCTGCGCGATCTGACGGTGAATACAGAGGACTGCCAATCGGTTCAGACCCGGCAGCTGAAAACACCGAAGAGTTTTCTCTTTTAGGAGAAGCTATTCGTCAGCCAACAACTCCGGTCCAACTTGTAACATACGCTCAGGTACTGTTTGCAAAAGCAGAAGCCGCATCCCGGCAATGGACTACAGAAAGTGCCGTAGACAACTACAATAGTGCTATCGAAAACTCCATTCTTCAATGGACCGGCAGTACAGATAGTGTTTCGGATTTTCTCATACAACCGGAAGTTATTTTCGATCCCCTAAATGCTATAGAACAGATTTCAACTCAACGGTATGTACATCTGTTTTTACATGGATACGAAGGTTGGGCTGAATGGCGTAGAACTGGTTATCCTAACCTGGTTCCATCAGGTGGAAACGAAGTTCCAACCCGGCAAAGCTATACTTCAGACGAATCATTTAACAATACCGAAAACTATGAAGAGGCTATACAACGACAGTTTGGCGGCTCAAATAGTTTATACGGAACCGTTTGGTGGGATGTAGATTAATTCAAATCTCTCACTACCTTGTTTCAAAAAAACCTTTACCCTTTTAGGTCAGAGGTTTTTTTGTTTATGTAACAGAAGGCAGGGATTTAAAGGTAACACCGAGATCCTTCCCACAATGGAATTCCTTTTGGGACAGTCGCATTCGCCTCCTTCTGAATAACAGGGGGAACTCGGTGAAATCGACGGGTTAAAGATCCCCATAAGTGAATGTTATAATGTTTTGATATTAATTTTTTTTTAACTTATTTAAAAGAACCAAACATCGTTGTTTTACTTGTAATCAGGGAAACACAGCTCCGAAATTACCAACTCAAGATCGAGTTTGAAATCAGGTTTCGTGTTCTTAATAATCATGTTCCCCTCATTTCAATTCCTATCAATCCTAACTAAACACGAGAAGAATTATGCAAAAATTGCTACAACTCAATTTTTTATCGCTGTTTGCCTTCATCATCCTCTGTTTTACCGGTCATCAGGCTCTTGCACAGGGTGTGGTATCAGGCACAGTAACAGATGCTGATTCAGATGAAACACTGATCGGGGTGAATATACTTATCGATGAACTGGACCTGGGAATGCCCACTGATGCAGAGGGGCAATTCCAATTCAGTAATGTACCGGTCGGTGAATACCAGCTTGAAGCCCGTTATATTGGCTTTAATACTGTTCAGCGTTCAGTTACGGTTGCAGATGGTGAAGAAACCGTTGTGAATCTTGAAATGACCATGTCTAACGCTGAACTGGATGAACTGGTTGTTACTTCATTCGGACTCGAGCAGGAAAGAAAGTCACTGGGATATTCTGTACAGGAAATTGACAGCGAAAATTTAACCGTTGGCAACCAGTCTAATGTCGTAAGCGCACTCGGCGGGAAAGTTTCTGGTGTGCAGGTAACAAATACCGGTGGTTCACCGGGAAGCAGTTCAAGAATTATTATCCGGGGAATAAACTCACTGGATCCCGGAGCAGACAACCAGCCGTTATTTGTAGTGGATGGTGTTCCAATTGATAATTCAACTATTGAATCAACAGGTACCCCCCGTGGTCTTAGCAACCGTGCCGCCGATATAAACCCGAATGATATCGAATCTGTAAACGTGCTGAAAGGGGCGGCGGCTACGGCGTTATACGGTGTACGAGCTGCAAACGGAGCGATTATTATAACTACAAAATCAGGTGAAGCCGGTGATACCCAAATAAATATTTCAAGTACAGTGGGTTTTGATAACATCAATAAGTTTCCTGAGTTTCAGGAAGTATATGGTCAAGGCTGGTATTTTGGCCAGATTGAAGATGATTTTTGGCCAAACTGGGGACCCAAATATGAAGATACAGATCAGGAATATCATGATATTTGGAGGGATGGCACCCAAACCGGGGTTCAATATGATAATTCCATCAATGTTTCCGGCGGCAATGAGTTGACCACTTACTATGCATCGGTTGCCAACCTGCAACAGGAAGGAGTTCTGCCTTATGGAAACTGGGACAGAACATCCGTGCGTCTTTCAGGAGACATATCACCCAAAGAGAATTTTTCGGTACGATCGTCTATAAATTATATTAACTCCGGAGGTGATAGAGTTCCCGCTGACCGTTTTATGGAAACCATGATGTATTGGGCACCAAATGAAGATGTTACCAATTTTGAAAAAGAGGATGGCACCCAGCGCGGATATTACAATGACGGTTCTTCAGGTAACAACCCTCTCTATGGTAACAAATACATGACATACAAGGATAATGTAAATCGTTTGATTGGAAACGTAACCTTCGATTACAGCCCGGCAGAATGGTTTAATGTACTTTATACATTAGGAACAGATTTTTACAGTGATCAGCGAACCGAAATCACACCCGGTCCGAGAGGTGTTGAAGGCGAGAATGTTCTTAGTTCTACAGGCTATATTAACGAAACACGTATTAACAGTCGGGATATTAATTCAACCTTAAATCTGACTTTTCAAAAAGAGGTAACAGAAAAAGTCAATACCCGCCTGCGTGTAGGTAATGACATTTTTGACAGAGATTTTAACAATATAGTTTCTTCTGGAGACGATTTTGTGACCCCTCTTTTTTATCATCTAAGTAACGTAAGAAATATCTCTCTGAACCAGGAGATCAGACAGCGTAGACTTGTGGGTGTCTATGGAGATTTGCTATTAGATTATGATAATTTTCTTTTTGTGAATGTTACCGGGCGAAATGACTGGTCATCAACCCTGCCTGAAGATAACCGTTCATTCTTTTATCCTTCTGTAAGTGTTGGGTTTTCCTTCAGTGATGTTATGGACCTGCCGGAATACTTCACATTTGGCAAGTTAAGAGCCTCTCTTTCTCAGGTAGGTAAAGATGCGCCTGTTTATTCAACCACAGATACGTACAATACACCTAGCCAGTACCCCTTGGGTGGAAGTGTTGGCTTTACCCGATCAAACACACGAGGCAGTGCAGATTTAAAACCAGAGCAAACCACCTCAGTGGAATTAGGAACAGATCTTCGGTTTTTTGATAATCGGCTGGGACTGGATTTCACATGGTATCAATCAAACAGTAGAGATCAGATCTTTGCAGTTCCTATCTCTCAAGCCACAGGATATACTCAAACAATTACTAATGCCGGTGAAATTGAAAACAAAGGAATTGAAATCCAATTGACCGGCCGACCGGTTCAGGTGCAGGATTTTGCATGGGATGTAACCGTAAACTACAGCAGAAATAAAAGTACCGTTGTAGAAGTAGCAGAAGGAATAGAGCAGATTCTGGTAGGCTCATCCTTTGGATATGTAGGCAGTGGCGCGGCCATTCAGCTTACCCAGGGTGACCCCTATGGAAATATTTACGGGCGGAGTTATGAACGGTACTACCCCGATAACGAGGAGCCCGAAAACCCGACACACCTCGATGAAGACGCTCCCCTGCTGATTGGAGATGATGGATTTCCGGTTACCAATACAGACCAGCTGGTTCTGGGGAACACACAGCCCGACTGGGTTGGAAGCATCAATAACAGCTTATCATATAAAAATCTCAACCTCTCTTTTTTGATTGACGCAAAATGGGGGCAGGACGTGTACAGCCAGTACGACAACTTCTTCACCGCTTTTGGAATTACCAAAAACACCCTGGACAGAGAAGACACCAGGGTATTTGAGGGTGTAACCGATGATGGACAACCCAACACGCAGGAAGTATGGCTGGGACAGGGTGTGGGTCCCGATGGAGTAGACTATGGAAACGGATATCATCGAAATGTGAAACGTGAAGCTACCGAAGAATTCATTTTTGATGCCTCTTATATCAAATTGAGAAATATCCGTTTGGCTTATTCACTGCCTCAGAATTTTACTTCCGATATTGGGTTCAGAAATATTACTCTTTCTGCAACAGCAACGAATATCATCTTATATACTCCATTCGAAGGATTCGATCCCGAATCGCGCGCAGGCGGCGCCGGCAGTAATGCTGACGGATTTACGGCTCTTGATTACCCGGGTGTATCGAGCTTCTTTTTCTCGGTTAACCTTTCCCTTTAAAACAGAAAACAGGATAAATCATGAAGAATTTTTTAAAACTATCTTTAATTGTATCCTTCTCATCTTTCCTATTTCTGGCTGGGTGTGAAGACTATTTAAGTGTTAATGACGACCCTAATAATCCAACGGAAGCTCCGGCTCTGGGATTAGTAACCAATGTAACATACGAATCTGCTCAAAACACATATCGAATGGGTAGTATAACCTCGTATTACGTTCAGTATTTAGGCTCTCCAAATACAGGAAGCACTACCGATAATCAGGAGGCATCAAGTTATGGGACCCAATGGTTCCGACTGTATGATACACTAACAGACCTATCAGACCTGGAAATACTTGCCGAAGAGGAAGGAGCCACCCAGTTAGTAGGAATTGCAAAAGTTCTGAAAGCCTACAATCTGGCAACACTGGTTGATGCCTGGGGAGATGCGCCATATTCCGAAGCATTTTTCGGCGAGGAACTGAACCCTGCATATGATGATCAGGAAAATCTTTATACGGAGGTTTTCACTCTTCTGGATGATGGCATTCAACAACTTCAAATGGAATCTACAATCTCTGCCGGCACCGAAGATTTTCTCTATGGAGGAAATAGTGCACAATGGATTCAATTTGCAAATATGCTGCAGGCAAGATATCTGAACCACTATTCAAAACAGGATTCATACAGTCCACAGGATATACTGTCTGCTGTAGATAATGGATTTGCATCGAATGATGATGATGCACAGGTTTCATATTTTGAAGATCAGGTAAACCCGTGGGCATCTATCGCAATAAGTAATGCAAATTTAATATTAGGTGGATGGATTTCTGAACAGACCGTAGAACATTTAGACGGAACAACTTACGGAGTGGAAGATCCACGAATTGAATTCCTTATGGATACCACCGGTACCGGCGAATACATTGGTGTCGAGAATGGAGCCGGCCGGGGCGATGCTCAACTCGATGGGTACTCGTTTTTAACAACGGAAACGTTTTATGCCGGACGAACATCCCCTGTACTTCTTGCAACCTATACCGAACAAAAATTCATAGAAGCTGAAGCTGCACTGAATGCAACGCAGCCTGTCCGTGCCTACCAGGCATACCTGGATGGTATCGAAGCACATATGGATAAATTGGGTGTAGACGAAGCCGACAAGAACGCATACCTGACAGATCCTGCAGTTGCCGTCGGCGAGGCCGGATTAAACATCGACCTTATCATGAAAGAGAAATATATTGCCATGTTCCTGAACCCTGAGGCCTGGGTGGACGCACGGCGGCATGATTATTCCTACGAGAATATGGACATACCTGTAAACCTGAACCCTGATTTGGGTGGGGAATTCATTCGCAGGTGGGTATATCCCGACAGTGAAGAGCAGCGGAATGTTAACACACCTGACGTATCCCTTCTGGACAGCATTTTCTGGGATCAGTAACCAGGATATCTTTTCATTCTAAAAAGCCATCCTATTCTCGGGATGGCTTTTCTTATTTCTACCAGTCATCATCCACTGACTGATGCTTTTCGGTTAGTCTCGCGCCTCAAAATAAAAAGCTTCTCATTATTCCTGTTCAATCGCACATCTTTTACTATTTTAGGAGCAAAATTTTAAACAAATACCTTTTCTAATGAATGATAAAAAAGTGAATGTTTTGGTTGTTGGCTGTGGAAATATGGGCACCTCTCACGCAAGAGCCTACCACAAACTTGAAGATTTTAACATTGTTGGACTTGTAAGCCGCGGACCGGATAGCCGTAACCGACTCTCAAAAGAACTTGGCGACCTTCCTACATTTGGTAATTTTGAAGAGGCACTTTCCCAAACCAAACCCGATGCGGTTTGTATTAGTACTTACCCTGGAACTCATGCTGAATATGCCATTAAAGCCCTTGAAGCCGGAGCCCATGTATTTGTAGAAAAGCCCATTTCTGAAACCATTGAGGATGCAGAGGCCATTGTTGCCGCTGCAAAAAAAGCAGCGAAAAAAGTAGTGGTAGGGTATATTTTACGACATCATCCAGGATGGAAAGCCTTCATCAATCACGCACAAAACTTAGGAAAACCCTTGGTGATGCGTATGAACCTGAATCAACAGAGTACAGCAGGCGAATGGAATGTTCATAAAAGTATTATGGACGCAATGTCTCCTATTGTGGATTGTGGTGTTCATTATGTTGATGTGATGTGCCAGATGACCAATGCCAAGCCTATCAGCGTCCATGCTATTGGAGCACGGCTAAGTGATGATCTCGATTCCGAAATGTACAATTATGGTCAGCTTCAGGTACGGTTTGATGATGGCTCCGTGGGTTGGTACGAATCCGGTTGGGGACCCATGATCAGTGAACAAGCGTACTTTGTAAAAGATGTGATGGGACCAAAGGGCAGCGTAAGCATCAGCAAAAATACATTTGATAAACCCCAGGGAGCATCCGCTGATATTGCTGAACATACCACAGTTAACAAACTTCGTCTCCATCATTCTAAACTGGATGCTGACGGCAAACTTGCCAAAAAAGATGAGATGATTGACACCCCTAATGAACCGGGACATGATCAACTATGCTACTTTGAACAGGAATATTTCTTAAAATCCATTCAGGAAGATCTGGATCTAAGCGATCATCTCCAACAAGTAGTTGATACCCTGAAGATTGTGCTGGCCAGTGATGAATCGGTTAGAACCGGGAAATCGGTGGATTTGGAGTAACTGAACATCTACCTATCTCCTTGTAACTCACAAGTGGAACTCGTTTACTCACTGAAATAGGTCACCGTATGGTTCACTCTCTATTGAGTATCTGTTAATGTAGTATGATTTACATCAGTACTTGTAATACATCCCGTTTAAATTTACAATACATTTAAATTATGTGTTTAATTTTTGTAGGATGATAATAGAAAGTGATAACGTGGGGGAGACAGGAAAGCTTAAACCTGTTTCCCTTTTTTTAAATGCATAATTTTTTACCTGACCTTGTTAAATCAACAAGTTCATGAAAAATTTGACATACCGTGAATTTTGTAATGCTTTCCAGTGAACATATAATGGGTGGCAGTAAATAAGTTGCTATTATAGAAGTGGACAATAGCACAAGAAGAGAGAGAGTAATTTCAAGAGAGTATTATGGGAAACAGGCCTTGAGCACCTGTTTCCTTTTTTTTTGCTTGAAAGCGGGCGAAGCTGTTTCGCAATATCCCATGTTTATTCATTCAAGAAGGCACCTGAAAAATATCCAACCAGCCCCATCAAGGAATAGGCTATGTATTTTTTGGTGTGCTGGGACGGTGCATGCCCCCGTAATAATAACGATCAAATTCGATATACAATTTGAAAGTACCTCACTTAAATGGTGTTAGTAGAATCCACAAGGATCATTTTTTTATTCATAGAATGATTCATTAGATTCTAAGCAATAATTCAGAGAAAATAACTAAAATCAACTACCTAAGAGGCTCATTTGAAATACCTATACTTTCTATCCGCTCTATTACTTTCCTTAATTTTCGCTGTGTCATGCTCAACGGAAAGCACTCCAGTTTATCAATTAACCACCACTGCTGAACCAAGTGAAGCAGGGTCTGTTTCTCCTGCAACTGCAGAAGTTGATGAAGGTAAATCCATACAGGTTACTGCAAATCCAAATGATAATTGGGTTTTTGAAGGATGGCAAGGAGGTCATACGGGTTCTGAAAATCCAGCTACGGTAACTGTTCAATCTGATGTTGAAATTGCTGCTGTATTTGTAAAAAGAGAGTACCCTCTGACAGTTGAAACTGAAGGAAATGGTGAAGTTACGGAGCAAGTTATTCAGGAGAAAACAACTGACTACGAACACGGAACAACAGTAGAGCTGACCGCTGAACCGGATGATAACTGGGAGTTTGTTGAGTGGCAAGGAGATTTAACGGGAAGTGATAATCCTGTAACGATCACAATTGACGAAGAGACTTCAGTAGTTGCTACATTTGAGTTGTTAGATGATTCAGATCCACAAGTTAAACTAACTGTAGACTGGGAAATGTTGGAGGGTGAAAGATCATCAAACTCAAAACAACGGAATATGAATGCTGTATCCGGTGTGGAAATCACCCATTTTGGCGCTCGACTGGTTTACGTAGAGGAAAATGCCGTATTCATGCAATCAGTTGAACGAACGGGTGAAGATGGGCAGGGATTAATCACGATGGAGGTTCCGCCTACTGACCAAGCTTTTCTACTTGTTGCGGCAGTAAATTATGATGGATCTGATGAGGCATTGTTATTTGGTACAATGGAAGAAATTTCACTGGACTATGGCACGCAATATGACTGGTCTGTAGAAAATATAGATTGGTTTGCTCCTGAGTGGACTGTCATTGATAGTTTGGCTGACGATTATGAAGAGGGTGTTTTAACAGCGAATAAAGACGATGAGAGTTTCGAACTAATCATTCATGTAACAGATCCATTTTATCCACTTTTAGAAAATGTGGCATCGGGTATTAATTATGATTCAACCATCATTAAAATGAATGGCACCGGAGGGATAGGGAGTTATGATGAAGAGACAGGATTAAGAGATTTTAGATTTGTCTTTGATAACCCTACCGTTGGTGAATCAAACAGAGAGTATTATGAAGGTGATTTTCCACGATTAGATGGCGGAATGTTTAACCTACCATCTGTAAGATATGTCGTAGATGAAAAAATTGAGATGGAGATTAGTTGGGAATAATTGTGGAGGTGCCGGGAGTTGAACCCGGGTCCGAGAAGGTAAATCGTCAAACATCTACATGCTTAGCTATTGATTAAGTTTCGGATGAAGCGGTGCTCAATAGCAAAGCAACTCCACCCTATTCTGCATTAAGTTCTCCTTCCATCCAGCAAACATGGACTTGGGAAAAGTCTATTTAAGTCGGCGCTCAAAACAGGGACAATAGACGGTCACCTGTGAGAACGGACAGCTTGCTTTACGCAGCTAGTCGGTATGAGTAATTGTTGTCAACTACTTTTTATCCATGATGGTTGATTTACGAGAACCATCGGTCACTCTCGGCATGCAGCCTGCAATTGTACGCAGCCCGTCGAATCCGTTACACCCCCATTAAGTCAATGAACCATATCTTAAGAAAAGATAACGTTTTTCGAACACAAATCGTATCCTGTTTTAGACTGAACTTCTTTATGAATAACCAACCTTTTCAATTATGGAATGCAACATTCTACTTTTTAGTTCGTAGTTTTACCCTCTTAAATTAAGACAAAAAATTATTCTGTTTGAAGAGACTTACGCTACTACTTATTCTGTTTACAGCTTCCGGTTTATTGCAGGAATTACTTGCCCAAAATTCTTCCTCCATCAACGGGTATATTACTGATTCCCAATCCGGCGAAACGCTTATCTCTGCAAATGTTGCCATTCTTGAGCTGAATCGGGGTACATCAACAAATACAAGCGGCTATTATTCCATTACAAACCTTCCGTCCGGAACCTATACTATTGTGGCATCATATATTGGTTATCGTCAAATTGAACGGAAAATTGAACTTACAGATGGAGAAACATCACGCATAAATATTGAAATGTTACCTGATGACCTGGAACTGGAGGAAGTGGTTGTAGAATCTGAAGCAGAACGTGAGGAGCAGCGAAATATCGGACGCACACAAATTTCAACCCAACTCATTAAAGATCTCCCCTCGGTAATCGAACCCGATGTATTTCGATCGGTTCAGCTGCTGCCCGGCGTTGCTGCTGCGTCTGATTTTTCCAGTGGATTATACGTGCGTGGAGGCGGTCCCGATCAAACTCTTATTTTGCTTGATGAAACCACCGTTTATAATCCCTCCCATTTTTTTGGTTTTTTCTCAACGTTTAACCCCGATGCGGTAAAAGATGTACGGCTATATAAAGGAGGATATCCCGCTGAATATGGTGGACGACTTGGCTCGGTTTTAACCGTGTTCAACAAGGATGGCAACAGAAATGAATTTCAGGGCTCGGTGAGCCTTGGTCTGTTGGCATCCCGTGCTTCCATCGAAGGCCCCATCAAAAAAGGATCGTATATGCTGGCGGTACGACGGTCTACACTCGAACCCCTTCTTGCCGCTCTTCGAAGCAGCGTGGACAATATCCCTGATGAATTTTATTTCTATGACGTAAACGGAAAAATTAATTTCGATGCCAATCAAGACAATCGATTTTCTCTCGCATTCTATACCGGCAACGATAATGTACTCTTTCCATTTCAGGATGATGCAACCATTGGTTTAAACTATGGGAATCAAACCATAAGTGGTCAGTGGCGCAAAATCTTTTCTGACCAACTCTTTGCTTCATTTACGGTAACCGGTTCGCGCTATTTTAACAACCCAGAGTTTGAGATTTCAGGAACGCCTTTTGAACGAAATAACGAAGTGTATGATGTATCCGCAAAAGGTGATTTTGAATACAACCTTTCCGATAATCACGATCTTTCAGCAGGGTTTTGGTCAGGAAATTTAACACTCCGTTTTCTTGATCGGTTCGATAATAGGGAAACCTTTAACAATCGTATTCAAACCCAGTACTCCTATTTTTATCTTCAGGATCAATGGAAACCAACTGAGAAATGGATAGTAAATGGCGGGTTACGCTTAAACAGTTTTTCTGAGGGAAATTATCTTCGGATTGATCCCCGGCTTTCAGTGGAATACAGACCTTCATCACGCATTCGTTTACAAGCCGCTTATGGAAGATATCATCAATTTCTCACTCTGATCTCCAACGAAGCTTTCTCCGGTTTCGACCTTTGGCTTACCACCGATGATGGGGTTCCACCCGCTTATGGTGATCAGTTTGTACTTGGCGCAAAAACGATCCCTTTTGATGGATACGGTTTCGACGTTGAAGTCTACTACAGAACCATGCGAGATTTATTTGAACTCGATCCTTTTGTCAGTGATGCATCCGGACTCGATTATGATGAACTTTTCAGGTTTGGTGAAGGCTATGCCTATGGAGTGGAACTTTTCCTGGAAAAACAGACCGGCAGACTTGGCGGATTTGTTGGCTACACATTTGGAATTACCCGCAGATCATTCCCTCAATTCAATGTTGATCTGTCAAACCCTCAAACGAGTGCACGATTTTATCCGCCAAAGTATGATCGCACTCATGATCTGAACCTGATATTAAATTATCGTTTAAGCGATCGATGGAGTGCAAATTCTGTATTTAGTTTTTCCACCGGACAAGCATATACCAAACCCATGGGGCGCACACAATTTTCAAATGTACCTTGGGGAATGAATGCCAGAAACACTTTTACCGTAGATAACGTAAATGCTTCGCGTCTGCCTTCTTATCATCGGCTTGATATTTCCTTTTCACGCGAAGGCACCTTCTTTGGAATCGGTGAAGCAGAATGGCAATTTCAGCTCATTAATGCGTATTCAAGGAGAAATGTGTGGTTTTATAATTACGACTTTGATGAAAACCCGGTTGAGCGGGATGAAATAAACCTTCTGCCGGTTCTCCCATCCATTTCTTACACGTTAAATTTTTAAGCTATGAAATACCTGATCTATTTACTTATTCTGTTGGGATTTTTTATGGGATGTGATCCTCAAAATCAGGATTCTTATGAGGAATATATTGCCGTTGAATCTTATATCGTTGCAAACAGTACCCTTCCAATTGTAAAAATTAGTCATACCCTACCGGTTGATGAAGAGTACAGTTTTGAAAATTCCGCAATAAGTGGTGCCAATGTTCAAATCACCCTTCTTGATGAGGATGGAAATGATGTGGAAAACTTTAACTACGTATCCACTCCGGTAAACGGTATCTATCGTGCAGTTGACGTAAATGAAAGAGTATTACCCCTTCAAACCTATCGACTTGATATTAATTTTAACGACCGGGAGGATGAACTTACCGCTTACACAACTGTTCCCGATGAATTTTCCGTTATCAATGACATTCCCGAGGTTTTAGAATATCAGGGAGACGAACAGCTTGAACTTATTTTAAGCCCTACGATCCGGGCTCAATCTCAAAATGTTTATGTATTCAATACCATTGTTGATAATCCTGAGGCAAACAAACTCACCCCTTTTTACCTCTCAGCTGTAATAGATGGTGATTCTGAAGCTGAAGATTTCTCAAATAATTCATCAGGCCTGGTTAACGAAGGAAATTTTACTATTAATGATGATGGAACCACTACCCTGCTTTTCCCCTGGATTGGTGTAGCTTTTTATGGCGAAAATAAGATTGTCGTTAACTCTATCGATTCAAACCTGAACAATTTTATCCGTTCTCAAGATGTGCAGCTTGGTGGATCCACTTTACCACCAGGAGAAATTCCCAATGTTCGATTTAATATAGAAGGTGGAATTGGAGTGTTTGGCAGCATTGCCTCAGATACGGTTACTACATTTTTCACCCGACCTGATGGAAGTTAAAACCTGAGTTCGATTAATAATATCGTTTATACCCCCTTTCTGAGGGAGTTGGACGGAATCCTATATCGTAAGTGAGCAGAGACGAGGTAGGAAGGCTGAAAGCCTTGGATAACTCACCCCAGAGCAGCGCTCTGGTAAGGTAATTTCCCGGATGGGAAGGCTGAAGGCCTCAAAACAGATCGTCCCTGAGATATTAATTTGTATTATTTCAGGCTTTCAGCCTGCGGTGTGTTCCGTCACCTTTGTTACCTATGGCGTTGCCATAGGCTGGGTTATGTCAGGCTTTCAGCCTATCGGATTCGGATAGAAACCAAATATCAAATTGAAACCTGAGTTCGAGTTAGAACACTTTATTAACCTGGTTTACAATCGAACTCAGGTTTAGAAATAAAAACAGCTGACATTAATCATCGAGTACACTGATAAAGCGAATTCAAGCTGAAATTTTTTTCATCATATAATGTTTTCTCCTAACCGTATTTTTCGAGATATTTAGTAAACTAATTCTATTTAATATTTACTGCCTTAATAAAATCACACATTATGATTGTCCCCATTGCAAGTGATCATGCCGGATATGATGCTAAAGAACAGGCCATAAAAATTCTGAAAAATCTTGGCCATGAGCCATTGGATTTCGGAACTCACTCGCCAGACTCCGTAGATTATCCTGATTATGCCATTCAAGTTGCCGAGAATATAAACAGCGGTGAAAATGAGCTGGGAATCTTAATTTGTGGAAGTGGTCAAGGGATGTGCATGACGGCAAATAAATTTCCAAAGGTGCGGGGAGCCTTGGTTTATTCAACACAATCAGCCAAAATGACCCGTTTGCATAACAACGCGAACGTTTTATGCCTACCCGGACGCGAATTAAGTGAGCAACAGCTTCGGGAGATTATTACTGAATGGCTTTCCACACAATTCGAAGGTGGAAGACACGAACGTCGAGTTAACAAAATTCACTCATTAACTGATAAATAGCTTTAATGGACGTATTAAAAACACAAGATCCTGAACTTTTTTCCTACATCGAGCAAGAAACTGATCGCCAAAATAAGAATTTCGAGCTCATTGCGTCAGAAAACTTCGCCTCACGTGCCACGATAGAAGCCATGGGAACGGCACTTACCAATAAATATGCTGAAGGATATCCCGGAAAACGCTACTACGGTGGATGTGAAATTGTAGACAAAGTGGAAGATCTTGCCCGAAATCGTGCAAAAAAATTATTTAGTGCCGATTGGGTGAATGTTCAGCCTCATTCAGGAGCATCCGCAAATGCAGCTGTTTATCTGGCTTTTATGAATCCGGGTGATACACTTCTTGGACTCGATCTGGCTCATGGCGGACACCTTACTCATGGATCTCCCGTTAATTTTTCCGGCTTAACCTATAAAGCCGAATTCTACGGTGTTGATAAAAAAACCGGGCGAATTGATATGAATAAAGTTCGGGAAAAGGCGAAGGCTGTTAATCCAAAAATGATTTCAATCGGTGCCAGTGCTTATGCACGTGATTTTGATTATCAGGCATTCCGCGACATTGCCGATGAAGTAGGTGCTTTTTTATGGATGGATATGGCTCACACTGCCGGACTCATTGCCACCGGTGAATTGAATGATCCCATGTCGATCTGTGATGTTGTAACGACTACCACTCATAAAACGCTTCGCGGGCCTCGCGGTGGGATGATTCTTGTGGGGAAAGATGGAGAAAATAAACTGGGCGTTACAGCCAGAAAATCAGGACGCGTAAAAAACTGGAGCGAAGTTCTCGATTCTGCCGTTTTTCCGGGAAGTCAAGGAGGACCATTAATGCACGTAATTGCTGCAAAAGCCGTAGCCTTTGGTGAAGCATTAAGACCTGAGTTCAAAGAATATCAAAAACAGGTAAAACTGAATGCAACCGTGATGGCTGATGAATTTATGCAGCGCGGATATGATTTGGTTAGTGGTGGAACAGACAATCATCTAATTCTTGTAGATTTGAGAAGCAAAGATTTAAATGGAAAGATCGCTGAAGAAGCACTTGACAAAGCAGGCATCACAGTAAATAAAAATATGGTACCTTTCGATACAGAAAGTCCGTTTGTAACGTCCGGAATCAGAATTGGAACTCCGGCATTAACCACCCGTGGTTTTAAGGAAGATGAGTTCAAACAGGTTGTGGATTTAATTGACCAGGTATTGAATAAACCTGAGGATACAGATACATTAAACAGCGTAAAGAAAAAAGTAAATGAAATTTGTTTGCAGTTCCCGCTCTACGATTTCGTGGCCGCATAATTTGAATAACTTTAAAATTTCTACAGGTAACCTTTTTATGCAGTTATTACCATGAGTTCTCCCGAAACGCCCGATTCAGATCGTAGCATTATGGGATCTATTCTTCCAAGAATAAAGCCACCCAAAAAAGATCCAACTGCCTCTATGTCGTTCCTCGATCATCTCGAAGAATTACGCTGGAGAATCATCAAAGGAATGATTGGCATGGGCATTGGAATTATCGTAGCCTTTGTATTTTCAGAATTCTTTATCGAAGAATTTATTCTCGGTCCAACACGGGCCGATTTCTTCATGTATAATATCATGCCGATCAATGCGGTTGATTTATCTCTGATTTCAAGAAGGTTACCCGGACAGTTCTTTACCTATTGGGGAACGCTGGTTATTATTGGAGGAATTATAGGGTCCCCTATTCTATTTTTTCAACTTTGGTCGTTTATAGAACCTGCACTTGGATCCGGAAAAAAGCTAAAAACAGTGCTGAACGCTATGTTCATTAACTTTTTCTTTCTTCTTGGAGTCGCATTCGGATACCTTATTCTTGTTCCTTTTGCTGTTCAGTTTTTTACCCAGTTTATTATATCTGATGTGATCAGTAATGAGTTCGATATTAATGAATATTTTACATCTGTAGCCCTTTGGACACTCTCTTGTGGAATTCTATTTCAAATACCCGTAGTCAGTTATTTTATGTCTAAAGTGGGTATCATCACACCGGAAGGGATGAGAAAATATCGCCGCCACGCAATTGTTGGATCATTGGCCATAGCTGCGGTTCTAACTCCACCTGATCCGGTTTCACAAATAATGATTGCTCTGCCACTCATCGTTCTTTATCAGTTTTCGATACTCTTAAGCAAAATTGCACACCGGCGACGTAAGAAAGAACTCGATGCTGCGTTAGGAGGAGAGTCATAACAGGAAAATTAAGCTTAAATCAGTACAGATTACTCCTTTATCCCGAAAGGATAATTAACGATCTTTACAAACAGATTTTTATAACCATTTTAGAATAAAAACGTTTCATGCAATTATCTATCCGACATTCTGCCTTTGCTCTGCTACTTCTCTCTTTCATTTTTATAGGATGCGAGGACGATTTCCAAACCATACCCGAACCTACCTTTGATAATGTACCTGAAACTATGGATATCAGTGGAGCTCAGGAAGAAGAGGTTACTGAAGGTGTTATCAAATATGTTGTTGAAGAAGGCAATGGTCCTGATAACGTAACAAAAAGAGATGCTGTGAGCCTCTATATTACCTTAAGAACTGAAGAAGGAGAGATTATTTATAGCAGCTTTCAAAATGATCAAACAGAACCGGTAGATTTTCAAGTTGCAAGTATCCAAATAGTAAATAATCCTCAGCTCGATAGTTACAGCCAACCTCGTGCATATACAGATGGATTACGGGACGGGCTTATTGGTATGCAACGAGGCGAACGAATGGTGCTTATTGTTGAACCGGAACAAGGCTTTGGCAATATTTTCGATGGACTTCTTAACACTCAATATCGCGAAGCAACTCTTCGGTACGATATCACTCTTGAAACTATTTATTAGATTCGGCACAAAGTTAGGCACTTTCGCATCCAGTTTTACCACCGAATCCCCATAAAAAGAACTACCTCGGGGCAGAGCCCATGAGGTATCAACATAATTTATTTGATAAGGTATGGGATTATTGGTGAGTGTTCCTCTTTGAAGGGGGAAGTGTAAGAGCGATAGCGATTACACTGGAGGATGACTTTTAAGGGTTATGACCTTGAATTTACATTCAAACCGATATCAAAGCCCTCGGTCATCCCCCTGAACCTCCTGCGTCGGTTCTCTCCCCCTTCAAGCTTCTTTTAGTTCCGATACTTCGGAAGGGGACTTTAGCCTTTTTCCGATCCAGAGAGCCGGGGAATTAAACCACCTTTGATTAAAGCGAATTTTTAAAAATCCGTGTACGTTCGAACAACGCGATAGGTAAGGCCAGTAAGAATTTCATGTACGTTGGACTCGGCAGCTTGAGCCCATTGTGCTGCGCTCCATGCATCTCCTCCCAATAATGTAACCTCCGTTTCAGGGGAAGGTTTATCATCTTCCAAAAATACCATAATGTAATCCATGGTTACATTTCCCACGGATGGATAAAATTTCCCATCGATCAAAACCTGTAGTTTATTGCTAATCGAACGGGGAATTCCATCACCATATCCCACAGGAATAGTCCCTAAATATCCATCTTTCTCAGCTTTCCAGGTTCCCGCATAACTGACCCTCTCCCCTTTTTTAATTTCACGAATTTGTACTAATCTCGATTTCCAGGTCAACGCAGGTTTTAGCCAGTTAAGTTGTTTTTTACCTGCGGTATATCCACAAACGGTGAGTCCGGATCGAACCATATCAAACTGGCCAAAATCGTAATGAACAGTTGCCCCTGTGTTGCACATATGTACCAGCGGGATTTCCTTAAAGTGCTCTAAAACCTTTTCAAATTTTTTGAACTGAACATCCACCTCTTCCGCTCCAGGATCATCTGCCATAGCGTGATGAGAATAAATTCCCGAACAAATTAACCGTTGATTCGCAACGGCCAGTTTTCGCACTTCTTCAGCCTGTTCGGGCACAAAACCCAAACGGCGCATTCCGGTATCAAAATTCAGATGATAGCCGGTGCCGTCCATCAAAATAGAGAAATGAGTTGTATGACTGATAGTCGCTGTTAAATTATGAGTGACATACGCAGCGGCATTTCTGGAATCAGGCACGCCAAAAATTAAAATGGGCTTTTTAATTCCACCCATTCTCAATTCAATGCCTTCATCAACCGAAGCCACTCCAAACCAGTCTACATCCTCCTCAATCTGACGGGAAATTTTTACGGCTCCGTGTCCATATCCATTGCATTTTACTACAGCCAGAAAATTTTTAAGGTTAAATCTTTTTTTTACTTCTTTAATGTTTTTATTGAGCGTTGGCAGATTTATTTCAGCGTAGGAATTGGGAAAGTGGTTTTTCAAGATCTTGCTCCGAACAATTTTCGTCGTTTATGTTTTTTTAAAATTACATTTGCGGCATTATAACCGGCTGCTCCAAAAACACCTCCGCCCGGATGGCAGGAAGCGCTGGAAAGATAGAGATTTTTTATGGGCGTTTCGTACTGGCTCAGCTCCGGTGTGGGGCGAAACATAAACATTTGGTCAAAATTCATTTCAACATGCATTACATTACCCCGAAGCAGCCCATGCTTTCGCTCTATATCAAGCGGCGACTGAATATACCAATCTATCAGTTTCCCTTTCATATTTGGGGCGTATTTTTCTACCACACCGTAAATTTTTTCAGCTTCGCGCTCACGAATATCATCCCATTGTAAACCGTTGGCTAACTCGTACGGATGCCATTGCGCCCAGGCAAATAAGGTATGCTTTCCGTCTTTTGCCACTTCAGGGTCAATCTTCGAAAACGTCATCGCCAACACGGCCGGATCTTCCGGCGGCAGACCTTTCATATAATCCCCAATAGCACGGTTCATATATTGGGTTGATGGCGCCAACAACTGCATTCCGTTGTGAACATGAGGATCTCCTGGACAAGCAGTATATTCCGGCAGCTCCTCAACCGCACAACGAATCACCATTCCAAATCCATTTCCTACCTGAATGTTTTCCACTTTCTTGAATAAAGAAGAATCCAAATGCTCTCTTCCCACAAGATTCAGCATTGTGGTTTGAACATGCGCATTAGAGACGATCAAATCAGCCTTATAATAATCACCGCTTTCGGTTACCACTCCTTTTGCTTCGCCATCCACAATCTCGATAGAAGCTGCCGGACTATTGGGAATCACCTCGCCCCCGTGCGCCTCAATGAACTTCACCATTGCCTGTGTTAGCATACCGCTCCCTCCTTTCGGATGCTTGGCCCCGCTTTGATGCAGCATCGACTGCCAGCCCACAAAATCGCCCGTAGCAGACTGATCGGGCAGTGGGCCGGACTGTGCTGCAAACCATGTAAGAGCAGCCTTCATGTAGGGACTCTCGAACGCATTTTCCACTACACTGCCATAACTGCCCAGAATTTTTTGGATCCCATTTATTTGATCACCTTTTTTGAACATTGAGCCATCTCTGAACTGTCCCTTCATCATTTCAGTGATAATATTCTTCCCACTCGGAGGAACCATAAACGCCTTCAGCACACCTTTGTTGATGCGTCCCCAAAACTCAATAAACTCACGGTAATTTTCTACATCTTCGGGTGCCACTTTAGCAATCGATTCAATTGTCTTCTCCAAATCTTTGTGAAAATGGATCACCCCTTTCCCATCCGGCACCGGGTAACTCATAATCGGATCCATCTCAATATATTCAAGGCCATAATCCGTCAGTTCCAGTTCCTCAATAATTCCGGTTTGATGAATCATGATATGCACCGACGAGCCTACATCCATTCGAAAACCATGCGGGTTCTCTTCTGACTCAAACATCGTTTCTGTACAAACAGCACCGCCCACAGTATCGCGCCGTTCAAGCACGCCAACGTTCATTCCGGCTTTGGCCAGGTAGCATCCGGTGATAAGTCCGTTGTGTCCCGAACCAATAATAATTGAATCAAATTGTTTCATCTTCCGTATAGCATTTAAATGATGGATTCGTTTATTTCTTTTCTTAAGTTCACGAATACTTTTTCATTGGGGTGAATTCATCCAACTCAACAAAATTACAAAGTAATAGCTGCATATATGAATTTTTTAAAGACTTTTTTAGCCTCCATTTTAGGGACCGTACTTGGGGTTTTACTTTTAGTGCTCATTTTGGTAGCCACTATTATGAGCAGCTCTTCTGAACCGGAACCGTATGTTCGTTCAAATTCCGTACTCACAATAAACCTCACCGGTGATATTCCTGCCCGAATTTCCCCTGATCCATTTGAGGAACTCTTTGATCCATCTGTGGGAAGCAATCCGTCACTTCAATCTCTCAAGCTAAATCTTGAAAAAGCTGCAGCGGATGACAATATCAAAGGGGTTTGGGTTCAAACAAATCAGGTACTTGCTTCGTGGGCAAATCTTGAATCTGCCTACAACTATTTCGAAGATTTTAAGGAGAGTGGTAAATTTCTCTATTTCAGCACCGATGATATTGGCATGAATGAGAAAGCCTATTTCCTTGCCTCACAAGCAGATTCTGTATTTTCGCCCCGAGAAACAGGATTTGAATTCGACGGATTTGTAGCACAACTAAGCTTTTACCGAGGCTTTTTTGATAAAATTGGCCTTGAACCTGAAGTTATCAGAGTGGGTAAATACAAATCTGCGGTTGAGCCATTTATAAATAACGAAAGCTCACCGGAAAGCAGAGAACAGATGAACGAAATTTTAAATTCAGCAAGCGATACGTTTATAGCAGCAATCGAAAAACGTACGGGGAAAAGCGTTGAAGAAATTAACGACCTGCTAAGTACGCCTTCGGTAGGCAGACTCCAGTTTGCAGTTGAAAATGGTTTGATTGATGAATTGGCGTATCCTGATGAAGTGGAGAATCACATCAAAAACCGCATTGGTATTGAAGAATCTGAAGATTTAGAAACCATAAGTTTTGGACGATATAATAAAGTAAGCAGAACAAATGCCGATCTGGATGAAATTGATACATCAGACAAAATTGCTGTGATTTATGCCTCAGGTCTTATTGCGCCTGTATTTGAGGAGTCACCGCTCGGCCCATCAGCGGGTATCAATGCTAAATCCGTCAAAAATCAATTAGATAGCGCTGTTGACGATGAAGATGTAAAAGCCATTGTTTTTCATGTTAATAGTGGTGGTGGTGCACCAAGTACATCCGATATGATTTGGCACTACTTGCGGGAAGCATCAGAAAGTAAACCTGTCATTGCCTCTATGGGAAGTGTTGCTGCATCTGGTGGTTACTATATTGCTGCCGGAGCCGATACTATTGTTGCTTCAGCCAATACAATTACCGGATCTATTGGGATCTTCAGTCTGCTCTTTAATGTTGAAGAACTCTATAATGACAAACTGGGAATTGAGTTTGAAACACTAAAAACACATGAATATGCAGATGTTTATAATTTTACTCGTCCGTTTACACCGGCTGAACGACGGGTTGTTGAGCAGAATGTAGAAAATGGATATGAATCTTTTGTAGGAGTTGTGGCCGAGTCACGTGGAATGACACGAGATCAGGTACATGAAATTGCACAAGGCCGCGTTTATACAGGAACAGCAGCAAAAGAAGTTGGGCTTGTAGATGAAATTGGTGATCTGGACAGAGCCCTCGAAATTGCCGCTGAAAAAGCAGGAATTGAACAGTATAACATCGATGTTTATCCCAAACGAAAAGAACTGTTTGAAACGTTATTTAGTACAGCAAATACAAAAATGAACACATGGATCCGCGGATGGATACCATCAGAAATTCAAAAAGAGCACGATAATATCCGGTTGTTGATCAATCACCCCGCCGGGCAAAACTGGGCACTGCTCCCCATACAATTTGATGTAAACTAAATTAATGGCCGTAGGCAGATTTGAAATAGAACAGCTTAGCGAAGGTTTCTTTGAATTGTTTGAGGATGGATCATTTGCCAAAATGGATCCCAAACGACTTAATAATCCGATGGATGATCCTTCGCTTGGCCGTTACTCCTCTGCCCTGGGTATTGATCCCCTGCTTATTTTTGACGGCGAAACCAACATTGTAATCGATCCCGGTCTGGGATGGGGACTTGATAAAAAAAGCCGCTATCAGGATACATCTAACGTCTTTACCAATTTGGATATCTTTGGTTTCCGGCCACAGGATATCCATTTTGTTATTTTAACTCACCTCCATTTCGATCATATGGCCGGTTGTTCGTATGTATCCGAAAATATCAAAACAACCGCTTCGTTTCCGAATGCTACATACCTGGTTCAAAAAGAGGAGTGGGAATTTGCACTATCTCAACATGGAGACAGAACTCCCGGAGCCGGATATCAGCTGGATGAGTTTTATAAACTCATCGCTGAAGACAGAGTAGAATTTATCGACAGTGATGGATATTCACCTGTAAAAGGAATTTACCTGATGAAAAGCGGTGGACACACCCCGGGTCACCAGGTTGTAAAAATTGAAGATAATGGAGAAACCGCTTATTTTTTAGGTGATCTGATTCCTACCGAATATCACCTGAATCACTACGCAATGAAACTTATTGACCATGATTCGATTCGGGCAAAAAAAGCTAAAACATTGCTTCTGCGTAACGCATTCAAAGAAAATGCACAACTGTTTTTTTATCATTCCCTGTTTAACAAAACCGGTAAACTTGCAAAGGACAAGCATAAAAACTACGTGCTGATTGATAAAATCTCATCCTTATAATCAAATCGGACATGCCTCCATCAAACCGATTTATTCCGGCAAAAGAGTCTCCCCTCTTCATTAAACTGTTTGATATCTACTGCAAAGTTCTCTTTTGGCGACGATTTAGTTCGGTAAATATTGATCTTAATTACGATCCGCAATCAAGCAGAAAAACTATTTATTATCTCAATCACAATTCCTGGTGGGATGGATTGATTCCATTTTACTTGAATCAAAACTACTTTCACCAAAATGCACGGGGAATTATGGAGGATAAACAGCTTGAGAAATACTCTTTTTTCAGTCGCCTGGGAGTTTTCTCGATTAACCTTGATAATCCACGTTCGTCCATTCACTCACTACGTTATGTAATTGAATCCATGGATCGCCCAAAATCCTCGCTCTATATGTATCCGCAGGGAAAAATCGTACCGTTTACGGTTGATAAACTGAACTTCAAAAAAGGAATTGGATGGCTCTGCAAGCAATTACCAGAGGTAGATGTGGTTCCTGTAGCAATACACATTCACACGATGTACGATGATAAACCGAAACTTAATATTTCTGTTGGTTCAGCTGTAAAGATTGATCATACTGATGCTGATGCTGATGAGATCAACCAACTTCTTGAAGAGCGACTTTCATCACTTCTAACAACACTTGTGGAAAAATCCACTAAATAATTAGTGACCATTTTTACCATTCTCTTCGCTCCTGTCGAGTAATTTTTCAGGTAGTTGTTTTGATACTTTTGCACCCAGCTCCCGCAGCATCTCCACCTGCCTGATGACGTTTCCATTCCCCGTTGTAAGACGATTCATGGCGCTGTCGTAACTCTTTTGGGTTTGATCAATTCGCTGCCCGATATCCTGCATACTTTCCACAAAAAGCTGGAATTTATCATATAACGCTCCACCTCTCGATGCAATTTCCATCGCATTTTTATTCTGATACTCCTGCTTCCAAATATTATCAATCGTTGCCAATGTAGCCAGTAGCGTTGATGGGCTTACAATCACAATATTTCGTTCAAATGCCTCATGATAAAGATCCTCTGCTCCCTGTAAAGCTGCGGCAAAAGCCGGTTCAACCGGAATAAACAGAAGTACAAAATCAGGACTATTCCCCTCATAAATCTTCTGATAATTTTTTGAACTAAGCCCCTTCACGTGCGCACGGACTGACTGTACATGGTCTTTCAAGGCTTTTTCCTGTTCAACATCTTCATCTGCAGAAACGTACCGTTCATAGGCTGTTAAAGATACTTTTGAATCAATAATCAATCGTTTTTCATCGGGAAGACGAATCACCACATCGGGCTGTAACCGTCGCCCGTCTTCAGTAGTATGGCTCTGTTGAATTTCGTATTCATAGTCTTTTCGTAACCCTGATTTCTCAAGAATTCGAAGAAGAATTACCTCACCCCAATTACCCTGTTTTTTGGAATCTCCTTTTAATGCTTTGGTCAGGTTTTTGGCTTCATCCGTCATTTTTTGATTCAGCTCTGCCATTTTAATAATCTGCTCTTTCAAAGAAACTCTGTCGCGTGTTTCCTTTTCATAAGTATCGGCCACCTGCTTTTTGAACTGCTCAATTTTTTCGCCCAGGGGTTTTAAGATCTGATCCAGCTTCTCCCTGTTCTGCTCGGTAAATTTCTTCGATTTCTCATCCAGAATTTTATTGGCAAGGTTCTCGAACTGAACCTCAAATTTTTCGCGAAGCTGTTCGAACTCCTGCTTTTGTTCCTGAAGCCGTTCCTTCAAATTTCTATAATCTGCATTCAGCTCCGCAAGCTGTTTTTCTGATTCATTTGCACGATGAGTTTCAGCATCCAGCCGGTTTTGAATTTCAGCCTTGCTCTCCTCAAGAGACCGATTCCGTTCTTCAAGCTGTGTTTTTGCTGATTTTGCCGTAAGAAAAGCGATGAGCCCTACAATGATTCCCGTTAATAAAGCAGTAATTGTTATATACATAAATCCACATTTGAGCTATTGTAATTGTTGCCAAGATAATAAAAGTTGTGCTCAGCTGTAGATTGATTTTGGGCTTCCTCATGGCGCAACTATGACGTAACTCTTCTGCGTCACTTGGTGGTTTCGGGTTATGTCACAGTGGAAATTTGTACCCCGGACAGCTTGTCCGGTAAAATAAGATGAAATGGATGATATTCATTTCGGGCAAGCTGCCCGAGGTACATATTATAGTGAGCACTGCTGCATAACTATAACTACTCCATATCCTCTATCTCCCTACGAATATCATTCAGTGCAGCCACAATTTCTTCTCTCGAGTCTTCCCATTCATGCCGTTCGTCTTGTTCAATATCAGATAGTTTTTCACTAACTTTATCTAACTCTACGTTCAGCTCGTCAGCCTGCTCACTATCGCTATTTTCAAGCGTTTCTTTCCATTCTTCAATTTGATTTTCAGTAAGCTCAATAAACTCCTCTCGCTGATCCATCCAATACTGTTCCATACCTTGAGTTACATCTTCATTTTCTTCTGTATCAGAATCAGAATCACCATTTGATCCACAGGCGGTCACTGAAAAAACAAGTAGCACGATTGAAATAATTTTTAACAACTTATGCATAACATAACTTTTTTGTTGACTTAACCTCTATTATAGAGACATATTTTAAAGAGAAATGTTCCCTTTAAATCTATTAATGGTTTTACCTCAAACAGGTTTTCAAATATCTCTCCCACTCCTATTTTTACTTCCATTGTTTTTTGATCACAAAAATAAAAAGCCACTCCGAAATGAATCGAAGTGGCTTAAAAATGTGGTTTAATAAAAGATTTTAGCTCTCTAAAGCTTTATCAATCGCGAGCTTAATATGAGCGGTATGTGCCAGTGTTTCGCTATTTGCACTGCCTTTGTTATCCATCATTGTACGGATATTCTGCAAATTGTAAAGAGCTGCAGATTTAGCAATTCTGTCGTGACCTGCCCCTTCTACGATTCTTATGAGACGATTTACATATTCGATCTGAAGATTTTGACGGAATGTATTCACATTTCCATTGGCATCAGCATCGAATACAGAACTTGTCAGTTCTTCAACAACTTCTGCTACGCTAAAGTCATTTCCATAGGTTCTGGAATCTGTCATTCGCTTCATCGTTACCGGGTGCAGGATATGAGCAAACACGTTACTCTGCATGCCCAGTACTAAATCATGAATTTTAGGATCTTCCGTCCCTGAAAAGAAGTTGAATCCACGCCGTTGAATTTGAAGATAGCTATATACTTCATGAGATGAGTGGAAAGCGTCCGGAGCAAAAAGAAGATCATTCAGATAGCTCAATGCTTCTCGTTGCTTATCCGTATCAACCGGAATAAACGGTTTGGTTGCTCCCTGCTGACCCACAAACGCACGATCGCGATAAACTCCACCCACATATCGAGCCATCACTCCTGTTTGAGTTCGTCTCTCGTTCATCAACACCATAAAAGCATTTCTCAATGCTTGATAGCTTTGTCCTTCACGGCTGAATTTTTCAACCAGATTTTCCATGATATCTTCGGTTAGCAGAATTCGCTCCACTCCATAAGCCACAGGATCGGCAGACATATCGCCAATCATTACCCTTGGGTCAATTGCTTTTCCGGGACTTCTCATATCATCAGCATCATTCCCAAATGCCAACTCAGATTCTGTTGATCGTTGGAGTAACTCGTGAAGGAATTGATCCTCTTCATCAGCATCTTCTGATGAATAATATCCATACTGAATTGCCCAAATATCATACGGTCCGGGTTTTACATCAAAATAGGTTCCCTGTCGTTCTTTGTCGCGGGCTACGTTTACAGATGAATAATCCATCACAGAGCCGGTTAATCCAATGGAATCGGTGATGTCTGTATTGTGAATATCTTCGGGTGAGTGAAGCGTACTTGCCTGCATGTTGTGATTGAGTGCAAATGTGTGGCCTAATTCGTGAAGAACCAACATCATTAACGCTTCATGCTTAAACCCTTCAATATCTTCGTCGGGATAGCCCATTGCGTGCAGTGCATTTGTGCCGAATACATTATTATGCTGCATTTGATTGCCAAAGCTGCAATACTTCGGATTCATAGCTTCATTCATTTTCTCAGGCATTGTTGAAAGCCCGTCAAAAATATCATCCTGTAAAAATCGGTTAGAGAAGAATACCCACTCCAACATAATGTCTGCTCCTAAAATCTGACCGGTTCTGGGATTCACAAAACTTGGCCCATATCCGCCAAATGGAGGGTTTGGAGAAGAAGTCCATCGAAGAACATTATATCTGATGTCTCCCGCTTCCCAATCGGCATCATCAGGCTGAACTTTTACCTGAACCGCATTTTTAAACCCTGCAGCTTCGAATGCTTCGTTCCATGCAAGAGTTGCCTCTTTTATGGTATTGCGAAATTCGTGTGGTGTAGTATTTTCAATCCACCAAACAATCGGCTCAACGGGTTCTGAAAGTTCCGCTTCAGGATCTTTCTTTACCAGATGCCACCGATGAATCATATCTTTATACGGGGTTACACTCGTACTGATTTGATCATCCCGTTCGGTGGTAAAGTACCCAACCCGGGGATCTGCTTCCCTTGATTCATAATCATTTTCAGGCATCTCAATAAACGTATGCTGAAATTTAATTGTAACTGCCCTTGCGTCTGTAACCGCACTACTTCCACCATTTAATGGAGTTGGATTATCATACACATATTCAACAATAACGTCTGTATTTTTGGGGAAGCTTCGAACAGAATTATACTTCGTTTTGTCCGGGCTTAAATTACCGAGCGTAAACATCTGTCCCGGACGTACATTAGGGTTCGGTGAAGGCTTTACCTGATGCATGTTTTCGCTAAGAAAAATAGCATCACCATTAATAATTATGGTGCTGTCGCTTTCGGCAATTACATCTTCCGAAATTAAAGTAGCTGCTGATAGATTAGCTGAATCTGCATTACTTAAAGGGCTACCTTCATCAAAATGGTACTGTGTGTTTTGAACAACAAATTCGATGTTATCATAATAACGTTCGATTGTAAAAACCTTGTTATCTCTAAAACTTCCACGAAAATGTCCTGATTCAACAACACCGTCGGTGGTAAGACCAAAGTAGATAAACTCTTTTCCAATTTGATCTTTTCGTATCTCAAGTTTTGTTGATCCGTCTGTAGTATCCTGATGTACAGTAAACAAGCCCTCAAAAGAAATAGCATTTTCTTTCTGCTCTTCAACGGTAGAAACTTCTTTTTCCGGTTGGGTTTCCTGTACACTATCGGTTGTAGCACATCCACTGATCACAAAAATCATCAGCAATGCGGTAAAACCATTTTTAAAATGAGTCATATTTAGTAGCTCCATATTTCCATATTTATTGAGGTTTTTTAACTGTATCACATTTCGACTAATAGAATTGGTAAAATCTATCAATAATGAAAGGGATAGTAAGTACTCTTGGACGGGATAATAGCGGTATTGTTACAATGCAACAACTTCAATCTGCTTTGATTAATTTAATTATACAATCTTAATGGAATAAAAACGATATCTGTTGGGAATAGAAATAGTCTTCTTCTAAATTTTCATCTTTGCAAAAAAAAACGCCCTGTCATTTTTATAGCAGGGCGTTTCTAAAACAAGTAATAATTATTTACTTAGAGCTGTTTTTATAAGGTTATCCGCTCGTTTAACAGCATTTTCAACTATTTCACGATTATCCAGCTTATCCTGAAGAGCTTTCTTCGCTTTTTCCAGCTCCTCTTTTGCTTTACCTACATCAATTTGTTCAGCTTTAATCGCTTCTTCGGCAAGCAGTGTTACGTTATTGTCGTTCATTTCGACAAATCCGCCGCTAACCGCAAATGTAATGGTTTTATCATCGGCCGTACGCACCACAACCCGTCCATAAGTAAGTGTAGAGATTATAGGTGCATGATTGTAAAGCATTTCAAAGTTCCCATCGGTTCCCGGTACTTTCATACCGATGATTTCTCCGTCAAATTCAGAACCGTTGGGTGTTAATAGTTGTGCGTGAAAAGTTTTTGCCATGATCTTGTTAATTACGCTTCAGCGGTTAGCCTTTCACCTTTTTCAATCGCTTGTTCGATGGTACCCACAAGGTGAAATGCATTTTCAGGCAGATGATCTAATTCACCGGCCATAATCATTTTAAACCCTTTAATGGTATCAGCAATCTGAACATACTCACCCGTTTGACCGGTAAACTGCTCAGCTACGAAGAAAGGCTGACTGAGGAATCGCTGAACTCGACGTGCCCGCGATACAACCAGTTTATCTTCATCAGAAAGTTCATCCATACCCAAAATGGCAATAATATCCTGAAGATCTTTGTACTTCTGCAAAAGCTCTTTCACATCCTGTGCACATTTGTAATGCTCTTCGCCAACTACCTTAGGATCGTTAACCCGTGATGTAGAATCCAAAGGATCCACAGCAGGATAGATACCAATCTGTGTTAATGCCCTGCTCAATGTTGTTGTGGCATCAAGGTGAGAAAACGTTGTGGCCGGTGCGGGATCAGTAAGGTCATCAGCCGGTACATAAATCGCCTGAATAGACGTGATAGATCCATCTTTTGTTGATGTAATTCGCTCCTGAAGATCACCCATTTCGGTTGCCAACGTTGGCTGATAACCTACAGCAGATGGCATACGGCCAAGGAGTGCAGATACTTCAGATCCTGCCTGTGTAAATCGGAAAATGTTATCGATAAACAGAAGAATATCCGGAGAAACTTTATCGCGGAAATACTCAGCAACCGTTAGTCCCGAAAGCGCCACTCGTGCACGTGCACCCGGTGGTTCGTTCATCTGACCAAAAACAAGTGTTGCCTGAGATGTTTTCAGTACATCTTCATCTACTTTAGAAAGATCCCATTCGCCGGCTTCCATGGCATGCTTAAAATCATCACCATAATTAATAACGCCGGATTCGATAAACTCACGAAGCAAATCATTTCCTTCACGGGTTCGTTCTCCAACTCCGGCAAACACAGAAAGTCCACCGTGCTGTTTTGCAATATTGTTGATCAGCTCCTGGATAAGAACCGTTTTTCCTACACCGGCACCCCCAAAAAGGCCGATTTTGCCACCCTTTGCATACGGACATAAAAGGTCAATTACCTTAATTCCTGTTTCAAGGATTTCTGTACTGGTTGCAAGATCTTCGAATTTCGGTGCCGGACGGTGAATAGGATATCTCTCCTTTCCTTCCGGTTGATTAATTCCATCAATAGCATCACCCACAACGTTGAACAATCGGCCACGAATATCTTCGCCAACCGGCATGGAAATCGGGGCGCCACTATCTACTACTTCCGTTTGCCGAACCAAACCATCTGTAGAATCCATCGCAATGGTCCGAACTCTGTTCTCTCCTAAATGCTGAGCAACCTCAAGAACAAGTCTTGTGCCATCTTCTCTATCAATATATAAAGCATTAAGAATTTTGGGGATTTGTCCCTGCTCGAAATCAACATCAACAACGGGACCAATAACTTGGGCTATATTTCCTTTATTCATTCGATTTTAAAAAATTTATTTATGTCTTTTACGCGAAAATGGAATTCAAATTTCTTGGTAAACTGATTAAGAAACCGTTTTTGTCCGGCTATACAACTACTGTTCTACATCGGAAATTGCCCCTTTCGGAACAGCTTGAAAAGGTACCCACTTCTACTTCAAAAATCAAAGTAGATCTTATCATTTGTACTGTTTTATAAGTGATTAAAAAAATTGATTGAGCCTTCCATAAAAAGTCTGGTCCCCTCACCCTTTTCTTACTTTTACTCCCTTTATAAAGCATTGTAAGATGAGTAACAAAAAAACGCACCATCAACTATAAATCTTCCGAACCTTCATTAGCAAAAAGTGTAGCAAAACCCTATCTTTAAGGCTGAATAAAATATGGTATTCATGGCCTTGATGGGATTAGGGCAACAAGAAAAATTTAAACTTTAAAAAGGGCATTCTTTTGGAAACGGAATTAACAGCACGATCTGTAAGCGTTGATCTTTTAATTGAATTTGATGACCAAAAAATCATCGATTATTCTAAAGCAAATGAGTTAGAAACGTTCGAAAGAGCACAGGTTCGTGAGTATGTCCAAAATATTTTGCGAAAGCGCAGCTATCTGGATTTTGTGTTAGGTGAATTTTCCAGTATCAAAATGGAGGACATGAAAGCCCCATTGAAAAACATCCTCCGTCTGGGGCTGTACGAAATGCTGTTTATGGACAGCACCCCCGATTATGCAGCCATCAACGAATCTGTTGA
>JBBDPF010000001.1:0-43189 GCA_040876545.1 Balneolaceae bacterium | reverse complement strand
CCCCACAAAAACCAACTAAATCGCTTTTGTGACAGACTTACAAACTACTAAGTTTTATTACTCTATGTCAAACTTAAAATTGAATTAATCTCAAATTTTTCACCCCTCCAAAACAGTAGTTTCCGTTTTTTTGAAGGGCCTTCATGATACGACGAAAACACCTTCCATGTCAATATAAAATTGCACTTTTTTTACCTTCTTTTATATAAACTAACGGTTCGGATTAGGAACCCCCTAATTTATAGCTACTTACCTTTCTTTAGCTTTTTCTACATTTTCCAATCTGTACGAATCAGGGTCTTCATCATAGTCTTTAAAGAACCAAACTGTGGCATAAATAATGGGTGTATCAAACAGGGCAAAAAAGAATTTGAACAAATAGGAATTAAATATGAGAATCATGAGAGCGCCAATCGTTGTAACATTTTCCCCAAGATTTCCAGAGTAATAAAGAATCCCCAAAATCGCTGTGCTATCAACCAACTGACTAAACATCGTTGAACCGTTATTTCGAATCCAAAGATGCTTTCCATTTGTGACTTCTTTTAAATAATGAAATAACCGAACATCCACAGATTGGGCAATCAAGTATGCCACCATACTTGACAGTGTGTTGGCAACCATAAATTCATAAACACCATCAAACAATTCTAATCCACCACTTACTCCATATGTATTGGGATACCAATTTGCTACAGTCATCAAAAAAAGCATATAGATATTCAGGAAGAAACCGATCCAAACAACAGATTGAGCTTTTTTTCTGCCGAATAACTCAGATATCATATCTGTTGCCAAAAATGTAATCGGGTAAGCGATCAACCCCACCGGTATACTCATTGCATATGTATTCCCGTTCTTTATTAAATCGGGAATTAGTGAGCTAAGCCAATCAGGCAACTGAAGCGAAAACAGAGTAACAAATTTTGTAGTGCCCACTACATTTCCAAGCACTAATGATGTTAAAAACAATCCTACCAATGATAAAAACAGTACATCTCTTTTATGCTTGCTGGAAATTCGTATTGATTTAAAATCCATCTGAACCTTTCATCATTAAGTTGATGTTATATATGTATAAAATTTCTTATCCCACATTTTAATGAGATGAATAAAAAAACGAAGAAGAAAATTCAGATTTCTGAAGCAGCTACCGAGAGATATTTGGTTAATGAGCGATTTACAATTAAATCATTAGCTGATGAACTAAAAATGGATTCATCCGAAATTTACGACCTGTTTCCCAACAGGCGTTCCATTTTGGAGTTCTATTACGAATCGGTCATCATCAGATATCAAACCTTAACTGCGGCCATTGAAGGCTACAACAATTTTACGATGGCTGAAAAGCTGAGCAACCTTGCGCTCACAGTTTTAGATATGTTTCAGGAGCGGCGAGAATTCGTCAGCAAAACATATAATAGTATGATTGCCTGCTCAAACAGATCTACCCATTTTGAGAAGAATTTCAAAAAACAGCTATTCTATATATATGAACAAGACAAAAAACAATCCACATCAGCATCGGTTTTCAACGGGGAACTTACAAATAGATTCATTGTTTTACACTTTCATGGATTGATAAACTTTTGGCTTCGAGATTCAAGCGAAGGCTATCAAAAAACCATGGAATTAGTGGATAAATGGACAGCACTTGTACAGGAGATTAATTACTCATCTGTAATAGATAGAGGGTTTGATCTCGCAAAGTTTGCCTTCTACAATTCCCCGCTAAACTGTTTTTTCGATTTTAATAACAAAAAAGGTGCTCATACATGAGTGATTTTCCATCATCTAAGTTCAATCGCGGTAGAATTTTTGCAAAAACCGGGTTGAAAGTCGGTACCAATTACGCAAAGCATTACATCAAATCACTAAATAGCTCAAACAGTTCTGACAAATCTGACTTACACAAAGAAACCGCTGAGCAGGTATTTTCTGAGCTGACAAAACTTCGTGGCACCGCATTAAAAATTGGTCAGGCGTTCAGTGTAGACCAAGGGTTTTTGCCTGATGAGTTCGCTGAAGTAATGACGCAGGCACAATATAAAGTTCCACCGATTAATCGCTCGTTAGTTCGGTCGATCATCAAACAGGAGTTGGGGCAATATCCCGAGATGATTTTCAAATCATTTAACAGTGAAGCCATTGCTGCTGCCTCTATCGGACAGGTTCATGAAGCCACACTGAAAGATGGACGAAAGGTTGCCGTGAAAATTCAATATCCTGGAGTGCGTGACACGATTGCCTCTGACCTAAGCCTTGCCAAATCACTTTTCAAGCGATTGATGTCTAACAATGGAGATTTGGATGAATATTTTGAGGAGATTCGAAACACCCTGCTACTGGAAACTGATTACATCCACGAAGGAAAATCCATCGATCGATTCCACAAGCGATTTACGAACGAGAGAATCATCACGCCGGAATGGATCCCTGAATTTTCTACCGGGCGCGTTTTAACGATGACATATATAGAAGGAGTTCATTTGGGAGATTTTCTGGAGTCGAATCCCACGCAGGAAGCGCGAAATCATTACGGACAACTGCTTTGGGATTTTTTCCATGATCAGGTAGAAGATCACGAGGAGATCCATGCAGATACTCATCCCGGAAATTTCTTTTTAACGGATGATGGTCGTCTTGGCGTGATTGATTTTGGTTGCGTAAAGTCTTTCCCGGAAGAATTTTTCCAAGATTACCTTCAGCTACTTCCTACTCATTTACGAAAGGATGAGCCGGAAATTAAAAAACTGTACACCCGGCTGGGAGTTCTTCGGGGAGATCCTGAAACCAATAAGAAAGAGATGCAGTATTATCAATTTTGCCTGAATTATGGAACTGCTTTTGCCATGCCCTATAAAGAAGACCGTTTTGATTTTGGGAATCCTGATTATAAGGAGCTGATTCGGGACCACACAAAAAATGCACCATTTGGTAACGAGCCGCGTGGCAACAAATATTTCATTTACAGTACCCGGGCGCATTTGGGACTTTACCATTTCCTGATGAAAATAAAGGCAGAGATTGATACTAAAAGATCACGCGAAATTGTGAATGAGGTAATAAAGTAATGTGAGTTATAAAAGTCCCCCTTTGAAGGGGAAAGCGAACATAGAGAGCTGGGGGATGTCCGACTAGGAGTTAGTTTAGTTCGATTAAATACTGTTATACCGTAATTCCTGCGCCGCCTATCACTTCAAGCTCAACCCCTTTTTGGGGTTGACCATCAATTAAAGGAATGGCTTTCATGATTAACTCTTTTACGCCTTCTATATTCAAGGAGTTATCATGATCTTCTTTGCTGTCCCACAGTTCGTTCACCCAAATATTATTTTCATTTTCTGTGTCTTTACTAATTAGATAAAGGTGACATCCTTGCGCAGTCGAAACCAATTTTGAAGCCTCTAACAGAATAGACAAAAGCTCATCTGATTTTCCTTCTTTAGCTGTAAATTTTCCGAACAGTCCGTATTTATGTTGATTTAGTTGTTCCACTTTTTACTCTTTACTTTTTTGGTGATGAACCTATCTTACACAAAGAGTACTGAATTTGGGGATAATATCACACCAAATAAAAAAGCCCGGTATCATTTAAGATTACCGGGCTTTAAATGGTTAAGAAATCTGCTGAATTATTTAGCAGGTTCTTTATCAACAAAAGCATCAAAAACCATTAATAGATCTTCTGCAACTTCTTCGCGGGTTCGCCCTTCAATTCTGTGCCGGGGAACCATAGCCTTTACTTCACCATCCACAAAAAATGCAAATGCCGGTGATGAAGGTGGGTATTCGCTAAAATATTCACGGGCACGTGCAGTTGCTTCTTTATCTTGCCCCGCAAACACCGTTACTAAATGATCAGGTGTGTTAGTGGTTTTCTCAAGAGCAATATTCGCTCCCGGGCGTGCGTTTCCTGCGGCACATCCACAAACGGAATTGATCACCATTAGCATGGTTCCTTCTTTATAATCTGTCATTGCCCGATCTACATCTTCTGGCGTTTTAAGCTCTTCAATATTAAGATCGGTGAGCTCTTTGCGCATCCAGGATGTGTCGGGTCCTACTCCAAATCCAAATTGCATAATCGGTTTATTTTAATTGTTTGATTTCATTTCCACCAATATAAGCATAATTCATTACTTTATTGATTCATCTGTTTTTGTAACAACAATGTTTACGGCAAAAAATTTCATTTTCACCAAAAAATATTGAATAGAATGTATATCCGTCTCTCTACCATTATTTTTCTTTTTGTATGCTCCTCCTTTTACGCCTGTTCGGGCACAAAAGTAATGACGCCAAACCAATCTGACCAAGAACTTACTGTTGATGGCAACCTCTCTGATTGGAGTTTGGGAAGTAGCTTACTTGAAGAATCGGAATCAGTAAATTACTACGTAACACATACCGAGAACTTTTTGTACCTGTATGTGGATATAAGAAGTCCGGGTATGAATAATGCCATGAAACAATCCGGATTTACTGTTTATGTAAGCAACAACGAAGATGAACGAAATAGGATTGGAATATCCTATCCTGCGGGTACTTTTAATCTTTTACGCAGCAACAATCCGGCTGAATATGAATCTTTTATTAGAGATGACGAGTGGGGGCAAAGTCAGGAAAACAGAACCCTGATTGAAAATTTGGAAGAGGACATTTTCGAACAGCCTATGATTGTTGAAAGATATGATGGCTCTGATGCACAACGTGGTTTTGTTGGAATGGATCAGCTGGAAGTGGATGGTGTTGAAATTGCAATAAACCAAGACAGAAGACTCATTGGGCTTGAAATGAAAATACCGTTAGATGATTCGTCTATTTATTATATGAATGATGAAAGTAACATTTGGTTGGGATTTGAAATAGAACCACCCAGTTTTAGATTTACAAGTGACTACGAAACCACGACCAGAAATACCCGAAATATAAATGGCAGGAATCAACAATATTCTCAAGGAAGTCAAAGAGCTAACATAAGACGTAGCATGGGTCAATACGAGGAGTGGTTTATACTGAACCTAAATTAAAAAAGGCACTGCATGTTATATACAGTGCCTTTATACTTTTAAAGAGAGACTCTGTTTAAGAGATCGCTTCTTTGTAATTTTTCTCGACCTGATCCCAGTTAACTACATTCCAAAAAGCTGAAATGTAATCAGGGCGTCGGTTTTGATAGTGCAGGTAATACGCATGTTCCCAAACATCTACACCAAGAATTGGAGTCAATCCGTTCATTAGTGGACTATCTTGGTTTGGTGTTGAAATCACTTTAAGATCTCCGGAATTATCTACACATAACCAACCCCATCCTGAACCAAATTGACCGGCAGCGGTGCTGCTAAACTTCTCTTTAAATTCTTCAAAGCTTCCAAACGTATCATCAATTGCTTTAGCTACGCTCCCGGTTGGGTTTCCACCACCGTTGGGTGATAATACTTCCCAAAATAATTTGTGGTTTGCATAGCCACCGCCATTGTTGATTACTGCCTGACGAACTTTTTCGGGTACTTCATTAATTCGTTGAAGCACTTCTTCGATCGGTAATTCTGCAAATTCATGTCCTTCTAATGCAGCATTTACTTTATTAGTATACCCCTGATGATGCTTCCCATGGTGAACTTTCATTGTTTGTTCATCTATATGAGGTTTTAACGCATCATGTGCGTAGGGTAAATCGGGTAATTTATAAGCCATTTTCTTATGTACTTTTGAATGAATATTTCAATTAAAAAAATTTATAACATCTTATATTTCAATAGTTTAAATATAACAATATCGATGTTATCATTAAAGTAATTTTGACGCTGAAATCGTTCCGTTTTTTAATAATTAATATTCGAAATGGGTTTAAGTAAATGAAACCTTATTTTACAGCTACTTTTAAAAATCACAACTAAACAAATACTATGAAGTTTGATTACGATGTAATCATTATCGGTAGTGGTCCCGCAGGTTTTTCGTGTGCCATGCAAAGTTCTAAATTCGACAAAAAAGTCCTGATTGTAGAGGCAAATGCTGATCACCTTGGAGGTACCTGGATCAATTCAGGAACCGTGCCCAGCAAATCACTCCGCGAAGCGGCAAAGTCCATTCAAGATTTTCACTCCCAGTTTGCAGATGAGAAAGATCGAAAACCGTACGAAAAATTTCGAATGGAGGATTTGTTACGTTATAAAAAGTCAATTTTGGAGAGTAAGAATCAAAAGGTTAAAAACGACCTGATCAAGAACGAAATTGAAACCTATCGCGGTAAAGGAAAATTAGTTGGTAAAAATGAAGTTGAAGTAACCAATCAACTAAATGAAACAAAAACATTTACTGCCAAAAAAATATTATTAGCTACCGGCAGTAGTCCAACCGAACCTGCAAATTTTGATGTAGATCACTCAAATATTTTAAATTACGAGTCCATTCTAAATGTGACTCACATTCCCCGCAGGTTAACAATTGTTGGCGCCGGTATCATTTCTTTTGAATATGCCACCATTTTTGCCGCATTGGGTACCCGCGTTACTATTTTAACAGATAGTAACGACATCCTCCCTTTTTTGGATCATGAAATTAAAACCGAACTTTTAAAACTGCTCAAAAAGAAAAACATTCAGCTCTATACAGGTGTGAATGTTGAACATGTAACGGTAAACAAACTTCGAACCTGTACCGAAATTGGCTTTAAAGCTCAATCTGGCGATACCAGACTTCAGGTGATAGAAACCGAACATGTCCTTTATGTAGGCGGGAAAAAACCAAATCTTGATGGCTTGGGCCTCGAATCTGTAGGAATTGAACTGGATGAAGAGGGATACTTAAAGGTAGATGACAGCTTTAAAACCAACGTTGAAAACATTTATGGGGCCGGTGATGTTATTGGATTTCCCTCTCTCGCTTCAGCATCATTTGTACAAGGAAGATTAGCCGCATCAGATATGTTTGGCGGACAAGCAGAAAATTACACACATTCTATACCTTATGGAATCTATTCTATTCCCGAAATTTCAGGTATTGGACTTACCGAGCAGGATGCTAAAAATCAGAATATTGATGTAACCGTTGGAAGGGCGTATTACGAAAATATCACCCAAGCAGACATCGGACATTCCAAAGATGGGTTACTGAAGCTGGTTTTCAGAACGGATAACCTTAAACTTCTTGGTGTGCACATTATTGGGGATCATGCACCGGATTTAATTCACTTAGGCCAAAGCGTTATGGCATTTAATGGAGATGTGCGATACTTTTTCCAGCATGTGCTCAACTACCCCAGTTTCTCCGAAGCGTACAGAATTGCAGCGTTTAACGGAGTCAACAGAGTTCATAAAGCCGGAGTGAAATACAAGAAAATCCTGAAACAATAACGATTGAATGAACTACTTCGGGGCAGAGCCCACGAGGTATCAACTTTTAAATCCATAATTTAATTGATAAAATATGCGGATATTGGTGAGTGCCCTCAATCGTTTGTGCATCAAAACCAAGAATTGAGCATTCCAGAACTTAAAAAGTCATCCCCCAGCTCTCTCCGTTCGCGTCCCCCTTCAAAGGGGGACTTTAGTCTTTTTCTGACCCAGAGGGTCGGGGAATTAAACCACCACCTTTAATTAAAAAAAGCTATACGTAATGTATGGCCATTACAATTCCCTGCGAATCTTTCGCGGGGTTCTCGGGAATCGTTTTCAAGTTTTTAGTAACCGATGTTTTTGCGGCCAACGCCAAAGCCATGGAATCTACTATATCGGCTTCCCCCACTTCATTGCGCCGGAACTCTTCTTTAATTTCCCTGAAAAAATCTGCGGCAATCTCTTCATGGTTACTCACTAAATCGAGCCGGTGCCGTAATCCTTTCTTGGTCGCTTTTTTCTGATAGATGGTTCCACCATTCAAATTCATGAACAGTAGTTCGGGATGGCTTTCAAAAATTTTATCCTGCAACTCAGGGTTTGCCTTCAGCATTGCATCAATCGTTTTAATTTTCGGTGTGATGTTCCACGCCTGAACGGTCAGCTTTTTCTCGGTATACTCGTAGCTCTCAATATTTGCCTCCACATAGGATGGGGCATGAAGCGCCGGGCGAATCGGCGGACTGAATACACTTGATGCATATTCTCCACCCAGTTTTTTACGAAGCAGTTCATCACACACACGGGTGTACTTTTCATCTTCCATCCCGATCGGCATATCGATTAGAATTCTGTCGTAATTATTGAATGCCTCTTGGAGTTCTGCATCGGATCTGAGCACTTTATAATGTGGCTCATCATCAAATGAGGTTAACATCCATCCCGCTTTGCAACCGTCTATTCCTGCTGTTTTCACACTATCTTTTATTTTATGCCTTTTTTTCCCGAAGTGAAATGTGAAGTTCTTTCAGCTGTTTCTCATCAACCACATCGGGCGCATTATCCATCACGCTCTGCGCTTTTTGATTTTTTGGAAACGCAATCACATCACGCAAACTGTTTGCGCCGGCCATCAGCATCACTATTCTATCAAGCCCTAATGCAATTCCACCGTGTGGCGGAGCTCCGTATGTAAATGCGTCTAACAGAAACCCGAACTTCTCGCGTGCTTCTTCTTCACCAATTCCCAACACTTTAAACATCTTCTGCTGGATGTCGGAATTATGGATACGAATAGACCCACCGCCAATTTCACTTCCATTCAATACAAGATCGTAGGCTCTTGCATTCACTTCCTCGGGAGCCGTTTCCAGTTTATCCATATCTTCTTCTTTTGGAGACGTAAATGGATGGTGAAGTGCAAAATATCGCTGACTCTCTTTATCCCACTCAACCAATGGAAAGTCGGTCACCCATAAAAAGTTACTTTTTGTCTTATCGATTAAGCTAAGATCTTTGCCCATCATCAAACGAAGAGTTCCCATTTGGTTATACACCTGTGGATTAGGTCCGGCCAGAATCAAAATCAGGTCGCCGTGTTTGGCACCGGATTCATCAACCATTTCCTGAATTTTTTCTTCTGTCAGGAATTTCCCAACACTGCATAAATGCCCTTCATCAGAGACTTTTATGTAGATGAGTCCTGCGGCGCCGGTTTCCCTTTTGGCATCTTCGGTCAAGCGATCTAATGCTCCGCGACCCATTTCGCCTTTTCCGGGAACGTTTATGGCAACCACTTTGCCTTTTTTCTTAACGGTGGTTTCGAAAATCTTGAATCCGCAATCGGCCAGCAGATCAGAAAGATCCGTGATTTTAAGATCAAACCGAGTATCCGGTTTATCAGAGCCATAGGTTTCAATCGCTTCTTTGTAGGTCATTCGCGGAAACGGAAGCGGCAGTTCAACATTCATGTGCTCCTTCCATAGAGTCGCCATTAACTCCTCATGCAGACTATAAATCTCCTCTTCATCCACAAACGAAATTTCCACATCAACCTGGGTAAATTCCGGCTGACGATCGGCCCGTAAATCTTCGTCACGGAAACACTTTACGATCTGAAAATAGCGATCCATTCCCGAAACCATCAGCAACTGCTTATAGGTTTGCGGACTTTGCGGCAGTGCAAAAAACTTACCGGCATTTACACGGCTGGGCACCAAATAATCCCGCGCGCCTTCCGGCGTGGAGCGCATCAATACGGGGGTTTCCACCTCTGCAAACTGATAATTCTGATAGAAATTTCTGATGGTGTGATACAACCGTGAGCGAAGCATCAGGTTCTTTTGAACCTCCGGCCGGCGAAGATCAAGATACCGGTACTTTAACCGCACGTCTTCATTGGTAGTAATATCGTCTTTGATTTCGAAAGGAGGCGTTTGTGCTGTGGAATAAATCTTCAACTCACTCACCTCAATTTCAACTTCCCCGGTGTTCATGTTCGGGTTGATGGTTTCCTCATCACGCAGCAACACCTTCCCTTTTATGCCAATCACATATTCCGAGCGAAGTTCTTCGGCCTGCTCGTGGAGCTCCTTATTGGTTTCATCAAACACAATTTGTGTAATACCATATCGATCTCTTAAATCGATAAAAATAACGCCACCTAAATCTCTTCGGGAAGAAACCCATCCATTTAAAATTACAGTGTCGCCTTTATTGTCTTTCGTTAAATCACCGCAAGTGTGGGTTCGGAGCCAGCTCATAAAAGTTATTGTGTTTACAATTTAATATCCTATTGTGTACAGAACCCGATAAAATAAACAATATGTAAACCATTCGCTTAGTCGTTCTACAACTAAATAGTACCGGAAGATTGTCCTGAAATTTAAGATCGAATCAATCTGATAAAATCGCTTTTCTATAAAATGAATACTCTATTCCTGCTTAATTTCGCTTCATCCTTTTTTCTTTGTGGCCTCATCTGGATCATTCAAATTCTACACTATCCGTTTTTTGCACGGCTTGATCGTGAGAATTATTCAGATCATCAACAAAAGCACATGGTTACAATTTCCTTTCTTGTAATTCCTGTTATGTTGATTGAATTGATCACTTCCATTTTGCTTGTGATGCAGCCCAGCGATTTCCGGTTCGAATTTATTGCCGGACTCATTCTTGTACTAATTGTTTGGGCATCCACCTTTTTAGTACAGATGCCCATTCATCAAAAACTCCTGCAGGGATATGATAAAAAGACCATTCAAAAGCTCGTTTCAACCAACTGGATTCGCACTATAGGATGGACAGCAAAATCTATTCTGACACTTTACCTGGCTTTTGAGCTTGGGGAATTACTATGAAATGAGTGGGTAAACATTCTATTAACTCACGGGCTTCAAAAAAACATCCCCCTCAATCCCCCTTTGATTAAGGGGGACTTTTTAGCTTAAATTCTTGAAATCGAATTATTAAGCTTTAGCCAGTTTAATTTACATTTACAAAATTTCGATTATATTCATTGTCCCCCTTAAACGGAGGACAAACAATGACTTCCATACCCATTCTTATAGCCGATAAGTTTGATATCAGCCGATCCGGAATCGAGGCGATCATCAAACAATCAAACAAAGCATCCGCCATTAAATCTGTGCGAACGGCAGATGAGTTGCTAAACGCTTATGCTGAAGACACGGAGGCTGTTTGCATCATCTCATCAAACATAACGGATACAAACATTCACCAGCTGATGGAAAAACTGTATTCCTATAATGAGAATGCAGCCGTTATGGTAATTTCCAACTCAGCCGATCTCATGTATCTAAATCAGTCGTTAAAGGCGGGGGTAAATGGATATTTGACAAAAAATATCTCCTCAAAAAAGTTGATTGAGGCCATTGAGTCTGTACACAAAGGAGAACGGGTTTTCAGTAAATCGGTTTCAAAACTGATTGTTGGGAAGTATGCTGATCTGGCAAAGAAAACGGGCGGTACTAAAAAGTCTGCCATCACCAAAAGGGAGAAGGAAATACTGGCGCTGATTGTGGATGGATATACAAGTTCACAAATTGCAAAAATTTTACACATAAGTCCCCGTACGGTTGAAACCCATCGTTCGAATTTAATGCATAAACTGGACATCAAAAATACGGCCGGACTTGTTCGGTTTGCAATGGAACAGTCAAATCTGCTGTAAAAAGCAAGTTCTACGTATTTATACGTAAAGAAAATACGAAGTTCTGCTTATTGCGTGCTCCAACACAAAAAAGTATGTTATAAAAAGCAAATGGGGTAATAGCCGTCTGTAGATGATATTTAGCAGCTTTCTTTGAACGGGGGGCTGCTAATTTTTTTTGCCTGATTTTTTATACTACACATCTCATATCTACCCGATAATAGAAAAATTATCATAGCTCTGATGAAGTTTTTCTGATTCATCCACCTCTCTAACTTCCTCCACTTTGGCAGACACCGGTCCGGACTTCAAATAGTTTATCATTTCTTTTACCTGATCTTCTTCACCTTGAATGACCGTCTCCACATCTCCATTGGAAAGGTTTTTAACCCAGCCTTGTACACCTAAAGATTCCGCATTTTTCTTCGTGAAATATCGAAATCCCACTCCCTGAACCCGTCCTTTTATTATTAAATGTTTTTCGACTTCAGACTTCATAAAACTATCTCCATTTTCTTTTTATCTTAACGCTCATAAATTAACCATTCAGATATAATTTATTCATGACTTTAACTCAACTCAAATATGTAGTGGCTGTAGATAAATACAGACACTTTGCTACGGCGGCTGAAAAAAGCTTTGTTACCCAGCCCACTCTCAGTATGCAAATACACAAGCTTGAAGATGAGTTAAATACCACTCTTTTCGATCGCACAAAATCCCCCGTTGTTCCAACTGAAATGGGGAAAAAAGTGATTGAACAGGCAAAAATTATGCTGCGTGATGCAAAGCAGATCACAGATTTAGCTCAGTTTGAGAACGAAGAATTTAAAGGTCAATTTCGCGTTGGGGTCATCCCAACCGTTGCTCCTTATTTAGTGCCCCGTTTCCTGCGGTCTTTTTTGGATGAGTATCCACTGATTGAATCTATATTTGAAGAATCGCTGACTGATCAGATTATTGAAAAGTTGGCAAATGATGAATTGGATGCTGCCATTATTGCCACCCCAAATAAAAAGCCCCACATCTATACGGAAGACCTGTATGTGGAACCGTTTGTCGCCTACTTATCCAAAAGTCATCCATTGGTGAAAAAAGAAAAATTAACCGTAGAAGATTTGGACCGAACCAATATCTGGTTGCTCAACGAAGGTCACTGTTTTCGTGATCAGGCCGTAAAAATCTGCAAAGAAGCGGGCATTAAAACATCCAAGGCCATCGAGTTCAAAAGCGGAAATCTGGAAACGTTAAAACGGTTGGTTGAGCAAAATTTTGGAATGACCCTCCTTCCGTGGACAGCCGTTCAGGAGTTTAACGGCAAACATGAAAACGCAGTCATTAAAGAGTTCACAGAGCCCGTTCCCTGCCGGCAAATCAGACTCGCTTATGGACGCAAGCATTTAAAGCAATCGATCATTAAAGCGTTCAAAAAATCAATCTGTAATTCCGTTCCTGATGTCCTAAAAACATCCGAAAATCGGGTTTTAATAGACTAAGAAAGTATTAATTGTCACCCGCCCTTGACCCGCTCATTTTTTGAACGCGTCAGCGAGATCTCCCAGTTAAAGTGATTTAATTTAACACACCTCACAATGTTGTCATCTTTTTCAGTTCAGTGGTTTACGGCATACTACGTCACTCTTGGCGCTTTGTTAATCAGCTATGGATTCTACTTTTTAGCAAAACAGCACGAAATGGCCGAGCGGGTTCGGGATGCGGCTACATCATCCACACCACCCGGGGTAATAAAATCAATCCTTAAATATTTCCTCCTCTTTACCATTCCGGGACTGATTCTTTCATTCTTTCCATTTTCGTGGATTGAGCTGCTTTTCTCTATATGGAGTTTGGTCATTATTTATACCGTGGGGCAGATGTTGGTTCAATGGCCGGCCGTTGCCCAACAAATCCAAAGTCTGGGTGATCAACTTCCCAAAAAAGTACGCTTTACGGCATTTAATATGATCTCTATCGGAATTGTGTTGTTTCTGCTTTGTTATATGTTGATTTCGAACTCGAGGTAATTCTAAAAACAAACCCTCCAAGGGTTCGAAACCCTTGGAGGGTTTTGTTAATTCTACATACCATTAAACCATGCGATTAGAAAAAGCAGGATATCAAGGCATTTATCTTCCCGATGTACACATCGCCATGGATGGAACCCATCCCGAGGCTGAGTTTACATTTGTCTCTCACGCTCACGCCGACCATATGCATCGAAATCGTGGCGTCCACACCTATGCAAGCCGTCCAACTTTGGAGTTGATGAAACTCCGTGGATTTAAGGGCACATCAACCGCTTTGCCGTTTGGTAAACCGATGGAGACAGACCGGTGCAGGATTACACTTTATCCGGCGGGACACATCCTGGGTTCAGCCATGATCTTTATTGAAACCGATGAAGGATCACTTCTTTACACCGGGGATTATCGAACTCCGGCATCTCCTGCAACCGAGGGTTTCGATGCTCCGCCACAGGCTGATTATCTGATCACTGAAGCGACGTTTAGTCTGCCAATTTACAGATGGAAATCACATGAGGAACTGGGAAATGACATTCGATCATTTGCTGAAGACGCCCTACAAAAAAAGTATACACCCATATTTTTAGCCTATAACCTCGGTAAAGCACAAGAGATTATGCATCTGCTTTCGCCCCTCAATCACTCGATGATGATTCACGGGGCGGGTTATAATTTGTGCGAAGTGTATGAACAGGAAGGAATCGATCTCGGAAATTACAGCACATACGAAAGGGAAAGCTGCGAAGACAATATTTTAATTTGTCCCTCCTCCGCCCTCTCCAACGGATTTGCATCAAACGTAAAGAAAAAGAGGATTGCGTACTGTTCGGGATGGGCTGCGTTAGAATCCCGTCAGACACAACTCACCGTCGATAAACTGATTCCGTTATCTGATCATCTGGACTTTTACGAACTCATTGATTTTTGTGAACGCATGAACCCGAAAAAAGTCTACATCACCCATACCCCAAACCCCGATGTTGTGGAACACTATTTAACTGAACGAAATATAAACAGTCAGTTTTTAGATTTTGAGGCGTTGCTTGATGATTGAGCGCAATGGAGTTGAAATGTGCCTGCAATGGTTTTGCAAAGTACTCGAAATAAAGACAAATAACCGGGCAGCGTAAATATCAGCCACTTTAAAATAGTTGAACCCTTAGGCCGTTTTATAGTATATTTTGTTCAATCAAACCAAAATAACCATGGGCAAAACCAGAAAAAATCCGAAACTAAAATCAAGGTCAAAAAAAAGCGTCCAAAGAAAATTGGTTAAAGATCCTGATACCGGATTGATGGTGCTTTCAGGCCCTGCCTTTACTAAGGAAGACATAGATCGGGATTTTCCGGAAGATTTCGATAGAGACGCAATTATTTTAAGAAGATCAGTAGGGTTGTGAAGGTATTATTTGACACAAATGCTGTTATTGCGCTAATAATAAGTGTGCACCCCCATCATTCAGCCATTAACCGGACTTACAAAAAATTAAAGAGCCAAAAGGCAGAATTGTATATAGCCAATCATACTATAGCTGAGTTATATAGAAACTTAACAAGAGGACAACATTATTTAAGCTATTCTCCCAAACAAGCTAAAGAAATCATTCACGCAACAGTTCTTACAGAATTTGAACTAACCAAACTAAACAATTCCCACTATGTAGAAGTTATTGATTGGGTATCTTCGTTAAATTTATCAGGTGCAATAGTATATGATGCGTTGATTTCAAAAGCCGCTTCGTTAATTAAAGCAACCTATTTAGTAACCTTCAATGCCAAGGATTTCCAGCGGGTGTTCCCCGAAAACGGAGCCGATTTAATTATACCCGGTTAAAAATTCCTGTATAACTTCTCCTCTGCGTGTTGATTTTATCCCCAGTTGCACCTCTTCGTTTATAATATTCGGAATTACATGACTTTCAACAACCTCTGCACAACCATCCAACAAATTCGTGAAACCCGCGGTTCTAACGCGAAGGTTGCCATTTGTACATCGTATTTTCAGTCGTTGAATTCTGATGATAATCTGCAACTGGCTTCACAGTTTATTGGGGAAGGAGCATTTGCGAATGTAACGGGGAAACGGGCATCGGTTGGCAGCCGAACATCAGGTCTGGCCGCAGCCGATTTTTGTGAGATTGATTACGATCTTGTCTTTAAACCGTGCAGAACCGCAACCGGAAGCAGTTCCGAAACCATCGAAAAACTGATGGACGCCACTCCCGTCGCGCGCGAAAAGCGTATTTCCAAGAATCTGACTCTTCAAGAAGTTCACGAAATATTTGAGAAATTATTCGCTGTATCGAGCCGGGCGGATAAGCAGGTAATTTTGATGGGCGCATGGAGTAAAATGGAGCCTGTTGAAATCAAGTATTTCATCCGGATGATGGGACAGGGATCATTACGCATCGGATTCGAAACCCGGTCGGTGATTTCGGCCATTGCCAAGGCATTCAATCAAGAAGTGGAAACGGTACGCTATGCTCACATGATTACCGGCTCCATTGGATTTACCGCTGTTCTTGCAAAACAGAACCGGCTTGATGAAGCCACATTCAAGCTATTTCAACCATTGGCATTTATGCTCGCCTCTCCCATTGAAAGCAGAGCAGTTGATAACCTGAACGAATATCTCGCTGAAGAAAAATTTGATGGAATGCGGTGTCAGGTTCATATAGAGGGTAATGATATCAAACTATTTTCACGTGATTTAAATGATATCACCAAATCGTTTCCGGATGTTGTTTCGTTTTTTGAATTGAAGTCCATTCCTCCCATCGTATTGGATGGAGAAGTTTGTGTGTATAAAGATCAAACCATACTGCCCTTCCAGTTTCTGCAAAAACGAATGGGGCTCAAAAACCCATCAAAAAAAATCCTCCAAAAGTACCCGGTTCTGTTTATCGCTTACGATATGCTTTATGCTGATGGGGTTCCCATTTTTGACTGGCCTCTAACCAAACGGCGAAAAGCCTTAAAAAAGCTGTCTGAACTCCATCAAATTCCAATAACATCCCAGTTTGATGTCCATGATTTTGAGCATCTGGATGAACTTTTTAACCTGGCACTTGCTCACGGCAATGAAGGGTTGATGCTCAAGAAAAAAGATAGCGTATATGAATATGGTCAGCGGAGGAAATCGTGGTTAAAGGTGAAAAAACCGGGTGGCACGCTTGATACCGTGATGATGTATGCTCATGCCGGAAGCGGAAAACGGGGCGGTACCTATTCCGATTTTACGTTAGGAGTTTCCGTAAAAGACGATGAACGATACGAAGAGGAGTTCATCCCAATAGGAAAAGCATACGGCGGATATACGGATGAAGAGCTCACCCGAATGAACAAAAAGATCAAAGAGTTAACGGTAGAAAAATACGGACCAACCTTAGGTTTACTTCCCGGTTTAGTTATAGAACTTGAGTTTGATGATATTCAGGTGAATAAACGGACCAAAGCGGGATATACCTTACGGTTTCCACGTTTTAAAACCATTCGATGGGATTTATCACCCACCGACACCAACACTTTAAAAGATGTAGAAAAACTTTTTCAGGAGAAGATCAATCAAGATCGGCTTTCACAAGATAGAAACCCAAGTTTCCTGTATGAGTCAGGGTGATGAGTTTTTACATAGAATGATTTCATTTTAACCGTTGTTTTTGGTTAATTCTAATTTATTCGTGTAATCATTTTTAAACTGCTCACTATGATAAAAAAGGCTACTGCTCATTTTTTCCTTTTTCTGCTTTTGTCAATCACTTTATTATTTGCAGAATTATCATTTGCTCAATCAAATCAAGAAAGAGCTGATAATTTAAGAGAAAACATAAATTTAGCCCAAAAAGACACCAACACTGTTAATTCAATTAATAGCCTGGTGAAGGTTTTATTAGAAATAAACCAAAATAGAGAAGGACTCGAATGGGCTGAAAGAGGATTAGATCTTGCAGATGAAATTGATTATGCCTCAGGAAAACAATCTCTTTTGATTCATAAAGCAGACCATCTTTTGCAAATTGGAGAATATGAAGATGCTTTATCTACCTTGGATCAGGCTGAAGAGTTAGATTATAACTCAGAAAGATATTTCCAGCTATTGAATATTCGTGCAGGCACGTATTTGCGTATGAATAACCCCATGATTTCTATTGAAATATTTAGAGAAATGGAGGCGATAGCAGATTCTACAGATAATTTAGATCAGCTTTCTACGGTAAAAAATAATATGGCGTACGCTTACGGCGAAATCGGGGAGGAAGACGAAACGATTAGGCTATATACCGAGGCTTTAGAAATTTCTGAAGAACTCGATAATAAACCTAAGGTTGCTATTGCCCTTAATAATATAGGTTTTCTTTTTCAGAGAAGTGGTGATTTTGAACAGGCTGAAAACTATTTATTACGATCAGAAAACCTTAGTAAAGAGATAAATTTACTATCGAACCTGGTTCGTACCTACACAAATTTGGGAAATGTTCATAAAGACCTGGGGGAACTGGATCAGGCTGAAAGTTACCACAAACAGGCATTGGAGGTTTATGAAGAGCAGGGAAACCCCCGGGGTATTATTCAGACCATTTACAATTTAGGAAATATTGAGATCGAACGTGAAAACTACGATCTCGCCAACTCATTATTTATAGAAGGGTATGAAAAAAGTTCAGACATAAATTTGTTGATGGGTGTTTACTACAATGCTGAGGGAATGGGAAGGCTTGGCCGTTTTACCGGTCGTTATGATAGTTCTATTGAGTGGCTCAATCGAGCTCTTTCTGCTGCAGAACAGTTGAATATTAATGATTCTAAATTGCATGTTTTTGATCTATTCTATCAAACTTATAAAGCCGCAGAAAATTATCCTGAAGCACTTTCCTGGATCGAAAGGTACAACACACTTAATGATAGTCTTAGAGATGAAGAAAGTGAACGATTAACAACCCAATACGAAGCACAATTGGGAATGCGGGAAAGCCTTCAACAGAACGAACTGCTGCAGGCCCAACAGTTACAGCAAGAAGCGCAGTTGAATTCTCAACAATGGATTATTGTATCTGCTATTGGTGGGGTTTTATTTTTACTGGTTATTGGGGGCTTTTTGATATTGAACAGTAAAAGGAGTGCCCGGGCCAATAAGCTTCTTACAAGAAAAAATATTGAGCTGGAATCACTAAATCAAACCATCAATCACCAAAAAAAGGAACAGGAAAACTCTAATTTAGTAAAAACAAAACTGTTCGGAATCGTTGCTCATGACCTTCGCGGACCGGTTAATGCCATGCAAAGCCTTCTTTATTTACTTCGGGAGCATGATTTATCAAAAAAAGAGCTTGATGAATTAACGGCCGATATGGAAAATAGCATTACCGAAAATTCTACACTGATGGATAACCTGCTGGGTTGGGCAAAATCACAAATGGATGGGCTTGAAGTTGCCAAACAAACGTTTAACCTGCGAATGTGTGTACGTGCTGTAACAGAAAATTTTACTACCCGTTGCAGGGAAAAAGATATACAGGTAGTTATAGATATTCCTGAAGATCAGGAAATGCATGCAGATTATGATATGATTAAGCTCATCATCAGAAATTTATTTGCGAACGCCATCAAGTTTAGCAAACCCAATTCCACAATTACCATTGTCTCCAAAAGTGATGAACATTCTATTCAAATAAGCGTAATCGACGAAGGTGTGGGAATCCCCGAAGAGCATAAACCAAAAATCTTTAAATCTATTCATTTCACGTCCAATGGAACCGATAATGAACAAGGCAGTGGATTGGGACTTAATTTGTGCAAGGAGTTTGTAGAAAGCCATGAAGGTGAAATTTGGTTCCAATCAGAGGTAAATAAAGGAACTACATTTGCCTTTGAAATACCCAACGAGAAAAATAAGATCGAACAAGAAGTAGCTGAAAATCAAAAGGAGTTGTAATCATACGAAAAGTTCGGGCTTGAGGATAGATCTTTGTATTTTATACGTCTATCATTTTTTTAAACTCAGTTAAAAAATTTATGTCTCCCAGACTGATACGGCTTGCGTTATTTATATTTATCCCCTTTATCATCATTTCTATCTCCTCAAGCTTTATTATGGAGTGGTTATGGATGGATGAAGTTGGCTACGGACAGGTATTCTGGACGCTCAGAGGAGCTCAGATTATACTTATCATCAGTGCATTTGTTGTCTGTGCCGCCTACTTGGTTCCCAATTTCCGATATCTTGCTGATCAGCTGAAATACGTCAGTTTTACGGGAACCCCACTGCAGGGGGTTAATTTTAACCTGAGTGATCCCAAGCAGCAAAAGACCCTCAAGCTCGTTTTTACACTTGCGGCGCTGGTGCTCACCCTAATGTTTTCATTTGGGTTTTATATCCGGTGGGATGAGTCGCTCCGCTTTATATGGAATGTATCCTACGGAGAGACAGATCCAATTTTCGGAAAAGATATTGGCTTTTACCTTTTTCAGCTCCCCTTTTGGCAACTGATCCAAACCGGTCTTGTGGTCATTACCTTTTTGGCTACGGGAATTTTAGCTGCCGTATATCTTTTTACAGGGTTGCTGGGAATGCAGCCCGGACAGGGATTTCAAGCCAAACCCTCTGTGTTTAACCATTTGAAACTCAACGGTGCACTTTGGCTGCTGATGTTATCATGGGGATTCTTTTTGGATCGATATGAACTTCTTTTCAAAGCAGATGGAATTGTATTTGGTGCAGGCTATACCGATATGACCATTGTTTTCCCAACAATCTGGATAATGGCCATCATCACCTTACTGCTTGCTGTAATGCTACTTGCAAGCCGATGGGTAAATCTTAACAAACCGATTTCCATTACCGCAATTGCAGCGGGTGCCGTACTTATCATCGGACAGGTTCTGCTTCCCGGGATGATTCAAAACTTCAACGTTAGCCCAAATGAACTGGAGCTTGAAACCCCATATCTCGAAAATAATATAGATATGACACGCCTTGCTTACGGACTCGATAATGTCCGCGAAGTGGAATATCAGGCAGATGATACGTTGGGCATTACCGATATTCGTAACAATCAGGATGCTGTTGATAATATCCGGTTGTGGGATCCGCGGCTTTTGATTCAAAGCTACAAACAGCTGCAGGAAATACGCTCGTACTACGAGTTTTACTCCGTTGATAATGATCGCTATCAAATAAATGGTGATCAAACTCAAATGATGCTTGCGGCGCGTGAAATTGCCCGAACGCTTCCCAGTCAATCCGATACCTGGGTGAACCGGCACATGCAATACACCCACGGGTATGGACTTACCATGAGCCCCGTTACAGAAACCACCGAACAGGGAGAACCACGTCTTGTGGTGCGCGATCTTCCCCCACTTTATACCAGCCCAAATCTACGCGTACAAAATCCCGCCATTTATTATGGCGAGAATAGTTCGGGCTACTATATTGTAAATACCGGGGTGGAAGAACTTAATTTCCCCGCCGGTGATGCCAATGTTTACACACATTATTCAGGTCAGGGTGGAATTCAAATAAGCAACTGGTTCCGTAAGTTGCTGTTTGCATGGGAAATGGGAGATGTTAATATTTTGCTATCTGATTACATCCACGAGGAAAGCCGTTTCCAAATCTGGCGAAGTGTTCAGGAACGGATCAGCAGAATCACCCCCTTTCTAAAACTCGACAGCGACCCCTATCTGGTTATAAATAATGGTAGAATGGTGTGGATTCAGGATGCCTATACAACCTCCTCGCACTTTCCGTATTCCCAGAACTTTGGCGGACAAAACTACATTCGTAACTCCGTAAAAATTGTGGTTGATGCTTACGAAGGCACGGTTGATTATTATGTTGTAGACGAAAACGACCCTGTATTAAGTGTGTACGAATCCATCTTTCCTGATCTTTTTAAATCTCTTGATGAAATACCCGAAGGACTTGAAAGTCATTTCCGCTATCCACAGGATCTGTTTGAAGTACAGATGGAAATTTTTAACCGCTATCACATGACCCGTCCCCAGGTATTTTACAACCAGGAAGATCTCTGGACCCGGCCAAACGAGAAGTATGCCGGAAGACAGGTAATTATGGAACCCTATTATGTGTTGGCAAGATTGCCCGGAGAAGAATCCTTAGAATTTATGCTGATTAGCCCGCTGACCCCCGAAAACCGGGACAATATGATTGCCTGGCTGGCGGCAAAATCCGATCCGGGATCATATGGAGATTTGGTTGCCTACAAACTTCCCAAAGACCGGTTGATTTACGGTCCTGCCCAAATTGATGCCAGAATCGATCAGGACCCCGAAATTTCACGTCAAATCGCGCTGTGGGATCAAAGGGGATCAAGCGTGATTCGCGGCAACCTTATGGTGATACCCATCGAAAATTCTTTCCTCTATGTAGAACCCGTTTTCCTTTTGGCTGATGGAGTTGATATCCCTCAGCTGCAACGGGTTATTGTCGCTATTGGTGATGACATCGCCATGCAGCCTACCATAGAACAGGCTATTTTTGAGCTCTTTGGTGATGAAGCCGGATTTGTAGCTCCCGGAGTTGTACAAACCGCCACCCAGCAATTGGGACTCCCTGCAAGTGAAACACCACAAATGGATTCAAGAGAACTGCAACAATTCCGTTCCTTGTGGCGTGATCTGCGAGAAGCTCTCGAAAACGGCGAATGGGTTCGCTATGGTGAAATCCTTGAAGAGATGGATGAACTGATTGAGGAGTAGGTGTATAAACCTCCAATACCCCAACCCTCCAAGGGTTCCGAACCCTTGGAGGGTTTGTTCGAAACCAGATATCCGAATCAATTTTTTACGTATACCTCATCAATATGCATTCTTCTGAAAACATGGTGCATCTCATATTGACCGAATGTGGGCTCGCCTGGAAAGTGAGTGTACCCTGCAGACAATAAGGATAGAACAACTGCTTCTAAGCAGTAGATCAAAAAGTTTGTCGGTTAAATCTGTAAGGAAATCGGTTTATGGTGTTCATACTATTAAGTACCATCCAAACGCCAAACCAATCCAACTACATTGTCACAAACCATTCATCTCAAACCCAGCCAAATATATCACATCTGGACACACGCCAACGGCAACGGCAACGAAAACCTGTTTCGGGATGAAGAAAACTATAACTTTTTCCTTGAAAAATATTCATTACACGTTGAGCCTGTCGCTGAAACTTTTGCTTACTGTTTGATGCCAAATCATCTTCATTTAATGGTGAGAATAAAAGAGGAAGAGGAGGTGTTGGAATTTGTAAGAGATAAAAAGTCGAACCGAAACCTCCAAGGTTTTGGAAACCTTGGAGGTTTTAGCAAAGTCATCAGTCAGCAATTTTCAAATTTATTTAATGCCTACACCAAAGCAATTAATAAAGTGTACGACCGAAAAGGAAGCCTATTCATTCCAAATTTTAAGCGAAAACGGATCGATTCTGATCATTACTTCGGTACACTTATCGCCTATATCCACAATAACCCTGTTCATCATGGATTTGTTGATCATCCAAAAAAGTGGCTTCATAGTTCGTGGCATGCCTATCTTCTAAATAGACCCACGAAAATCAAAAGACGGGAAGGAATTGAATGGTTTGGTAATAGAAGTGAATTTTTGAGAATTCATCGGGAAATCAATATGGAAAAAATACTTTCTTTATTTGAGGAGTGAATTAAAAAAGTAAAACCCTCCAAGGGTTCGAAACTATTGGAGGGTTTATAGACTAAAGATCAAACCAGTTCAAAATGGCTTTTTGGCAACCATACCGTTTTTCCACGGTCATCTTCAATTCGAATAAGCAGATCATCCGGGCGTTCATCTAAAATGTCATACGCTTTCCCCGGCGTGATTTTATCCGCATGGCCATGAGTGCTAATACAAACCACTTGTGCTCCTTTTTCCATTCCCTGTTGTCCCTCTTCAATTCGTTTCCGGCGTGCAATATTATCTTCCAGCATTTTTATGCCTTTGGCTACACCTTCGTCAGTTATCAAGTCATGGTCTTTTAACCATTCAAGTGCTCGCTCCCGATCCAGCCTGTTTTTATAAGCGTACCAGCGATCCCGAATCCCCACATCATCAATCGCGTCGTTAAATCTCCGAAACGCGCCGCTCCCCTGAATGGCCCTCAACAACAGCGACTGAACAGTATCATCCAGATCCTGCTGTTCATGTATAAAATCTTCCATATACTGCCAGCTTTCCGAACTGCCCACCGGATCGATATAGATAAACCGATCCCCGCCCTCATCGTCTTCAATAAGCTGTTTCACTTCTTCCTGTTCTTCCAGATCGTCATATTCCGTGATAAATGTGACCTCATTTTTTTCCTTGTCAAAATACCAATCGTTCATAAAACTATTGTCATCAAGTGCCATTTCGAGCATGGAAATCATGTGATCATTCAATTCTATAGTTGGCATATCTTTACTGTTTTTTAAAAATTGAGCCTGACGAAATATAAAAAATATTTACACACCCCCTATCCATGTAACCCTCGCCACTACATTGCAGATCTTTTTATGAACTCATATGTCAGAAATCCTAATTCAAAAAATTTCTGTATACAAAACATAGGCCGTCATAATATTGCTAATTTCATAAAGTGATCTCCTTATTTGAGAAGTGAATTAAAAAAATAAAACCCTCCAAGGGTTCGAAACTATTGGAGGGTTGACTTGCAAATAAACTAATTTATAGCAAGATTTCCTTTAAACTTTAATAATCTAATGTTGCAGAACACACTACAATTACCAATTTTAATGACAATGATATAGCAAGCAAAATCAATTAATCATGGATACTAAACAAGAGCTTATAAATAAAATAAATCTAATTGAAGACCCGGACCTGCTGAAGGAGATCAACAGATGGATTAGTTCCATGATTAATATTTCTGTACCCGCAGAGTTTTCTAAAGATGAAATTGCAGCCGTACATGAAGGATACAAACAATACAAGATGGACGATGTTATTACGCAAGATGAAGCGAATGAACTGTTTGATAAATGGCTCAAAGAAAAATAAACTGGGCTTCAAGGGCTGTAACTGATCGCACAGATATTCTTGAATATTGGTATGAAAAAACTGGTTCAGTTGATTATCCCATAAAGCTTGAGGGGTTATTCTCCTCAACCATTTCACTGTTTTCGAAAATGCCTGATGCCGGAATTGTATTTGATCAGCAAAGAAACATTCGTTTTGTATTAGTAAAATACTACCGGATCTACTACACATCAACAGAGCAACATTTTACTGTACTTAGCATTTGGGATACAAGAAGAGACCAACAAAAGTTTAGCATTTAAATCTCACGGGCACCATGAAAAAGTATCAAAGCTTACACTTGAAGTTTTAATTGTACAACTTGGAGGATAGTGGCGTACTGACACACAACCGGGACAAATCTGATCCAAGGCCCGACCATGGTTCGGTACTATCCGGAGCCATCCGAAGGATTGCCGGAGTTGGTACGGACTTGGTACGGAGACGACTCGGAGACAACCCGGACAACTAACGTTATTCTGCCCCTCCAAGACACTACAAACCGGGGATACATCTGGAGGAGTTCTGGTGAATTTGGACTTAAACCAATAAAGTACGTTTTGCTATAAATTGAGAATTGCCTCATAATTGTTTATTGAATCGAACAGAAGTAAAATTGCTTTTTAAGAAAAGCAATAAGAGATAATGCTAACAGGAGAAAGCAAAATCAAAAAATAATGGATTTCAACGGTCTATGAGCCAAAGAAAAGTGTTCTATTGTGATTAGCCTTAGATTCGGCCAACATAACAATAAATTCAAGTGGCCCGTTGGTTTGAACTCTTTTCGAGATGATTTAGATTTAAGAATTAACAACGGAGAACCATCACTCCGTTGTGGTTTGAACTCTTTTCGAGATGATTTAGATTACTATTGTAAATATAGGATTTAGGCCTAATGTTGTGGTTTGAACTCTTTTCGAGATGATTTAGATTTTTCTATTTACAAACGATGCGGTACGGAAAGTTGTGGTTTGAACTCTTTTCGAGATGATTTAGATTGAACGAATACTTTGGAAGCTCTATGCCTTTGTTGTGGTTTGAACTCTTTTCGAGATGATTTAGATTACACCTGCCAGCTACTGTTTGAACCACTTGGTTGTGGTTTGAACTCTTTTCGAGATGATTTAGATTCTCATCCACAATCCAATAATCACCATTATGGTTGTGGTTTGAACTCTTTTCGAGATGATTTAGATTAGAACGTTTTTAGAGCAAGGCAGTGAAAGCGTTGTGGTTTGAACTCTTTTCGAGATGATTTAGATTTTGCTTCTTTCGCATTAGAACTCCATCCTGGTTGTGGTTTGAACTCTTTTCGAGATGATTTAGATTTTTCATTTCTGCATAGCGTTGTTGATAGCCGTTGTGGTTTGAACTCTTTTCGAGATGATTTAGATTTCAACCGCGAAACCTTTGATTGACTAATCCGTTGTGGTTTGAACTCTTTTCGAGATGATTTAGATTGATTTAAGTTTCTTTTGAGTTATAGATGTTGTTGTGGTTTGAACTCTTTTCGAGATGATTTAGATTTGAATCCATTGAGAAGATCATATTAACATCGTTGTGGTTTGAACTCTTTTCGAGATGATTTAGATTATACGTTCAGAATGTGCAAACTAATAACTCGTTGTGGTTTGAACTCTTTTCGAGATGATTTAGATTAAATGCATGTCGTATGGATCGTCCGTCCCTGTTGTGGTTTGAACTCTTTTCGAGATGATTTAGATTCGAAACCTAAAGTTATAACCTAAAACGTAGGTTGTGGTTTGAACTCTTTTCGAGATGATTTAGATTGATGTAGAAAAAGTGGCCATCGAATGCACCGTTGTGGTTTGAACTCTTTTCGAGATGATTTAGATTGGTATACCCTGAAAGCCACATTTCTTACCGTTGTGGTTTGAACTCTTTTCGAGATGATTTAGATTAAATCCTATTTCAACCGCTTCCGCCCCGTCGTTGTGGTTTGAACTCTTTTCGAGATGATTTAGATTCGCAGGTGCAGGTGGAATTGGCACAATTGCGTTGTGGTTTGAACTCTTTTCGAGATGATTTAGATTCAAAATTAATAGGCACTTCTTTAACATTTTGTTGTGGTTTGAACTCTTTTCGAGATGATTTAGATTTACTCCAAATATGGCCAGTGCACCTGCGATGTTGTGGTTTGAACTCTTTTCGAGATGATTTAGATTCTAACTTATCAATTAGATCCTTCGCAGATCGTTGTGGTTTGAACTCTTTTCGAGATGATTTAGATTCATCGCTGCCGATGAGCTTTTCTATGAGCTGTTGTGGTTTGAACTCTTTTCGAGATGATTTAGATTGATTCGCCAGGAGGTGAAACCGTTCGCTGAGTTGTGGTTTGAACTCTTTTCGAGATGATTTAGATTTATCCTGAACCTTTGTGTATTTATCTACAGGTTGTGGTTTGAACTCTTTTCGAGATGATTTAGATTTTTAGCATCTGCCATCCATCCACCGATACCGTTGTGGTTTGAACTCTTTTCGAGATGATTTAGATTTGCACCACGACAGTCTAACCCTTCTCTGTAGTTGTGGTTTGAACTCTTTTCGAGATGATTTAGATTTAAAACTCTCTCTCACGCTGAGGGGTTACTGTTGTGGTTTGAACTCTTTTCGAGATGATTTAGATTTGGCAGAATCCACCACCATAATTTCAGAATCGTTGTGGTTTGAACTCTTTTCGAGATGATTTAGATTAACGGAACGGTACCCCTCAACTGAATAAACGTTGTGGTTTGAACTCTTTTCGAGATGATTTAGATTACGTTCTGTTCAAGTAATTCTCTCGCAATTACTTGTTCAGTTCTTAATCCTGAAAAGTCAGAACATTTGCAACTGTTTAGGAGCTTTTTCTGTCGCTTTTCTTCGTTTTCCATGAAAAATCTTCATTTTTCCGAATTGTTTATCCGTGATTCTTATAATGCGAACTTCTCCATCGGGAGGCAAGATTTTTTTAACTCTTCGTTCATGTACATCTGCATTTTCACGGCTCGGGCAGTGACGTGAGTAAACAGATAACTGCATCATCAAAAAACCATCATTTTTAATTCGTTTTCTAAAATCGTTAGCTTCTTTTACTGCTCTTTTAGTGTCTACAGGAAGGTCGAACATTACAATCATCCACATAGTTTTTAGTCCTCCAAATGTTTTCATGACGCAGATTTTAGATTTGAATTGGAAAATCCATCTCTTTACGACTACCTGCAAAACAATCAACCAAAGAAGCTGACATAATATGCAACGATTCCAATAGTGGATACTTCATGTCACGAATCGTAACCTCTTTTGTAAGTAGCTCTAACAATGGTTTTTTAGTCTCTTTATTCACCTCTACTTCAAGAGTCCCTTTCTGGTTATACATATCGTATACCACACCATCCACAAATGGACGCATAGGCTCCATCATGTCATCGGCCAAACAATACGCATTGTATTGATTATGATGATGAACCCCCATAGAAGGATGTAGGCCTGTTGCGGTAATACTTCTTGCCACAGCTGCACGAATGATGGCATACCCATAATTCAACAAAGCATTCACATCTTGTCCATCAGTATTTCTTCTAAATTCTTTATTTTGGAAAAGAGCGGTCCAATATTTTCGGGCAGCCCGAGCTTCTACATTTTTGGGATCACCGGAATGCACTTTTTTGATAAGTGGTTTTAAACCAAAGTGCTCGCCATGCTTTTCTTCAAGAACATCAGCTTGAGCTTTTATTTTGGCACGAACTACTTGCTGCCATAATCTTTTTTTAAGAGGTTTAGTAGCTTCGGTCTGGATCTGTAATCTGGCTTGATGAAGCTGATTATCTTCAAATGGGAGCAACAATCCTTCCGGCATATGCTGTCGATTACAAAAAAGCACAGCTACATTTTGCTCTAATAATTCATAAAGCAATTGATGAGTGTAGCTAATTGCAGGGTGTGAAAGTACCAACAGTCCTAAATCTTCCACAGGAATGGAATGAATTTCTTCCTTTTTCTTAAGCAGCATTTGTTTGTGCTTAATACTAAGATGAATAGGGCCGCTCGATATTTCAACCGTGCGTTTAATCATTAGCTGGAAAGATTTCTCCAATCGGAGAAATCTTGATTTTTTCTGCTTTTAAAGTATTAGGCATCTTTCTTAATACACCCGGATCATTTTGTTTTTTTAATGCTACATTTTGATGTCTAAAGTTAATCTTAGTACTAGAATCAATTTTTTGAACTCGATATAATTGACCGTCTTCATGATTAATGATCATTTCATTTATAGATAGGGAAAGCAAAAAACTATGATCTGGTCTATAATCTTTCATTACAATAGGTTCACCATCTTTTACTCTTCTTGCGGCTTCCATCATAGGAACAACTTCTCCAACTTGTTTTTTTTCACCTTTTTTGTCAGTCGTCTCATAAATAGCTATATGATGGTTATTACCATACTGTGCATATTTCACTACTTTTCCATCATCATCTTCAAAATGATGATAAATTGAAGGGTCTTTTTCCATCTCTAATCTAACTCGCATTATTGGAACTTTAGCTTTTGAAGATACTATGTGTGGTGGGTCAGCTTCAAAACTGCTAATAGCTTCTTCTTTAGATTTACCTTGTTCTATTCTTTCTTCAATTTCATTTTTTATGATTCTTTTAATTCCTTCATCTTTAATACATTCAACATCATTAGTCCTTTTTGTCATTTTTAATTGGTGTACTGGCTTTCTTAGACCCATGATTTTTTTGTTCTTAGTATCTGGTTCATCAGATGTACCATAAAAAGTTTCTTTATGTAAAGCCCCTGAAATTTTTCTATTCACACGATGTGAAACAGTAATTTCATTAATACTTGTTTCCACATCATTTCTAAAAGAAAGCCATGGTTCTCTTAAATCAATTCGTTCTCCTATTCGTCGTTTCATTTCTTGGTTTGTTGCACGGCCACTTTCATCTGCGTCCATCCATTCTGCTGTACTGATGCGTTTGTTTTCGTCACTAAGCCGTTTCAAAGTAGAACGATTCGTAAAAGCAACTACGATGGCATCAATAGCGTGATGACGATGATCTTCACGGTTCTTCATTTCGTCATCTTCTTTATTTAGAACACTGTTTAACCCCCACAGATGTCTTAAAAGAGAAGTTGTTTGCCCTTTTACTACTTCTATGCTTTCACAAGTAAGATTTTTTAAATAAGAACTTGCTTCCCGACTTATATATCGAGTATCGTTTAATTGACGGTTTAGGAATTTATCTTCATCAATCGTTTTTTGAGTAAACTTATTACGTTTATTCCAAGGCAATTCTCTTATTCGCTGAAGCATTTTATCTTCAACCATTAAACCGGCTTCTATACATTCCCAAGGAGTTCGATTACCTTTTTTTCGGTTAAAATCTGCTTCGCAAAGGGTTTTATTCATATAAGAATTATCCAAAGAGCGGCTGAAAGGAATAATATGTTCAATTTGAAATTCTCCTGAATTAAACGCTTCTGCCGGAATAGATTTACCAGTATAAGGACATGTTTTATCGCATTCATCCCACAGGTTATACCAAATTATATCGTTATACCCGGGGTATTGAATATTGAATGGAGCTTTTTGAAGTGCTTTATATGCTTTATCATTTTTCTTTTCAAGTTCTCGCATCCGCTTAGTCATTTTTTGGCGGTGTTCATACCCCGCCTTTAAATCACGAGCCAACTCTACCCGAATAACATCCGGCATCCCATATTTACGAATAATGGCATTTACAACTTTTCGAAGTTCAATCAATGCGTGATAAACCACGGGATTTTTAATGGTTTGATCCGGCATAGGAAGCCGGTTCATTTTACCAGGGTTCTGTTCAAATAAAGAATATCCAGCTTCTTTTATAGCGGTACTCTCTTCCATACCTTCTCTTAAATATGGGAGCAGTTTCTTAATCGCTTTTTCTGAAAAGCTGCCATAACGCTGTTCAAGTGATAACTTGTGAGTAATGTATTCAGCTTGCTCCTTAGTACGGTTCCATTTGTTTAGAGCAAGGTCTTTTACCACTCCAGGTTTATCCACATGAATAAGAACATCTACAACATGATTTTTGAAGTCATCTTCCAAATCAAACCATTCGTCTCCAAAAGCTTTCTCATGCGAAAGTGCTGCATTTGTACGGTTACCTTCAATGTTCTTCCTGCCTCCTCTCTCAAGATTGAAAACAGCGTTTTTATTTGCTATAGACCCACTTTTTATTAGAGCCGTCTTTAGCTGACTCCAACTAACTTTGTCTTTTATATCAAAGATTTCTTTAAGAGTTTTTTTATCCTCTTCAGTTATTGTAATCTGGAAACCATTTTCATCTGAAAGTGACAGATTATTGATGTTTTTCAACACTCTAAATTCTTGAAAAAGTAAATGGGCTTTAGAAATTCTTTTCTTATCTGTTTCAAGTTCACATTTACCAATCAGATGAGATTGGCTTTTCATTTTCCGTTGATGAAAAATGATATGTTTAACTTCTTTTCCCAGTTCGTCCGTTAGTTTTTTATGATGTACAGCTTGAGCTTCCCACAATGCATCAAATTCTTCTTTGAACATTCGGCGATGAGTATATTTGTCTCGGATTCTCCAATCAAAATCATCATACTCTACATCATTCCGATGATGGTTGTTATAAATCTCATAAAAATATTCTCCAATGGTTCTGGATTTATATTTTGCCATATGCTCACGAACTTTGGATATCCCTTCTTTTACAGCTCCTTCTTTATCACTCCCTGCCTTTCGATTACTTTTGTAACCTCTTCGTTGGTTAAGGTGATAAAGTGCTCTTCCAAATTCATGAAGAGGAACTTTCTCGTCTAATGCTTTTGCTCGTATTTCATATGGATTAATGCTAACCCATTCATCCCAATTGGACTTATTGGCCGCTAATCCATTTTGTTTAAGAGTGACATACAAATTTATTTTTCTTCTTGAGCGTCGATCTCGTTGTCTTTTAACAGAACGCTTGGTTCTTCGGTCTGCATTTGAAGATTCTCCGGGAGCAGCATCAGCTCTTTGCTCATTTCCTTGAAATATTCTAACCCCCGATTTAATAATATTTTTATGTTCATTATGTACTTCAATTAAACTCCAGCCAATTGAAGCAACCCCGAGGTCCAAGCCTAATATTTTTTTCATTTTTCCTGATTTGTTTTATTTCCCAAGTTCATTTATACTCAAGTAAATCATCTCGAAAAGAGTCTTATCACAACAAAGAGATTTAGACTCTGCAGGCAATGCTCACATGAGTACCCTTAGCCCTCTGCGGAGGGCTTTTTTTATTTATCAGATAAACCCAAAAAATTAGAAAGTCAAATATTTCTAATTTAAAAACGTGTTTATGCTTTAAAATATGAAGCTTATCTCTCCAAAATAACTAAACAGGAGACTGACCTGTTTTAAATTCAAAACATTTTGCTCTCAATTCTGTTTTAGGTACAGAACTTACCAATCCCCGCCAATTTTACTGTATTTACCCAAACTGACTTTTTTGCCCCTCCTGCCGACATTGAATCTCAAAGAATTATATATTTTATCACAACTGATATTTTATATACAGTAAGAAATCTTTCGGTATTCAAATTTATTTTCACAAATTCACAACACAATCATGAAAACAATCAAATGGGGAGTTTTAAGTACTGCAAAGATTGGTAGGAAGCATCTTATACCGGCCCTTCAAAACTGCACGCATGGTTCTGTACAGGCTATCGCTTCAAGAAATTCTGAACGGGCAGATGATGTTGCGGGGGAATTCAATATTCCGGTATCCTATGGAAACTACGAAGAGCTTTTGGCGGATAAGACAATCGATGCGGTCTACAATCCTCTTCCAAATCACCTGCATGTTCCCTGGACAATTAAAGCCATGGAGGCGGGTAAACATGTGCTGTGTGAAAAACCCATTGCTTTAACTGTAAATGAAGCTGAAGATTTTTTGAAAAAGACCGGGGAATTTCCAAATCTGAAAGTGATGGAAGCCTTCATGTACCGCTTTCATCCACAGTGGAAAAAAGCTAAAGAACTGGTTGAACAGGGGGAAATCGGGGATCTTAAAAGCATTCATTCCTTTTTTTCCTATTTTAATAATGATCCTGAAAACATCCGAAATAAACCGGCGGCGGGCGGTGGCAGCCTGATGGATATTGGATGTTATTGTATATCCCTTTCCCGTTTTATTTTTAACCGCGAACCGGACCGGGTGTACGGAGAGATCGATATCGATCCGGATTTTAACGTTGACCGGAAAGCATCCGGGATACTCTCCTTCGGAGACCTTACATCCACATTTACCTGCTCCACACAAATGCATCCGTACCAGCGGGTTCATATTTTCGGGACGGAGGGGATAATAGAAATCGAAATCCCATTTAATGCACCCACCGACCGGCCTACCACTATTTACCTTTCAAAAAAAGGGAGTAAAAAGAAGATTGAATTTCAAACTGTTGATCAGTACGAACTGCAGGTGGATGCTTTTAACGAAGCAATACTAAACAACACGGATGTACCAACACCGCTGGCCGATGCGATAAACAATATGAAAGTAATAGATGCGATGTTCAAAAGTAACCGGGAGAAGAAACCTGTGTCTTTATGAGATAGAAGCGTTGATAGTTTCATCTGACAAAAAATGAGGTCTATCATCACAATGAACCAATCAGAGAGCAGATGTTGACGCGGCCAACCTAAATATTGGTCACAACCCTCCAAGGGTTCGAAACCCTTGGAGGGTTTCATAAAAGTTAATTTTTCTTAATATCTCATTTCGTACATTCTCTAACATTTTTGTTGCTCATTAAATCGAACATTACATGGCTCAATACTTGCTTCGCCTTTCTCTGTTTCTAATGGTGTTTCTAATTCTGTTCACGCTTCCCTCAGAAGCACAGCAAAAGGCTTACCCTTTTCTTCGAAATTTTGAGCCTGATGAATACGGTGCTCACAATCAAGCCTGGGATATCACCCAAACAAAAGAGGGGCATATACTTATTGGTACCGGCACTGGTATTGTTGTTTACGATGGCGAAGAATTCCAAATGGTTTCTGGTACGGGTTTAATGGTAACAGATTTAATCACTACTTCTGATGGTTCTGTTTTTTACGGTGCCGCAAATCATATAGGTGAAATTAAAAATGATGCTGACGGGCTTCCCTACTATTCCCATATACATGAAAAAATGAATGATGAGCATCAGGATTTTGGCCCGCTTTGGAATCTTACAGAACATAATAATGAGCTCGTATTCCCCACAAGAAATCAACTGTTTTTGTATTCAGATGAAAATTATGATGTTATTGAATCTCAAAGCACCTTCTCTAATGGGTTTGCTATTAATGGGGTGTATTATGTTGGAGAAAGCAATAACGGCCTACGTCAATTAAGCCCGGATAATACGCTTGAACCTGCACCTGGTGGGGAAGCGTTTACGGATGATAAGCTACCTTATTTTATGCTTCCTTTTGATGACCAAAGAGTACTCGTCGGTACCGTAAAAAGGGGCTTGTTCTTGTACTATATTTCACAAAAGGATGAAAATCCTGCGGGTACTTTAGAGCCTTTTGTCAGTGACGTTAGCGAATTTTTAAAAGCTGAAAGTGTTACCGTAGGTATCCAGCTTAAAAATGGGAATTATGCTATAGGCACAGCCACAGCGGGCGTTGTTATTATCAATCAAGAAGGAGAGCTGATTCAAAAAATAGACGGCAATGGAGGGTTACAGTCCGAGGTTGTAAGTCAACTTTACGAAGACCGCCAGGGAAATCTTTGGATAGCATTGAATTTTGGTTTTGCCATGGCCGAAATTGCAGGATCTATAAACCACTATGACGAAAATAGCGGTCTGGATGGAACAGTATTGTATGCCGAGGAACTGAACAATCAATTGTTTGTAGCTACGTCAATGGGGCTTTATCACCAAAATGAAGATGGGTTTGCCCTAAATAATGAAGTAACTGCCGCTACCTGGGATCTTAGCTCCTATCAAGATTCTAATACAAATAAATTATTGGTGGCCAATAATTTCGGTCTATTTCTGGTAGATGAAAATAGTACCACACAATTATCATCTACACTTACCGCAAGTGTTATTCAATCCACCCAAAATCCTGATCGTATTTATGCCGGATCGTTCAACGGACTTTATTATGTGGATAAAATAGATGATCAATTTTCTGATGAAAATGAATTTCTGGAGATTGGAAACCCGGTAAGGCAATTGCTCGAAGATGAAACCGGGGGTATTTGGTTAGCCACACAAAGTGATGGTATCCGTTACGTGAACCCAAGTTTAAATCCGGAAACGATTAAAACATACCGCAGTAACGATGACTATTTTGTAGAACATAATGCAACTCTGCACCAAATTGATGGCGACCTTTTTGTATCTACAATCGACAATTTTTATAAATATGATGTGGAAACGGATGGTTTCGTGGAATGGAGAAATCCTAAATTTGAGGATCAAGAACTTGATGGCATCTACAAGTTTCATCATAAAGATGGAACCCTATGGTCGGGTGCCAGCGCAGAACGGCAATATTTAACAGAGTACCGAAATATGTTTTCTGATGCTCCCGAGAAGGTGGAATCTTCCTTCAGATCTGTACCGTTTTCCGTCACTTTATTTATCAATGAAATTTCGGATGATTTATGGTTTGGTAATGCCCACGGACTTTATCAATATGTACCAAATGAGCCGGTCCTCACCACAGAAATGCACCCCCCTCAAGTTCGGCGAATTGAAGTTATAACCGATACCACCTTTACCATTAATCCCGAAGTAAATCCAAACCCCGAACTCCCTTTCGGTAACACCCGCCTACGATATATAGTTGCGGCGCCGTGGTTCAGTACTGGTTATGAGATGGAGTATCGTTACCTTCTGCAAAATTATGAAGAGCAATGGTCAGAATGGACAGACAACCATATTGTTGAATACACTTCTCTTCGTGAGGGAAACTACAATTTTACGGTACAGGCCCGTAACAGAGAAGGGTTAATTAGTGACGAAGCCGTTTATTCACTTGTCATCACACCTCCGTGGTATAGATCACTCTGGGCATATTTTCTTTATTTCTTCCTATTTTTAGGGGTGGTTTATACTTCCGGAAAATTCATAAATATCTATCAAACCCGGCGGCTTGAACGATTCAACAGAAAGCTTGAACGGCAGGTAAAAAAGCGATCCATCAAAATCAGAAAACAGAATGAAGAGCTGAAACAGATGAATGTAGAGAAGAATGAGTTCATGAATATTGCCGTTCACGATCTGAGAAATCCATTGTCCGGCATTCAAGGCCTGGCTGATCTTTTAGCAAAAATTGACGAAAACCCATCGACCGATGAAGTAAGAACACTGGGTTCTATCATTCATACCAGCTCGTTACGAATGTTTGAACTGATCGATAAGTATTTAAATGTCCACCGAATTGAACAGGGACAAATAACGGCAAAGTTAGAACCTGTTTTTCTCGAAAGCGTAACTCGTGCATCCGTAAAGCGATTCGAAGAACAACTATCCAAGAAAAATCTGAACATAAAAATACAGACAAAGAACTCTCCCCTGGTGTTGGCTGATCCGTCCCTTATTGTGCAAGTACTTGATAATATCATCTCCAACGCTGTTAAATATTCTTTTGAAGGATCCGAAATTACTATTTCGATAGATAGAAAAACGGGTGCCGGAATGGTAACTGTAAAAGACCAAGGGGCTGGAATCTCTAAAGAAAATCAAAAGAAGCTCTACTCAAAGTTTAGCCAGATTGGGACCAAACCAACGGGTGGAGAAGTATCCATTGGACTGGGCCTATCCATCGTTAAAAAACTCTTAATTATGATGAATGGGGAAATCCATTGCGATAGTGAGTTAGGACATGGAACTGCATTTACAATTTCGTTGCCCCTCGCTAAAAAAGTAGCTAAACCAATAACCTGAGTCCGATAAATAATTTAAAATTCATCAATGACGCTCAACCAATATTTTTACTCGAACTCAGGTTAAAAGACTCGATTAGTTCAGCCCGCGGGTCAGCGACGCCACACTACATGCAAGACAAGCTACCAACATCAAAAGAAATGAAAGAATAGAATGGTTTGGAGACTTAAACAATTTTATAAACATTCACCAGGAAATCCGGTTAAAGAAAGAAATTAATATCCTTATTTGAGGAGTGAAGAAGTCGAACTCAACCCTCCAAGGGTTTCGAACCCTTGGAGGGTTCAGCAGATAGGTTTTCCCCCAAACCTACCGCTGAATTTGAAATTCTTTTGGTGGGGTTTTTCCCGTAAGGTGTTCCACAAAATAATCCCACGTTCGGCGAATGCTGTAAGGTTCATTTGCAAATCCGTGTCCTCGATTGGGCATTACCAAAAGGTCAAAATCTTTGTTGTGTTTGATGAGTTCATCAACAAAAAGCAATGTCATGGATGGGTGCACATTTGTGTCCATTGTACCATACGATAGCAACAGTTTTCCTTCAAGATTTTCTGCCTGTAATTGTACAGCGGAGGATTCATAATTATCAGAACCTTCTGATTCTTCGAGCAGTCCCTGATATTTTTCACCCCAATAATAGGTATAATTTCGGTTATCGTGATTCCCTGCGCCGGAAACTCCCACTTTAAAAAACTCAGGATATTGAGTGAGCGCAGCACCGGTAGCAAATCCACCGCCCGAGTGACCATAAATACCCACGTGATCCAGATCGATAAAGGAGTACTTATCAGCCAATTGCTCCATTGCCGCAATTTGATCAGGCAGGCCGTTATCAAGCATATTTCCGTGATAGGCTGTATGAAAATCTCGGGATCGAATCGGGCTGCTTCCCATCGCATCAATGGCAACTACCACAAATCCGAGTTCTGCCAGGGCATGAGCCTGTCCGCGACGTGATGATGAAAAGTGACGCGTTCCCACACTTCCACCCTGCGGACCGGGATAAATGGCGTTGATAATCGGATACGATTTTGACTCATCGAAGTTGGAAGGCAGAATCATAATTCCATAAATATCCGTCTCGCCATCGCGTGCTTTTGCCGAAAATGGAATGGGTTCCCGCCACCCTGATTCACGCAGTTCAGATGCATCAGCTTCTTCAATAGTCATCAAACGTTTGCCGGAATCATCACGAATAACCGTAACCTGTGGAGTTTGAAAGTCGGAATAAGTATCTACAATAAAGTTAGCATCCGGACTCAAGTTCACAGAATGATGGGCATTATTTTCGGTGAGTAATTCCATTCCAGATCCATCAAAATTTATGCGATAAAGGTGTTCGAAATGTGGGTCGCGGTTGTCCTCTTTCCCAACGGCGGTAAAGAGAATGGTTCGCTCTTCTTCATTCACTCGAAGGATATCTACCACATTCCAATTCCCTTCTGTGATTTGATTTTTCAGTTCACCTGTTTCTAAATCACGCAAATAGAGATGTCCCCAGTTATCGCTTCTGTTGAACCAGATAAATTCATCGCTATTGTGCAAAATTCGCCAGTTGGGCACACCGCGAGAAGTCAGGTTAGATTCAAAAAAGATGTCATCGCGGTCTTCGAAAATATCTTCTACTTCGCCTGTTTCGGGATTGGCCATTTGAAGTTTTACATCTTTATAATCACGGGATGTAGAAACAAATGCCAGTTTGCTGCCATCTTCGCTCCATTCGTTATCCACCCATTCGCCGTTTCGAACCAATCCACAACAGTTGGATGCCCGCTGGTGATCCGGGTCGACCTGCAACCAGGTTTTTGTCTGATTTTCTACATCAATGACCACGCGTTCCAACATCGGTACGATGGAATCTCCGGGCAGCGCATACGGCCACTGATCCAGCTCGGGACGCCCTTCAACGGTTTTCCAAAGAACCATTTGTCCCACATCCCGCTCATCGAGCCTGAATGTAGAGATTTTCTTAGAATCGGGGGACCATGTTAAAATAGGACGATCAGATCGCGACCACCCCTGATTGTTACGCGCAAAACTATAATGCTTTTCGCCTTCGGTGGTGAGCTGAATATCCTCGCCCGTTTCCAGATTTCTGACCCACAGATTATGGTCTTTCGTAAATGCTGCAAGATTTCCATCCGGTGAAGTCACAGAATTATCTACCCGATTAGACTGATAATCAGTGGTTTCACACTCGTAAGTGGTAAGAGAACACTCCCAGTTTTTTCTATCGTGCCCAAATCGTATTGTACTTAAATCATCACTAAACTCAAGCGAACCCAAAAGAAGATTTTCGGGGTTTACGGCTGATTCAGTATGTTCTGAAATTTCAGCCGCTAAACGCTCATGATCAAATGCCACACTTTTCTCATTTTCCGTAATATTAACCAGCATATATCGATCACCATTTCGGGTATAAATACGATACCAAAATTGGTCATTGTTGATCCAGTTTGGCGATACATTTTGATTATACACTTTATCGCCAACGTTCCAGCTTAGCTGTGATTCTGCCCGTTCGTAATCATCAGTCGTAACGGAATCGCCGTTTTGGGATTGAGCTCCATCAGGCAAAACAAACAGGAGTAATAAAGTGAATATTGTGAAAAAAGGCTTCATAAAGTGTGTGTTGGTTTAAGTTTATTCCAATCTTTGGGCGTAAATAGATACCAAACCTCCAAGGTCTCAAAAGGCCTTGGAGGTTTTTTCTCGTACATCAATAATTTTCTTTAATCAGGCGCAGTGTTTTTTCCATTTCTCCGCGCATGGTATTGCCGGAAGCAACATAGTTATTATTAAAGAACGAAAAAATAAGCCGTTTGCCAGAATCAGTATAAACATATCCGCTTAATGCTGTTGTGTTTGACAGGGTTCCTGTTTTAGCGTAAACATAGGACGGATCACCCTCATCGGGGCGATAACTTCCTCTAATTGTGCCGCTTTCTCCACCGGCCGCAAATACTTTTTTCATCATCTCCTCACCAAAATCATCATAAAATAGATCAAGCAGAGCGACCATTGTACGCGGGGTGATCAAGTTTAGCCGTGTAAGCCCCGAACCATCGGACCATTGTGGGCGATCGGGCAGTTGATCTAAATAAGTATCCAAAACATGATTGATTGCCCTGCGGGTATTCATGGTACCAAACTCCTGATCGGAAATCATCAGCATTAATTGTTCGGCAATAAAGTTGTCGCTTACCTTGTGCATTCGTGCATAAACGGTATCTGCCGATGGACCATAAACAGTTTCTGAAAAACTGACGGGAGGATTTTCGGCGTGATGAACCTGTGTTCCGAGAGTATCTGTCAGCATTTCAATCACCAGATCACGATCGTACACAAATGGAATATTTCGCTCCTGGCGGACGGTATCGGATTTTGGCACATACGAGATTTCATTATCCCGAAGAGATCGCAAAACCAACTCCGGTTGATCGCCATCCCACTCTTTTTGATTGATATATCGTTCAAAAAATTTCGGCTTTACGGGTTCATCCTCATTGAGCATAACCAACGCAACTTGCTGTGCCTGTAGCCGCATCATATTTCCATAAATAGGAAATGGCGATTTTTCGGGTGCATAAGCCTGTGGGTACCAATCCCACGACCAGCCGGAGCCAAAATGTTCATCATCATAATGTCCATCGTAATAAGCCAGCACTTCATCACGGCTTTTCAGGAATTCATAAGCTTCCTGTGATTCAAATTCAGGATTCAAAAAAGTGGGATCACCCGTGCTCCTGAAATAGAGGGTATCATCTTTTACTTCGTACCGAAGTGATGGTAATTTATCCTGAAATGTTTTGAGGGCACCGTACATCGTTAATGTTTTGGTGTTAGAGGCAGGTGTAAAAAAGCGGTGCCCGTCCCGGTTGTGGAGCAAAGAATCTGTTTCGGGATCATAAAGAACAAACCCTGTAATACTTTCACCAAATACATTGGATTGATCAAAAAATGTATCCAGCAGGGACAGTTCTTCTTCGGAGGAAGGTTCTGTAACTGAATCAGGGGCTTTACAAGCAGACATCAAACCAAAAAAAAGAGCAAGAAGGAGGATAGTATATTTATACTTCATAATGGATGGTACTAATTATTCAGAATAATAAGAGTTTTCGCTTTAAGAATAACCACAAGCATTGTGTAAAAATCAACCATTTCGAGTGACAATATTTTTTTTACACCGCTGCTATTTTTGAATACACTGTACAAATAGTAAATTGCTTTTTTTCAAAACATAAAGATTCGAAATGTCTCAGCTTATTACAGGAATTCAACAGGTAGGTATTGGTGTGTCAGACGTGCAGGAAGCGTGGAGCTGGTATCGAAAAATGTTTAGTATTGATGTGCCGGTTTTTGATGACAAAGCCGATGCTACGCTCATGAAAAAGTACACCGGAAATAAAGTCCACTCGCGCCGGGCCGTACTTGCGTTAAATATGATGGGTGGTGGTGGTTTTGAGGTGTGGCAGTTTACAAGCCGAACACCTACAAATTCTGAGTTTACTCCCGAAGTTGGGGATTTAGGCATCAATGCCGTTAAGATAAAATCTCCCGATGCAAAGGCTATTTACAACGAGTATAAACTGCAAAATACGGAGGGATTGTCGAAAATTTACTCGCATCCTGTATATGGAAATACATTTTGGGTGCAGGATCCCTACAATAATCTTTTCCAGATTGTGGAAGGCCCTTCGTGGTTTACAAGTGGATCGGATTCTACGGGTGGTGTTTGTGGTGTTACCTTGGGCGTTAGTGATATAGATGCAGCACTTCCTCTGTATTCGGATGTGTTGGGGTTCGATACCGTGTTGTTTGATGAAACCGGAACCTTTGATGACCTTGATCCTGAACACACGTATCGCAGAATTTGCCTGCGAAAACCTCAAACCGATGAGGGTGCTTTTAGCCGCTTATTGGGTCATATTGATATTGAACTGATTGAAGTAAAAACACGCACACCCAAGAAAATTTTTAAAAACCGGTATTGGGGAGATTTAGGATTTATCCATGTCTGTTTTGATGTAACCGACATGCAGAAATTGAAAGAAAAGTGCGAAGAGATTAACTACCCCTTTACTATAGATAGTGCCGACACCTTTGATATGGGCGAAGCGGCCGGGCGATTCTCATATATTGAAGATCCGGATGGCACGCTTATAGAATTTGTACAAACCCACAAGGTTCCCATCATGAAAAAGTGGGGGTGGTACATCAACTTAAAAAATCGAAAAACGGAAAAACCTTTGCCAAACTGGATGCTTCGTTCGATGTCTTTAAACAGAGTTAAATAAAACCTCTCCCCTTGAGGGGAGTACTCCGCTTGCGGAGGGAGGGGTGTCGATGAACTCTGAAATTTAATAAACCCTTATCCTACAATGATGCACATAGACCATATAGGAATTGCTGTAAAAGATCTCGATAAAGCAATAGAAACATATTCGAAACTGCTGAATAAGCCCTGCCTTAAAACCGAAACGGTAGAGAGCGAACACGTAGAAACGGCTTTTTTTCAAACCGGAGAATCCAAAGTTGAATTATTAGGCGCTACAAGCTCTGATTCTGTTATCGAATCCTATATTGCCAAGCGTGGAGAAGGATTGCATCATGTGGCCTTTGAAGTGGGTGACATCAAAAAAGAGCTTAATAGACTCAAAGAAGAGGGATTTACCCTTTTAAATGAGCAACCTAAAAAAGGAGCTGATAATAAGTGGGTTGCATTTGTTCATCCAAAAGATAATCATGGAGTGTTAATCGAACTCTGTCAGTCAATTCCGCAATAAACTTCTTATATTTGGCACCGGATGAATTTCATCATCCATCATTCGAAATTTTCTACCAAATTAATTTTTTTATGCAGGACAGCTCTCGAGTATTCGCATACATGACATGGGTTTTGATGATCTCTTTGGGGATTATCCTTACCACCAATACGTTTTTAAGTTATGTAAATGATCCATCCTATATTGGACTTATCGCTCTATTGGGATTTGGTTTTATTTACCTGAATTTCACCTATGCGGTGATCAAACGGTTCATCAAAAAAGTGCCCGCCCCTACAAATATGCACTACGGGATTGCAGCAGCTATTTTTCTTCCCCCAGCAATATGGATTCTTACCCTCAGCGAGCAGGCAAGTGGAGCGGAATTAATACTTATTGTGATTTTGGTTTTTTCCTGTGGACTTGGCGCTTTTTATGGAAACCGTTCGGGAATCAAAGCCCGGTACGAATACATCCAGACGCTAAAAGCAGCTCAGGAAAAAAGTGAGGCTAAAGAATAGGAAAGCTTGGTTTAAGGTTTGTGTCCGGCGGCCAATAGCAGGAAATTCATTCAGAAAAAAGACCCGCGATGTCTTAAAAGACATCGCGGATCTGGTGTAGTTCTTTCTTGCCAAAATAGGAGCACAAGGGGGACCCTTGCGCCATTTTTTGTGGGGAACCCTTGCGCTATTTTTTGTGAGGAACCCTTGCGCTATTTTTTGCGGGGTACCCCTTGCGCTATTTCATTGGTAAGACATGGTATTTCTATTTCCAACAACATTTTACATAGCTTTTAACAAACCAAAAAATAGATCTTAGTACAACTCTTGATCAGAAATACCATGTACCTGTAGGCTAAAGTCAAATGTAAGAGATCAAATCTTCTA